>CALUIU010000009.1 GCA_944320795.1 Candidatus Paraprevotella stercoravium | reverse complement strand
AGTCATTACCTCGTTTTTTGAGAAATGCTTATAAGTAGCTTATTTTTAATATATTCCTATTTCAATATCGTTTTTTCTGTAAAAATATCAGCCATTCAGGAAATGGAGCATACATCCTTTTCCCTGAATGGCTGATAATTCTCAAAAAAAATTCTTCTGATTGCACTCCGTTTATATGCTGCATATACTTTACAACATTTTCTTGCCTGGCAATCTGTAAATGCTTCCGGAATCTATTTTCTATAAATATATTTTGCCAGTCCGTAAAGGTATCTCCGGAATCCCGGACGATATTTGAGCAAACGGTCAAACCAGCTTAAATGGTGCCCGATGATACGTACGGCAAAGCCCACATAATACATGGCAAACAAAGTTCCGATTCCGATAATATGCCACTGCCATCCGCCAAAGAAAGCATAACAGGCAATGATACCCAGCATAACCAGTGAAGTATCTACCGCAATCTTTACCCTCGGAAAATCCATGCCCAACACACGACTCACCGCCACAGGAAAGCCTTCACCCGGCATCGTGACACTACCGCATCGCACCTCCAAAGCTACTCCGGCCGCCAGAACAGTACATCCCACCAACTGAGCTGTTGCCTTTTCCCAAAAAGCAACCGGTTCGAGCCAGGAGGTCAGATACATATTGAAGTCCAACAACATGCCGAAAACAAAACCTACCAACAGCTGAAAAAGCTGAAGCGGATCGAACTTACGGCGAAGAACTCCTATCTGACCGAAAACCAACACTCCATTCATGATATAGGTATACTCACCGATAGTCAGCGCCGGCACCAGTCCGTCGGCTCCCGCTTCCTGAAAGACGTAAGGCAAAACACTGATCACGCTTGATCCCAACATGCTCTTCACGCACAGAGCCACTCCAAAAGTCATAATAAACAAAGAAACCAGCAGAAGCAAATGCTGCCATACAAACGATACAATTTTTTCTTTTTTTGTCATTTTATTCTGTTTTAATACAATATAGTTCCTCATAAAATCTACAGGTTTTCATCGTAAGACAAAGGTTTTCTGATAAGACGCTACTTCAGGACAAACTTGTAGATTTTATGAAAAATTGCTCTCAAAATTAAGCAAAAAAAATGATATTTCTCATTTTTTGGGGGAAGATATTAAATTCATTTCTCGAAAATGTGAACTTATAGTCTGAAATCCGAGTACCTTAAAAAAACAAGCAAAGGCCGCATCATTACTCAATACTGAGTTTGATACGACCCTTTTAACTATTATAGTTACAATCAACAACTTTGGGAAACAGTCATTTTAGTTTCTGACATATCCCCTTTGTAACACACATCTACATAATCAATAAGAGGTGGACATATCTTCCGGCACGCATATATAGTAATCGGCACGCCCATTATGCTCTTCGTCTAATGCCTCCACCGTTTCCTGACGCACACTGCACACCGTTTTCACATTCGTTCCCGGACGATATTCCAACAAGTAAGGCACAATACCTTTCTTGAAATCAGAGTGGTAGTTCCCGTTAAAGTGCAAGAACTTCTCTTTCATGTTCCGGGCAATAAACCACCCCATAGTAGCATCTTTCAAGGCCTGAGCCTCTGCCAGGTACGAATTCTCACCGCTCCGTATTCCTGTTGCACGCATCAAGGCAAACAAATCTTCCTGCGACTCGTCGTGAAGATAGGCAACGGGCAAGGGCGGCAGATAACGTTTTGCCTCCTCCGAAAGTGAATCCAAATAAGCCAATCCTTTATATTTTACCACATTGGCATAACGGCGGGGAACATTGGTTGCCACAAAAGGAATGCGATGCTCCTTTGCATAAAACACCAATGGGGCATAGTCTGTCTGATAATTAGGCCACAAACGGGCTTCATCCTCAAAACTGTCATATCGGATGGTGCGTTGCATATACTCATCCAGCAACAACTGGTTGTCGGCTTCGAACATCTCGGCTCCCATCATCATGCGGTCACCGTGAACCTGATATAATGCCCGGGTAATGGACAGTTCTAGCCAATGAGTGATGCAACAGTTGTGGATTTCTCCAACAAGCACCACTTCTGCTTCGGCCAGTCCGCGGATCATTTCCTGAAAGGATATCCGTTTTCCCTGCGCGTCAAAAAGAGCATAGGCCTGCGGATCATGATTCTGGGCAAGCAATATCCTGTCTGCCCTTCCTACAAACAAGAGCAGAAACAAAAGCAACCGAAGCGGATACCCCAACTTTCTCCGCACTTGTACCGCCCGTTCGTTTCGTCTTTTTTTATCTGTCATCTTTCTCTTCTTTTAAGGTCCTCGTATCTTTTTCATCATACTGATGCTTCCCGATATAGAGCAGCACATGGCTTTCGGCATCGAGATAGCGTACAAATGCCCGACGGACGTCCTCTGCTGAGATTTGCTCCAAGATGTGGTCATAATCCTCAAAATCGTCCAGCTGTTCTCCGTTCTTAAGCAGATTCACCAACGTGTTGCGCCACTCAACAGAAGCGGATGGTGTGAGTACCTGCATTTTATTGATTCGGAAAGAACGCTTCAACTGTTCCAATTCGGACGAACTGATAGCATTGGCCTGTAGAGAGCATATTATCTGTCGCACCAAAGTGTCAACGCGCGCCGTATTGGCCTCATCAACCGAAAGCGACAGATTCAGATAGAAGGTCTGTTCGGGAGAGCCGTTGTAGAACAAAGACACATACGGCGAATAAACGATATACTCGCGCTCACGCAAAATCTCCAAAACACGGTTTTGCAGCACGTCACGCACCAGTTTCAGAGTCAGACTGCTACGCAACGAAGGTTCATAATGACCGGGAAAAACATATTCCAACACGGTTTGCGACTCATGATCACCAGCAAATCCTTCACGATGCTGTCGCACGAGTTGCGGGCGGCGCACCACTGCCGGAGGCATACCTCCGGCCGGACAATTCATTCGGGCGAATACCGACACGGCAGTTCTTTTTATCGTCTCTAAAGAATAATCCCCGGTTATCACCAGCGTCATCCCTTCAGGGTTGGTAAAGAGTTTCCGGTAATAAGCGGCCATGGAGTCCAGGCTCAGTTGTTCCAGTTCTTCTCGGGTGCGTTCACGCTGAGCTGCCGGCAACACACTTCCGACCAGCAGATTCAGGCGGTTGGTGAGCAGGCGGTCCGAAGCCTGCTTCATCACTCGGTCTAATATGGTTTCCTGATCCTGGTCTTCCAATTCACTTCTCCGTATTTCCTCAAAGTCTTCCCTGCAGAGTTCCGGATAGTGCATTTTTTCATACATCAGATTAAACAGAGGCAGTGCTTCTTCTGTCGGAGCCGAAGCCAGAATATCATGCCAACTATTGCTGATAGACACGTTCATGGACAATTCATTCTGAAGCATAAATTCCGAGAGCGTATCATTACCCACTTTGGTAATTCCTCCCATCTCCATGTAGCCGGCTGTTCCTTCAAAACGATAATAATCCTGTTCCGACAAATCACCGACTCCGCCTCGCGCAAACAGATTTACCAGCATACGACCGCTCTGATCGGGGGTTGGACGTAAAATCAATTTCAAGCCATTGCTCAGAGTAATCTCCGTGACTCCCATCGACGGATAATATTTTTCATTCCGGATATCAGAAGAATGGAAACGATATTCATGCATCAGGCAAGGCGGCGCATAGGCACATTCGCTGCTTGGCGTTTTTTGTTCATAACGATAGGGACGTAAAACCACCGTGTCTTTGTCTTGCCACAAACCTTCTATCCAGGAAGCCGTAAGGGGCTGCTCTGTGGCTCTGTGGTTTCTGCAAGCCACCAGCAACGTGGTATCCCGACTGGAAAGCCAGCAGGAGAGCATTGCCTGAAGATCGCTGCTCGTGGTTTGTTTCATCTGCATACGGAGCTGTTCCAAAGTATGGGAGGTATGCACATAGCGATCGCCCGAAAGAATGTAATCGGTAAAGTCATCACACCACTCTGCCGAACGGCGGTCGGAGGAGGGCAAGGAAAAACGTTGCAGATAAGCATCACAGGCATCATGAACCTCATCGGCAGAAAAGCCAGACTGTTGTACCTCGTCAAATTGCGCCAAAGCACGCACCAGTTTGGAATGCAGATCCTGGCGGTTTTCTCCCCGGACTGACAGAACAAAATGATTCCGATCGGCCAAATACCACGCATCCGAAAGCAGACAGTCCACTCCCTGGAACCTCAGACGTTGCGACAACAGGCGTATGAGCAATCCGCCACGCTCCTTACGTACCAGATCGTCAAGACTACGTGTCACTACCGCCGGATGAGGTATAATCAGTTCCATTTCAGATTTAGTCGGAAGTGTGTCCGTATGCTCCTGAATCTGAATACCTCGAGGATAGGTCAAAGGATAAGTCCGGAAATCGCTCACATCTTTGACAGGTACCTCTGAAAAATGTTTACGGATCAGACGTACTGCCTGAACCGTATCAACCGCACCGACAAGAACCACTGCTGCCAGTTGTGGCGCATACCACTTCTGATAATACTGTTTCAGGGTTTTACGGTCTATGGACCGGATATCGGCCTCAGTGCCCAAAGGCATGTGATCCGCAAAACGACTGTTACCGATTTTCAGCGAATAAAAATCATCACCCACATCATATCCACGCAGTTCCTCAAGAATCACACCACGCTCCCTACGGGTATGCTCCTCGTCAAACGTAATGCCATCAAGCCAGTCACGCAACATCAGCAGAGAGCGGTCTAGCAGCAGGGTATCCTCCTGATCCATCGGCACAGAAAGCATAAACACAGTCCGGTCGTAACCGGTTACGGCATTGATATCCCGTCCGTATTTCATACCCAAGGATTCCAGAAACTCAACCATACTCCGATTTGGAAAATGGCGTGTTCCGGCAAAAGCCATATGTTCCAGAAAATGTGCTGCCCCTTTCTGGTGTTCGTTCTCCTGAACAGAGCCGACCCGCATAATCAGACGCAGTTCAACATTATGCACCGGTTCGGCATTAGACAACACCAGATAATGCAAGCCATTGGGCAAAAAGCCTTCTACCGTTCCAGGTAAGAAATCAACCGGAGATGGGGCTGCCTGCAAGAGACAGCTCACCACCATACCGGTACAAAAAGAAATCCACTTGATATTCATAAACTATTTGGAGGTCTTTAAAGTATAGACAACCTGTATCTGAGTGTAACCGGATGAATTAGTGTGATCCCACGGAAAAGTAAAGGTCAGCGTACCGGCCTGCTCATCGAAGGATGCAGAAGGTGCCACCCAATCCGACGGATCATTCTCCCAGACATCCGAATCGATTGTAGAAGCAAACAGATATGCTTCCGGGTTCAGAGAGGTTCCGCTGGCTATGGCATCTGCCAGTGTATATTCCACCTGAGTTCCGCCTTCCTCTACCTGAAACTTGTCCCCTTGAGCCGCCTGTTTCTTCATGCGGTCCCAAGCCGAATATTCGAAGCGAAATGGCACAACGGTAATGTCTTCGTCATAAAGATTTTTAGCTTTTCCCATAAAGTCCACGTGCTTGTCGGCATGAAGTACCAGACTGTCTAACGTGACATCGAAGATTTCCTGAGCCGGCTGATAGCCGATCAGGTCTAGAACCGGGCGTGCATAAGGCATCCCCATCCAAAACTCACTTTCTACGGTTTCTTTCCGGAATATCTCATACAGGAAAGAGGTCAGTCCCATCGGATTGTCCGTCATTTTAAGCACGGGCGTATCAGCGGTAGCTTTTTCACTCAATGCCAATATGGATTTAGCGTCAAATTCGCGCACCTCGCTATCTGTAAAGAAGGTTCCTTTCTCATCTGTCGGAAATACGATCCTTACCTTGCATTCCAAACGTCCCAAAAAGCGCGATACATCTATACCCAAGCGTTCTTTATATCCTGCTATCAGTTGCTTCTGTTCCTCGGTCAGCTCCTGAAGCTCTGAATCCGGATGCACGGTCAGCACAAGAGGAGGAGTCGCATCCCAAATCCTGATATTGGTGTCTGTAGAAGACTTCAGCACTAATTCCATTGGGCGGGGTTCTTCAAGCAGACTCTTTTGGTTGGACACAATCTTCAACACAGCAGTTTTCGTACCCGGTTCCAATACCAAAGGTGAGTTCAGCAATGACAATACAGAGTCTGAATTTTGTTCTAACTCAAAATTCAATACCGTTCTATGCTGAACGGCTTGCCCTAAAAGCAGGTCAATCATGATTGTATCCGACTGGTCTTCGTGGATAGACAGAGAATGCTGACTGCTCAAACGCACATAGTTCGTCTGTTTCTTTACATCTTCGTTTTCCGAACATGCAACAACTCCGGCAGCCATACACACCAGGGCTGCCATCTGAAAATAATACTTTGCTTTCATTGTTATTGGTTATGGTTTAAAATAAAAATCATCGGAGCAACGGCCAACCCTTATTTTGAGTCACCGCCTCATTGTACCGATACTCCGAACGGGGTATCGGAAAGGTCCATCGGTAATCTTCCGGTCTGATTGTTGCATTCGTTCCCTGTCCCCAGGTATTCCATCGCTCCAAAGACCTGTTATGCAGACGTTTGTAGTCGAAGTAAGCGACCCCTTCACCGGAAAACTCTTTCATTTTCTCACGCAAGATGACCTGGACAAGATCCGTTCTGGAAAGATTTCCAGGCAAGGAACCTCCCCCGCAATGCTTCAGGTAATCGAGAAGCAATGACCGAGCCTTTTCCTCCTGTCCTTCCATGCAGGCATAGGCCTCGGCGGCAATGAAACCGGCACCGGCATAACGCATCGAGTTAATGTAGCGGTTTGTCTTTCCTTTCTTATTGTTCCGGTTGTACTTTCCGGCCAGCATCCGCTCTGAACCGCTCATTACCAGAGGATACACACTGAACGGGGTCCGCTTATCGGAATCGTCATATGAAATCTGCGGCGAGAGCGCAAAGTAATCACCTTCCTGACTGTCATACTGTATGGCTGTATAATAGGGAGTACGGGTATAAAAGGCAAAAATACGCTCGGGACAAGAGGCTTCCTGCCAAAGCTTCGAATAGTCGACCGCAGGATAAACCGATGCCGGTACATCTTCCAGGACCTGCATCGCCCATCTGGCGGCTTCGGCATAATTTCCGGCATACAGTTCCAGTTCGGCCAGAAGATAACGCACTGCTTTCTGCGACAACCATCCGTTCACCTCTGAATGGTTGGGCACAACCTCGGCTTCCAACAGCCATCGCCGGATTGTAGCCACACAGACTTCGATGGACGACCGTCCTTTTTCCTCCAAACCGACCACTTTCTTCAGCACGATACCGTCGGCCTGCGGATTAAGGTCATACGGTGGGGCAAAAACACGTAGGAGATTCAGATAGCACATGGATTTCAGGGTTTTGGCCTCGGCTTCGATCTGTCGTTTACAGATCTCTTCTTCAGAAGTATGCGTTCGCACCATCGGCAAACGTTCCAGCAATACATCACACTCTGCTATAGTCCTGTAATATCCCAACCATACGGTTTCCGCAAAACCGGAAATTGTATTGTCCTGCCACAGATAGAGATTCTTCTGCTCCATATCCTTACCGACAAGCGATGTGGGACAGAAATCCGGTCCCAGAACCGAGAACTCATACTCATAGTGCGGGTAAAGCGCATAGGCCGAAGAGAGCAGTGAACGCGCCGCCTTCACTTCGCTGATGGCATCCGGATCGGCATACTGGTCGGCAGGAGGAATGTCCAGCGAACAGCTTCCGCAACAGAGGAGCAGAAGCCCGGAACACCCGTTGGCGAGGATGCTTTTCAAACCCAAGCACCGTAAAAGCATTCGCCTTGATTTTTTAGGTTTTATTGACTCGATATTCATGCTATTTTATAGGAATCAGAACGTCAGATTTACATTGAATGAATAAACAGGCTGCAGGGTTCCGGCCAGAGTTCCGCTTTCGGGATCGGACTCCCGGTAGGTGGTCCATGTAAACAGATTGGAACCTCTCAGCGAACAGTTGGCATATTGCACAAAGGGCAGATATTTCCGTAGGAAATGGGCCGGAAGGCGATAACGCAACGACACCATGGACAATCTCAGATAATCGCTCTTTCCCACCGTAAGCGAATTGGGAAGAAGCATATTGTTTTCCGCTATTCCCGATGTATTGAACGGAGTACCGTAGATCTTGTTCTCATCTCCCGGACGAAACCACATGTCCGTGGTTTGTCCGGCCACCGCATTTTTCTGCACATCGTCCTTGTCACGCACATAAGCGTAATTAAAGGCCTGCACTCCTCCAAGTACATAATAAAAGTCCATATCCAGATCAAAGGATTTATAGGAAAGGCTCAGATTGATACTTCCGGAATAGGGAGGAGTGAGGTGCCCCAATGCCACAAGATCCTCTTTTTCGAGAACCTCTGTGGCCTGTTTCTCTCCTTTCACCGGACTCCAGAACACCGGATAGCCGGTAAGCGGATTGATACCCAAAGAAACCGGACCATAGAGCATATCATAAGACTTGCCGATTTCATAATCGGGCACGAGCGCCTGATCCGAAGAGTATATTTTGTCGGCATAATACAAATCGAGCACCTGATTGCGGTTATAGGCCATATTCACTCCCAGACGAAGCATCCAATCTGGCGTTTCCACCAGGCGTCCGCTCAATCCGATCTCCACACCGCGATTCTGCAAGACACCGATATTGCGTTGCAGATTGGTAAACCCCGTAGAAGTGGGTATCGGTACGTCCAGCAGCGCCTGCTCCGTTCGCCGGTTATACCAGTTCACATCCAATGTCAGCCGGTTCCATAATTCCACACTGATCCCGGCATCGATCGATTTGGTCTGCTCTGGTTTGAGGTCTTTGTTGTAAAGGGTAATCAATTCAAGCAAACGCTGATCCTCATAAGTGTTGGTAGAATAGGCAAAAGTAGCCACCGTCGATGCGGCCGAGACACCGTTCAGATTGGCCGTATAACCATAAGAGGTTTTGAGTTTCAGATTGGTGAGCACCGGATGGTCATCCAGAAAAGCATAAGCTGTTGGTGTCCACCCGGCTCCTACGGCCCAGGCACTGTTCCAACGTTTGTCTGCGGGAAGTACGGAAGAAGCATCCCATTTGCAGGTGGCATACAGATCATAGGTCGAATCCAGCGTATAGCCCGCCACGGCACCAAGGCCCACCTGAACGGTCTGGTCCTTGAGCCCGCTTACCTTAGGCTGACGGTTTCCCTGCAGCGACTGATTGATGGCTGCCGCCGAATTGATGGTCCCCACCCCATATCCGGTCATGCCGACCTGGTCCAGACGGGTCTGATAATAATCGGTATTGGCCCCAAGTGTCAGATCATGCCGCCCAGCAAACACGTGATTGTACGTAACCCGGACATTGCCGGAGAGATTCAACGTAACATTCTTGGCCTTGCTGTATATGCCCCGTTCCACCTCAGGCACACCGCTATGTGTTTCGGAATAGGCCGTGGAGGGTGTAAACTGTTCTGATTCGTGCAACAGAAAATCCAACCCTCCCACCGCTGCAAAATCCAATCCGCGCAGGGGATTTAGGGTGATGCTGGCACTGATTCCGGCATCTTTCCCCGAAGCTGTGGCCTGGTACTGACGGATCAGGTCCTGAAAGGTCTGTCCCGGATAGGAATACAGTTTTCCGTGAGTCTGCTCATAGGGATTCAACTCATAGATTAAAGAAACCGGATCCGAGGAACTCCCATTCGGTGTATCCGTACGGCTGTATCCTCCGTTCACGCCCAACAGGAAATACCCGGCACGGCCCAACCGCTGGTCCAGATTCAGACGCATCCCCATCCTTTGCTTGTCGTTTCCGGGAAGGCGCCCTCCCTGCGCCGTATAATTGGCGGAGATAAAATAAGTGGTCCGGTCATTCCCACCTCGGATACTCATATTGTGTTTCTGATACAGACTGTTGCGCAACAATTCCTGATACCAGTCCGTATGGATGGATGACAGGGAGTCGAGTTTGCTCTGCCCGTGGGCAATCAGCTGCTCCAGATTCGGATCACCGGCATGATACTTGCGGTAGAAATCGGCACTATAGCGGTAACCGGGTGTTTCGGGATTCTGCAACAGTCGCTCCAGTTCCAGCTTTTCTGCAGAATCCATCATGCGGATGCCTCTCCGTCCACGTGTGGTGACGCCCATATCCAGACTGTAGGAAACGGTGGTTTCGCCTTCACTCCCACGCTTCGACGTAATCTCCAGTACCCCATTGGCGGCTTTTACTCCATATAAAGCACAGGCAGCAGCATCTTTCAGCACCTTGATATCCTGAATATCCGTCGGATTCAGATTGTAGAAGGTTTCCGCAGCAATCACTTTTCCGTCGAGCACATACAAAGGTTCGTTGGTCTGATTGCCTTTCCGCAACGAGGAATTGCCACGAATCCGGATTTTTGGCTCGGCACCCAGTTCTCCGGTATTGATAACCACCAGACCGGGAACCGCCCCTTGAAGGGACAGACCCATATCAATCATCGGCTTACTTTCGATGCGCTTCATGTCAATGCTCTGCACAACCCCCGAGCGCGCCCGAAGATCAATCTCATTGATATTGGCTTTTGCCGACACCTCTACATTTCCCATCATCCGTGTATCATCTTCCATACGGACATGGAGCTTGTCCTGTCCTTCGTAAGTGATGACCTGCCGCCGCATTCCCAGGCAACGGAACTCGATGAGAGCCCCTTTCGGCCATCGCCCCCGGATCTCAAAAACTCCTTGTACATCAGTTACTGCGGCATAATCTGTATGGAGCACCCGCACCGTAACTCCGGGCAAAGGCTCTTGACCCGCATCGCAGACCATCCCTCGGAGCACCTGCTCCGGACGAGGACACGACAACGTATCGGCATACGCACGGACAGGATACGGATTGGCTGTCTCAAATTCCGCAGCCATTGCCGGGACAGAGTTCACCAGCAAAGTACAGAAAAGAACAGGCAACACCCGGCTGTTACTCGGGCACATAGATAATCTCTCCATTCTCCAGTTCATAGGCCACTCCTACTTTCTTCCCTTTGGTACCGCTTTTGGATGACTGGTCCTCGCTCGGCGTATACCGGTTTATTTTCTGTCCCTCCTTAGTGATGATCTCCATATTTTCCTTACCCGGATTCTTCACCATCGTGAAATCTTCCTGACTGAACATCTCGGTCATATTGTAACGGGTAACCAGGGCGACCATCAGGGCTACGGCAAAGACCATAGCCACATCAAAAAGGTTACCTACCACACTCATCGGATCCATATCCTCGTGATCCTCCAAACGGGATTTTCTGTTTCTTTTCATAAGCCCTCTTTTTTTTCATCCAGCAGACCGGCAATGAATTCCAGACGAGAAAGATCACTCTGATACCATCTTTGCTTGATCTGCAACGTGACAAATCCTACTCCAGCGGCAAAGAGTCCCACAACAGTGGTAGCAAAAGCCACCTGCATATTATAGGCCATCGAAGCGATATCGCCGGTAGACAATCCCACAAGGGCCGGGCCCATCGGAATCAAAGTACCCATCAGGCCCAGCATCGGCCCCATCTTCGACAGCATCTTCGAGGTGGAAAGATCTTTCTCGGCCATCTGCTCATACTCATCGATGAGACGCTGTACATGGGCTTCACTCTGGCGGTGTGACCACAAGGCATGCAGGGTACGGACCAGAGGCTGTTCCGTCTTCTCAGGCAACTGTCCGATCCACGCTTCCAGCGACTGTGTGGTCAGATCGGTATATCCTACTCCGCACAGAGAATCGGTCTTCTTGACCGACATATAATGACCGAAGAAACCACCCACCAGAATCAGAGAGCGGAGAAACAAAAAGATCAACAACACGATCACAGGTACCAACAGACCTGTAGAAATCCAATACAAAACATCTGAAATGTAATTCATAATCCTAATATTTTTATTTATCGTTTTCCTTATTTCTTAAACGCTTCTGCCGCCAGACATACGCCATCCAACCTAAAAGACCGAAGCTCAGCACAAACAGCCCTATACCTGCCAGCGCCAACCAGTCTACCTCACTGATTCCGGCCACAGTGACCTGTCCGCTGATGGTCGTCACAAAGCCCAGGACAGCCGCCAGCCAGCAGGTCTGATACAACAGTTCCAGACGCAGCCCGCGCTCAGGAAGCAGACGCTTTATTCCCCAGACACCCAAACACACGACCAGGGCCACAACGACGGCCAGGCTCCAGGCTAACCCCGGAAATGAAATTCCCGGAAAAGAAAAGATAACCGAAACCAGCAAGGAAAACAGCACCGGGAAAAAAAGCACACCGGGAAACCATTGCAGAAAACGGTAGCGCCAACGTTGCCATCGCGAAACAGGCTGTTCTGAAGAACCCATCCTTTCCGTTTCCCAACAATAGACCATCTGAAAAAAGACATCCAGAGTGAGCAACACGGTGAGATCGGTCATCAAGCGCTGATCGGCCATCCATTCCGAGATCTGGGTACGTGACTGCTCAATGGCCCAAGGCCAGGAGAAACCGACAAACAGGCCACATACCAATCCGACTCCCAATACCGGAATCCATGTATTTCCGGTCTGCTTCAATAGAAAATTGAAAACTATCAGAAGTGCCAAAAGAGCAATTAACATCTCCATTCCTGTTACTCCTTTCTTCGTTTATAACGGAACCAGACCAACAATCCGGCAAAGACGATGAGTGCTACCGCCACCACCGCCACTCCATTCAGTTTCTGTTTCTGATCCTGCCGGGCTGCCGCATTCATTTCTTCCTTTTTCATCACAGTCCCCTTATCGTCGGTCGGAGCTGTCTGCTTCACGTCCTGAATGCTCCGGCTATAAGTTGCCGCAGTCTGTTGTGAAACATGCTCACGGATAAAGGTCTGGAGTTTGGCATTGTCGCAGACAAACTCCGTGCAGGCCGGACGGTAAGTATTGACCAGACGGGTATGCAACTCCGACAAATCCCGAATCTGTGCTTCCGTAGCTTTCCACATACCTTTACGCACCGTTTCGAGCATCACGGCCGTGAGTTCCTGCAAAGCCGCCGGGCTCTCCCGCTCAAAGAATTCATGAAGGCCCAACTGATATTTGTCTTTCACATAAACTTCGTAAATATCATTCCACAGCGCCGCGTCAATAGCCTCCGGCTTCATCACGTTCCACCCGTAAGTATTGCGTACTGTTGTCGCAAAGACAGCCGCAGCTCCGGCCCCTCCTTTCATCTTTTCCTTGATATAGACAGGATTCAGCAAGGTGGTACGTCCTTCCACGCCCACGGCTTCCTTGATTTCCTGCATCCGGTTGCGGTTCCGATAGTCACTCAGATAGGCATCCGGCTCTTTACCGGTGACCTGACGCACGGCCAGATTCAGTCCTCCCATGAATTCGTAAACATGATCCAGACTGAGCGCGCCCCAAGTATTGCTCTGACGCGGCTGCACCACGGCATCCGTACCGGTCAGTGCCGCCTCGAAGGCCGCCTTGCGGAACTGTTGCCATTTGTCTTCGCTCCCGTAATAAGCACCCATATTATTCAGATACACTTCGGCAATCTCGCTCGATTTCTCCCATCGGTCTCCGGATTCCACCATCGCCTGGATGCCGGTGGCATAATGACCGTTCACGCCACCGAACACACGATAGTATGCCACCTCGCGGGCTTCTTTCGGAGTCATGCCTTTGGCGGTCAGCGCCCGTTCGGCAGCCACAACACCCACAGCCACCCGGTTCTCATAGAGATCGTCCTTGGCTGCAGCGGCCATCTCCACAGCTCGGGTAATCAGAAACAGTCGCGATGCCGCAATGTCGCGCATTTGTCCGCTGGTCTGCACCACCACATCAATGCGGGGACGGCCCAATTCGCGCGAAGGAATCAGTCGCAAATCACTCACCCGTCCGAAAGCATCACGCACCGGCTCCACACCCAGCATATACAACACCTGGGCTATCGTAGCTCCTTCGGTTTCGATAAACTCACTGCTCCACAACGTGTAGCTCACTTTCTGCGGCAGTGAATCGTGATGACGGCGACGGTACATCTCCAGAGTCTGTTCGGCCATTTTCTTTCCTTTTTCCCAAGCTTTCTCAGAAGGCGTAGCTTCCGCATTTACCGAATACAGGTTGCGGCCTGTGGGCAACGTGTTCGGATTGACAATCGGATCACCACCAGGCGACGGGGCCGTATAGCCTCCGCTCAAAGCATTGGTCAGGCTCTTCATTTCCTGTTCCGGACTGTTTTCCAGCTGCAGGCGGTATTCGGGAACACGGCGCACGGCCTGTTCCGCTTCGCAGATGAGGCGGGCTTTCTCGCGGTCTTCGCGTGAATATTCTTTTGCCGGAGCCGCACCGGGGTGCATACCGCGCCGCATCATCGCCATCATATCCTTAGGGCGGCTGGCTTCGGCCATGACCTCATGGGCCCAATCCAGTTCGGCTTGTGTGATACCCAGATGACGGGTCACAACCGTTTCGGAATACGGCAGACCGTCCAACAAACGGTTGACCAGCGCACGGGCCGGATTGAGATAGTTCTGCGTGAAGAACTGGGCCTGCCGGTCGGCCCGTGCAGCTGCAGGCAGTCCGCGCTGACGGTCCAAAGCCAGCTTACTATAGGCTATCGGTTCTGCCGTCATGGCCAGCACGCTCGAATGAATCCGTGCCGGTTCATACGGCACACCCAGGGTATAGAGCTGACCAGTGATCTGCTCCGTTGCCAGTTCTTCTGCAAACTGATCTATGCGGGCGATGTCCTCTTCTGAATAGGGGGTAGCCAACAGACTGTCCAGTCCCAGATCGCGATGGAAGCCCAGCTTCACAGCCAGTTCCTTGACCCGCAGGGAAGCCTGACGCAAGCGGGCATCGTGCTCTGATGCGCCCTCTTCGAGAGCATAGTATGTTTTGATTGCCTCTTCCAGTGCCCGATATTCGGTACGCACCCCACTCTCAAGGAAAGGAGGCGTAAGATAAGACTGCAAAGTGGCATACGAGCGGCGCTTGGCTATCACCCCCTCGCCCACATTGCCTATGGAGTAGACATAGAAGTGCGGCAGCGGTCCCACCAGACGGTCGGGCCAGTCGTCATCCCCCAGAGCCACCTGTTTGCCCGGGGTGAATTCCAGACTACCGTGCGTACCGAAATGAATCAGGGCATCGGCACGGAAGCCATAGCGCACCCACAGATAAGAAGCCAGATAATTATGAGGCGGCGGTGCATCCACTCCATGCACAATCTGGAAGGAATTGTCGCCCAGTGCTGCGGCAGCCTGCGGAAGAAGCACCACATTGCCAAATTCCAGACGGGCCAGTCCCATGCGTCCCTCCTCATCCCCGAAGTAAATGCCCGGGAATGCTCCATAGGCACTGTCGGCCTGTTCGCGTTGGCGACGACTCAGCCCGTCCTTCACCCAGGCGGCATACCGGTCGGAAGGAATCCAGAGCGGATTTCCGTTTTTCAGGAAAGCATCGAAGGCTCCTTCGGCATAAAGGTTAAACACAGAACCCTGAGTCTGGATGAGTTTGCCCAACGCCTCGGGTGTCTCGGGAAGCCCTTCCACCCGATAGCCTTCTTTCCGGAGACGGAGCAGCAGGTTATAGAGCGAAGGAACCACCTCCATTCCCGAAGCGGTCAGGGCGCTCTGTCCGGGACCCTTATAGTAAAAAACGGCTATTTTCTTCTCGCGGTTCTGTTTGTTTCTCAGGCTCACCACCCGATTGACATACTCCACAAAGGTTGCCAGACGCTCCGGAATGGCCTGAATCACCGGCACTCCATCAGCGTTCTGCTGCAGAGCGAACACCACATACGGACGGACAGCCCCGTCCAGTTCCGGGGTGGCAATGCTCTGCGACAGAAATCCGCCCTGCATGCCCTGCCTGTTCTTCTGCCACTCCTCCAGCGGCGCATTGACATTCAGTGCCGTAAGCAACGGGATATTTTTGTTTTTCAGGTAATCCACCACATCATCGCCCAACCGTCCGTGGGGCATATACACCACAGCCGACGGTTGCAACGAATCGCCATAAGCTTCAATCAAGGCCTGAAGGGAGCGTGTCGGGAACACCATACTGCCCCCGGCCTCCAGTTGTGCCACCAACGGCTCCGGGTCGCCCATGTGTCCGGCCAGAATGATCTGCGGCACCTGCTCTTTCCACAATCCGTGGCGACGCAAAAACTGCCGGTATTCCTTCAAGGTCTGGAATTCGAGCGGTTCACTTCCTTCCTGACCGGGTGCGGCATGATAAAAAAGACCGATTTCGGGTTCTGTGGCCGGAAGCACAGGTTCGGCGCCAAAGCGCTTGCCATCAATGTCGGTACGCACAAGGTTCAGCAGACTGCGGTAGTTCTTCCGTCCGCCATATTTGAGATAGGTACGCAGGGAGTCTGCCAGCAGACTGTCTACCGAGCAGAAAGCATTGTCGGGGTTGGTCACCGATACCGAAAGTACGGGCACTCCCTTCTTCTCGGCCGCACGCACTTGCTTGCGCTGCTCTTCGGTCCACGTCAATCCCATAGCATTAACAAAAACCATATCATAACGGTCCAGATGTTCCACCTCGTCGGCCGGGACATCAAAAATCCGGATGGATGCATTCTGATTCGACTTGGCAATCTCTCCCAGAACGATTGCCTGATAATTCACAAAGGCGATTCGGGTTGGCGAAAACCAACGGTTCCAGGACCACCACCCTCCTCCGATAAGCAGAGAAGTGCCCAGACCGATTATGATCCACTCCTTTTTCTTCATACTAATTCCATTTTATAAGTTTATCGTTTTTTCTATAATAACTTTAAAACGGGGCAAAAGTAAGAAGAAGGGAATAAGGATACAATACTCATTTACATGATTCTAAATACCTGAAAACAAGTACACTAATGAAAGATAATCCTTCTAATTACAGAAATAAAGAATAATAAAGGTTTTATGATCAGTCTGAACCTTTTTGCAGGTATGCTGTCGCATTTTATATGTTACTACGGATTTATCATCAGCAAATCTTAAACAAATATTCTCTAAGAATCTGCACAAAACAAGACCGCTTTGTGCAATCCGGAGCACAAAGCGGTCAAATTTCCCTGATCGGGAACCTTATTTCTAGGTATTGTTTCTTTCTGGTATGCAGTGACAATAATTTTCTGTGGGTATACACGAAGATTATGTCAAGGCAGCCAAACTTTTGAGTTTCCAATCACATACAAACCTGCAGGAAGTATTTGCGCAGCCTCGTTTCTGGTAACCGCATGCAGCAACAGGACACCATTTACAGTATATACATCGGAATGCACTTCGGAAAGGACTGTATCACCGATGCCTGTTGTTTCCCGTGTGAAAGCTTCGATATATTGCAGGAATGCCTCGAGCATCTTGACAAAGGCAGATACCTCAAAGGTTTCCCCATTCAACGCCGCACGGGCATCGCTGACAGCTGTCTGAAGTTCCTTACCTGCCTGAGAATTTTTTTGTGCCTCAGTAGCCTTGAACAACAGTTCTTCCGCTTCCTGACATTTATGATAGATCTGCTCGGCAGCAAGGACATCCATTTTCGTCCCTTCAACGGTTAAGGTCAAGTTATTATATAAGTTCCACAGTTTTTGTGCCGCAGTCGTCACGGTCTGATCGTAAGTGTTACGAAATGTTCTTTCCTGATTGTCAAACCCTTCTACCTGACCCTTGTATTTCTGTTCGAGAGCTTCCAGAGCCGCAAATTTCCCCTCCGTAAGATATTGGGTATACAGATCCTCGTACTCTAAGCGTGCAACTCTACGTTCTTCATATAAGTCATCAAGCTGTTGTTTCAGGAGTTCCAGGGCTTCATTTCTCTGGCTGCTCAATTTCTTTGAAGAGGCAATGCCCTCATCGGCCACCGCATCCAGAAAATGATCTACTGCGGGTATGTAATTGTAATACTGACTGGTGCGGTCAATTTCATTAATCAAGACTTGCACCTCTGTATATGCTTCATTAAAAAGCGTATCTCCACGGGTTTCAGCCGCTACAACCTGAGAAACAGAACCTGTTATCAGCAAAAAGAATAACAGACAGGCCAAAATTAATTGCTTCTTCATAACTATACCAGATTTTTATTAAACATAAATATACGGCTAAAATAAGCATTTTCAGGGAAAATCTCATTATTTTTGAAAAAACAAAGAAAAACCATACAATAAAAGCACCTTTCATATGAAAAGAACTGTTCTTGCCGGCATTCTCTTCACGACCCAACAGGTGTTTGCAAACAGCAACGCTTGCGAGGCGATTTTTTGCGTTGGAAAAAATACCCCGATGCCTCAGACGGAACAACCGGACAGTACCTCTCAAAAGCTACGTCAGCATATTGCTTTTGATATCCGGCCGGACTATATCCTGCCCACCAATAACTATCAGAGGGGATTAGGCGGTGTAGTCCCACCAAGCGTCACTCTGACAGCGAATCTGAAATATGGTTTCCGTTTCGCACCAGATTCGTATTTTGGTAGGAATTATCCGCACACCGTGCAAGGAATCGGTGTGGGCTACCACACCTTCTTCAATCCGTCGGAGATGGGAAATCCGTTGGCGGTCTATGTCTTCCAGACCTCACGCATCGCCACGATCTCGCGCCGGCTGTCTTTGGATTATGAATGGAATTTCGGTGTTTCTTTGGGATGGAAAAAATATGATCCGGTAAAGAACGCGACAAATACAGCTGTAGGCTCTTTTGCAAATGCGTATATCAATCTGGGATTGTTGCTCAACTGGCAACTGTCTTCGCGCACTCAACTCCGGCTGGGGGCAGGATTCACACATTTTTCCAACGGAAACACCCGCTATCCGAACGCGGGTATCAACACGGCCGGAGCCTATTTGGGCATCAGCCAGGAACTGGGTAAAGGCCAGTCTTACGGCACCACTCTGCTCTCTCCGGATCAAGAATGGAAAAACAAGTCCTTTCGGGAACGGATGACTTACGACGTAGTGCTTTACGGTGCCGTACGCAAAAAAGGAATTCTTCCGGACGGGGTAACTCCGGTCATCGCTCCGGGAGTATTCGCTGTGGGCGGAGTGAACTTCATGCCCCTTTATCAGGTAAACCGTTATTTCCGCACCGGAATCTCGCTCGATGTGCAATATGACGAGAGTGCCAACATCGTAAACCACATAGCCAATCCCGATGGAGCGACTGCCGGCTTTGAAGCGAAATTCTACAAACCTCCTTTCCGCGAACAGTTTGGTGTGGGACTATCTGCCCGTGCGGAGCTGGTCATGCCCATATTTTCCATCAATATCGGCATCGGAAAGAATCTGATCTGTAAAGGGGCAGATACCAACGCCTCTTATCAGATCTTAGCTCTGAAAACGGACATCACCCGAAGATTTTTCCTGCATGTGGGTTATCAGCTGTACCGTTTCAAGGATCCCAACAATCTGATGATCGGTATCGGCTACCGTTTCGGTCGGCGCACTACAAAACCGGAGAGCAGACACCAAAGCGCACCGGCTCCGGCAAAGAAGATAAAGAACAGGGTGCCCTGACCCAGACAAGTGTAGATGCGACCGGTATGAATCTCCTGAGCTACATTCCAAAGTGACATGGGGAGTGAAGAGAGTTGCCGGGGCATGGGCAGCTTGTCGCTACCAGAATAATACTCCACGGCAAACGGTGCACCGGAGAAATCGGCACTATATCCCGAAACGGCGTATTTGCCAAACGGAGGCCCAGCCGTTACCGGAGCCGGTTCGCCCGTAAAATAATCATATGACGCACCTTGCTGACGATCCCACACATACAGGCCGCTAAAAGAACCCATCAGCCAACGTCCGGCAGCATCTTTCTGCCATACATTCAGTCCCATGACACTCACCGGAGGAGTCTGCGGCAAGGGTTGCGCCACCGCATCCAAGGATGAAAGCGAATAAATGCCTTCTGAAGTGGAAAGCAGCCAGTCGCCGCAAGCCTCATCATAGCGAAGCATACGGAGTTTGTCCTGCCAGGGATTGGAATCATCGAGCGAAGTATGGGGCACAATCGGAACACGCCCATAAACCAAAGCGATGAGCAGAGGCGGACGCAGACACCAACCGGTAAACGCCACAAGCAGAAGCAATACAAAGGTATAGCGCCCGAACCGGTCGTGCAGGTTCAGGCTGTGTTTCAACACCTGAAGAGATAAGTAGGGATTACCTCCTGTGCGCTTTTTCCTGCGGATATGCTTCGGCAAAAGCCAGTAAACCACTCCCGTCACGCAAAGTATGATGAATATCACCGCCACGGCATCAACCACTAATTTTCCTCCCAGTCCGAACAGTTCGCCACTGTGCAACAACCATACCAGACGGAACAGAGACACCCGTCCGTCATAGTCGGACGAAGCCGCCAACTGTACTTTCTGAAAAGTAGTATATGGAGCCAAAGAAATGTACAGGTAAGAACGCCCCACCGCTACCAGCGTATCACCACGAAAGGCCAGATCGGAAAGTTTTTCGTCTTCACCTAAAGGAAGCGGACAGGTACGCCAGCAATTGCTTGTCTCATCATAACGATAAAGCCCGAACTGTCCTGCGGCCCACAACGAACCATCGGGCAAAGATGCCACGGCCTTGATGTTGCGGTAATCCGCTCCTGTCGGCAATCCGACATTAAAATCCGTCACAATGCTGCCCGTTGAATCCGCCAGCCAAATACCGCTGCCACCATAAATCAGAACATGCCTTGCGGAATCGGGCGTTACATAAAGACAGGTGCCACGCAGAAGTCCGCGATTCCAGTTACGGTACAAATAATCATCCGGCAACAGCGAACGGCTGACCTGATAATCTGCTACCGCCCGACGATGATTCAGAATAATACCGCTCCCCCCAAACATCAGCATAAAGAAGCAAAAAATCAGTCCGAACCATTTGTGATGTTTCTTCCAGGTTATCCGTTTCATCTTCTCTTTAAAAGGTTTTTAAATGGAGTTTAAAAGCGTTTTAAACGAAATACAAAAGTACATTTCTCTTCCCAACTATTCCAAGAATCAGTCTTTCTTTTAACAGACGTTTTCATGGAGTATCCTCATTTATGAGGACTCAGAGAGTTTTCCTTTGAAACAGTCAACTCTTATTCTCCACTTTTCTCCATAGTTGAAGTTGCACAAATAAGAACTGCAAATTATCTTTGTTTTATTTTCTCATGAATAATGATCCTCAAAAGAAAAACTATGGATAAAATGGAACTGATGATGCACCTGCATCTGAATAACGAACGACAAGGTCCCGGTAGCGAAAGTACTACCCTGCTGGCCTTGCAACTGGCACAAGTAGACCGAAACCGCTCTTATAAAATAGCAGACATCGGTTGCGGTACAGGAGCCCAAACCCTCACTCTGGCCCAATCTCTTCAAGGAGAGATTCTGGCCGTCGATTTGTTTCCAGAGTTCCTGACCAAGCTGGAAGAACGCCTGCAAAGCCAAACGCTTACCGCCTCGGTAACCTCGATTTGTGCCTCTATGGACCAGCTGCCCTTTGAAACCGACACACTGGATCTGATCTGGTCGGAAGGAGCGGTATATAACATGGGATTCCCAAAAGGAGTAACTTATTGGAAGGACTTTCTAAAAAGCGGTGGCATACTGACCGTTTCCGAAATTTCATGGACAACCAGCCAGCGCCCCAAAGAATTGGAAGAATTCTGGAACGGAGAATATCCCGAAATGGATACCGCTTCGGGAAAGATAAAGATTCTGGAGAATGCCGGATATAAGGTTTTGGGGCATTTCATGCTGCCCGAAAACTGCTGGATAGACAACTATTATGAACCGCTCCTGAAAAGTCATCCTCACTTCATAAAAAGATTTGGCCACTACGACACAGCCCATAAAATCGTAGCAACCGATCTGCAGGAAGTCGAATTCTATCAGAAGTACAAGGATTATTACAGTTACGGTTTCTACATCGCACAAAAACTATAACCACAGACCGTTTCGGAATGGACAAACCGAAACGGTCATTTCTTTTTCTTTCCCCGAAGTTTTTTCAGAACTTGATGACGCGCAGTCACGACACTCGGTGCCGGATCTTCGGCAAGGAATTCCAAAGACAATTCCAACTCCTGTTTCAATTCGGGATAGAAACCACAAAGACGGGCCGCCAGATGAATCATATAGGAACGGTCGCCTGCCGTGTATTTTCGATCGGAAAGATGGCACAGGCAGAAGTCCAACAGATCGCTCCGAAAGTTCTCTTTTGTAGAAAGGTCCAGCAATAGCGAAAGGAGCAAGCCCAACCGTACCGGAACCTCAGACGACAAAACCAAACGGACAAGCTCTTCATAACGGGAGGACAGATACAGCATTTTGTCCTCCTGACTCAAATGACTGAATATCCAAGCTACATTCGTACATACCCGGGCATGGTCTGCCCGAAGCAGCAAATCGCAAAGTTCCGAGATTCCCGCCTCGTCGTGGTGCAGATTCTGCACCCATATCAGCACTTCGGCCTTGCACATTCTTCTTTCCAAAATATGAATATCTTTCATCGCTTCTCTTTATTGTTTTCAGAAAACAGATCGGGTTCGGCTGCTCGCATCAGGTCATCCTGCGGAAGTACATAGCCGGCGGCTCCGCCTGTTGCCACAAGACTCAACCGCTCTTTCAGACGGGTGTTGCGCTGCTGCACCGTCATATTGCGCACAGCGTAAGCCAAAGCCTTGGCCGTGCCCACCAGCACACAGATTTTCTTGGCGCGGGTGATGCCCGTATAAATCAGGTTGCGTTGCAGCATCACATAGTGCGACATGAGTACCGGCATCACCACAATGGGATATTCCGATCCCTGCGACTTATGAATCGTGGTGGCATAAGCCAGTGTCAGCTCGTCAAGTTCCGAATATTCGTACTCCACCAGCTTTCCGTCGAAATCGGCCAGCAGGGTACGGTCGTCCGTATCAATATCCTGCACGTAGCCCAAATCTCCGTTGAACACTTCCTTGTCGTAATTGTTGCGTATCTGCATCACACGGTCGCCTTTCCGAAAACTGTATCCGCCCCGACTCAATGCCGTTTTCGAAGGATTCAATGCCTCCTGCAAAAGCATGTTCAGATTGGCGGCACCCACATGGCCCCGCTGCATAGGGGTAAGCACCTGAATCTTGTTCTGATCCATATGATAGGCCTTGGGCAGACGGTCGCGCACCAGGCTCACAATGGTCTGTGCCACCTGCTCCGGGTCTTCCATCGGCATGAAAAAGAAATCGCTGTCCGCTCCGTTGCTGACATTCGGATAAAGTCCCCGGTTAATAGCATGGGCATTCATCACGATACGGCTGGACTGCGCCTGACGGAAAATACGGGTGAGCCGCACCACGGGAATACTCTCCGACTCAATGATGTCGCGCAGCACATTGCCGGCGCCCACACTGGGCAACTGGTCAATATCACCCACCAGCACCAGACGCATGGAATTGGGTACCGCCTTCATCAGACTGTTCATCAGAATAATGTCTATCATCGAACACTCGTCTACAATCAGCGCATCACCTTCCAGCGGATTGTCCTCATTACGTTTATATCCGTCCATCGGGTTGAACTCCAGCAGGCGGTGGATGGTCTTGGCTTCCATGCCCGTAGCTTCGGTCATACGCTTGGCCGCACGTCCGGTAGGTGCCGCCAACAGGATACGGAGTCCTGCCGAGCGTAAGGAAGCGATAATACCTTGCGTGGTGGTGGTCTTTCCGGTTCCGGGACCTCCCGTAAGCACCATCACTTTAGAGGACAGCGCCTGACGGATGGCTGCCAACTGCACCTCATCATAGGTAATGCCGCTCTGCGCGCTCAATTCTTCGGGACCGAAACAGCCGGCCACCTGCTGACTGCGCGTGTCGGACAAAAGGGTACGCAAACGGTTGGCCGTACCGCATTCCGCATAATAGAAAGGAGGCAGATAAATGGCCTCGTCCTCCAGAATCACATCCTTGGTCGCAATCATGTCGGCCAGCGCACGACGCACGGGTTCTTCCTCGGCTTCGAGCAGCGAACAGGCTGTCTTGACCAACTGTTCCTCCACGGCATACACATGCCCGTCGTTCGACAACTGGCTCAGCGTATAGGCTATTCCGCTCCGGCAGCGGCGCAGATCGTTCTTCTCATATCCCATCTTTCCGGCAATAGTATCGGCAGTCTTGAAACCGATGCCCCAAATATCGTCGGCCAGGCGATAGGGATTGTCCTTCACCTGATTGATGCTCTCCTTGCCATATGCCCGGAATATCTTGGCGGCAAAAGCCGTACTCATGCCATAGCTTTGCAGAAAAAGCATCACATTCTTGATCTCTTTCTGCCGTTCCCAACTCTCGCGGATTTTTTCCACCCGCTTGGTTCCGATACCGGGCACTTCGAGCAGACGCTCTATATCGGTTTCGATCACCTCTATCGTATCCAGTCCGAACTGGCGCACGATGAGCTGGGCATACTTTGGTCCGATACCTTTCACCAGTCCACTTCCCAGATACTTTTCAATGCCATAAAGGGTGGCAGGCATCACTTCCTCCCAACTCTCCACCATGAACTGACCGCCGTATTTCTTGTCCATCTTCCAGTTGCCCTCGCAAAGCAACACACTGCCCACGGGCACATCGAGTAACGTACCTACCAGAGTTACCGGTTCACGATAACCCTTTACCTGAGCCTTCATCACCGAATAACCGTTTTCGGGATTCTGATAGGTGATATGCTCTATGACACAACGGATCTTTATCATGGTTTCCTTGTTTCGTTTTTTCCTTTCTTGCCTACAAAATTAAGACTTGTTTCGTTTTCAACCAAAAATGAAATTCTGATATGAGCAGAAAAGACTGAAAATATTCGGAAAGCGGTACGGATTTAAAAAGGAAACAACAGGTCTGGCAGCTTCAGACAAAAATCATCAAAATGACTCTGATTTTTGTCTGGGATGTTTTTTGAAAGTCATCAGGATGATTTTTCCATAGGGATTGTTTCAAAAAAATGTCCTTCAAAGATACCCACAAAATGGTAACAAAAACCGTAATCGAGGTATTCCTGTTTTAGTGTATTTTCAATATGTTTGCCATGTCAAAAGAATTTCATAACAACTATAACCCAAAAAACAGAATATGCTACCCAATAATAGAATAAAATATCTGTGTCTGCTTTCTCTGATCCCCATTCACATGGCCGGGCAGGAAAACAAAGACTCCATCCGTTCCAGACATCTGGATGCGGTAGTAATAACCGGAGCACGAAACGAAACCGACGTGCGTCATCTGTCGCAAACTGTTTCCGTAATCAACCGGAAACAGATTGAAGAGGCCATGCAGCCCTCTCTGCTACCGACATTGAACGAACAGGTTCCGGGATTGTTTGTCACATCGCGCGGCATTTTGGGCTATGGCGTATCAAACGGAGCAGCCGGGAACATTTCTTTGCGCGGCCTGAGCGGTAGTTCCGGCCGTATGATGGTTCTGATAGACGGACATCCGCAATATGCCGGAATCTTCGGACATCCCATTTCGGATGCTTACCAGTCATTCCTTGCCGAACGGGTGGAAGTATTGCGCGGACCGGCTTCGGTTCTCTATGGCTCGAATGCCATGGGTGGCGTGATCAATATCGTTACCCGAAAGATGCCGCAGGACGGAATCAGAACGCAACTTCGTGCAGGATACGGCTCCTACAATACTTTGGAAACAGAAGCCACAAACCGTGTGCGTAAAGGGCGCTTCACAAGTGTGGTGTCCGCTTCGTACAACCGTACGGACGGTCATCGTGCCGATATGGAATTTGAACAATGCGGAGGATACGCCAAACTGGGCTATGAAATGACACCACACTGGAATCTGCGCGGAGATGTCAACCTAACCCATTTCAACGCCTCCTATCCCGGTCCGACTGATGCTCCACTGGTGGATGGCGACCAACGTATCACTCGGGGAATAACTTCCGGAGCTGTGGAAAACCATTATGAAAGGACCTCCGGAGCTGTAAGCTTTTTCTACAACTGGGGCAACCACTGGATTAATGACGGGTACACTCCCAGCCAGGGTGAGGGACCACAGGATGACCGTTTCCGTTCGTTCGACAACATGATGGGGCTGTCTTTATACCAAAGTATGCAATGCTTTGCCGGAAACCGCATAACGGTGGGATTTGATTGGTTCCGCTATGGCGGACACGCATGGAGCCAATATGTCAGCGGGGACAGGAACGGCACCCGGTCTGATCTGGTAGACAAACACGAAAACGAACTGGCGGGATATATGGATTTGCGCCAGGATCTGGCCCGATGGATCACCCTGAATGCCGGACTCCGTGCCGATCATCATTCCCGTATCGGCACAGAATGGGTTCCGCAAGCGGGCATGGCCTTTCATCTGCCTCATGACATAGAACTGAAGGCATCAGCTACCAAGGGCTTCCGCTATCCCATTCTACGGGAAATGTATATGTTTCCTCCGCAAAACCCAGACCTGAAACCGGAATCCATGTGGAACTACGAACTGGCTTTTTCCCAACAGTTGTTTCACGGCAGACTGTCCTACGGAATCAACCTGTTCTACATAGACGGCAAAAATCTGATACAGACACTGCCCAATCCGAATGGAAGCGGTATGCTAAACCAAAACTCCGGAACTTTCAAAAATACAGGGGTGGAAATACAGACCTCATGGCACATCAACAGACACTGGTCGGCCGATGCCAACTACAGCTATCTGCACCTGAAAAATCCGATTGTAGCGGCTCCCGAGCATAAGTTATACGCAGGAGGCAACTTCACACAAGGACGCTGGCATGCCGCAACCGGCATACAATATATAGCAGGACTCTATACCAGTGTATCTCCTGTCAGAACGGAGCATTTCGTGCATTGGAACCTGACCGCCTCTTTCCGTCTCACCAACTGGTTCAACATTTATATGCGCGGCGAGAACCTGCTGGCTCAGGAATACGAAATCAATGCGGGTTATCCCATGCCACGTGCTACGGTAAGCGCCGGCTTAAATATACAAATCTGATCTGACCATTATGAAAAGAATAGCGGATATTATCAACCAAAAACACAGAAGTATGAAAAAGAATTTTATCAGTATGATGCTGGCCGCACTCTTTACAGCCATCCTTCCGGCCTGTGCCCAGAACAGTATGAGCGGACAACAGGAAGCCTCTCCGGCAGACACAAACAAGGTTCCGGAAGTATATCTGTTTCAAGAAATCTCCTCCGAGAATCTGATCAAGATCTATGAGGCTTTGGGACGCAAAGCCACGGGTAAAGTAGCCGTAAAACTGTCTACCGGAGAACCCGGAGGACACAACTTTCTGCAGCCCGCACTCATCAAAGGACTGGTACAAAAGGTATACGGAACCATTGTGGAATGCAACACGGCATACGGCGGAGGACGTTCCAACACAGAAAGCCACCTGAAAGCAGCCAAGGACCACGGCTTCACAGCCATAGCTCCGGTAGACATCATGGATGCGGATGGCGAAACAGAACTGCCGGTTAAAGGCGGCAAACACCTGACCCGAGACATTGTGGGAAAGAATTTTCTGAATTATGATTTCACCATCGTCCTGTCGCATTTTAAAGGACATGCCATGGGAGGCTTCGGAGGTGCCATCAAGAATATGTCCATCGGCATCGCTTCTTCCAACGGCAAACGCCTGATCCACTCTGCCGGAACCAGCACAACCGACTGGGGACATCCGGAACAGGATGACTTTCTGGAGTCTATGGCAGAAGCCGCCAAAGCTGTAGCGGACCACTGCGGCAACAGGATTCTTTATATCAGCGTAGCCAACAATCTGTCTGTAGACTGCGACTGTGATTCCTCTCCCGAAGATCCGAAAATGGGCGATATCGGTATTCTGGCCTCACTCGATCCCGTAGCCTTGGACCGTGCCTGCACAGATCTGGTGCGCAACTCTAAAGACCACGGAAAAATTCATCTTATAGAGCGGATTGACTCACGCCACGGCATGCACACTCTGGATCACGCAGAAGCCATTGGTTTGGGAAGCCAAAAATATCAACTCATCCCGTTAGACTGATGTTCCACACCAAAACATAATGCCTATGAAAAAACTTGCATTCTTCTTGTTCATCCCCATGGCCTGCACCTCGCTGCCGGCATGCAGCCCGATGGATGACGAGCCGGTTCCTCCTCCTATTCAGGAAGAGCAGACAGGGAATGACTCAACGGATGTGTCGGACGATGAAGCAACAAATCCGGAAGACAGCATTCCGGAAACTCCGACATCCAATGACAGCATTCCAAGTGTAAACCCACCCGAAGACAACGATAATGAAGAAGGAGAAATTATGGAAAGCAACAAAATCAAACTGACCGTAAACGGCAAATCCTTTACGGCAACCTTAGAAGAGAATTCCTCGGCAGAGGCACTAAGAGCGCTGCTTGAGTCTGGAGATCTGAGCATACGGATGAACGATTATGGCGATATGGAAAAAGTAGGATCTTTAGGCACGTCTCTACCCCGTAACGACCGGCAGACAACCACACAACCGGGTGATCTGATCCTCTATCTCGGAAATTCTTTCGTGATCTATTATGATACGAATTCCTGGAACTTTACCCGTCTGGGGCGACTGGACGGAGTTTCTACCCGTCAGGAGGTACTGGAACTGCTGGGTGGAAAAGGGGACATAACAGTAACCCTTTCTATCAAATAGAATCTTGCCAAAAATTCATGTCTTGTCTTTGCTACTGTTAAAGTCACCCCTGCAAGGTCCTGATGCATTCCTGTCTCTACGGGAAGAATCAGGACCCTGTTTTTTTTATGAAATAAAAGGGAAAAACGAAATCCGGTTTACAGAACATTTTGTACCTTTAACTGGAAAAACAAAAATGACCGAATAATAAAAATAAAAACAATGAAAGGGGAACTGATTTTTATCACCGGAGCCACAAGCGGCATCGGCGAGGCCTGCGCCCGAAAATTTGCCGATATGGGCAGCAATCTGATACTGAACGGACGAAACACCGAAAAGCTGGAAGCTCTGAAAAAGGAACTTACAGCACGGGGCGTGGAAGTGCTCACCCTGCCGTTTGATGTGCGTAATCGTGAGGACATGCGCCGCGCCGTAGACTCTTTGGAGGGTAAATGGCAACAGATAGACGTGCTGGTGAACAATGCCGGACTGGTGCTCGGCATGGACAAGGAGCATGAAGGATCGCTCGACGAGTGGGACATCGTAATCGACACCAACATCAAGGCGCTGCTGGCCATGACGCGTATGATTGTGCCGGGCATGGTGGAGCGCCAGAGAGGACACATCATCAACATCGGTTCCATTGCCGGCGACGCGGCTTATGCCGGAGGCAGTGTGTACTGCGCCACCAAGGCAGCCGTAAAAGCGCTCTCGGACGGACTGCGCATTGATCTGGTAGACACTCCGCTGCGTGTGACGAATGTCAAACCGGGCATGGTGGAGACAAACTTCTCCGTAGTGCGTTTCCGTGGCGACAAGGACAAGGCCGATGCGGTCTACAACGGCATCCGCCCGCTCACCGGTGAGGACATTGCCGAAGTAGTATACTATGCGGCTTCGGCACCCGAACATGTGCAGATTGCCGAAGTGCTGGTCATGCCTACTTATCAGGCCACAGGTACTGTTTGTCACCGTCAGTTATAGTCACCTTCTGAATCATGACAGAACTGACGAAAGGAAATCTTACCGAGGGAAGTATCACGGGCACGATGCTGCGCTTTGCCTGGCCGCTGATGCTGGGCAATCTGCTGCAACAGTGCTACAACATTGCAGATACACTCATCGTGGGGTGTGTATTGGGATCCGAAGCATTGGCTGCGGTAGGCTCCTCATACACGCTCATGATATTCATCACCTCTATCTTCATCGGACTGTGTATGGGATGCAGCGCCGTATTCTCCATGCAATACGGTGCCGGAGATCTGAACGCATCCATCGGGGCATCCGCAGCGCGGTGTGGGTCACCACAGTCTTCTCTCTGGCGGTTTCGGCCATCGTCTACGGCACGGCTCCCGCACTGATGAAAATATTTGTGGCTCCGGAGGAAACGGAAATCATTGCCATCGGAACGGAATATCTCCGCATTGAAGGCAGTTTTTATGTGGGCATCGGCTATCTGTTTCTGCTCTACGGACTTTATCGGGCTGTATGCCTGCCTTCCATGTCGGTGGTGCTCACCGTAATATCTTTGGGCATCCGTGTGGCATTGGCCTATGTATTGGCAGCAATTCCCGGCATTGGTTATACTGGTATCTGGTGGGCCGTTCCCATCGGTTGGGCATTAGCCGACATCGTGGGTGTAGCCTACTATCAGCGCATCCGGCAACGCCTTTACAGAACAGCTTTATGATTCGATATCCGGAGTCTGCATCTGTTTTTTGGTCATGCCGAAGCGTTTTCCGTAATTGGTCCAATATCTGTTGGCCGCCCACTGGAAGATCTTTTTGGGTAAAGGCATCGTGGCGCAGTAAGTCTGACAAGTACCCTGCGCCACCGAACGGGCGAGCTTCCGGATGCTCCGCACCGCAATAAAGCGGAAAGGAGTATCCAGAATGGCCTCGCCGCTGCCCAGCATCAACCGGGCTCCCAAACGATATCCGTTACGGCGGCAGAACAGTTCCATCATCTGCATGGCCACTTTGTTTTGTTCATACTCCAGAAAACCGCAATTGATCAGGATGGAGATGACCGGTTTGCGCTGCGGCGGATTCGCTTCAAGCACTTTCAAAAATTGAAGCATACCCACAGGAAGAGCGTCTGCATATAATGGAAAGACCAACAACAAATCGGTATATCCGTTCAAAGCAGCACACAGTTCCTGATGATTTTTTCGGGTAATATTCTGATAGACTACCTCACCGGAAGAATAACGCATAAAAATCTCGGCATAGCGTTTGGAATTGGATTTCGGTGCCCTCGGACTACCGTTCAGAATCAGAATCTTTCCCATTGTGTAACAATTTCTTTAGCCAGGCTGTTCACCTGGGACTCGGTTGTAAACAATATCTCAAAACTCTCAAAATTCATGTTATAGGCATTGCGTATAACAAGCTGCCGGAAAATCTGGCGTTCCTCTTCTTCTATTTCCGTGTCCGCATAAACTATAATGGTGGCCTTCTTTGGTACCACGGCACGCTGCTCGTGATGTGTTTCCCGACAATGGATACGAATAAAAGCCTGCTGTACCGGAATAGCCCGTTCGAGCATGGTTTTCATTAGGACATCATAACTGCCATAGCACAGCCGACTCACATAAAGGAGCGTGTCGCTGGCAGCAATGCAGGGATAAATCCGTGTGGCGTCATCACGAATCACACAACGGCCGGGAGTCTTCGTCCAGCAACCAAAACAACCGACACAGTTGGCTATCTTCAACGCAGACAAATCAAAGTATCTGGTGTCATCAGTAAGAACCGGAAAGTGTAACGGTCTGTCACTTAAAATTAATTTCATTATTATTGTTTTATATTTCTTGTTACGTCAGTTTTTGTCGTATTAAAGTGAGAATAAGCCTGGCTGCAAATATAAGATGTCTCTTAATACCGGAAAAAATAAGATGCGTCATCTTTCTCAGAAAAAGGATTTTTCATGAAATAATAACATAAACTCACTTCTATTCTCTATTTGTTGAGAAAATAAAAATTTTTCATACACCCGACAAACCTGCACTCAAATAAAGAAAAACATAATGGAAAAATCCGGCAAAAAAAAGGACTAAAAAGGACCATTTGCCAACAAACAAAAATTCCTTAATTTGCAAAAATTACACATAAATGCAAAAAGGAATAAAAAATTCAGACATTATCTATTTACGCCATGCTATCGAAGCAGCTTTAGACCGAAAGTTTCAAACCCCAAAAGACTTTACTTTCCTGTCCGAATGCATCTTTGAAAGGCAACATGTAAACATCAGTCCCACCACACTGAAGCGCCTATGGAATTATCTGAAAAACGAGCAGGTCGTACCCAGCCGATCCACTCTGAATATCCTTTCTTCATTTCTGGACTTCAATGATTGGGACGACTTTCGGAAAAATGCATTTGAATGCGAACGGAAAGCGGCTACGCGCATCATCAAAAAGCCTCTGATAGAAACCGAAGGACTCACACCCGGACAAATCCTCCGATTATATTGGAATCACAATAATTCCTGCGAACTGGAATATATCGGAAAACAACAGTTTCACGTAACGGATGCTTCGTGTGAGTTTCTGAAGCCGAATGATCGGTTTCGCTGTTCGGTGATCATCAAAAACGAGCCGCTTTATGGCACAAATCTGCAACGCGAAGACAATCTGATCGAAGCTTTTGTCATCGGTACACAGCGCGGAATCAATTTTTCATTAATCAACAAAAAAGAAAAGAAAGAAAACAAGGGATGAGGCTCGATGCAAGCTTCATCCCTTACTCTTTTTATATCACCAGATATCGACAAATCCAAAAGTTTTTTTTATCTTTAGTCCAAAATTAACAAGATACCTGCTATGGAACAAGATCCTCATTTATTAGTATATCGCGCTTCTGCCGGTTCGGGCAAAACGTTTACTCTGGCAGTGGAATACATCCGCCAGCTTATCGAAGATCCGTTTGCCTATCGGCGCATTCTGGCTGTAACCTTTACCAACAAAGCAACCGCCGAAATGAAAGAGCGCATTCTGAGCCAACTTTACGGCATTGCCCATAAAGACCCGGATTCGGACGGTTATCTCAACAAAATCCGGGAGCATTCCTCCAAATCGGATGCAGAAATCCGCGAAGCCGCTGCCCAGGCATTGAAAAACATCATCCATGACTACAGTCGCTTCCGCATCGAAACGATTGACTCTTTCTTCCAGTCGGTAATGCGCAATCTGGCTCGCGAACTGGAATTGGGCGCTAATCTGAATATCGAGCTGAACAACGGCGAAGTGCTGAGCGATGCCGTTGACTCCATGATCGAAAAACTGGACCGCCGCTCTCCGGTGCTCCATTGGTTGCTGGAATATATCGAAAACCGCATCAGCGACAACAGCCGTTGGAATGTATCGGGCGAAATCAAGTCGTTCGGAAAAAACATCTTCAACGAGGTATATCTGGAGAAAGGACAGAATCTACGCGAGAAACTAGGAGATACTTCATTCATTGCCGGATATCGCAAACGCCTGAATCTGCTGAAACAGGAAACGGAGGAAATCATGCAGGGATTCAGCCAACATTTTGAGGAAGTACTGGAACAGCACGGTCTGGAGCCGAACGACCTGAAGAGCGGAAAAAACGGCATCGGCAGTTATTTCCGGAAACTGGCCAACGGCAACTTCAAGGAAGATGTGCGGAACGCTACTGTGAAGAAATGTCTCGAAGCACCGGAAAACTGGACCACCAAGACTTCTGTCAACAAGGATGTCATCATCGGACTGGCACAGTCGGAGCTGATGGAAACGCTGGCTACCGCCGAGGAGCTGCGTCCACGGGCCAACCTGAAAGTAAACTCCTGCTCACTGGCCTCACGCTATCTGTATAACCTGCCTCTGCTGGTACATATCGATCAGGAAGTGCGCCGCATGAACGAAGCGCACAACCGTTTTCTCCTTTCGGACACGAACGCTCTGCTTCACGGACTGATCCGCGAAGGTGATGCCTCGTTTATCTATGAGAAAATCGGTACGACCATCGACGTGGTGATGATCGACGAATTTCAGGACACCTCGCGCATGCAGTGGGAAAATTTCCATCTGCTGCTGGAAGAGTGTCTGGCACAAAAGGACGGCAGTCTGATTGTGGGAGACATCAAGCAGAGCATCTACCGCTGGCGAAACGGAGACTGGCGTATTCTGGCCGGACTGGACCGCGACCCGAGTTTCCGCGTACGCACCCAAACGCTGGATACCAACTGGCGAAGCGAAGCGAATATCATTCATTTCAATAACCTGTTCTTTGAGGAAACTTGCCGACAACTGGCTCAGGAGGATGCCAGTATCGGCAAAGAAGGCTATCCGCAAATACTGGATATTTATCAGGATGTGGCACAGAAAACACAAAAACAGGAGAAGGGCTTTGTGCGTGTTTCGCTCATTCCCGACAACCGTGACCGGGATGTCTATCAGGAAACCGTATTGCATGAACTAAGCAAGCAGGTGGATGAACTGGTACAGAGCGGTATCCGTGAGAATGAGATTGCCATTCTGATCCGAAAGAATAACCTGATTCCGCTCATTGCAGACTATTTCGACAAGAATACATCTTATCATATTGTATCCGACGAGGCTTTCTGCATGGATGCCTCTACGGCGGTATGTATGCTGGTAGACTGCCTGCGCTATCTGGCCAATCCGGACGACCGCATCGCCTGTGCCCGTCTGGCTGTGGCTTACCAGCATGACGTTCTGGAAAAGGATATTGATCTGAACACCGTTTTGCTGAACCGGGTAGAAGACTACCTGCCGCAAGCCTTTACTGAGCAACTGGAGAAATGGCGTCTGTTGCCGCTGTACGAATTGCTGGAACAGCTCTTCATTCTCTTTGAAATGAAACGGATACAGAAACAGGACGCCTATATCTGTGCGTTCTATGATGCCGTAACCGAATATCTGCAGAACAAATCTTCGGAACTGACAGCTTTCATCACCTATTGGGACGAGACGCTGCATACCAAAACAATCCCTTCGGGAGAACTTTCGGGCATCCGCATCCTTTCCATTCACAAGTCCAAGGGACTGGAGTTCCACACGGTACTGCTACCGTTCTGCGACTGGAAAACAGAGAATGAAACCACCAGTCATCTGATCTGGTGCACCGTACCACAAGACCAGCAGGTGGCTCCCGTTTTCGATGAACTCGACCTCATTCCGGTAAACTACTCATCGGCCATGAAAGAATCCGTGTTCCGAGACAGTTATCTGGAAGAGCAACACAATCTTTGGGTGGACAATATGAATCTGCTCTACGTGGCGTTCACCCGTGCCTGCCAAAACCTCTTTGTATGGGGACGGCAGGGAGGAACGGGCACCGTGTCGCAATGGTTGGAAGAAACCTTGCTGGCTCTTTCGGCACGTAACAAAGTTACCTTGCGAAACGAAGAAGCAGCCAGCGAAACGGACAACGAAAAAGAGTCGGCCACTACCACTGTCTTCGAATACGGAACGCTCGCCGCTCCCGAACGGAAGGAAAAGGAACGTGATAAAGCCGCCTCGGCCAACCGTCTGACTGCCCCACGCACAGCCGTTACCATCTCTTTGGATTCCTTGCAGGAACAAACCGACATTGAGTTCCGGCAGTCCAACCGTTCGGCCGCATTCATTGATACCGAAGGCGATGAGGATGAGGTAAACTACGCCGACCGGGGAAGTCTCCTGCACTATCTCTTTGCCTGCATCAAACAGGCCGATGACCTGGAGGGAGCCTTGGAGCAACTGCGCTTCGAAGGTTTGTTCCGCTCGGAAGAAGAGGAATCCCAAGTAGCCCGCATTGCCCGCAAGGTACTGGACATGCCACAAATCAAGGATTGGTTCAGTCCGGAATGGGAAGTATATAACGAGTGCACCATCATCAGCCCGACAGCAGACGGCGGTGTCCGCTCCGAGCGACCGGACCGTGTGATGAAAAAGGGCGACCGCCTGGTGGTGATTGATTTCAAGTTTGCCCGCAAGAATCCCCGTCATGCCGAGCAGGTGCGCGAATACATGCAACTGCTGCACCAGATGGGTTATGCGCAGGTAAACGGATTCCTGCTCTACGGATACAGCCAGGAACTGGAAGAGATTACGGAATAAAGTGTCCCACATAAACGAATAGCAAATGGAAACTTTCTTAAAGCAAGTAGCAACAGACCTATATAAAAAGACCGGCGGCGACCTGTCGCACACCGCCGTGGTCTTTCCAAACAAACGTGCGGCCCTGTTCTTCAACGAGTATCTGGCTCAGGAAGCCGGTCACCCCATCTGGTCACCGGCCTATGTGAGCATCAGTGAACTGTTCCGCCAATGCTCTTCTCTGCAAATCGGCGACCCGGTAAAACTGGTGTGCGAGCTCTATAAAATTTTCCGGAACGCCACAGGAAGCCAGGAATCTCTCGATGCCTTTTACTACTGGGGCGAGCTGCTCATCAGTGATTTTGACGATGCGGACAAGAATATGGCTGACACGAAAACCCTGTTCAGCAACCTGAGCGAACTGAATGAACTGACCGACCGTGAGGAGTTTCTCGAGGAGGGGCAGAAGGAAGCACTGAGCCAGTTCTTCCGGAACTTCTCCATCGAGCAGAGCACGGAACTGAAAGACCGCTTCTCTCGTCTGTGGTCACAGTTGGGAAACATCTACCGCGAGTTCCGGGATGTGCTGCACCGACAGGGACTGGCTTACGAAGGAATGCTCTATCGGGAAGTCATCGAACAGCTGGATGTCACGACACTTCCTCATCAGCGCTATGTGTTCGTGGGATTCAACGTGCTGAACAAGGTGGAGCATACACTCTTTAGCCGCCTTCATGAAGCGGGCATGGCTTCTTTCTACTGGGACTATGATGAATTCTATCTGCAGAAGCATCCGCACGAGGCCGGCGAATTCATTCGTCGCAATCTTCGGGATTTCCCGTCCGAACTGCCTCCGGAACTTTTCCGGAATCTGAACAGCCCGAAGGAAATCACTTATGTGGAGTCCTCGACCGAGAACGCCCAGATCCGTTATCTGCCCCAATGGCTTGGCGAGAATCTTACCGAGCAGGAAAAGGAAACGGCTGTAGTCCTCTGCAACGAGGCACTGTTGCCTTCCATGCTTCATGCCCTGCCCGGCGAAGTGCGCCACGTGAATATCACTATGGGATTCCCCATGTCGCAGACACCGGCCTACAGTTTTCTGAACGCGTTGCTGCAACTGCACACCGAAGGCTACAATCCCAATAACGGACGCTTTCTTTTTGCCGAGGTGGTGAGTCTGCTGAAACATCCTTATACCCGCATGCTCTCGGAGCAAGCCGATGAGCTGGCCCGAAAGCTGACCACGGACAACCGTTTCTTTCCGCACCCCTCCGAACTGCAACAGGACGAGGTGCTCCGATTGCTCTTTACCCCACGCACACAGAATGCCGCCCTGTGCCAACTGGTGAGCGATGCGCTGAAACAGGTGGCCTTGGTGTATAAAAACAAACCGAAGGAAAAGGACAACGAGGCCTTTGACCAGCTCTACCGCGAAGCGCTGTTCAAAGCCTATACCCAGATTAACCGATTCCACTCTCTGATCGAAAGCGGAGAACTGGAAGTAACGCCACAGACGTTTGTGAGATTAGTCAACCGGGTAATGTCTTCCAGCAGCATTCCTTTCCACGGCGAACCGGCCATCGGTCTGCAGGTGATGGGTGTGCTCGAAACCCGTAATCTGGACTTCCGCCACCTGATTCTGCTTTCCGTAAACGAAGGACAGTTGCCCAAAGCCGGCGGCGACACGTCCTTTATTCCGTACAATCTGCGCAAGGCTTTCGGCATGACCACCATCGACCATAAGATTGCGGTGTTCGCATACTATTTCTACCGCCTGCTGCAACGCGCCGAAAAGGTCAGCCTGGTTTACAACACCACCAGCGACGGTCTGAACCGTGGAGAAATGTCGCGCTTTATGCTCCAGTTCCTCATCGAATGGGGCTACGACATCAAACGGGTCAAACTCGAAGCCGCCCAATCCCCACAGGGAAGCGAAGAGATTCTCATCCGCAAGACTCCGGAAATCATGAAGCGTCTGCAAAGCATCTACGACCAGCGGGTGAATCCGAGGGCCCTGATTTCCCCGTCGGCTCTGAACTGCTATATGGACTGTTCGCTGAAGTTCTATTATAAATATGTGGCCGGTCTCACCGCTCCCGAAGAGGTCAGCGCCGAAATCGACTCGGCTCTGTTCGGAACCATCTTCCACGATGCGGCCGAGCATATCTATAAAGATCTGACTGCCCGCAACGGAGTCATCACCCGCCAACTGCTGACGGACCTGCTCAGCAAAGAGCAGGAACACACGCTGCGAGAGTATATCGACCGCGGATTCCGTGAGCACTTCTTCAATCTGCCAGAAAATGAGCGACCGGAATATAACGGTATCCAATACATCAATTCCGAGGTGATCTACCGCTACATCCGTCAGCTATTGGAGAAAGACCTCCAATACGCTCCTTTCTCATTGGTCGGTTCAGAAGTAAAAGTGCAAGAAAATATCCGCATTTCCACTCCGAAAGGTGATATTCACAGTTGCATCGGCGGTACGATCGACCGCATGGACTTAAAGGAAAACTGTCTGCGCATCGTAGACTACAAGACGGGAGGAAAGAGCGGTTCCACCACCAGTGTTGAGGCCTTGTTCGAACCGTCCAAGAACCGTTCGGGCTACATTTTCCAGACATTCCTCTATGCCGCCATCTTGTGTGAGCAGTCTGAAGAGAAATTCAAGGACAAGGACATCACGCCGGTATTACTCTATATCCACGAAGCAGCCAATGAAGACTATTCTCCGGTCATCAAGATGGGTGAAGCCCGCAAGAAAGAAGAGGTAACCGATTTCCGAAAATTCAATACGGACTTCCGCACGCATCTGAAAACACTGCTCGAAGAGATTTTCAATCCCGACGGTGAATTCCGGCAGACTGAGATAGAAGAGAAATGCGCTTACTGCGATTTCAAGAACTTATGTAAGAAATAAGCAGACTCAGATAAGACGATCAGCCAATCATTCTGATAAAGATAAAGAAAAACAGATCATGGAACATCAAACTATACAGACTCCCGATTTTCAGGGAAAAGTGTGCGTGATTACCGGCGGGGCTGCCGGTATCGGCCGCTGCATGACCGAAACCTTTGCCACCTTAGGCGCACGCGTGTACTATATCGACAAGAAGCTGCATGACGAGCCTCATCCCGAAACCGTACGGGAACGGATATTTCCTTTTGAAGGCGATATTGCCGAAGAAGAAACCCTGAACCATTTTGCCGACTGGGTGCTGGAACGGGAGGATCAGATTGATATTCTCATCAACAATGCCTGTCTGATGCTCGGTGGTGTTCTGTCGGGATGCAGCTATGCCGATTTCCTGTATGTGCAACGGGTTGGAGTCGCCGCCCCCTACTGGCTGACCCAACGCTTCAAGAAACATTTCCGCAAGGGAGCGAGCATCGTCAACCTCTCCTCTACCCGAGCCTTCCAATCACAGGCCGACACCGAAAGCTATTCGGCCGCCAAAGGAGGCATTACCGCGCTGACTCATGCCTTGGCCGTCAGTCTGCGAGGCATAGCCCGGGTCAATGCCATAGCGCCGGGCTGGATCGAAACGCAGCCTTATCATCCCGAACAGAACGGTGAAACTCCGGAATATGCTCCGGCCGATCTGTTGCAGCATCCTTCACAGCGCATCGGTACCCCCGAGGACATTGCCCGTGCTGCCGTATTCCTCTGCCAACCGGAAAATGATTTCGTAAACGGAATCTGCCTTACGGTGGATGGAGGCATGACGCATCAGATGATTTACCACAACGATTGTAACTGGAGGATGGACGTATGAAACACATTGAAATCAACACACCCGAAGAAGCTCTCCAACTGTTGAAGAGCAAGAAACATATCAAAGGATATGCTTTCCAAAGCATCGATTTCAGTCCGTTCAAGTCAGAAGCGGCAGCATGCACCTTCCAAAACTGTCTGTTCTTGGGCGGTCATCTGCCTTTGGACATGCAGCGGGCCGTGGAAACGGAGAATCTGGTTTTTCCGAACATACAGGTGCCTTTCAATCCTTTTATTGGGCATCTGTATGATGCCTCCACACTCTATGCCCACTACGTACCCGGACAACCGGAAACCTTCAAACAGACATTCGATCAGATTGTCTACCGTCATTACCTCACACTAGGCAAGGAAATGTCATCGGCCATTGACATTAAAGAAACTCTGGCACGCACCCTGCACGACCATTCCATCAGCAACGCCCTGCATGAGTTTCTGAGTCAGTACGACGAACGGAGCATTGTGGGCATCATGGGCGGTCACGGTCTGAAACGCACGGATGCCTGTTACCGGCAAATCGTCAGCCTCAGCAAACAGCTCACCGAAGAGGGTTTTCTGATGATCAGTGGCGGAGGTCCCGGGGCGATGGAAGCCACCCATCTGGGTGCGTGGATGGCCGGAAAGACCGAAGCAGAACAGACAACTGCTCTGGAGATTCTGGAACAGGCCCCAACCTTTGACCATCCGCTCTGGCTCGACACCGCCTTCGAGGTGATGCAGCGCTTCCCTCAGACACAGTTCCAAAGTTTAGGCGTACCCACATGGCTCTACGGTCATGAACCGGCCACACCCTTTGCTACCCACATAGCCAAGTATTTCGACAACAGTATCCGCGAGGACGGTATTCTGACCATTGCCAAGGGCGGCATTGTCTACACCCCGGGCAGTGCCGGCACCATGCAGGAGATTTTCCAGGACGCCACGCAGAACCATTACGAAAGCTTCGGTTATGCCAGTCCGATGATTTTCATGGGCGAGGAGTTCTGGACACAGAAAATTCCGGTCTACCCCTTGTTAAGTTCTTTGATGGAACGGGGCAGATACCGGAATCTGTTACTTACTCTGACCGACAAGCAAGAGGAAATGGTACGCGTGCTGAAGGCATTCCGTGACGCATCGCCCCAAGGGTCCTAATCCCACGTGAACTCTTCATTACTTTGATCATTCAGGTCTATACACGCCTCTTCAGCAAACAGTACTTTCCCCTCTGAACAACATTCCTGCAAAAACAGCTGAAAATCCGGATGACCGTAAAAAATAAAAGTCGTGTGAATACCCGGGAAAAAATTCCGAAGCCGGTTTATCTGCCGTTTTATCGCCTGGAGCTTATCCAGGCGATAAAACGGTTCCGGAAAGGCAATCAGTATCACCTTGGGCATTGATTTCTCCAGTTTCGCAGCCACCTGCTTCCAACGTATCTCTCCCGAGATCAGATCGTCAATACTCAGTTCTGCTATCGGAGCAGAATAATAAGAATCATCATTCAGATAGGCTCCCAGAATCTTTTCAGCGAAATACCGTGCCTCTTCTTTTTTTCCGCTTACGGCCAGAAATCTTTCAGAATCCGTCTGTAGATATCTGCGATGCAACAGACGGACAAGCTTGAGCAGTACAGACCGGTTGAAGTTCTTCTGACAGAACTCATCCCACGCAGAGCATTTCATCATATAGGCCGCAAAGAACCATTTCTCGGATGACGGATCCAATTCTTCCAAATCTACCCGAGTAAAATGGTAATACACATCATCAATCTTTCCGAACCAAATTGGATAACTATTCCGATAAACGAAAATATATAAAGGCGACTCTCGATTGTAAGAAAACACAGGTACTTGAAAGTTGATTCGTCGTGGGCCTTTCCCACCCAAATATCGAGAACTTACTCCTTGCAGAAAAAGGTTATCCGAAAAAATACGTATTGACAGTTCATAAATTTCAGGAGGAAACTCCGGAAACACCAATTGAATATCCAAAAACTCGTCAACAAACTCAGGTTGATAATTATCAGGTTCTTCCAAAAACCATTGAACACGTAAATAAGGTTTTCTTTCCATAAAACAACAAATTAATAGGATTAAACATACATTTTTGATAAAAAAAGAAACCATGCTTCCCAAGCTTATTGTATTTCCTCTGAAACGTCTTCCTTATCGGACACATTCATCAGAAACTTTTCTTGGGAAACATACAAAAAGACCTCTCCTTCCCCAGTCGAAAGAGAGGTATGCAGCCAGTAAGTCAAAGAGCACAGCAATCCTGTCCGCCACAAACTGCGGCAGCATTCCGGATGATGATTTCCTTTTCACTAATGGAGTTTTCTACTACCGGAATCAGCAAAGCATAAAGAATTGCTTGTTTTGCATCTTTGAATACTGTTTGTTGTTTTATGTTTTATTGAACTAAAGGATAAGGCGCACGCTGCGCCCTACTCCGTTGCAAATATAGTTTGTGATTTCGCGTTTTGCAAGAGAATTTGAAAAAGAAATTACTGATTACGTAAAAAACTATCCTTCTTTCTCATTTCTCAAATCACTCAGTTTTTTCCCTTGATAACTGAAATATTTAGGTCCCTGGTAAGTTCCGGAAGCAGTTAGTTTTTTCTCAGGAAGGAAATTCGCAGTAAAAGCAGAAAGACTGTACAGACGTCCGTCGTATTCTATCTTATCATCACTTGCCACTCGGACAGAAAGATTCAGAGGATCAAAAGTTACGGTATCCCCTACGTTCAAACCGATCATGTGGAATTTGAATGGCGGTTTGGGTGCTTTACGCTGTTTCTCTTTTTTCTCCTTTTCGAACTTATGGTCCTCTTCCTTATTTTTACTGACAACAGGTTTACCGTCTATGTATATCGTCAGCTCCGCATCATCCAGCAAATCCGCAATATCACGCATGATATCCAAGGCTACAGAAGGAGCAATATTGAAGAATTCACGGTTCTGTCTGATGCGCAAATCGGTCAACCGGTCGATCTGTTTATGTATTTGCTTCTCAACTTCAGAATACTTGCATGTTTTTAAAGTGGCATAAATTTCAAAAGGCAAAGGCACCGCCGTATTGTCCAACTCCTTACTGCGAACATCTACCGGCCGGGAACTTTTTCCTATTTTTACCCAATCCGCACGGAAACTGGGATTGGTCAATATATATACATACCCTAATTTGTCTTTTTCCATAATTTCGTTTTTCATTTCATATTACAAAAATAGGCAAATGAATTTATATGCCTTATAAAAAGACTCTTTTTCTTTGTTTTTGTAAAGCTGTGATTTTTCTTTTATACCTTTGCATGGAGAAAACAAAAGCAGAAAGTCATGAAGATTGTATTGGCCATAGATTCATTCAAGGGATGCCTCAGTTCGCAAGAAGTAGAAGAAACATTTGCCGACGCTCTGCAACAGCAGGGTGCCGAAATCATAGCCCTGCCCATGTCAGACGGAGGGGAAGGAATGCTCGAAGCTTTTATCTCGGCTCTGCAAGGCAGCTTTATAGATGCACCAGCTCACGACCCGTTGATGCGCCCTATCCGCGCCCGTTATGGACGAACTGCTGACGGTACCGCTGTCATCGAAACGGCACGGGCTTGCGGACTCACTCTCATGACCGCAGAAGAACGCAATCCGCTTCTCGCCACGACTTATGGTGTCGGTGAGCTGATTGCCCATGCCATAAAACAAGGTAGCCGAAACTTCATCATCGGATTGGGAGGAAGCGGAACCAGCGATGCCGGAACGGGAATGCTTCAGGCCTTGGCTGATAACTTTACCACCAGTCAAAAAATAGAGGAACTTCCAGACAGTTGTCTGAAGGAATGCCACTTTACATTGGCTTGCGACGTTCGCAATCCATTGTATGGTCTGCACGGAGCCGCGCATATCTTCGGTCCGCAAAAAGGGGCTACACCCGAAATGGTCAACCAGCTGGATGAACGGGCCAAACGGTTTGCCCAAGAATCGGCCCGACGAATGGGAATAGACTTATCGCAACATCCCGGTGCCGGAGCTGCCGGCGGACTGGGGTATGCCTTTCTGCAATATTTCCACACCCGCATGGAATCGGGAGCCGACCTTCTGCTCGATCTCATACACTTTGACCAACAACTAAAAGGAACAGATCTGGTGATTACCGGAGAAGGTCATGCCGACCGCCAAACACTTATGGGAAAACTGCCCGAACGCGTTCTGCGCCGTGCCCAAAAACAGAACATTCCCGTTTGGCTTCTGGCCGGACAGGCTGACGATACAGCCCAATTGCTTGAAGCCGGCTTTACTAAGGTAGACAGCATTACTCCTAAAGAAATGCCGATTGAAGAAGCTCTGCAAGCAGAAACGGCAAGAAGGAATATCAGAAAGTTTCTATTCGAAAAACTTCTTTCTCCAACCTGAGAACAAGATGTTCTTTTGAACCAGAACTAATGATTATAAGATTTTAATAACAACAGTTCGTAAATATCTTTTGCTTCCTGCTCCTTAAGACTTCTTATTGTAAATGATGTTCCATTCGTAGAAATAATCAGTTTTAATCGGTGGGTATATGAAGTAAAGGGCATAGCAACCAAGCGTACAACTTCTATATCGTTATACTTTATATAGTTGCATACCTTAGCGAATTTTCCATTACTTACTTTTATGTAATCTTCCTTCAGCTGGATATAACTCTGACGCACCGCCAAAAGTCCCTTAACTAAAGAAATCATCATATATATTAATGGGATAATAAGCCAAACATATAACCCGTAATAACATAAAACTATAGCAATAGAAAAAACAATCATGACATCAAGCATAATGGTATATCCCAAGAAGCCATAGCCAGATTGAGCAGATGAGATTGTCGACGATGAAGTATAGTCTTTTCCCAACCACCAGTTTAGTAAATCACCATCATGTGAAGAGCCGTAAATCTTTATCTCTGTACCATTTTTCTTATCTGTAGCATTAAGTGCTTGCTTGATTATAATCGTACAATAGCCAAACCATCTTTCAATAAAATTTCTCTTTACATAAAGAGTACATACTTTGTCAAAGGAAAACCTGCTACTATTTCGCGAAATCAACCCGCTCTCAAAAAAAAGTTGTTTTTCGCTAATCTGTATATCCATATTGTAATAATGCAGGAATACTGTTCCCAACCAGAAAAGTAACATTACAACGTATAAAATTACAACTGCTACAAGAACAGAAGGTATAGACCATATAAAAGAGCCAGACTGCGTACCCACATAATCAATGAAATATTCTGTAGCTTTCTCATTAACCGCTGTTATCTGATTATAAAAAGCAGCAAATGCACTAAACAATATAACCATACCTTTAAAATGATTCTGGCATAAAGCTCCTTTAATCAGATTCTGATTACTGACTTCCAATTTTTTAATTGCAGCATTGGAACACGTTTTTTGCCCGGTAGTTTCGTCATCTGGTTCTTCAATTGCGCTTTTCTCCTGAATTTTCACGCAATCTAACAAAGCATTCCAATCTTCATCATTAAGAATGAATTCTATTTCTTCTGTTTTGGAAGCAAGTGTATCAAATGATACACCTTTCATATCAAACAAACGATAAATGAAACCACTTTTAGTACGTAATGAATGTATTTTATTCAATGGAACACTCGTCCTTTCCTGATGAATCACGCCATGAATAAAAACCAGATTATGATCTTTTACATAATATTTCTTGAAGTAAAAGTTGAGAAAAGACGTAACCAAAGCCAAGACCAAGAACCCTGCCACATAAAACAGTAGCATCATTATGTTCTCCATAAAAGAGTTCTCACGCAAAGAACCGAAAAATTTGAAAACGACCAATATCAAGAAAAGACTCATATAACTGTGCAGGGCCTTCATGAACAGAATTACAAAAGCACTTTTACTCATTCGGCGTGGAACAGAAAAATCATTTATTTTCATATTTCATACGTTCTATTATAATTGCTTTAATCTCATTTGCTCTTTCTTCTGTAAGCCCGGGAATGCTTATTTCAGAAAGTAACTGTGCACCGTTTACGATATCAATAACATAAAGTCCGAATATTCGAGAAAGCGGATTCTGGCGTATACTGACTTGTTGTATTTTGCAGAAAGGAATAGAAGTAACCGACAGGAATATAATTCCTGAACGATATGTGATGTCATGTTCGCGAATAGCAAATCCTTTGTTTGCAAAAATCTTGGGCAATAGTAGGAGATTTACAGATAATACAACCAGCAGAACAAATTCTATACAAACAGTTATCATTAAACGATGATCAAGACCTTCAGCCAATAGAAGCAACAGTACGAGTCCCATCAAAACAAGATAAGACAATATTGTTTTGATAAACAGTACTCTTAGATATTTCTTCTCCAAAGGAATATAAGATAGATTTTCTACTTTATCGAGGTTCTCAAAATATATTTGTTTGTTTGTCATATTATCCTTGATTTAAGTTCTTTTCTCATAATGTGTCAAAAACAAATATATCATAAATTTCATTGACAGAAGCTATTCACAAAGACTGATAAAAAGAACATTATCATTATTTAACATCGCCTTAAATTGAAAATCCTTTTAGGAAACAAATATCATGCTGTATGAATTATAGAAACAAAATATCACTATGCAACCAAAAACTTAAGATTTATGTATCTTTTAAAATCAAAAAAACCATTTCTCTAACCACCCACTTCCTCAAAGGCCCTTCATCCAACAAACAATTCCGCATTTTTATACAGATAATATGCAGAAAAACACGGATATTTATGCAAAATCCAATGGTTTTATGCACCTATCTACCACGGCAGTTCTAAGAAAGCAACGCAGTAAGTCAAAAAAATCACCTTGGCAATCTGCGAAAATCCTCCCGACAAAGTGTTCAAATCTTCGCCAGGAATCTTATTTTACAAAATATCCGTCTGTTTTTTTCTATTTGTCATGTTCTTCAGAACGTCCATTCAGCACATGACATTCTATCATTCAATCCATTATGCGGATTTCTCCCTCCTCATATTCCCGTTTTCATCAACCGCTGTCCTCTCCTCCGCATATTTCGCAGTCTCGCACGCTGAAAATAGCAAAATGACATTTTGACAAAGCGGCTCAGAATCCATCCGTTCTTTGAATCTGAGTTTACAAAAACAGAGAGCCTCAAGCACGATGACATGCATCTGCTTGAGGCTCTGATATCGGAAACGGTGTAAAAGAATATCCGACGATGGATATACCATCAGAAAATCCCTAAGCCGTAAATCCCCCTGTCGGCGATAGTATTTCCTATATTTTGATCTTTCCGATCAGTTTCCGGATCTTGCCTGTTCCGATAACCGGAGCATGCGGGTCTTCCGGCCATACGATCAGGAACTGTCCCGGATGCAGGGTTACAAAACTGGTCGGCCGGTCAGAGTAAAGGGCGCAATCTCCTTCCTTCTGATAAGGCTGTTTTTCGTCCTGCAAATCCTCCAACGCTTTCCAGCCAATGGTTTCCTCCCCTTCCAGCAAGACATGAACATCAATATAGTCACGATGCACCTCCAAGACTTGCTCCTCGGCCGAAACACAGGTCGGGTTTACATTGTTGATAAAAAGACGGTCGCCGTCAAGTTCTATTCTGCCACACTCGGTATGCAGCAGATCGTGGCTCTTCACATAATCAAAGAACTTTTTGAACAGAGGATGAAGCCCCTCGATACGCTCACTATTCTGTAAATTGGAAAGTATCATTTTTTTTTGGTTTTAATTATTCATGAAATGATTCTTTAATCCGCATTGTCTGTTTTCGGACGTAAAAAGAACAGCAGACAGCAAACAACCACGGCAATCACGACACTCAGCATGGCAAAACCGGTTCCAAGATTTCCGCCGTCGGTCCACTGGCCCAAAAGATCGGTAATGGCCGCACCGGCAAACACTCCGGTCATGTTCATCACACCGTATGCCGTGGCACGCTGGCGGGAAGACACGAACTGGCAAAGTATCGGCATATTGTTTGCATCGAACATACCGAAACCCACACCGAAGAGCAAGCCCGCTCCTACCGCCGAAACCACATGATGACCCATGCCCAACAACAACAGCGAAGGTATGGTCAGTCCCAAACCAATAGCGCTTGTATAGACTCTTCCTTTAAGGTTTTTCTGTACCCAGCGGTCGGAAAGACTACCTCCCAACAACACCCCTACAAAAGAAGAAACGGCTATGGTTATCGTAGAAATCGGGCCGGCCTCGGACATCGGCATTCCCAGATTCTCAGAGAAAAGGGTCGGCAACCAGTTTTTGGTGGCCCATCCCGGCAGACTGGATGCTGCAAAATATAGCAGAATGACCCAGAACGCCCCGCAGCCCATCAGTTTCTTCAGACTGGTCAGAACGCTGTCCTTGGGCGCTGACGCTTCCTGATGCTGCAATTCGCTCTCGCGCTTTTTGTCTTTCAGGAAAAATATCAGAATCACGGCATATACAATACCGACCACGCCAAACCAATGGAAGGTGGTCTGCCAGGAGAAAGCCGCGGCCACAGTCGCCCCGAAACCACCGATTGCCTGACCGGTATAAAGTCCGGTCATATGAAGACCGACAGCCAGAGAACGTGATTTTCCGGAATGATAATCGGCTATCAGCGACAAGCCGGCAGGGATGTACAGCGCCTCGCTCACTCCCATCAAGGCACGCAACCAGTAAATCTGGTCAAAGGTCTGCGCCACTCCCATAAGGTAGGTCACGGAAGACCATACAAAAAGGCTTCCCACAATCAGCCATTTCCGGTTCAGACGGTCGCCGATCATTCCGGCCACGGGACTCATCAGTCCGTAAATCCAAAGGAAAATAGCCATCAGACGGCCGAAATTGGTTGCCGACTGCAACTCTACAATATCAATCTGCATGGAGTCCTTCATGGTGCTGAGCATCTGCCGGTCCATATAATTAAGAAGCGCTACCCCCCAAAGCAAAGCAACCACAATCCAGGGATATATTTTTTTGTCTTTCATGTTCTATGTGTAAATCAGTTTTTTCATGGTAAAACAAAACACGGTTCTGTACGAGAATCTGAAAAAATGCCCGTACAGAATCCGTGCCAACGATCAGTCACGGGCCAGAATCTCCTGACAAAGCTGATAGGCCTTGGTCATCATTCTCGGAATATGGAACGGCCCTTTAAACAGATTTCCCTTGGCCGGCTGTGCCACACTGCCGTCACGGTGCAGGTAGCCATACCATTCACCGTATTCGGAATCCGGGAAATGGGCGTAGGTCCAGTCGCTGATCATCCGGTGCATTTTCAGATAACGCTCATTGCCGGTAAGCTTGTAGGCATAGAGTGTGGCAATGATCGCTTCGGTCTGAGGCCACCAGAACTTCATGTCCTGCGCATAATCCTGTGAAGGCAGATTCTTGCAGTCTCTGAAATTAATGATACCGCCAGACTGCTCATCCCAGCCCCAGTCCCACGACCAGTCCAGAATAGTCAGCGCCAGATCGGTCAGTCTCTGATCTCCGCCACGGGCTTCGGCCACATCAAAGAGGAACCATGCCGTTTCGATACAGTGCCCCGGATTAATCGTACGGCCGCTCAGCGTATCGATGAACTCGCCGTTCGGTCCGACGGTTTCGAGCAGGGCCTTGAACTCCGGATGCACAAAATAAGTGCTGAGCGCATGAACCGACTCTTCAATCTGAAGATCGAGCTCCGGATCCTCAATCACCTTCTTGATACATGACGCCACATTAATCATAATCATGGTAATGGAGTGTCCCTGCGCCTGCACCGTAGGCAAATATTTCGGTTCCAGAATGCCCGGTGTACTCAGGAAACGACGCATATCCTTAAAAATGGCAAGTGCCTTACGGGCATACTCCTCACAGCCGGTTGCCGCCGCATACTCAGCCATGGCAATGGCCGCAAAACTTTCGCTGAACACATAACGGCGCAGGCGCAACGGTGTTCCGTCGGCCGCAACCTCAAAATACATGCGGCGGTTTTCATCAAAACAGTGCTTCTCGATAAAGTCCAGAGTCATCTTGGCGGCATCAAGCCACTCCTGTTTCTTTTCCACATGATTATAGGCAAAGCAGCAGGTAAAGGCAAAACGCCCCTGAAACCATACCGACTTGGTGGTATCCATCAGGCTTCCGTCCCGGTTCAGGCAGGTATAGATACCTCCATGCTGACGGTCCAGACCATTCTTCAGCCAGAAAGGCATAATATCTTCCGTAAGATCTGCCTTATATTTTTCCGCCCAATAGGCTAGATATATCTTTTCGTCCATCATGCCTCTTAGAATTTGTTACAACGCTCAAAGAAATTAATGGCTTCCAGTTCCTGCTTCATTCTGGCCTCTTCTTCATCGGTCATGTTTTGGAACGGTGTTCTGTTCTTTCCCAAATCCAGACCGATCAGCTTCATGATACGCTTTCCGGCCACAATATTTCCACGATAATGACAAATGACATTGATCACGTCCTGTGAGAAATTCTGCAATTCACGGGCTTTCTCAATGTCTCCGGCCTTCCAGGCATCGATAATACCTACGAGATTGACACCGTTGTAGTTGGTAGTTCCGCCGATACCTCCCTGAGCGCCACCCATGGCGAGCGAAGGCAGAATGGTTTCGTCCTGACCGTGCAGCATGTCATATTTGCCATTCTTATACAAACGGCACTGGTTGTATTCATAGATACTCTCATAGGTGTATTTGATTCCGGCAAAATTTGGAATGCGTCCGTCCACAGCCTCAAGCAAAGCGGTCATCGGCAGGAAGGCGCCGTTGAAGGCCGGAATATGGTAATAATAGAAAGGCAGATCCGGAGCACCTGCCGCAATTTCCTCACAATATTTCACCAGTTCCTCGATGCGGTTGATTTTCGGAAACGGAGGAGCCATAGCGCCGATTCCCCAAGCTCCACACTTCTGGGCGTGTTCAGCCAACATCTTGCTTGATTTCACGCAACAGCTTCCCACATGAACGATTACCTTGAAGCCCTCGGGAGCAGCCTGAATCCATGCCTCGGTCAGTTTCATACGCTCTTCATCCGTAAGCATATAACCTTCTCCCGAAGAACCGTTTATGAAAACGCCCTTCAGACCGTTCTTGGCCAACATCTGCGCATAGGCCGGAATCGGCTCGTAATTCACTTCTCCATTTTCATAAAAGGGAGTAAAAGGAGCATCAATCAATCCAATAATTTTTTCCATAATGTTACATGTTTAAGGGTTATATATCTATTTCAATATTTCAACAAAAATAAAAAGAAAGAAGAAAAATACAAAAGATTTATGGACGAAAAACAAAAACCTTACTGCTTCTGATACCCGGCTTGATTTCTCCGCATACCATATAAAACGCACCGTCTTTTTCCAACAGCACGCCACCGGCACGGGCCATCTGCTCCGGACCTTCAGTAATATTCCATACCTTTTTGTCCGGCTGATAAGAAAGCAGATCGCGGTTAAAACAATACCATTCAGGATCCTTTTTCATATAACCTTCCGGAGCACGTCCTTCCATGGCATCCTTAAAGATCTGATAGTTTACTCCGCCGGTAAGCAAAAGGCTGCCGCCATGCACTACTCCGGCCGCTCCGACCAGACAACGGGGCATACCGGCTTCATAATCCGGCAATTCCGTTTCGTACTCCCATTGATTCTTACGGACATCATATCGCAACACATCATTAGCCAATGCACAGCTGTCCGGACGTACCGACTCAAAACCGCCAAACAGATACAGCAGACTGTCATCGGCCAACAATACCGGTTGCACCCGTTGCTGTCCCGGATAGTCAGCCAGTTTCTCCCATATAGGAGTCTGTCCCATATCCATCCGCAACGCAAACAGGTTTCGGGCCTTTTCCGGTTGATTTCCACCGGTAACATAAATCCGGTTTCCGCATCGTGTTGCGGCTCCGTTGTCCACCAGTGACGGCATGGAAGGAAGCATACGGACCGTAAAAGAATCCTTGCCACTCACTTTCTCTATCCGGAAAACAGCAGCCGTCACCGAATCGGCATTCATACCTCCCATACAAAGCAATCCATCTTCCGTTTCAGCCATAGCTCCGTATGCCACCGGAAAAGGCAGATCGGACTGGCGGATCCATTCTGAAGAAGGATCGGCCGTATTCAGCGCATAGACTTCCCGATAATAGACTTTCTGTCCTCCCTCTGCTGCCGGTACATCCGGGAAATTACATCCTCCGGCCACAACCAGCCAGTCGCCCACAAAACCGGCAAAGGGTGCAGATACACCGGCTTCTATCGGGTAATCCGGCAACTGCGTCACTTCTTTTTTCTTATCTGTTGTACAGGCTCCCAGCAGGAGCAACATAAATAACCACCAGTTTTTTTTCATAAAGTTTTTGATTTACGTTTTTTTCAGACCAAACTTATTCCAAATATGAATATACCCTTCAAGCCGCGTCAGTACTGCGGGCAAAGTACTGAAGTACCTTGGGCAAAGTATTGCAGTACCTTGGGCAAAGTACTGAAGTACTTCGGGCAGAGTACTGAAGAAAGATTCCATGTTATTTTTCAAATGGCAAATTGCGCTGGTTCACGTTTCCCTCGTAACTGTCGAATTTAAAGTTCTCGGTAATGCCCGCTTTTTTCATTGTCCGGAACATGCCAGATAGCCACCGGCCTCTTTGCGTACCCGCCCCTGCTCCAGCAGTAAGGAAAGGGCACGCGAAAGCGACGGGCGCGCCACGCCCATAATGAAAGCAACTTCCTGAATGTTCTGAATGCTGCCGTGCGTTTTCAGGTAACTCAGGATGCGAGTGGGCAGACTCTGCAAGGCAAACTCGTTCAGCTTGCGGCTGAGAAACACACTGCGGTCGGATATGTTTTCCAGAAAACGGCGCAGCACGGTGCGGTCGGCTTCCATCATTTCCAGAAACACTTCGCGGGAGATGAACCACACCCGGCAGTCGGTCGCGGCAATGAGAGTTACCGGAAAACGGTTTTCGGAACCGTACAGAAAGGCAGGGGCCAGAATCTCGGGAGCATGCAGGGTTTCAATCACGATTTCCTTTCCCTCATCATGGGTCATACGGGCAGAGACACTTCCCGAACAGAGCAGCATCAGCGAACGGCAGGGATCGCCCTGCAAGGCGATCAGGTCACCTTCGTGATAGGTCCGGATTCGGTTGGCCGATTGCTGGAGCAAACGGTCTATGCGGTTGCGGTCGGCTTCGGCAAAAAGCGAAAAATCGTATAAATCATAGAATGTAGGCATAGTTTAACTTTTATTATTATGCGGTGTAACATAGATTACGCGCCACTTTGGAAACGACGGCTATATTTGCGCCGGAAACAGTTGCCGGAAGCTGTGCTTTATCGCCGGCACAAGAGAGCAATGGTGTCCCGGGAAGCATTATCCGGAATCGGAATTCCACGGCTCCCAAGCAGTGGGCGTAATGGCGGTATAAAAATAGTGATTTTTCCATCACAACAACACAGACCGGCCCGGATAAACGATAAAAGATAACAACAATTAAAAAACGACAGATTATTATGGAACAGAAAATGTTTTGCTTCCAGTGTCAGGAAGCGGCTCAGGGAAAAGGATGTATTTTAAAGGGTGTTTGCGGTAAGACGGCACCGACATCGGCAGCCATGGACTTGCTGCTTTATGTGGTGAAAGGCATCAGTGTGGCGGCGGATGCGCTGCGTACAAATAGTCTGCCGGTAGGCAGCGACGTGAACCGTTTCGTGACGGATGCATTGTTTTCTACCATCACAAATGCAAACTTTGATGAGGCTTCCATCTGGCAAAGGGTGCAGCGGGGGTTGCTGATGCGCGACAGTCTGGCGCAGCAGGCGGCGGAAGCGGGTGTGACTCTGCCACAGGCGGATGTGCTCACCTGGCACGGAGTTTCGGACGAAGAATTGAAAGCAAAAGCGGCTACCGTGGGAGTAACCAGCGAGACAGACCCCGACAAGCGGTCGCTCAAGGAGCTGGTGCTTTACGGACTGAAGGGAATGGCGGCCTATCACGACCATGCCATCCGTTTGGGATATGAGGACGAGAGCATTCATGCGTTCCTGCAACGGACACTCAGCCAAACCACCGTGGGGAATCTCTCCGTGGCCGAACTGACGGCACTGGCACTGGAAACGGGTGCCGTGGGCGTACAGGTGATGGCATTGCTCGACCGGGCACATACGGAATCGTACGGTCATCCGGAGATTACGGAAGTGAACATCGGAGTGCGCCAGAACCCGGGTATCCTGATCAGCGGACATGATCTGCACGATCTGGAGGAACTGTTGCGCCAGACCGAGGGTACGGGTGTGGATATCTACACACACGGCGAGATGCTGCCGGCTCATTATTATCCGGCATTCAAGAAATACGCTCACTTTGCGGGCAACTATGGCAATGCGTGGTGGAAGCAGCGCGAGGAGTTTGCCGCCTTCAACGGTCCGATTGTCTTCACCACCAACTGTATCGTGCCGCCCACAGCCGACGCGCCTTATCGCGACAAGATTTTCACGGCCAATGCCACCGGTTATCCGGGTTGCCGCCATCTGACGGAGGATCCCGACGGACGGAAGGACTTCTCCGAGGTGATTGCTCTGGCAAAAAGCTGTCCGTCGCCGACACAGATTGAAACCGGAAGCATCGTGGGCGGCTTTGCGCACAACCAGGTGCTACAGCTGGCCGACAAGGTGGTCGAGGCGGTCAAGAGCGGAGCCATCCGTAAGTTTGTGGTGATGGCGGGTTGTGACGGACGCATGAAGAGCCGCAATTATTACACGGACTTTGCACGTGCCTTGCCGCAGGATTGTGTCATTCTGACAGCCGGATGCGCCAAATACAAGTACAACAAACTGGATTTGGGAAACATCGGAGGCATTCCGCGTGTGCTCGATGCCGGGCAGTGCAACGACAGTTACTCGCTGGCGGTCATCGCGCTCAAACTGAAGGAGGTGTTCGCTCTGGAGGACATCAACGAACTGCCCATTGTCTACAACATTGCGTGGTATGAGCAGAAAGCGGTCATCGTCCTGCTGGCACTGCTGCATCTGGGCGTAAAGCATATTCATCTGGGTCCTACCCTGCCGGCCTTCCTTTCGCCCAATGTAGCTCAGGTACTCGTAGAGCAGTTCGGCATCGGAGGCATCAACACGGTGGACGAGGATTTGAAAGCGTTCGGACTGAGTTGCTGAACTGTGTAAAAAAGTATTCTTTGAAAAACCTTCAAAATAGATTCCCCAAAAGATCAGAAGGATTCAAAAGGGACACTGATGATTTCAAAGAAACTTCTGAAAAGGTCTGGAAGCATCCAAAAATGCTTCTGAATCAAATCCAAGAGTCACAACTCGTTCTGGAACATTCAAAACTTTCAGAAAGGGCGAAGAAGCTTCTGCAACCCCGGAACGGCTCAGAAGATCTTCAAAAGAGCGAGTAAGATTTATGATTCAGGAAATAAAGAAAAACGGTTGTTTTAATGCAACCTCTATTCAAGAACTTAATAAGGAAAAACGAAAATGACAAATAAAGAAGATTTGCTGCGTACGCCCATCGGAACTCTGGTGGCACGCGATTTCAATACAACAAGAGTGTTCAAACAGTTCGGTCTGGATTTCTGCTGCCACGGTCAGGACGATCTGGCCACGGCCTGCCGCCGTCAGCAGGCTGATGCCGACGAGGTGGTCCGCAGCCTGGAGCAGTTGCACACCCGGCCGCAAGAAGGCGGAAGCATCCCCTTCGCTTCGTGGCCGCTCGACTTGCTGATGGACTACATCTTGAAGATTCATCACCGCGGCATCCGCACACGCGGTCCGCAGTTGTTGGAACTGGTCCGCAAGGTAGCTCAGGTGCATGGCAGCACCCATCCCGAACTGTTGGAGTTGCAACAGCTGATCGAGGAATCGCTCACCGATCTGGAAGCGCATCTCCAAAAGGAGGAACAGGTACTCTTCCCTTATCTCTATGAGCTGTTCGAGGCTTCGGCCGAAGGACGCATGCTGGAGCCGATGCACTGCGGCAGCATTGCCAACCCCATCCGGGTGATGCATCTGGAGCACGAGCATGAGGGCGACCGTTATCTGCACATCCGCAGTCTGACGGATAACTTCACGACACCGGCAGACGGTTGCGCGTCTTACCGCCTGATGATGCAGGAACTGGAAGCGTTTGTCGACGCGCTCTTCGAGCACATCCATCTGGAGAACAACATCCTCTTCCCGGAATTCCTGAAGCTGGAGGAGCGCCACACTGCCGGAGGTCCCGTTTACCGCATCGATTGAGGTTGCCATTCAGACGGAAGGATCTGCCGTCAGACAAACGGGAAGCATCACCATCTGTAACTGAAGATTCCCTGTAAGAAAGCCGGATTTTTCCGGCTTTTTTTATAGCTTTGCAAGAAGAATCATTTTCATTTGACACACATGGAATATAAAGACTATCTGGCGGCTTTCGAACAGAAGCTGCAAAATGAATTGCTGAAATTGTGTACCACCTGCAAGATGCTCGACGGCGTTTTGCTGGCTACAGATGATATAGACGAACACTGGAACAAGCTGGCCCCGGAATATCTGGCGGACGCTGTGGGACAGGTACAGCAATACCCTACCGTTTCGGTGGCTTGGGCGGCTTATCTGGGCATGGCCATCGCCTTCGGTTGGGATGCCGACTGGAATACGACTTCAAAGGCTCCTTATCAGGCGTTCTATGGGGAGCAGGGATTTGATGACATGGACGAGTTTATCGTGCGCGATCTGTTGGGCATTGCGCTCGACAGCGAAGAGGCTGCCGTACTGGAACGTATGGTGCGCAGTTGTGCCCAGAAGTGTGTGGACATGATCCGTCGCGAACAGATCGAACCGCAGAGCCCGTTGGCTTATCACGTGTTCGCCACGGCTTCAAAGACCATGTATCGCATCGGTGCCGCTCTGGAACTGAAGCGCCTGGGATATAAGTTCGAAAAGATGGACCTGCCGAGCTGCTGACGGGTAAAAAGCGATGCGTTGGACCATTCTTCTACTCGATTTTAAAAAGCATTTAAAGGGGCTTTAAAAAACTTTTAAAAAAGCGTCAGGAATGCTTCAAAGTTTTCGAGTTCCTCAAAAACTTTTCAAGGAAATTGCAAGGCACTTCAAAATTTCTTCAAGAAGAAACAGGAAACTGTTTTTACAGTCCTTCGGGAGGCTCTTCTGTAAGCCGGAAAAGAGAAAAGGCTCCCCGAGAAGCAATAAACAGAAGAAACGGGAACTCAAAAAACAAATAAAGAATGTATTAGAAATTCATAGCAATATAGAAACAGAACAACAAATATGGAACAGCAACAAAGCAGTTCGCAGGCCAAAGAGCGCGTGGACCTGAAGGAGCCGCGACGCTTCAAGGTGGTGATCCACAATGATGACTTTACAACCATGGATTTCGTGGTGCTGGTGCTCAAGACGGTGTTCTACAAATCGGAAGCCGAATCGGAACAGCTCATGCTGTTCGTGCACCAGAAAGGTTCGGCCGTAGTGGGCATCTATTCCTACGACATGGCACGCACCAAGGTGCAGAAGGCCACAGACATGGCGCGCCGTGAAGGATTTCCGTTGCGCCTGAGTGTTTTACCCGAAGACGAAGAACTATAGCAAAATGAAACAGACTTATTATAGCCAGAAGGCATTGAACCGGGCCCGAGACCTGGCGGAATCGATGCGTCATGAATACATCACGCCGGAACATCTGTTGGGTGGCATGCTGGTACAGCAGGGTTTTATGATGGCACTGGAGGATGTAGGAAGCGATGCCGAGGAACTGTCAGTGGCTTTGTATGATTATCTGGACCACGAAATGGAAGCGGTACCGGAGGGAATGGACTATGAGCTGGAGGTTTCCGTCCAGACCACCCAGCTGATCCAGATGGCCTGTCTCATGGCGGAACATGCCGATCAGGACACCATAGACATACCGCATCTGGTACAGGGACTTCTGGCACTTGAGGATTCGCAGGCCAATTATCTGCTGCAACGGTGCATCAACGGACAGAAAACGGAGTTCCTCAGCGAGCTGGTTACGGAATATGCGGCCATCAAGGATCTGAAAGTGCCGGATGCCGCGCCCGAAGGCGATGATCCGGATGAAGAAACACCCGAAGCGGAGCCGTGGCGCCGCATGGTGGTGTGCCTGAACGATCTGGTGGAGCAGCATAATCCGCTCATCGGCCGCGAAGAGGAAATGGAGCGCACCATCCGGGTGCTCTGCCGAAAGGACAAGAACAACCCGCTGCACGTGGGCGAACCGGGCGTGGGAAAGACCGCTCTGGCCTATGGACTGGCCGCCCGCATCGAAAGCGGACAGGTGCCGGAACGCCTCATCGGAAACCGGATTTACGAACTGGATCTGGGAGGTATGGTGGCCGGAACGCAGTATCGTGGCGAATTTGAGAAACGGTTGAAGAACGTGATGGAGGGACTTCGTAAGGAAGGCAATGCCATTGTGTATATCGACGAATTTCATAATCTGGTGGGCGCGGGCAGTTCAAATGAGGGTTCGCTCGATGCGTCCAACCTGTTGAAGCCGTATATGGAAACGGGGGAAATCCGTTTCATGGGAGCCACCACCTATGAGGAATATAACCGCTATCTGGCCAAGAGCAAGGGACTGATGCGCCGTTTCCAGCAGATTGACATTGCCGAACCGAGCGTGGAAGAGGCTACGGCCATTGTAGAGGGACTGAAGAAACGGTATGAGGAATTCCATGGAGTGACGTACGACGAGGGCGTCGTGGCTTATGCCGTGCAGGCCAGTGCCCGCTTTATCAACGACCGCTTCCTGCCGGACAAAGCCATTGACCTGATTGACGAGGCGGGTGCTTACCGAGAAATGCACCCGGCTGCCGACGGCTCGCACCGTGTGGACCGGGAACTGATTCAAGAGATTCTGGCACGGATCTGCAAGGTGGACAATCTGACAGTGCAGGAAGAAGGAGCCGAGGAACTGATGCATCTGCCGGAGCGGATGGCGCAGCGCATCTTCGGACAGCAGGAGGCCGTGCAGGCTGTGGCCGAAGCGGTGCAGCTGGCCAAGGCCGGACTGACCGACGAGAACAAACCGATTGCGAGTCTGCTCTTTGTGGGACCGACCGGTGTAGGTAAAACGGAGGTGGCCCGGGTGCTGGCCGACGAACTGCATCTGCCGCTCGTGCGCTTCGATATGAGTGAATATACGGAAAAGCATACTGTGGCCAAACTGATCGGTTCGCCGGCAGGTTATGTGGGCTACGACGACGGCGGACTGCTCACCGATGCCATCCGCAAAACACCGAACTGCGTGCTGCTGCTCGACGAAATCGAGAAGGCGCATCCGGACATCTTCAACATTCTGTTGCAGGTGATGGACTATGCCGTGCTGACGGACAACAAGGGACGAAAGTCGGACTGCCGTCATCTGATTCTGCTCATGACTTCAAATGCCGGTGCACAGTATGCGCATCAGGCTTCGGTAGGTTTCGGACGTGTAGTCGAAGCGGGCGAGGCAATGATGAAACAGGTGAAACGGACCTTCAAACCGGAGTTCCTGAACCGCCTGTCGGGCACCATCATCTTCCATGACATGAACGAGGAGATGGCGCACAGCATCCTGAACAAAAAACTGGGTGAACTGAACACGAAACTGAAAGGCAAAGGTGTGGAGATGACCGTAACCGACGCCGCACACGGCTGGCTCCTGTCGCAGAGTATGACACGAGAATATGGAGCACGCGAGATGGACCGTGTCATCGGCCGTCATCTCAAACCGTTGCTCATGCGAGCCCTGATCAGCGGAAAACTGAAGGCCGGAAGCACGGCGGTCATAGAACTGACCGAAGGAGCCTTGCAGCTTTCAGTCAAGGAGCCGCAACCGGAAAAGGAAAAGAAACAGCGTAAAGCGAAATCCAAGCCTGCAGAAGAAACACTACAGCCCATCCAAGCCATGAAGGCCCCGACTTCCAGAAAACTATCTCCGAATAAAGAAAAGACTCAATTGCCCGCTCAGACTACAGAAGCACAAACTTCCTCAAAGAAGATGGAGATACAGTCTAAGGAAAAAACGGCATCGCCTGACAAAAAGAAGGAGACAGCTTCCAAGCAAAAGAAACAAAACAAGAAATCCAAGCAAGAATAAAAGATATGGTATTCCAACTGACTGAAGAAATCGGTTTCCCGGACCCGAAACTGGGGGATCCGGACGGACTGCTCGCCGTGGGCGGTGACCTCTCGGTGGACCGTCTGCTGCTGGCTTACTCCTACGGCATCTTCCCGTGGTATGCGTTCCGCGACGGGATGATCCAATGGTGGTGCCCGATGGACCGCTTTGTGATTTTCCCGAACGAGATTCATATCTCCCACTCCATGCGCAACCTGATGAACAAAGGATGCTATCGGGTGAGTTTCAACGAAGCGTTTGAGGAGGTGATCCGTCACTGCGGCGAACTGCGCATACAAGAAGAAGGAGCATGGCTCGGACCGGAAATGATGGAGGCCTACACCCGTCTGTTCGAACAGAATCTGGCGGCAAGCGTAGAAGTGTGGGAAGGCGACCGTCTGGTGGGTGGTCTCTACGGGGTGTGCATCGGAAAATGTTTCTTTGGCGAGAGCATGTTCTCTCTGGTGCCGAGTGCTTCCAAACTGGCGCTCATCCGGCTGGCACAGTTCCTTGACCGTCACGGAGGCACACTGATCGACTGCCAGTTTGAAACCCCGCATCTGAAGACCATGGGCGGCAGACACATCTCTTATGATGAATATATGGCTCTGCTGAATCAGGACAATGACGAATAAAAGCCCGGTAAACATAGCAAGATTCCAGTCCTCACGGCAGAGGACTCGCATATCGCCGGGATATCTCCAAGCATAAACAGAAGCCAAAAGGCATATTTCCGGCAAAAAGAAGCGCAAGCACGAAAAAACTTAAGGCGGTTCCAGCAGGATCATTTCCCTGACTGGAACCGCCTTTTGTTTTGACTGTTCAAATCTTATGGTCCCCATCCGGACCAGACTCCCGGTTTACCGCACAATGACTTTATGTCCCTGTACCACATAAACACCCGGAATATCTATGGCAATACGATTCACACCGGTACGTAAAGCCACATTCTGTACACAAACTCCGGAAATGTTATAAACAGGCAGAGTCTGATTCTCATTACTGCGGATCAGGATATAACCGTCACCTCCGGTTACTGCCACATCATTTGCCGCATCCGCTGAAGAAATGCCGGTAGGTGTCGGATCATAATGATACTGCTCATCCAGATAAGCCACACGTTCTGCAATCCATTCTTTCAGATAATCCAATTCGGCATCAAAGTCCATATAAATCCCATTGCTGCCATTCCAGCGGTCAATCTCCCGGGTATCGGCTCCACTGGACTGGAAAAGATGTACATATCGCTCAAAACGCTGATACAAGCTGTCCGGATCAAAATAGGTCGGACGCAGACTGGCATATCGGGCAGCAAGCTGCTCATTCCAGTTCTCATAATTGTATTCCATCAGGCGCTTGTACAAGGTATGTTCTCCATGCTCATGCGCCCAGAGATAAGAAATAAAATCCGAACTTGCATAGTATCGGGTAAAGTCATCACCATCCCACCGACGCCCCCAAGTTCCATCCAGGTCCCATGGCGACAAACTCATCATCTTGGAGTCTTGAACATTGTAATGATGCAGGAACATATTCTTACCGTGGTTATCCGTAGCCAGCATCAGTTCGATAAACAGATAATAGTCCAGAAAGACCGGCAAGTCAAACTGATCACCTACCTGATTCATAAAGACCTGTCTGGTTCCAGAAGCAACGACATTGATTCCGTCTGCCAGCGGTCCCCAATCTATCGGTTCGCCATCTCCCAAATCAGGATACTGCATCTCCCAATTGTCCCATGTATCCCAATAATTACTATAAGGTGCAACAGAATACATCGGATAATACCGACTGTCTTCTTCGTGTCCCATCAATACGGAATAACTCCATTGGTCGGACTTATACAAAGCACCGCGAATGGTTGCCGTTTCTCCAGGGATAGCACTTTCCTTGATTTTTTTCAGTTTCAGCTGTTTGCGGTCCAGTTTCTCGGTCATACAATAAAGTCCGTTATACTTACCGTTCAGGAACGTTTCCACAAAACGTCCACGAGTGCCGTTATGTGCCTCTGGCTCCTCGGTAAAATGATAAGGAGGTATGGAAAAATCATTCCAGAGATCTGTAGATACACGGTTACGCATACGTCCCGGATCAATAGCCATGGCATCCAGAATCCAGTTATTGTCATCGCGCAGTCCGAAGAAGCTGGCATCAAGCGACTCTCCGGCCGCATCCGTAAGTTTCACTGCATATGCCTTCTTGTTCAGCCCCGAAGCGGTAGCTCCCCGGTAACGGAACTTAGCCTGATATAAGGCATCCTCTCCTTCGGTATCGGGGTCAGTAACCCGAATGGTACCCGGCGCATACTCATATCTGTTAAAACCGGAACCCGTAAATTCAACAATCGGGAGGAAGGTAAAAGTAAGCTCTGCCTGAGCTACAATCTCTCCTGTCTGAAGGTTATTTACGGTAACCGGATAATGTGTTCCACTCTGAAAATTTTCAAAAAGAACGGTTTCGGCCAAAGGCTTCTCCCCAATGCGCACCTCCATATTCTCGGAATCTTTCAGATAAGCCGTACAACTGACCTCATAATTCTGTTGTTTCATGTACTTTTCTGAAACACTCTGAAGATAGCAGTTGCCTTCGGCATCAAACACGGCCCGTTTGCCGTTGATTACCAAAGAATCTACCAATTGGGTAATATTAAACTTGCCTTCTTCTTCCTGATCCATCACCAGATTTCCAGACTCGTCATAAGCGCAAAAAAGTTCATTTTCGCCATAGGACGCATACTGCTGATAGGTTCCTACTATATAGGAATCTTTACGGGCATCCAGCACATGAGAATTGTTTTCCACACTCCGGATCACATAATAACCGTTTTCATATTCGAAGGTCCACAAAGACGCATCACCCTGAATATCGGAAGTCAGATCCACATAGCGTTTGTAGTCTGTGCGTTCATTATCAAAAGTAAGATATTTCTGGGAACTGGCATTCTGTATGGTATATTTTCCGTCAGACGTTTCTGTTACATACCAGTAGGCAGCCAGGGATTCTTCATCGTTCGTGTCATAAAAAACAGGGATACGCTGTCCTGAAACCTGACCGTCTACGACACTTCCCTGCATCCAGTAAGCACACATCAAGCGGTATTTCTTACCCTGCTCAAAAAGTGGTTTTGCCCAACTGAAAGCGGGCAGCGCAGCTAGAAGGAATAAAAAAGTGCGTTTCATGTTTGTTCATTTTATGAAGATATAACATGCAAATCTAGTTTTTTTGTAAAACATTCGCAACTTTTACGGCTGTTTTTAGAAAAGATATACCCTGAAAAACAAAAAAGAATCGCATTCCGTATAGAAATATGGAATGCGATTCTTTTTTCACATAAATTACAGGAGATCAATATACCATCACTTTCTTTCCATTAACAATATAAATGCCTTTGGACAACGGAATACGCACGGTGCCCTGAATATCCCGATCAAAACAAGTCATACCGGAAACAGATACAACCCGCACGCGTTGCGGTTCGTCGGATGTAACCTCAAGAATACCGTTCCGCACAACAAAATTCAGCTTATGGTCCGCAACAGGACTTTCACATTTTTCCATGTCGGTTGTCGGGCTGCCATACTCTTCAAAGATCTTGCGGTGCAGATAGAAACGTCCTAAAGTAAGACAACTTTTTCCACTCATATTGGCGAGAATTCCCAAAGAAACCTCCTGTCCTTCTTCATGAACCATAAAGCCCAGTTCCATATTGGACAGTGGAGCGTAAGCCAAAGATTCATGAGCCAACTTCTCGGTATCCGGAAGTCCTTCGCCGGATGCAGCCACCAGATAGGAACCGTCCGCCGCAAACTCCCAATGCTTTTCGACTCCCAACAAATAATAACCCGTCGGCAAAGTCACAGTCTGATACAGTTTATGATTCTGAATGCTTTCCGAGAATCCGTCCCATAAAGTAGTCAGAGTCATGGCCGATTCCTTTCCTGCATCGACGTGGAAACCAGTAACGACCTCTGATGTACTTACTGTATTCTTCAGTTTCCATCCCGACTCTGGCGTACCCTGTTCCAATTCCAGGAAACGTGCGGAATTTGCCGTATTAACTGTGTTTTGGGTGCTTCGGAACGGTGCCACATAATTGGTGAGATATTCATCCGTACAGTCTACAAGCTTCAGGGTATTCAGGCAGAATATACCTTTCGACGAACTCCATGCATCACCGGAAGGACCGAAATTCACACGCTTACCCACATTTCCGTTCGTAGTAGCATCCTGAACATCTCCAGAGTTCTGATTAAACTGATAATAGACACTCAGTCCGTCATGCTGCATGGCCGCCGGGATATCATCGATGAGGTTATTACCAAACTCCAGAATCTTGGCATCTGTCAGCGCAGAATTCCAGACTCTGAATTCATCAATAACCGCATTCATCGGGGCCTCTTCACCGCTAATGCAGAAAGGAGCCTGAGATCCGGCGTATTTAAATCCGGACACACTGGTAGAAGTCACCCGTTGACCATCTTTATAAATGTATACACTACCCATCTTAAAGACCACCGCATAGTGATGCCACTGACCGGTAGTAACCAGTCCTACCGGAGAAGAAACGACTTCATTATTGACCGTTACCGACAAGGTTCCGTCGGCAGCTGTTTCTATCAGCACACCATTCTTATCATTTCCTATCCGATGAGCCCGGGTTCCGTTTCCTTTTGCATACATCCACCAGTCAATGGTAAAATTACGTGCATCGGAAGTAATCGGATCTTTTTGAAGCTGTACATATTCACGGCCACCGTTAAAATTCAAGCCAGTCTTTCCATCAGCATTGCAAACAATAACAGCACGTTCCTGTTCCTGTGTATTTTCACCCTGTGCATTGTATGCCGTGAGACGCGCCTTGTAGATACCAGGATATTTCATTTCAACAGCCCGGGTTTGGTCATGCACCAGTATAAAGTGTGCCTCATTTTCAAGTTCCCATCTCCAGGCTGTCGGTTGGTGCTGGCTCTCGTCTTCCAGGTTCACCTTCTCACCCTTGAGTACAATCTGAGGACTGATGCTGAAATCAACTTCCGGGGCCACATCAGCCACATGCACCGTCTGTGTAAGTTCACTGCTTCCGGCCGCATTAGTAACGGTAAGAGTTATCTCATAATCACCAGGTTGACTATAGGTGGCAACCGAATGACAGGTATTTGCGGTTTCTTTCTCGGCCCCAGGCATACTCCAAGTATACTTACAGCCGTCTCCTCCCTCGGATTCATTGATCAGGCTCACAGGGGTACCGGCCGGAACACTCTCAGAACTAAGTCTGAACAGCGCCTCAGGTAGTGGCTGCTCAAGCACTGTGATATTCCGATTGGTCGAGCGGATTCTACCAACAGCATCCGTAACAGTCAATGAAATATTCTGTTCGCCGGCTTCAGTAAACAACAAGACCGGATTTTCTGTTTCCAAAGTCTTCTCCGACGCACCGGTAACCTCCCATTTCCAGGAAATAGCACCTCCCGTAGAAGTCTCCGTTACCGGAACAGCAGAGCCAACATAATAAGGACCCTCCGGCAGTGTAAAATTCGCTTTCAGATATCGTGTGTCTTTAAAAAGAGTATTGTCTTCCTCACGCACTCGGGTGCCGAACGGACGAATTTCAAAATTCCCAGTGGCATCCGTCAACACTTCTGCCTCATCCATCTTGATTTCCGTCATAAGGCCGACTGTCTCTTTCGGATTCTTCAGTTCAGCATACATATAACCCTGAATCTGCGTCTGAGTACGGGCATAATTCCACAAACGGAATTCATCCATCTGTCCACTCAGACCGGCGGATGATTCTGTACCTACCATCAGCGAGCCAAAACCACCGATTCCGGAACGGGAAGTAAAGATACTGCCTATTTTCTCTCCGTTGACATAGGCAGTAAGCGCACCTTTATCAATGACAATCGCAACATGTGCCCACTTTCCTACCTGCAGATAGCCAGGTTGGGAAAAGATTCTATTTTCCGTATCCCAGCCCACAACCAGTTCTCCGCTCGATGTGGTATGAAACATGAACTGTCCCCAGCCCGGTCCGATCTGCTGATTCCAGTTTGAAATAACCGACGGCTTGATCCAAAACTCCATTGTAGCCTGCTCCAGCTTATCCTTCAGCGCATCCACTATCACGAAGCCGGATGCATTGAACCTCTGCACGTAATTCGTGCCCGGTATCACTCCTGAGAAATCAGTTATCGATGCCCTGGCCCGGCTGGAAAGCGCCTCTTCGTCATTCAGTATATATTGTGCGGCAACTTCGTAATTTCCGTTTTCAGTAGTTTGGTAAGAAAGAGAACTTGCATCCAACGTTGCAATCTCTTCTCCATTGCAATATACTTTATAACCTTTCAACTCGTAAGGAGAAGATGTCGGCTCATTCCAAGAAAGGGCCCCGCCATGCATCAACAGATTGCGCGGCGCATTAAGAGGCTCACCTGGTACAACCACTGAAATGATTGTGCGGTTTCCCTGAGTCTCTACCTTTACTCCTTCAGTCTTTATATCAAAAGGAAACTCTATACCGTTTCTCTCAAACTCGTAATCAATCAAGGAACAGGCATGAATTTTTCCTGCTCCATTGGCTGATGTCTTGGAATCAATCACCAGAAAATATTTCAAAGGCTTACGCATATCGAAAGAAGCGGACAGGTCGGTCATATCATAACCGAACTCCATCGGCTCATAATGCATTCCGTCAGCCCAACGTCCCAACATCGGTACCTCTGCATCCACACCATTACCGTCGCCGTCACCGGCATACTTAAAATGTTCAAACTGCACCAGGCGCTCGGGCGCTTTCGCATTTATATCAGATGAAATACCGCCACTGATACATATTTCACTACGTTTGCTGTATTCCATCTTGATTTTAAAAGTACGGAACGGACGGTAGTCCTTTCTAACATGATATACCTCCGGATAATAGTAGTCATTGGATCCATCCCAGGACACTGCATTCTTATACGGGCAATAGATAAATCCCTTATTGCACCATTGATTCCCCCAGGAATTGACCACAATCCAGGCACCCACTTCATCTTTTTCCTTTTCTCCAGCAATACCGTTCCCGTCCAGATCGAACTCAATACGGTCATCATATCCTACAATCGTCAGGGCATGGTCTACATTTTTTCCCCAATTCTGTACGTAATACTGATTGGTGACTCCCGCCGCGTCATTGGCGTCCGTTTTCGGAATACGCTGCCAATTTCCACCACTGGCCACTCCGATACCGCAAATACCACCAGCCTTGAAATCCGTGTCTCCATTATGGTTCCAAAGCCAATTCTTTACAGCCTCACGCCCTTCTTCCGTAGCTACGCTCATCGGAAAATTAGCGTTCCGACTGATGCGGTTACACATGGCGGAATACCATTTGTCGTAACCTTGCATCCATCCAAAGTCGGGATCAGAAGTATCCTGATTTCCAAAAAGACGGGAATAAGTCCTTCCACCATACACGGGTACATTAGGAACACCATTGGCGGCAGCCATCACCTCTTTTCCGGAATTGGAATTGGTCAGTAACCAGGTGAAATGGGTCGGATATTGATTCTCTTCAAGCGAACCATCTCCTCCACGATAAGCATTGATCTCATAATTGAACATATAACCGATACGTGAGGCCGAACCGCACGAACCGCCATCTTGATTGAATACCGGAGGGAAATACGGTGTTTCCGCATTGTTCACCCGTTCCGGACGAGTCTGGGCTGCTTTGGTACGACTCACCATGCTATGCTCTATACCCAACGTCGGATCCGGGTTGAGCAAAGGAGTATAATCAGGATATTTTTGATAATCCACCGGCACCTGAGCCGATAAAGGATCGGTTGTAGCCATAGCGGCCATACAGAGCAATGTTGAAAGGTACTTATGTTTCATAAGTTTTACATGATAATTTTTAAATAATTGGCAATTAAGTTTTCGGGGCGTTAAATGTAAGAAACTTAAAGTAAAGCCAAATAGCTTTGCCGGAAGATTAACCAAAATTCAGATAACTCGAAAGGTTTTAGCACAGCTTAACCATAAATTAAAAGCAGCATCATACGTCCTTGACTTATTGCGCTAAATCAAGAAAAAAACATCTTCCGCTCTTTTTCTTTCCGGTTCTTTTTCCTTTTCCATATATTTGCAATAACCTAATTTACCCAATCTATAAAAAACAGAAAAGTCATGATGAAATACACTTTATCCAAGGGACTTGTCCTGATGGCTCTGGCCGGAAGCTTTTCCGTACCGGGGTCTGCACGAAATATCTTTTCGGGAAGCACAGTTCCGTCAGCCGGTCTTATCCAATCACCTTTGTATCCTGAATTCAAGGAAACCTCTTTCCGTTTCATGACCTACAATATCCGCAATGGAAAAGGAATGGATAACCGCACGGACTATCAGCGTACGGCAGATGAGATTATCCGTTGCGGAGCCGATTTTGTGGCCGTTCAGGAAGTAGACAGCGCCACCAACCGAAGCAACGGACGTTATGTGTTGGGCGAACTGGCCTGGTATACCCAAATGTTTCCGGTATTCAGTGAAGCAATCCCCTTGAAAGGCGGTAGCTATGGCATTGGACTGCTCTGCCGAAAACGCCCGTTAAACACATTACGTATTCCGATGCCGGGACGCGAAGAAGCCCGTACTTTGCTCATTGCCGAATTTGAATCATTCTATCTGGCCTGTACCCACTGGTCACTAAATGCAGAGGATCGGAAAGCTTCCCAGGAAAAATTACGTCAGGTGGTTGCTTCCCTGAAAAAAAAGCCTCTTATTCTGGCCGGTGACCTGAACGCAACTCCCGACAGTCCGGAAATAAAGAAACTGAAAAAAGACTTTACGCTGGTGAATGATCCCAAGCAACCTACTTTTCCGGCAAACAAACCGAAAAAAACCATTGACTATATTGCTGTATGGAAACCTACAGCCCATCAACTTTACTGGTCCAAACGACAAACACGGGTACTGGAGGCCAAGACTGCTTCAGATCATCGGCCGGTTGTATCCGAATTCCGTATCAAGACCCCGGCACACCGTTTTTTCTACGGTAAACCTTATTTACAAAACCCTAGCAATAACGGAATCACCATCATGTTTCAAACGCGCCGTCCCTCATACTGCTGGATAGAATTCACCACCGATTCCCTACTGGCAGCACATGGTGATGCAGCCCCCCAAAAAGCACGTAGCCTGATTGGCGGCCAAGTGATTTGTCATGATATAGAACAGAAAATCCGTCTGAATGATCTGAAAGAGGGCACCACCTATTATTATCGGGTCTGCGCTCAGGAGCTGTTAGAGAATCGGGCTTATTTTAAAGCCTTTGGCGACACGATACGCACTCCATATTATCGGTTTACCTTACCCGCCTCGGATACCGATGATTTTACAGCCATTATCTTAAATGACATGCACTGCTCCGATCAGGTAGAACAGAAAATGTCTGCTCTGGCAAAAACTATACCTCACGATATCGTATTTTTCAATGGAGATTGTCTGCCGGAACCGGCAGACAGATATGAAGCCATCGTAAACATCAACCGCCTGGCAGAACGGTTTGAAGGCTCTACACATCCAATTTTCTTTATACGTGGAAATCATGAAATCAGAAACGCCTATTCATCGGGCATGCCTTCCCTGTTTGACAATCCGCCCCTACCTTATATATTGGAAACCAAACACGAAAACTCGGACGCATCCGACGAACAAACCGGCTGGCAAGTATCTTCGCCAAACGAAGCCCAAAAGCCATATGGAGCTTTCAGTTGGGGAGACACACGCTTTGTTTACCTGGACTGCGGCGAAGACAAACCGGATAACACGTGGGTGTATTACGGATTAAATGACTTCACGGAGTTCCGCAAAGAACAGGCCACCTTTCTGAAAAAAGAAATCCGCAGCCGCGAATTCCGTCGCGCAGACCGCCATATTCTTCTAGGGCATATTCCCTTATGGGGCAATACGGACAAATATCAACCGTCGCCGGCCCTCTGGTGTCCTATTTTGAAAAAATCATCCTGGGACATAGGCCTTTTTGCTCATACACATCACTTTAAATACTACCAGAGAAATAGCATCAAGAATCCATTCCCGATATATATAGGTGGTGGTAAAAAGGTAGAAACAGCCACAATGGCCGTACTCCGCAAAGAAGGGAAAAGACTTACGCTGAAAGTCTACAATGCCAAAGGAAAGCTCTTGAAAGAAGTCGATTTATAAGAGATTCAAACAAATTTAATTTCAAAAATTATGAGAAAGCAAAATTTGAGATTGCGTGTTCCTTCCAAACTCTTTATGCTGGCCGCAATCTTGACATTAGGATTTGGAAATGCCTCCTGCTCCAGACCAAAAACGCCGCAGGAGAAAGAAAATGCCGCACAGGACAGCACCATTGCGGAAGAAACGATGACCCAAACGAAAGAAAATGCAACAACACAGCATACCGCACCAAAAGCGGAAAGCCGGAAAGAAAAACAGGAACTGATCATTCCGGGATCAAGCACCGATACAGAAACCGTAACCGAATTTCTGAAAATGTTTTATGCCCGCTTTGTATTTGATGGAGAAAGTATGGACAGGGTGGCTTCGGATATATGTACTCCTAAACTCCTGAAATATCTGGAAAAACAATATGACTATGACTGTTTGGAAGCTCCATGCTACGCCATATGGTGTTTTCGCACCGATATGCAGGACGGACCGAGTGATGTCAGCAAAGTAACAGATGTAATCCATGAAAACGACGGATGGTTCGAGGTTTCATATTTGGATATGGGGAATGAAGGAGTAACTCGCATTCATTTTATCATGCAGGACGGAAATACAAGATGGACGAAGTGGTTCGCGTGGAATCCCATGGCGTTCTGAAATCAAATACCGTCTCCCCAAAGTTATAGATTGCAGCTATGGCACTTAAAAGGGTCGTAGCAAGCTCTGTATAGAGAAATGATACGACCCTTTCTTTTTCTTTAGCCTTTTTCAGGATGCTCATTTTTCAAATTATAAATTCATCCTTTCAGAAAATGTATTTTGATGCATCCTTTATTTATTAATAGAACTCCACCTTATTTAAGATAAGTGCGGAAGAATGTCTCGATCTTGTCATAAGGAATCACACCGGCCTGATTGTCATACAGGTCCACATGACTGGCCCCCGGAATAATCATCAGCTCCTTGTTGTTGCCTGTGAGTTTCTTGAAGGCATCCTCAGAGAAATAGCGTGAATGAGCCTTCTCGCCGTGAATCATCAGCACGGCACTGCGGATTTCGTTGCTGTAGGCCAACAGCGGCATATTGAGGAATGACAAGGAAGAAGTGACATTCCAGCCTTCGTTGGAGTTGAGCGAACGCTTGTGATAGCCGCGCGGAGTCTTGTAATAGTCATAATAGTCTTTGACAAACTGCGGCGCATCTGCAGGCAGCGGGTCTACCACACCTCCGGCACGTGCAGCCACTCCCTTGCGGGCATCCTCAGTGCGCTGGGCATTCAGCTTGCGGCGCAATTCATAGCGTCCGTCGGCATCCATCGCGTCAAAATAACCGTTGGCTGTAACACGGCTCATGTCGTACATGGTTACCGTCACCGTAGCCTTGATACGGGTGTCAACAGCAGCGGCGTTGAGTGCCATACCACCCCATCCGCAAATACCGATAATGCCGATACGTTCCGGATCCACATCCGACCGCAAGGAAAGGAAGTCCACAGCGGCACTGAAATCTTCAGTATTGATATCGGGCGAAGCCACATAACGAGGCTCACCGCCACTCTCACCGGTATAGGAAGGATCGAAAGCAATGGTCAGAAAACCACGCTCGGCCATGGTCTGCGCATACAGTCCGGAAGACTGTTCCTTCACTGCTCCGAACGGTCCGCTCACCGCCAGTGCGGGCATAGGCCCCTCCACTCCTTTGGGTTTATACAGATCGGCAACGAGTGTAATGCCGAAACGGTTCTTGAACTCTACACGCTCCACCGTCACCCGGTCGCTCGGAGCAAAAGTCTTCTCATTTTCCTGTGCTTGCATATGAGTCATCATAAGCGTCATTATTAAAAGAAACAAATAAGTTTTTCGGATCATATTCATTATTTTTTGGGGTTATCGATTCTCTTGATGATTCGTGCCGGCACACCACCCACAATCGTATTGGCCGGCACATCACGGCTCACCACTGCCCCGGCAGCCACCACCGCATTGTCGCCGATGGTCACTCCCTGCAGGATGGTGGCATTGGAGCCTACCCAAACATTGCGTCCCAACACAATCGGTGCCGGATAAGTCGTGCCGCGATCAGCCGGTTCCAGCCCGTGATTCAAAGTGGCGAACACCACATTGTGCCCGATCTGACATCCGTCGCCCAAAGTCACGCCGCCGTGATCCTGAAAATGGCAGCAAGCATTAATGAACACATGCTCCCCCACATGAATATTCTTACCGAAATCGGAATAGAACGGCGGGAATACCCGCAGGGTATCGGGTACCGGGCGACCGAAAAGTTCACCCAGCAGGGCGCGTATCTCTTCCTGTGAGTGCCAGGCCGAATTCAAACGAAAAGTCACCCGACGCGCCTCCTCGCTCATTTCATTCATCAGGCGGTGCATCCCTTCGGTGTTCAAAGGTCCGCGTGTCGGCACATAGTCCAAAAATTCTTTCAGTGTCATGATTCTTCTTTATTATTGATTCTGTTCTTGTTCTCTCTTTTGTTTATGACAAATACTGACTCTATTCCGACAGTCTGCATCTGTCGAAGGCAAAAGTAGTTCAAAAATAAGAGGCAGTTTGTAGACAAATTCAAGAAGAAAGTACCCGAATTACGGATTTCGATCTGAAAACTCTTTTTCTATTCTGTGAAATATGTACTTTTGTAGAGAGAAAAAGAATGCGATATGAGTGAAAATATAATCCGAATGAACTCTGTAGATCAGTATTGCCAATTGTTCGGCCTGCCCGATGGGCATCCGCTGATCCGTGTTGTAGATCTGAAAGACGCTACACGATGGCCCACACACTTCACCATACATTATGGAGTGTATGCGCTGTTTCTGAAAGACACACGCTGCGGAGACATCCGCTACGGCAAACAGACATACGATTATCAGGAGGGGACGGTGACCAGCTTTGCCCCGGGACAGGTGGTGGAAACCATCATGGAAGAAGGTACCCGCCCCAAGGCTTTGGGTCTGCTTTTCCACCCCGATCTGATCCAAGGCACAGCACTGGCACGTGAGATCAAGACATACAGTTTCTTTTCTTATGCCTCCTCTGAGGCTCTGCATCTTTCTGAAGAAGAAAAAAGTCTGTTCCAGGACTGTCTGCAACAGATCCGTCAGGAATTGGAACGCCCGTCTGACCGTCTGAGCAAACGCATCATGGCGCATCATATCCAGTTGCTGCTGGATTATTGCCTACGCTTTTACGAACGCCAGTTTCACACCCGGACGCAAGTCAACCGCGATGTACTGACCCGTTTTGAAAGTCTGCTCGATAATTATTTCCAGAGTGAGCTTCCCCAGAAAGAAGGCCTACCCACCGTGCGCTACTTTGCCGACAAGGTTTTCCTATCGCCCAACTATTTCGGCGATCTGATCAAAAAGGAAACCGGCATGACCGCTCAGGAACTGATCCGCAACAAACTGATTGAACAGGCCAAGGAATATATCGTGGGCACAGACAAAAAATTGAGCCAGATTGCCTACGAACTGGGATTTCAGTATTCACAGCACTTTAACCGTCTGTTCAAGAAATCCGTGGGTTATACTCCTAACGAATACCGAAAACAACAATCGGCATTAGGCTAAGAAAGTTTTCCCGAAGAATCCTTTTCACGCTCCTCTATCGCACTTTCCAAAGCATAGATATATTTGTTGACATTTACAGAAAAGTGAGTATATTTTCCCGCAAGCTCACCCGGTTCCCGGATGACATTCACCCATATCTTCCGGGAATCAAAGACTATGGTGATACGAACCTTTATATCTACATCGTTGACAGTAGGGTTAGAGTGCATCTGCACACAGGCATCATCCATTCTCGTTATCGTCAAATGCTCAACCTCCGCCAGTTCTGCACAGATCTGCTGTAGTTTCTCCAAACTTAAAGTTGTCTGAATCTTTTCGAAAGCCAACCTGCTTCTCGGTATCCAAAAAGAAAGAATAAGTACTCCCGATGGGATTAATGTCCACAAAACGATGTTTAAATGTTGTGGCGTTCCCCATACAAGAATCATAAGCCAGACATATCCTCCTATCATCATAATCCCATTGCTGTAATATCTCGTAAACTCACGACGAGTCAAAGGAAGACGATGGGTCCTCAAAATCATGTCTATAAAATCTTTCTCGGGAACTTCCCGATAAAAAACTCTAGCCAATAATTTTGCTATGCCTATGAATCCAAACAGAAAAAGCAACCCCACGAGTTTACTTCCGAAAAGGTTTAGATCCAAACTGGCAGGCTTTTCTTTTGCCTTTAACCCATCAAAAGGAGCAACAGAAAAAACTTCCCGCACATCATAGGGAATCTCCTGAAATGTAAGATCCGGAAAAGACAAACGGATCTCTCCCTCTTTTTCCGCATGCCCACGATATTCATAAACATACCACAATCCTTCGAGCCCTTCTTGTAACTGGGGAGCACGAGGTATCAAACCGCAGGCAAGTTCTTCTCCATTCAGATTCAGGACCTCCGGATCATGATCCGGAGCCTGCTTGCATTTCAGCACAATACGTAAAGGCAGTTCGTAAATTGGCACCGAAGACTCTGATAAGGAGGGATGATAAATATAAAGCAGGCACGGCACTGTATCGGAAACAGCTTTCTCCGGAAACACCCGAATCACCGCACAATTCTTTTCTGTAAAATCTTGTGCCCAGCCTGAAGAGAGGTACACGAACCAAAAACATAAGACAGACAACAACCTGCAAACAACCAATTTATTATAAGACATACCCATCTTCAAAAAGCATTAATCAATTAAGAATCAAACTTTTTCACTCTCCTCATAATTTCGGATAGATTCTTCAATAATTTCGTAATAGGAAGCCCGGGACATAAACAAACCAAAAAGTGCTCTTCGGGAAACACAGTGGGGGTTCTTGATACAGTTCACCCAAACATCCGGCTGATTAAAGACAACCGTAATCTGTTTAAAATAGTCCGTCTTATTACTGTCTGCCTCAGCATGGAAAACCATAGATTCTTCATCCGAAGAAACGATTTTCCAATTATTGATCTGAGATAGTTCTACAAACACATCACGCAACTTAGAAACACTTAAAGAAGACCTGATTTTTCTAAATCTCAGCGCATAATAGCGAATCAAAAAAATCACAAACGCAATGGTGCCAAATATAATGTAAACCAAACGATAGGCAAATTGATCATCAGCATCTGTTGTTGCCATACTACCTAAACCCGTTGGCGGAATTAAATTGATAAAAGATTTATGAATAAAAAGTTGTGCATATTGTTGATATTTAGTAAATTA
>CALUIU010000008.1 GCA_944320795.1 Candidatus Paraprevotella stercoravium | reverse complement strand
TTTAGGCTACTGTTGACGGAACAACAGGTTCAGACATCATGCTGAACAATTACTTGTACGACTTCTTGTCGCACATACCTCTGCAAAGATAGCACTTTGCTCCCACAACTATCCCCTGTTTCTGAACATTCTTTTCTCATCTAAAATACATGGTCCACTATTGACTAAGAAAAAAGAATATGGTGGTGTTAAACATTACTAAACTCCTATCGTTATTTGAGTTTTGTACCAGACTTTACTTTTTACTTTACAAAAGAATAAATTATATTTACCGCCGTCTCACAAAATCAAGAGAACTATACCACAAATAATGCCCCATACATAACATGAAAAAATCAGATTTCATATTTTCAAGTATCATCCTTCTGATATTCCTGCCGTTTGTATTTTCTGATAGTCTCTACAACGAATATCAGTCTTTTAATGCTGCACACGGCATGATCATGAGTTTTCTGAAATTTGCCCTTCTTTCTACTATGGGCGAATTGCTTGGTCTGCGCATCAGTTCAGGCAAATATTATTACCCGAGCTTCGGGGTACTTCCTCGAGCTCTCGTTTGGGGCTTTTTAGGAATGGGTATTAACATGGCTTTTGTCGTCTTTTCCAAAGGAGTACCGGCTTTTGCCGAGTATTTGGGCGTAAGCGATCCCACAGCCGTTATGGCCGGCCCACTCTGCCTGAAAAAGATAGCTCTGGCTTTTGCCATATCCGTAACCATGAACTGCATCTTTGCTCCTGTATTCATGACGCTACATAAAATTACTGACACACATATTCTGAATACAGGAGGAACACTCAAAGGACTGTTCACCCCTATTCCTATGGGAAGCATCCTGCAAAATCTGAACTGGCAAATACAATGGAACTTTGTATTCAAAAAGACCATTCCTCTATTTTGGTTTCCGGCACACACGATAACATTCCTACTTCCGGAAGATTTACGCGTACTTTTCGCTGCACTGTTAGGCGTAGCTTTAGGAGTTATTCTAGCTATCGCAGCCCGGAAAAAGCACTAACCACATATAATGAAAAATCATGCGAACAGAAAAAGAAAAATGTCACAGTGGCGAATGGTATGATGCCAACAACGACGCCGAACTGATTGCTGAGCGCCAACAGTGCAAACAGCTTTGTTTTGAATACAACCGCCTGTCGCCACTGCAAACTGAAGAGCGCGCCGAGCTGATGCGCCACCTGTTGGGACACACCGGAAAACAGTTTCTCATCGAGCAGCCGTTCTATTGTGATTACGGGTATAATATAGAAATCGGAGAGAATTTCTATATGAATGTAAACTGTGTTATCCTCGACGGTGCGAAAGTTACTTTTGGTGACAATGTGTTTGTGGCCCCCAACTGCGGTTTCTACACCGCCGGACACCCGTTACAAGTGGAACCACGCAATCGGGGACTGGAGTATGCCTATCCCATCCGTGTGGGCAATAACGTGTGGATCGGAGCACAAGTGTGCGTACTGCCCGGAGTCACCATCGGCGACAACTGCGTAATCGGAGCCGGAAGCGTGGTAACTAAAGATATTCCGGCCAACTCGCTGGCAGTGGGAAATCCCTGCCGAGTGATTCGGCAATTGCTCCCGGAAGAAATAAAGAACACCCAATCATTCTAATGAAGACTGCTCATCAAATAACGGCCCAAGATTAAAAATACATCTAAAAACTCAATGACGGTCATACGGCCACAAGAAATCTCTCTTCATAGATAATCATCTATAAAGAGATTCATGAACGCTTAACTTATATCCAAAAGATTATCCTTTTTATGAATACTTCATACAAACAAAAACAAGACATACAACAATCGGCTTCCTTCCTCTTTATGAAAAAGCTGGCACAATGGATGGACCGGTACTATCTGGACCCGCTCATCGGTCTGATTCCCGGTGCCGGCGACGTAACGACTGCGCTACTCTCACTGCCGCTCATTTATCTATGCATCGTTCAGATCCGTTCGTTGCCTCTTACCTTAGCCGTTATCTACAATATGCTGACCGATGTACTTCTAGGTATGCTCCCTTTTGGAGTGGGTGCTATACTTGATTTTATAAACCGTTCGTTTATCCAAAACTGCCGGATGATTACCCGTTATGTAGAGAAAGACCGGGCAACCATAAACGCCGTACGCCGTAAGGCCATATGGATGGCTTTGGCCATTGTGTTGCTCTGCGTGCTCATCTATCTGCTTGCCATGTGGGTAGGCCGGCTGATGATGTGGTTCATAGGCCTTTTCTAACAAAGATTATCCCTATCCAGAAGGCATAAAAGCAAAAGAATGTTAAACCAAAGCTATCTCAGGCAGTGGCCGCTGGACGCTGGCTATGGCCGCATCACAAAACATGCCCCAATCGCAATTGAACTATAGTGGTCAGGGAGATATCAATAAGGGAAAATTCCATACTACCACCATTAACGGCAGTTCGTGGGGAAATTCACACCTGACAGACATTCTGCTTTATAACAAAGATAGGGCTCCGGAAACAGATGTCAATCATCATCAACCCATTACAGGAGGTATAAAGTTCCAATACAAGTTGAACAATGTCTGGAGTCTGGAAAGCGGACTTACCTACACCCTGCTACGCTCGGAGCTACGTTCGGGAGGCAATAGCTATTTTTATAAAACAAACCAAAAATTACATCTGCTGGGCATTCCAATTAAGGTAAACTACATTTTCTGGCAAAATCGCTACTGGCAGACCTATGCGCAAGCCGGAATGCTCTTTGAAAAGGACATTGCCGGAACGGAAACCACAGACTATTATAAGGAAAAGCAGAAAGTAAGTTCCGAACGGAACAACATCGGCATACAGGGGCTGCAATATACCGCGCTATGCGGAGCAGGCATCCAGTTCAACTGCACTCATCATTTGGGCATCTATGCCGAACCGGGACTGGCCTGGCACATGGTGTCCGATAAAAGTATTCAAACCATCTATACCGACAAACCGCTAAACTTTAGCATAGAATTAGGAATGCGCCTCAGCTGGTAGAGGCGCATTCCTTTTTCATTTTGTCAAAATGTAAGGGTACAGTTGTGCAAATCGTATAAAATTCTTAATTTTGCTCTTTCGGATTTTAATTATTAACAATAACTGTTTACCCTTATGGAAAATCAAGAAAAATTTACCGGTCTACCCGAGAATGCCTTTCGGGAATTGAAACCGGGCGAGCAGTACGAACCGCTCATGTCACCGAAACGACAGTACAAAGAAGTGAATCTGTGGTCGGTACTATGGGGTGTGATCATGGCCGTGATCTTCTCGGCAGCTACCGCCTATCTGGGACTGAAAGTGGGTCAGGTGTTTGAAGCCGCCATCCCCATCACCATCATTGCCGTAGGCGTGGCCGGAGCCACCCGTCGCAAAGGCGCTTTGGGCGAGAACGTGATGATTCAAAGCATCGGTGCCTGTTCGGGCATGGTGGTATCAGGAGCCATCTTCACGCTGCCGGCGCTGTATATCCTACAGGCCAAGTACCCGGAAATGACGGTAAACTTCATGGAGGTGTTCATCGCCTCATTGTTGGGCGGTGTACTGGGCATCCTCTTCCTGATCCCCTTCCGCAAATATTTCGTGAAGGACATGCACGGAAAATATCCGTTCCCTGAAGCCACCGCTTCCACTCAGGTGCTTATCTCGGGCGAGAAAGGCGGTGGACAAGCCAAGCATCTGGTCATTGCCGGACTGATTGGCGGACTGTATGACTTCGCCGTGGCCACCTTCGGTCTGTGGAATGAAAACTTCACCACCCGCTGTATGCAGTGGGGAGCAGATCTGGCCGACAAAGCCAAATTAGTGTTCAAGATCAATACCGGTGCAGCCGTATTGGGTATGGGCTACATCGTGGGCTTCAAATATTCCCTCATCATCTGTCTGGGTTCCGTAGCCGTATGGTGGGTCATCATCCCACTGATTGCCGCCATCTGGCCCGACCTGAATGTGAGCGGCGGCAGTGAAGTGATTGCCGCAGCGAGTGCTTCGCCCGAACAGATCTTTGCCTATGCCAAGAGTATCGGTATCGGCGGTATCGCCATGGCGGGTATCATAGGCATCATCAAGAGCTGGAGCATCATCAAGGGAGCCGTATCCCTGGCCGCCCAGGAAATGAAGGGAAAGAACGAAGGCGACAAGCAGGTGGAGCGCACACAGCGCGACCTGTCCATGAAGATTGTAGCCATCGGCTCCGTGATCACGCTCATCGCCATCTTCCTGTTCTTCTATCTGGACATCATGCAGGGCAATCTGCTCTTTGCCATTGTGGGTATCCTGCTCGTGGCAGTCATCTCTTTCCTGTTCACCACCGTAGCGGCCAACGCCATCGCCATCGTGGGTAGCAATCCGGTTTCGGGCATGACACTAATGACGCTGATTCTGGCTTCCATCATCATGGTGGCCGTAGGTCTGAAAGGCACCGGCGGTATGGTGGCAGCACTCATCATGGGCGGTGTGGTTTGTACGGCTCTGGCCAGCGCTGGTTCGTTTGTTACTGACCTGAAGATCGGCTACTGGTTGGGAAGCACCCCAAAGAAACAGGAAACCTACAAGTTCCTCGGCACCCTGGTGTCAGCCGCTACCGTAGCCGCTGTCATCATGATTCTGAACAAGACATACGGATTCACCAGCGGACAGCTGGCTGCCCCTCAGGCCAACGCTATGGCGGCTGTGATCGAACCGCTGATGAGTGGTGCCGGAGCGCCTTGGCTACTCTATGGTATCGGTGCCGTAATCGCCATCGTGCTCACGCTGTGCAACGTATCGGCTTTGGCATTCGCTCTGGGTATGTTCATCCCGTTGGAACTGAACTTGCCGTTGCTGGTAGGCGGTATCATCAACTGGTATGTAAATAGCCGCAGCAAGGACACAGCTCTGAATGAGTTGCGCAACGAACGCGGTACTCTGATCGCTTCGGGCTTCATTGCCGGTGGTGCACTGATGGGTGTAGTAAGCGCAGCCATGAAGTTTGGCGGTATCTCATTCGAGTTTGGCGACTGGTGGGCCAATCCATGGAGCGAAGCACTGTCGCTCGTAGTTTATGTGGTGCTCATCTGCTACATCATCAAAAGCTGCCTGATGGTGAAGAAATAAACATATGCTTCTCTCCTACTGGAGAAAACCATACAAAAAGCCCTTCCGGCAACTCCATTCACTCGGGATGGAACGCGCCGGAAGGGCTTTTTTATTTCAGAAAAACATTTCCGAAAATCGGAATCTGTCTTCGGATTTAATCAACGGTAATGGTCGGAATACCAGTCTCGGTCTTCTGACGGATTACTTCACAATCCTGAGGTACATTACGGAAGGCACGTTTTCCAAGAACGGCATTTTCCGGTACATAAATCCGTTTCAAATTCGGACAATTCTCCACAGCATAATCGGTAATAGCCTCTACACCTTCAGGGAATACGATCTCCTCTACATTCTGATGTCCTCCAACTACACCTTTTCCATAAATCTTATATGGTTTAAGAACAATGCGCTTAATCTGATCAGGAATATAATATGGCATATGCGTATCTCCGTCCTTCAGGTAAACCACTCCTTCATATTCCTCCAGATAAGGATTTGCCGGATCAACATGTACCTGCTCAATATTCTTACCATGAACTTTCAGGCCAATCAGTCCCTGATAGCCAAGGGAAACAATGTTCTTTCCGATATAAACTTCCCGGATATTTTCCGGAAGCGCAGACTCAGGATTGAAAGCTGTAAGTACAAAACCACCGGCACTGTAAGGCACCGTATACTTGGTATCTCCGGACTTCACTTTTATCAAGGTCAGCTCATTACCACTATATTCTACCAAAGATTTGTCATCCTCATATACGGTCCATTCCAAGAAATAAGGTTGCAAATCATTACAACCAGGATCAGTTTCCGGCATCGAAAAATTATTGGTCGGATCGCTCAAATACCAGACTCCATCCAGACAAGTATACAGCCATGCATGTCCCAGTCCCCATGCAAATCCATTGACACTGACAACCGGAATATTCTGAGAAAGAAGCATTACTTTAAGCAAATTGGACTTTCCCTGACAGATTCCTTTTCGATTCTTAAACACAGGATAAGGATCATTATCTGATTGTGTATGCTCAATACTATTATAAACCCATGTCAAAAGACAATCGTGAATGGCTTTTTGGGATGTCATTCCTACTACAATCTTATCCACATAGTCTTTGATTTCCTGATACTGCTCCTCAGTAATCTTTGTATCATAGAGAGAAAGCGCCTGTTCCGGATTACCGGCATGGAGAAGCTGCATGGATTTTTGATGACAAGTTCCTTCCAGAGCGACAGCATCATCCTCTACAGGGAAAAACTGATCAGAATCTGAATTTCCAGTTTCAATCTTATCTGTCGGATTCGACAACTGCATATCATCCATCTGTGTACTACATGAGACCAAAGCACCTGCACATAAAAGAGCACAGAAAAAAGGTAATGTTTTTTTCATATAGGTAAAATATTTCAGTTAATATCGCCAAATATAAAAAAGAAATGTTATCTAATATTTAAACGATAACGATTTTTATTATGTATTAAGAGTAACATAAAAACGGATTAACATAATTTTATATTAAAATCAGATTATTCCTTGAGTTCACAAAATACTTTTTAAAAAACACATGCTATCGAAAAAAGAACAATCGTTAAAATAGCGTTCCTTATAAAAAAACAGGCCTTGACCCTTTGGTATATCAAAGATTTATTATACCTTTGCGCCGCTATTACGAGTTAATGGCATATTTCAAACCTATAAACAATTAAAAATTATTTATGGCAACTAAAATCAGATTACAGCGTAGAGGACGTAAGAGCTATGCATTCTATAGCATCGTTATCGCTGACGTAAGAGCACCACGTGATGGTAAGTTTACAGAGAAAATTGGTACTTACAACCCGAATACCAATCCGGCCACTGTAGATTTGAAATTCGATCGCGCTCTTTATTGGGTAGAAGCTGGCGCACAGCCAACTGATACTGTTCGCAACATTCTTTCTAACGAAGGTGTATACTTGATGAAGCACCTGCGTGGCGGTGTAAAGAAGGGTGCTTTTGATGAGGCTACCGCTCAGGCTAAATTCGAGGCTTGGAAGAGCGACAAGCAGAAGGGTATCGAGGCTTTCGAAGCAAAGAAGGCTGCTGACGCTAAAGCTGCTGCTGCTGCTCGTCTGGACGCTGAGAAGAAAATTAATGAAGAGATCGCTAAGAAAGTAGCTGAAAAGAAAGCTGCTGCCGCTGCTGCTCAGGCTGAGACAGAGGCTGCTGCCGAGGCTACTGCAGAAGAAACTGAAACTCCTGCTGAAGCATAAACATTTTAATTTCTTTCGCTTCTTTCAAACAAACATTTTAGAAAGGCCTTACCCTCGGGTAAGGCCTTTCCCCTTTTTATCCCCTCCCTTACTTTGATCCATCTTACCTCAACAGCCTCACCATCCAAATACAATACTCTTAACCAGTAACATGGTTTTATAGCAAACATCCCCGCGCTTAATATTCTTTATTTTTGGTTTATTCTTCCTATCGGAACAATAGCGTTTGTCATATTATCCGTATATTTACCCCGAAACAAAACAGAATCAAAGAAAAACAAACCACTATGAAACTGAAAAATCTTTGCATCCTGACCTTGCTCGGCGGATGCACACTGACCATAACTCCGGGATGCGCACGCAGTACCACAGGACAAAACATAGCCAGAAGCAGCGACACGGCTCAAATTGTCAAAAAGGCCTTGCAGGAAAAAGCCTTCAAGATTCACGTCACACAGATGTATCCGCAAAACCGACGTGCCCGGTCGCTCACCACTTATTACTCTCTGGAACTGCGCAACGATTCCGTGTTCTCGGATCTGCCTTACTTTGGCGAAGCCTATACACCCCAGATGCCCAACGACAAGGGACTGGTGTTCGATGGACCGGTCATGAACCTGAAAATCACTCCGGAGCGGAAAGAGAAAACCGTGATCTCCTTCGACGCGCGCAACAACGGAGACACTTACACCTATAATGTTACGCTGTGGAACAATGGAGTTTCCGACATCAGAGTGCAGGCCATGCGCCGGCAATCCATCTCTTATCACGGCGAACTGGAGGAATAATATCCTCCGTGAGTGAGAAACAAAGAAAAAAACAGATTTTCTTTGTTTCTCATTTTTTTTTCCTAACTTTGTGGCAGACGAAGAAACAAAGGGGTGCCCGTTTGCTTGGCGGGCTGAGATCATACCCTATGAACCTGAAGCGGATTATACCGACGTAGGAATTGTTTTTTGACAAACCAATCCTTTTTTTATCGGCATGGCTTTTCGGGCTCCGGAGACGCAGATTCATTCTGTCCGGACATCAGCATGGCGCACTCCCCTTGACATGAATTCGTCTGTACGAATTGTATAACCCGTAAACATACAGTTATGTTGCAATTACAGTTTATCACGCATCATAATGAGCGTTTCTCTTATCTCGACTCGGCACGCATGGCGCTCGAGGGCGGATGCCGCTGGATTCAGCTGCGCATGAAGCAGGCTGGCGAAGAGGAATTCATCGAGACTGCCGAACAGGTACGCCGTCTGTGCGACCGCTATCAGGCCACATTCATCATCGACGACCATGTGGAATGGGTGCACCGGATAAAGGCCGACGGAGTGCATTTGGGCCTAAAGGATATGCCGGTGGACGAAGCACGCCGAATCCTCGGAGCGGATGTGATTATCGGCGGCACGGCAAACACCATCGAGGATGTCGTGATGCATGCCCAGAGAGGCGCGAACTACATCGGTTGCGGACCGTTCCGCTTTACGACAACCAAAGAAAAGCTCTCGCCGATTCTCGGTCTTGATGGCTATCGGAAAATCACTGCGGAAATGAAAAAGCGGGGCATCAGCCTGCCCATCGTAGCCATCGGCGGTATCACACGGGCAGACATACCGGAAATCATGCAGACGGGAGTAACGGGCATCGCTCTGAGCGGTACCATCCTGAATGCAGAGGACCCGGTGGAAGAAACCCGACGCATCCTGCAACTGTAAACCGGCAGCGCTTCATCTTATCAAAGAATCAATCAATTAACCGATTACCCTATAATTATGGAAGATAAAATCAGAATTTCTTACCCGAACTCAGAGAAAGTGTATCTCCAGGGAGTGCGCTTTCCGAACATTCGTGTGGGTATGAGAAAAGTGAACCTGACTCCTACCGTAACCATCAACGACAAGGGAGAACAGAAGTTTCACGAGAATGCCCCGGTGTTTGTATACGACACCAGCGGCCCGTACAGCGATCCGAACATCGAAATCGACCTGAAAAAAGGATTGCCGCGCATGCGCGAACAGTGGATTCTGGATCGAGGCGATGTGGAACAGCTCGAAGGCATGACCTCAGAATACGGACGGATGCGTCAGGCCGACAAGAGTCTGGACCATCTGCGCTTTGAACACATCACCCGCCCATATCGTGCCAAGAAAGGCCACTGCCCCACTCAGATGTATTATGCCAAGCAGGGCATCATCACTCCGGAAATGGAATATGTAGCCATCCGCGAGAACATGAACTGCGCCGAGCTGGGCATCGACACACATATCACTCCGGAATTTGTACGCGACGAGGTGGCTGCGGGACGCGCTGTCATCCCGGCCAACATCAACCACCCGGAAGCCGAACCGATGATCATCGGCCGCAACTTCCTGGTCAAGATCAATACGAACATCGGTAACTCGGCAACCACTTCGAGCATCGAGGAGGAAGTGGAGAAATGTGTGTGGAGCTGCAAATGGGGAGGCGATACGCTGATGGACCTCTCTACCGGCGAAAACATTCACGAAACGCGCGAATGGATTGTGCGCAACTGTCCGGTTCCGGTAGGCACCGTGCCGATGTATCAGGCCATGGAGAAGGTAAAAGGAAAAGCCGAGGATCTGACTTGGGAACTGTTCCGCGACACGCTGATCGAACAGTGCGAGCAGGGCGTGGACTACTTTACGGTTCACTGCGGTATCCGCCTGAAGAACGTGCACTATGCCAACGAGCGTCTGTGTGGTATGGTGAGCCGCGGCGGAAGCATCATCTCCCAGTGGTGCAGCTATCATCAGAAGGAAAGTTTCCTGTATGAGCATTTCGACGACATCTGCGACATCCTGGCCCAGTACGACGTAGCCGTTTCCTTGGGCGACGGATTGCGACCGGGTGCCATCTTCGATGCCAACGACCGGGCTCAGTTTGCCGAGCTCGACACGATGGGCGAACTGGTAGAGCGCGCGTGGGCCAAGAACGTACAGGCCTTTATCGAGGGGCCGGGACATGTGCCGATGCACAAGATCCGCGAAAACATGGACCGTCAGATCGAAAAATGCCACGAGGCTCCGTTCTATACACTCGGTCCGCTGGTAACCGATATCGCACCGGGTTACGACCACATCACCAGCGCCATCGGAGCGGCACAGATCGGTTGGTACGGCACCGCCATGTTGTGTTATGTGACTCCAAAGGAACATCTGGCTCTGCCGAACAAGGAAGACGTGCGCAACGGCGTGGTCACTTACAAGATTGCCGCCCATGCCGCCGACATCGCCAAAGGGCATCCGGGTGCCACAGTACGGGACAACGCCCTGAGCAAGGCCCGCTACGAATTCCGCTGGAAAGACCAGTTCAACCTGGCTCTCGACCCGGACCGCGCCATGGAATACTACAAGAGCGGCAATCATTTCAACGGCAAATACTGCACCATGTGCGGACCGAACTTCTGTGCCATGCGTATCAGCCAGCGCATGAAAAACTGCGAATTTGACGCCGAAGCACAGGCAAACATTCAGAACGACGAACAATAATAACCAACTAAAAATAAAAGCAAAATGATCGAAACGAAAGTATCACAGGGCATTATCAGCACCTACTTTGAGAAAATGCAGAAGAATCTGAATCTGGACGTAGCCATCGTAGGTGGCGGCCCTTCAGGCATCGTAGCCGCTTACTACCTGGCAAAGGCCGGTTTGAAGGTGGCTCAGTTTGACCGCAAGCTGTCTCCGGGTGGAGGTATGTGGGGCGGTGCCATGATGTTCAACCAGATTGTGGTGCAGGAAGAGGCCATGGATATCGTGCGCGACTTTGACATCAACTATGCTCCATTTGAGGATGGCCTGTATGTGATGGACTCAGTAGAAAGTACTGCTGCCCTGCTCTACAAAGCCGTACACGCTGGAGCTACTATCTTCAACTGCTACTCGGTAGAGGATGTTATCTTCAAGAATGATGTGGTGAGCGGTGTGGTTGTAAACTGGACCCCGGTGTTGCGCGAAGGTCTGCACGTTGACCCGCTGAACATTCTGGCAAAATGCGTGATCGACGGTACCGGACACGACAGTGAAATGTGCTGCACCGTAGCCCGCAAGAACGGCATCAAGCTGAATACCGAAACCGGTGGTGTAATCGGTGAGCGCTCACTGGATGTTGTAGCCGGAGAGGACGAAGTGGTTAAAGGTACCAAAGAAATTTATCCGGGACTGTATGTCTGCGGTATGGCAGCCTCAGCCGTTTCCGGAACTCCACGTATGGGACCTATCTTCGGCGGTATGCTGATGAGCGGTAAGAAAGTAGCCGAAATGATTATCGAGAAACTGAAAAAATAATCACACATAAGAAACTGAAGACCATAAAGTTCAGATAAGATCTCTACTTTATGGTCTTTTTTAGATTTTAAAAAGGAAGATCCCTTCCTGACATATTGTCAGAAAGACGCTTTCAGATTACAAAATATTCACCCACGGACTTGGATAATCTGAAATATCAAAATCTCAAAATGCTTTTTTGAATATATAATTTTATGAATCAATATATTACAAGAGTATTTTAACATTCAAAATTCTCCCAACCAGATAAAAAATCACTCATAAAAACCGACAAAAAAAATCGTCAGGACGATTTTTTCAACTCGTTGAGACGATTTTTTCAATTCGACGGGACAACTTTTTCACTCCCACACAAGCTTTTCTGATGACAAGAGGCATAAAAATCTGTATAAAACCTGCATATAGACTGCATATTACGAGATTTAAAATGCATATTTATTCTTTTTTCCACCTAGAATAACCTTCTTTTAAAAATCTAATAGCAAATATTAGAAGGAATATATGTCAAAATGGCAGGTATAAATCAATAATCAAGAAAAGAGGAAAAATGGAGTTTTCATTCATTTGAAATATACTATAAAGCGGAAACCAAGAAGTACTCTCAACTTCTTGATTTCCGCTTTAATCAAAAGTTTCCAATAAAGCTTTCACAAAATATTATTACCAGATATCTTCCACTACGGACGGGTGAAGGAAAACTTCACTCGGTACCAGTTCCAGATAATCCAAGAATATCTCAGAAGGTTTCGTATGCACAGACTGGATTCGAATATAATAATCTTTACCGGATTCCAGAAAAAAGTTTCCTAGAATTCGCCGTCCTATATCAGGAAACTCACGGGCGGGCTTTCCTCTCCCAAACCCATAAATATAACTGGCCGGTGCTTTCATCATATTACCCGCTTCCAGCATAATATCCGGATCTGAGAAACTATTTTTATGCCAACCATAGGAAGCATATCCAGAAGAATTTGTAGCATACCACGGTTCTACGTTATCACAAACTGGATACCCCAAAGGTTGCCAGCCGGTATCTCCCTCACTGAAATAATACTGTACCGTTCCCCTAAATGAATTACCGGAAGTCCCCAAACGAACCTGATACATTCCATGATAAGGAACAGGAGGTAATTTAATAATGACTTCCCCACCATTAGCCGGTGCCTTTAACAGGAATTCATCTCCCTGATAATCGCACCACCAACTCTTGAATCCGGAAAGATAATACAGGTTTCCGGAAATCACCTGAATCCAGTCCTGAAAACCAGGCTGGCAATATACAGAAGAAAAAGTATCATCCAATGGTCTTCTGTAGCCCAAGTTCATCAGTTCCGGAGAGCGTGAAGCGAGATCTATACGGATACGTTCAGCAAAATTATCAACCGTGCTCTTATCATATACCAGCATCTCATCCAACAGATAAACATACCCGTTTTCTGCTTCCAGACTCTGTTCTGCAGAAACAGAGATTCCCTCATCAATGACTTCTTTCTCTGCAAACTCATCCTTCTGATACCGCGCGAAACGATTCAACCGAAATCCATCAGAAGAACTGGATTCATAAATTTTCAACAGACGGCGCGGTGTTCCAAGTGTTTCATAATAGTCATAAACCGGAACCGTGGTCTGCGGAATTCCAGTCGCCAGATAAGCATTCAAATCAAAGCCGATCTCATTATAATGAATTACGAGTTGCTTTGGAGAGACAACCTGAGGCAAAAGATGATACGATACAAACTGATTGACCACATGACGCTGGTCCGTATACTGATCATCATAAAGCAGATCAGAGTTATGAAAAACATAATGCTGCTTCAGATACTCAGTTAGAGATGCCGCGTCGGTAATATTGTTTGCGGCAAAAACCTCGTCATTTTCGGCAAATACCGTAAAAGCAATTTCTTTAGTCTGTGGCACAATACAAGGCTTTACCGGCGAATCGGTTGGAGGATCGGCTACAGGCACATAAGAATCATCCTGCGACTGTTCCAAGACCTTATCCCATCCGGTTTGTTGCAGCAACCGGGTAAACACGGTTATATTCTGCTGCTGTTCCATCAATTCGGGCAGTACCACAGCCGATACCTCCTCTTCTATATTCTGGGCCATTCCGGAAATACCGGTTCCCCACAAAAAGGCCCCTATTCCTATCATTGTATATATTCTTCTCATAATCCTCAATTTTACTCGTTAACAATTGCCTGATCTATTTGCAGAACCAATCCTGAGGAGATTCGTTCATTACCATAAAAATCATATTCACCATTAGTCCAAGCATCATGTACATAACGGAAAGCAGACAAACCTACAGACTTCCCATTTATTATCAGGGCTCCATTGTCCAGCTTTTTCACTTCAACTGCCTGCGGACGTCCTTCGGGTGACATACAATTAGACTGTAACGTTGCGCTAGCATTCCCCTCCAGCACGCTAAATACATCCCGATAAACGATATGCCCCTTAATAAAATTCATCAGACGGACAATCTCTGTCCGAACCTGTTCCTCACCGGCTCCACTTTGTGCCAATGCCTGAATCTCTTCCCAAGAAAGCAAGTTATTGTCTTTCATGGCCTGATCTACCGCCGCATTATTCGGAGCAAAAATCGTATAATCCACATGTGCGCTGTTCCAAAGGAATTTTGCAACCTTATTGTCATCAAAATCCTTAAAGAAAGAAACTTGCGTATATTCAGAGGCATCGGAAATAAAACCATAGTCAACCATCAGCTGCACCGGAACATCCATAAGTTGAAGGAATTTGGGAGACAATTCAGCTAAAGCATTATACGTTGTGATTTGGAATTCGGCTGCCAACGAATTGGTAACAACACATTTTTTATTTCCATAAGGCGTCATTATATCAAACAACACATCCTGAACCTGAATTTTACTGATCAGATCGTATCCTAATTCCTCAGCGGTAATCTGATAAGGTGACTGATAAGCATCCCCAACACTCTTTACCCGGCAACCACCTACTGTTTGATATTCTGGATAGGAATAATTCATCATCTGATTCAAGACAACCTGCCGCAACCAACTAATACAGTTTTCAATTAACGGGGAAAACAATCGTCGTCCAACAAGATCCTGTTTCATATCATATATATAAACCTTTCCACGGAACGGAAAATAAGAATCATTCTCATTATGTTCAATGGACAATACTAATTGATGAACAGGGGTAGACAACGAAGATGTCATCTGCACCGGTATTTTCTTAAAAGCCTCATCCGTTGGAATAAAGATCAGATTAGTAGCCGGATTATTCAAATACGACTGAAAAAAAGCGGAAGGAATCTGACTGCTATTTCCATATAACAGAGTTTGCATGATCTTACAGTTATCCAACTGCATAATCTTGCTTTTCAGTGAATCCGCTATGGAAGCATTAAAATAAATCTGTTTCAAATCGGCCAAAGGCACACGCAGATCTTCCTGACCTTCAGATTTAATCACGGCAGCCTTTCCCCCTTTCTCGAATGTGATACTGTATGCCGCATCCAAGTCATAATTTCCATTTCCGGTCTGCACTTGAACCGGAGACTGTCCCCATGCGGTCAGTGCCAGCATGCAGGATATTAAAAATGTAGTTTTTCTCATGGTTTCATCAATTTAATGGTTTGACCGTTTACTTTCACCAGAATCATCCCTTTTGAGAAAGAATCCAAAGGAACACGACAAGAAGAGCCGGAAACCGGAAGACGTTGCAGCAGCACACCCGACAAATCATACACCGCAACATCACTGCCAGCTTTTACCCCGCTAATGTAAAGCGCATCAGGCTCCAAACGATATTCAAGTAGTTCAGACATCTGAGAGGACACGCCCGTCAAATCATCTTCAAAACTCAGCGAAGCCACATCATCCACAAAGAACAATACACCAGATTCCGTAGAAACCGGAGACTTAACTTCCAAAAGACGACCTTGAATCTTTATTTCGGAAGATTCACTGATCAGAATCTCACACGCCGATCCGTTGCACAGATGCAATACAGCAGTAAGCTGGTCGGCATACATACCCACCGCAGCAAGTAAAATTGTAAAAAATAACCACAATCTTTTCATGACAAATATTTTTTAAGGTTCTCAATGGCAAATATAATTAAAAATATTTACTATCGATATTTTTAATGTTGATAATAATTCAACAAAATAAATTAAAAACGAGAATATTTATATGGAATAAATATTTAAAGAGCTCCGCACGGCATCAACCTTGCGGAGCTCTTCTTTACCAAATATCTTCTGCCTTTGACGGATTGTCATAAACGGAACTGGGAACCAATTCCAAATAATCCAAAAATATGAGTCCAGACGTATCCGGAGACATCTTTATTCTAAAATAATAGGTTTCACCAGCACGCATATAAAAATTACCAATATTACGACGTCCAAAATATATAAACTCACGCAATGGTTTTCCACGAAACATTGTATACTGAATACTGTTTGGTGCTTTCATCAATCCTCCCTGATATAAAATCAAATCCGAAGCCACAAAAGAATTCTCCCAACCGTATGCATAATATCCGGAAGTTGCAGTGTTGCCACTCCAATCTATCCTAACCCGTTCGTCTATAGGAATACCTACGGGAGCCATATCATCTTCCGAGCCAAAATAATACTGAACAATGCCACGGTTTGAATCGCCATAAAGTCCGAGACGAAGCTGATAGGTTCCATCCACGGGTACAGGAGGTAATTTAATCACAACATCACTTCCATCTTTTTGACTTGAAGAACTTATTACAACCAATTCATCTCCCTGATAATCTCCCCATCGCCAATTAAATCCTGGGTTATAAAACAGATTACCAGACAATACCTTAATATTTTCCATTCAGCATCTCCTGTACGGCTGCTTCCAGCTGGGCATCCTTTCCGGCAAGTACATCCTCCGGTTTGTTATATACCTCAATATCCGGATCTAATTGCTGGTTCTCCAGAACACCGCCACGCATATCCACAGCAGTAACCTGAGGAATACCGAATACCAGTCCGCCATCGAGATACTCCCACCATACGGCAGTCATGGTTCCGGGAACAGGCGCACCGACCAGTTTACCGATACCCTGTTCCTTATAATACCAGGGCGTTCCGTGAGCATTGGAGTAATTGTCCTCACAAACGAGCATACACGAAGGCTTGAACCAACGGTCAAACGGGTCGTTACCGATGAACTGACCACGCGGTTTGTACTGCAATGTGCGTTTACCGCTTAGCAGAATGCAGATATCATCGTGCAGCCAACCGCCTCCGTTATGACGGGTGTCTACCACTACGGCATCCTTGTTGCGATTCTCGTCGCTCATCAGTTCTTTATAAAGTTTCTGGAAACAGGCCGCGTTCATCTCCTTGATGTGCACGTAAGCCACACGGTTATCGGACAACTGGGCCACAATGCGCTGATTGCGCTTGACCCAACGGTCATACAGCAAGTCACTTTCACGACCGGAAGAAATCGGTTTTACGGTTACATGGAACTCCTTGCCGTCTTCTTTTACCGTGAGACGAGTATAACGGCCCACCTTTCCCTCAAGCAGCGGATAATAATCCATTCCGGCTTTTATCTCCACGCCATCAACTGCCAAAATCACGGCACCGGTCTTCACCGGATGAGAAGCCAGTTCCAAAGGACTTCCTTCGAGCACTTCTTTTACCTTCAACCCATCGCCCTGATAATCCTCATCAAAGAACACGCCCAATGAAGCTGTAGGCAACGCACCGCCATAGCCACCAAAACGGCAACCTGTATGCGACACATTCAGCTCACCCAGCATTTCGCTCACCATCTCAGCAAAATCATAATTATTGTTGATATGAGGCAGATACTTGGAATAGGTCTTATAGATGGCATCCCAGTCAGCACCGTTCATGTTCGGGTCGTAAAGCTTGTCTTTCGTCTGCTTCCAGATATGCTCAAACTGATAAGCACGTTCCTCGTCAGGACGCGAAGTATAGAAAGCCTCAAACGGTACATTGCTGACACGTCCGTTTTCAATGTCCAGTTTCTTGATCATACCTCCGCTGGCCATATAGGCATTTTTCACATCCGGATCAACATCCAGAGCGGCCCAATCCATACCGCGCATCTTCAACTCATTGCGATATTCCTTGATATGCTGCACCCAAAGTCCGGCACCTCCCTCGTAAGGAGCCACATAATACAGTTTGCTTCCGTCCTTGCTCAGCACGGCATCGCCCAGATTGGTAGAATAAGGAGTGAGTCGTAGCGTGCGTTCTTCCAGATGTTCCAGGTCGAAGACCAGATCCTTGTTCTTCTCTTTTTCCTTCTCTGCTTCGTATTTCTTGCGCTCCTTGTCGGACATTTCCTTGACCTTCTTCTCCTCGGCCTCCTTCTCCGCTTTCTCCCGCTCGGCCAAAAGCGCCAGTTCCTCTTTGTTCATCATAAAGCGGTCGTAGGCTTCGGCATCGAAGAACATAATGAACTCGTCACGCTGTGAACCCCAGGAACCATGACTACGATAGCCCGAACGGTCGCTCTGGAAAATCATGGCCTTACCGTCGAGCACCCATTTCGGACTGCCCTCGCTGTAACCGCTGTTTGTCAGATTGTGAATCACTCCGGTGCCGTCAGCCTTGACCAAAGCGATATCCTTATTGTTCCATCCACCCACACCGATATATTCCGTAAGCAACCACTTGCCATCCGGACTCCAGGTAAAATCCTGATCACCGTCAGTATATGAATACTGGTATTTACCGTCCATCACCGTGCGCACCTTGTGCGATTTCAGATCAAGTACACAGATCTCGGTACGGTTCTTCAGGAAAGCCACTTCCCCACCCTTCGGATTATACACGGGCTGGAAAGCTGTATATTTGCCATCCGTAAGCTGTTCTTCCTTGAGTTCGGTAGCATAAGTAAAGTTCTTTTCATCCTTCTTGACCAGACTGGTCTGGAACACTTGCCACAATCCGTTGCGCTCAGATGCGTATACCAACGAGCGGCCGTCGGGCGCAAAGTCTACAGTACGTTCTTTCTGAGGGGTATCGGTAATCTGCTTGGTTGTTTTATAGTCAATCGAAGTGACATACACATCACCGCTCATCACAAAAGCAATCTCATTGCCTTTTGGCGATACGGAAATCTCACTGGCACCGGATGAACGAAGCTGTCGGATCACATCACGCTGCATATCGTCGCGCGTAATGCGTACATCCACCTTTTTCGGTTCTCCGCCCGGCTGCAAGGTATAGATCTCGCCATCGTAGCTGTAGCACAAGAGATCATGATCCGAAGCCGACAGGAAACGCACCGGACAATCTTTATAATGAGTGAGCTGCACCGGATTGTCCTGTACAGAAAGTCCTTTCTTAAAGACATTGAAAGAGCCGCTTTCCTCGCTCAAATAATAGAACTGCTTGCCGTCGGCCGCCCAAAGCGGATTCCGGTTATCTCCCTTGAAACTGGTGACCTGACGATAATTTTTTCCATCATAGAGCCACACATCACTGGCAATGCTCGAAGTCTGATGCTTGCGCCAATAGTCTTCATATCCCTTGACATCCTCAAAAAGCACTCCCTGACGACCAACATCCGGATTGCGCATGCTCCATTCGGAATACAGTTGCGGACGTCCGCCTTCAACACTCACCTTATATATATGCGTATAAATGCCGCTAGGATACTGCATATTATCTACCGAAGGCATCCCCCAGGCAGAGAACAACACGTGTTCATTATCCAGAAATCCCACCGGAATCTCATTACCTGAATTGGTAGTGATACGCTTTGGGGCTCCCCCTTCGAGCGAAGATACATACACATCCATACTCCCCTCACGCGCACTGGCAAAAGCTATATGCTTGCTGTCAGGACTCCACACCGGAGCATAGTCATAAGCCATATTGGCTGTAAGCTGACGCGCTTCGCCTCCTCCTGTTGGCACCGTATAAATGTCGCCACAATAAGTAAAAGCGATCTGCTTTCCATCCGGTGAAATGGAACACCAGCGAAGCCATCCGGGCTGATCTGCCGCAGCCCACAAGTTGGTCTGACATACCAATGCCAAACCCAACAACATCTTCTTATTCATAAAGTAAACAGATGAATTAAACCATAATTAATAAAGGCAAAGTTAGACATTATTATCCTAAGAATGCCACAGCATTGAAAAATAAAACGAAAAATAATTGAAACACTATGCCGACTAATAGTTTTTTCTTACCTTTGCAGCAAAAATAAGTGTTAAAGTCCTTATGAAACTGATTTTACTGACTAATGAAGAATTCTTCGTAGAAGAAGATAAAATCATCAGCGCGCTTTTTGAGGAAGGGTTAGACGTTCTTCATTTGCGTAAGCCGGGCTCTGATTCGGCTTATTCAGAAAGACTCTTGACACTGCTTCCCGACGAATATCACAAACGAATCGTTGTTCATGACCATTTTTATCTGAAACAGGAATTCAATCTGATGGGTATCCATCTGAATTGTCGTCATCCGGAACCCCCAGCCGGTTACAAAGGACATCTGAGCAAATCACTTCACAGTATAGATGAGGTGAACAAAGAAAAGAAACAGTTCGACTATGTATTTTTAAGTCCTGTTTTCGACAGTATTTCCAAAAGTTCCTATCCGGCAGCCTTCAGCAATGAGGAGCTGAAAAGCGCTCACAAGGCCGGCATTATAGACCACAAAGTTATGGCGCTTGGAGGCATCTCTCTGAAAAACATTCCTCAGATAAAAGACTATGGTTTTGGAGGAGTTGTGATCAAAGGTGATTTATGGAACCGGTTTGACATCCGTTCCAATAAAGACTTCAAAGACTTGTTGAATCATTTTAAATTGCTGAAAAAAGCCATTGACTAAGAACAAATATTGTAACCCACAAATATTTAAAAAACGATGAGCGAGAAAAGACCATTTAAAGTATTCTCAGGAACCAATTCAAAATATTTGGCTGAGAAAATCTGTGCAAGCTTGGGCTGTGAACTGGGAAAACTGCAAATTACTCATTTTGCTGACGGTGAATTTGCCGTTTCTTATGAGGAATCAATCCGTGGCCGCGATGTATTCCTGATCCAGTCAACTTTCCCAAACTCAGATAACCTGATGGAACTGTTGCTGATGATCGATGCTGCCAAACGTGCATCTGCAAAAAGCATTATTGCCGTTATTCCATATTTCGGCTGGGCACGTCAGGACCGCAAGGACAAGCCACGTGTTTCCATCGCAGCCAAACTGGTAGCAGATATGTTAAGCGTAGCCGGTATCAACCGTTTGATTACCATGGACCTGCATGCTGACCAGGAGCAGGGATTCTTCAATGTTCCGGTTGATCATCTCTACGCTTCAAGTGTCATGTTACCATACATTCAGTCATTGAATCTGGAGAATCTGGTTATCGCCACTCCAGACGTTGGCGGTTCTAAGCGCGCCAGCACTTATGCCAAATACCTGAACTGCCCGATGGTTCTGTGTGACAAGAAACGCGAAAAGGCAAATGTTGTTGCCAGCATGCAGATTATCGGTAATGTAAAAGATGCCAACGTAATCCTTGTTGACGACATGGTAGATACTGCCGGTACCATCACCAAGGCTGCCGACCTGATGAAAGAAAACGGAGCCAAGTCAGTAAGAGCTATCGCTTCTCACGGTGTCATGTCAGGACCGGCTTCTGAGCGTGTTCAGGACAGCTCTCTGATCGAGATGGTATTTACAGACAGTATTCCTTACTCAAAGCGTTGCGACAAGGTAAAGCAGCTGTCTATTGCTGACCTGATCGCAGAAACCATCCGTCGCGTAGAAACCAATGAGTCTATCAGTTCACAATACTTAGTGTAATAGACATTAATTACAAACAAACCGAAAACTGCTTTTAGGATTTATCTTAGAAGCAGTTTTTTAATTTCATTACCAATTATGACAAAAGCAATTCTAAAAGGCCTGGTGCTGTCTTTACTGATTCCGGTATTTTCCTGCCAGAACAATGAATTTACCTTTACAGGCAAAATAGAAGGAATGCAGAACGGAGATTCTGTGTTCATCAACCGTTTTACCAATGCGGAATGGGAAATGTACGACACACTTATTGTCAAAAACAATGTATTTTCCATGACCGGAAAAGCTGATTCCTGCGAAATACTCAGTTATTGGATCCGCAACAATAACGGTTCCTACTTCCAAGGATTCTTCTTTTCCGAACCAGGAAAGATCACCCTGAACGCTGACGACGAAAAAAGTGTTATCGGTGGTACTCCGCTAAATGACCTGTATCAGCAAATCAGCGACTCGCTGGATGGCTTCAGCAAACGATTCTCTGAATTAGGAGGATTTGGAGATATGCCAAAGGAATTAGCGCAGGCGGAAGATCAAGCAGAACTGGCACGAAAAAGCGAAGCCTTACAGCAGGAAGTCAAAGCATATCTCCAGAAACAGATTACGGAGAATGCCGACAATCAGGTAGGTCTGTTCCTGACTCTCACCAATGCCAACCTGTTTGCACCCGAAGAAATGGAGCAACTGATAGCCTCACTGCCGGAGAAAACCCGCAACAATCCAGCCATAAAAAGCATCTCGGCCACTATCGAACAGTTGAAAAAGAACGCAGTGGGACAGCCGTATACAGATTTCGAAATGCGTACTCCCGAAGGCAACCCTATTAAAATCAGTGATATTGTAAGCAAGAACAAAATTACCGTACTTGACTTCTGGGCAAGCTGGTGCGGCCCTTGCATGGCCGAGGCTCCGGAAATGGTACGTCTTTATCAGAAAGTCCATGCTTTGGGGGTAGAATTTATCGGTGTATCGCTCGATACTGATGAAAAAGCCTGGAAAAAAGCCATTGCCGATAAGGGACTGGCTTGGCCGCAAGGTTCTGAACTGAAAGAGTGGCAGCATAACAACGGAGCAAAGCTTTACAGTGTAGATGGAATCCCATTCACAATTGTCCTGTCGCAAGAAGGCACCATTCTGGCCAAAGGACTTCGCGCTGAACAGCTGGAAGATTTCATCGAAGCAACCCTTTCCAAGAAATAGAGCGAATAAGCACACAATATTCTCATTTTTTGTAAATCACTTAATTCATAAAAACTACATTCTGTCATGAACAGTATAAAAGGTTTGATTTATGGAATTATAACTTCGGTGACCTTCGGTCTGATTCCTCTCTTTACCCTGCCCCTGATGAAACAGGGTATGACGCTCGATTCAATCTTATTCTACCGTTTTCTGTTTGCAACCATAGCATTGGGCATCATGATGAAGGTGAAAAAGGAGTCGTTTGCCATCAAATGGAAAGACCTGCCGTTACTGATCATTCTTTCGGCATATTATATGTGCTCGGCACAGTTCCTGTTCTGGGGCTATGACTTTATGGGAGCCGGTGTGGCTACGACCCTGCACTTCACCTATCCGGTATTTGTAACCCTGCTCATGCTTATCCTTTTCCGTGAGAAGGCTTCATGGGTTACCTGGCTGGCCATCATTCTGGCTGTTTATGGAGTAGCACATCTATCGATAGGAGGCGAAGAACATAAGTTCAGTTTCTTGGGAGTTGGCATCGTGTTATTATCAGCTTTAGGTTATGCAGCCTATATCACAACGGTGAACAAATCACACCTACGCACCATGCACAACCGCAAACTGGCTTTCTACGTGTTTGTCTTTACCACCCTGCTTTTCGTCGGAAAAGTATCCGTGACGCAGACACTCCAACCAATCCCAGATATCATGTCGGGGGTGAACCTGGTACTACTGGCCGTACTCCCCACCGTAATCTCCAATATCACCCTGCTATTGGCGGTACACCATATCGGCGGTACATTAACTTCTGTATTAGGAGCTCTTGAACCGGTTACAGCAGTATGTATCGGTGCTTTTGTCTTCGGTGAAGCATTCACCTGGCAACAGGGACTGGGCATAGCGATGATTCTGGTAGCCGTCACACTGATTATCCTCGGCAAACCGATACAAAATACATTGTCGTCTGTCGTCAAGTTTATCCGTCCAAGACATTCCTGAACAGTCAGACTTGTCAATAGTAGACAATATCCAAAAGATACCAAAATCTCCCAAAACTGATAGTATCAGTTTTGGGAGATTTTTTATTTTCACCATCTTACAAAAACAGGCCTCACTTTTAAGCGTAAAAAAAAGCCCGACCCTATGGATCGAGCTTTCTTTATTGGAAATCTTAGATATTAAACAAACCACTTCACATAGCAGAAGTCTTCTCTGTGTGGCAGAGCGTCGTTCTTAGGATACATACGACAAGCAGCCTTGAAGCTTCCGGAATTGTTCAAAGTATAAGTTCCGGCAAATGTATACAAGTTGCCTTCCTTCTTTACCATTTCAAGCGGAGTTACTGAATAGATGTGATCCTTGCAGTCCTTATCGGTCATCAGAGTGACAATCTCAATACCGATTGCATCATCCAATCCCTGCTCGTCAATCGTGATCTTCACTTCATAGTCCTTACCGGTTTCCAGAGCACCAGAAGTCAATGGCTCGTTCTTCTCGAAAGAAACTACATTGATGTTGTCCCAGCAAGCAGCAACCTGCTCTTTCCAAGCTGCGATTTCCTTAGCCTTGGCATTGTCGTTGGCAGCCAGAGTCTTGAAGCGGGCAGCCTGTGGATCGTAGAACTTAGTATAGTAATCGTCCAACTGACGCTTCATGGTGTAGTGAGGAGCAATCTGAGCGATAGAATTCTTGATGGTTCTTACCCAACCTTCAGAATAGCCCTTCTTGTTGCGTGCATAGTACAACGGCAGGATTTCATTCTCCAGCAAGCTGTAGATGGTAGCAGCATCAAGCTGATCCTGATGAGCCTGATTCTCGTAAGTACGCTTCTCGGTCAATGCCCAGCCGGCACCTTCGCGATAGCCTTCGAGCCACCAACCGTCGAGTACTGACAGGTTGAGCACACCGTTCATCAAAGCCTTCTCACCAGAGGTACCGGATGCCTCGAGCGGACGGGTCGGAGTATTCAACCAAATATCCACACCGCTCACCAGACGACGGGCCAGCTGCATGTCGTAGTTCTCCAGGAAGATGATCTTACCCAGGAACTCCGGACGCTGAGAAATCTCATAAATCTTCTTGATCAGACCCTGACCGGCACCGTCTGCAGGATGTGCCTTACCGGTGTAAAGGAACTGTACCGGATAATTCGGGTTGTTTACGATCTTAGCCAAACGATCCAGATCGGTGAACAACAGGTGAGCACGCTTGTAAGTAGCAAAACGACGACCGAAACCGATCAACAGAGCGTTCGGATTGATCTTGTCCATCAAAGAAACCACGCGTGATGGATCACCCTGGTTCTTCAACCAGCTGCCACGGAACTGCTCACGGATGTAATCGATCAGCTTGTTCTTCAGCTTCACACGAGTGTTCCATACCAACTCATCAGGTACATTATAGATGCCTTCCCAGATGCTCTGATTACTTTGGTCGCTCATGAAATTCTTGTCAAAATGCTTGATGTAGAACTCTTTCCACTCTGTAGCAGCCCATGTCGGGAAGTGAACACCATTGGTTACATAACCTACATGACTTTCTTCCGGGAAATAACCTTTCCAGATGTCAGAGAACATCTCGCGAGAAACCTTTCCGTGCAACCAGCTCACACCGTTAACCTCCTGACAGGTATTGCAAGCGAAGGTTGACATACAGAAGCGCTCAGAATGATCGTCCGGATTCTGACGGCCCATACCGATAAACTCATCCCAAGTGATACCCAACATTGCCGGATAACCGCCCATGTATTTTCCGAACAGACCTTCGTCAAAATAGTCATGACCGGCAGGAACCGGAGTGTGTACGGTATAAAGAGAAGAAGCACGAACCAGCTCCAATGCCTGATTGAAGGTAAGACCAGACTGAACGTAATCCAACAGACGCTGTACGTTGCACAGAGCGGCATGTCCTTCGTTACAGTGATAGATATCTTTCTTGATACCCAGTTTCTTCAAGGTAAGCACACCACCAATACCCAACAGGATCTCCTGCTTCAAACGGTTTTCCCAGTCACCGCCATACAGAGCGTGCGTAATTCTGCGGTCGAACTCAGAGTTCATCTCGTTATCTGTATCCAACAGATACAACTTGATACGACCTACATTGACACGCCATACATATGCATGAACGAAGTAATTCAAATAAGGTACGTCTACTACCATAGGATTGCCATCGGCATCCAGCTGGCGCTCTATTGGAAGACTTCCGAAGTTCTGAGCCTCATAGTTGGCAATCTGCTGTCCGTCCATAGACAAAGTCTGAGTGAAGTAACCATAACGATACAGGAAACCTACTGCACACATGTCTACATTGCTATCTGAAGCTTCTTTCAAATAGTCACCAGCCAGCACGCCCAAACCACCAGAATAAATCTTCAGCACGTGGTTCAAACCATACTCCATACAGAAGTAAGCTACAGAAGCTCTCTTATGATTTGGCTCAACATCCATATATGCGCGGAACATCTTATACACGGCATCCATACGAGCCAGAATCATCTGATCCTGAGACAATTCTTCCAGACGCTCGTAGCTAAGACGCTCCAGAAGCAATACCGGGTTCTGTCCTACTTCCTCAAACAAATCTTCATCCAAAGAGCGGAAAAGTTCACGTGCCTCATGGTTCCATGCCCACCAGATATTGCGGGACAATTCAGCCAATTTGCTCAATTCATTAGGAATACGTGACTTCACGTTCACTTCTTTCCAGCTGATTCCATTTGAATTACTTGCTTTAATTTTCATAATTGCTAAAATTAGATTCAGTTAATTATTTTATTTTTTGTTTCTCATTGTGGCATGCGCGAGTGCAAAATCATAGGCCTGGTAATAGTACTTGATAAAATTTTTCCATAAGGCCTTTGACGCAATACGCTCAGCTTTTTTCCGGATTTTTCGCACTTCGGCATCTGGAAGCGCGGCAAATGCAGCAATCTCATTAGAAATATTTGTAGCCACTTCCTGGAAATTATAATCCGTACGCTTAATTACCGCAACTCCATCTCCAAGAGTTCCGTCATGGCCCAAAACATCATTGACCCACATACCAAAACCGGAAAGGTTTGTCGTAACACAAGGTATATGAAAAGCGACACTTTCCAGTGGAGTGTAGCCCCAAGGTTCATAATAAGAAGGATACACACATAAATCATTACCAATAAGCAAATCATAATAGCTCATATTAAAGATGCCATCGGCACCATCCAGATAGCATGGCACGAAAATTACTTGCACCCGATTAGATGGACTATTATTTAACTGATAATAATTCAGAGTATTCAAAACTGCGTCATCTGGCTCATTATGTAAACGATGTGTAATCACCGGATTAGACAGAGCTCCTTCTGCTGTATTCCCTTGCAAGCGAGCAACCAAATCCTCTCGCGGACCGGCACACCATGCAGGAACCTCTACAAGCGCCAAAACCGGACGTGAAAGATCATCACGTTCATTCAGCAGCTTCAGTGTATTAAGGAATACATCAATACCCTTATTTTTGAATTCATAACGACCACTGGTAGTGACCACCAGAGTATTCTCGGCAAACTTGTTGCCGGTAAGTGATTCGGCAACCTGGAATATTTTGGCACGTGCCTTGCGACGAGCAGCCGTAAATTGTGCTCCCTTAGGTACAAAATCGCTTTCAAAACCATTCATTAGAATCACATCTGCCGGACGTTCCAGAAGGACTTCACATTCGCGTGCCGTTACCTGACTCACTGTAGTAAAACAATCCACAAAATGTGCTGTCTGCCGCTCAATGGAATGCTTAGACTGCATATTCAACTCGGCTGCCATCTGATTCCCGTTATAAGCCGTGAGATAATCATAAAGCGGCTTATTATTTCCAGCAATAGAGCGACCGATACTGGTTGCATGAGTTGTAAATATTGTAGCAATCTGAGGAAGATGCTTGCGCACATACAAAGCCCCTAAACCGGTCATCCATTCATGAGCTTGATAAATTACTTCGTATTTGTCCCGAAGCATGTAATTATAAATGCTTTCTACAACCAATCCAGCGGCATAAGAAAACATAGAAGCTTCATCATAATCTCCATATGCATGAAGAGAATCAACCTGATAATCCTCCCACATTCTTGCATAGATTTCATTCTTTTTTTCATAATATGAAGCGAAATCTACCAATACGGCTATCGGATTACCGGGAACATTCCATCGGCCAACACGAATAACAAGTCCTTGTTTTTCGGCCTCAACCTTCCATCCCGACAACAATTTCTTGTCTTCGCGGAATAGTGGATTCTTGGTGGTTTTCCAAACATCAGGTCCGATAAAAATGACCCGATCTTTCATACTATCCTGTAAGGTCTTGGCTCGAGTAGAAAGAACGGTATAAATACCTCCCACTTTATTGCATACTTCCCAACTCGATTCGAAAATAAACAATGTGTCTTTATTCATTATTAACATTTGTAGTTCGTTGCAAATATACATAAAAAAGATGAAAGCAAAATTCTTTTACTCTATTTTTTTATAAATACTCTTCGTATTTTCTTTAAAAAACAAAAAATAAAATGATATTCAGGGAGATGAAATAATTCTACGATCTCAAGAATATAACAAAAGCAGGATGTTTTTCTGATTAAAGTATTATCTTTGCAGAGATTACCGAATATTAAAATGAAAAAGTCTATGAAAAGAAATTTAATGTTTTTGGTTTTATGTGTTTTTAGCATAGCTACCATGGCACAACAAGCTTTCAAAGGAAGCCTGTCGTGCAAAGAAGAGAATCTCCATCTTACAATTGATTTGTATGAAGAAAGCATCAATGTTCCGGGTATGGAGATGTTTGGTCCAATGCACGGCTATCTTAACGGAAATGTTTATGGCATTTGGAGCATCACTTCTGCCAAAATTGTCAATGCGACTACAGCCCTGATTCGTCTGTCCAACGACCAGGGGTCAGAGACTCAAGAAGTCAAACTCACAAAAAATGATGATCAGTATATTTTTGAGCAGGTTGACGGCGTCTGTATTAAAAAAGTTGAAGGACGGAAGTTGGTCAAGATCCCCAAAAAGTTAATATTCAAATTGAATAAATAAACCTAGCATTAAAATAAGAACCGTGTTCTGTAATATTTCCAAGAAGTTACAAAACACGGTTCTTTTTAGTATTTATTCTTTATGAAATCTCCAAGAATTTACCTCTTACATTAAATCCATAATACTATTCAATAGATAAAGTACATATAACAACATTAAGGCTCCTCCTTCAAGACGTGATATCTTCCGACTGGTAAAAGCAAAAACCCACAGTAAAAGAATACTACCGATAAGCAAAAACAAATCGAAACTCGTTATACTCTCTGCCGATATCGGTGATACCAAAGCGCAAAAACCGACAACAAAGAATATATTAAAGATATTACTGCCTATTACATTACCTATAGCTATAGCCGAATTACCTTTACGTGCAGCTACAATAGAAGTTGCCAACTCCGGAAGAGATGTTCCGCCCGCCACAATAGTCAAGCCGATAATATGTTCACTTACCCCCCATGTGCGAGCCAAATCGGATGCTGACTCTACGAAGAAATTGCCTCCGAAAATCAAACCAGCCAACCCGAACACAATGTATAAAACTATACGCCATATGCCGTATGTCGGAACAGAAGTATCTGCTTCATCTGATACCATATCTGATGACCGGGCTATAGAGAAAGTATAATACATGAATATTGCAAAGAACAATAATAATATAAGTCCATCCCCCATTGTAATCGTCTGGCTGTCAGCCCCTGAAAAAACAGTATCCTGACAAAGAACAAACAAAGCCAAAGAAGCCAGCAAGGCAAAAGGAATATCCTTAGAAAGCGAACTGCGACTAACCCAGATCGGATAAGTCAATGCCGATGCACCGACAATCAGCAAAGTGTTGAAAATATTACTTCCAACAATATTACCCATTGAAATGGCTTCATATTGATGCAACACAGCTGTGAAACTGGTCACAAACTCCGGTAAAGAAGTTCCAAAAGCGACAACAGTCAAGCCAATCACCAAATCGGGCACATGAAAACGACGAGCTAAAGCTGTGGCTCCATCTGTCAATTTGTCAGCACCCCAAAGTACCAACACAATACCTATGATCAATAATAAATAACTCATCTTAACTTATCTGTTCAGGGTTAATCTCTCCGACCCATATAAATCATAATATAATATACTAAAGATGCCAGCGATCCCAAAGCTGCTACAACATACGTATAGGCAGCCGCACGCAAAGCCGATACAGCAGCACCATGATTATTCATATTTGTAACTCCAGCCCGACTTAACCAGTTGACCGCACGACGACTAGCATCTATCTCTACCGGTAAAGTAACAAAACTGAATAAAGTCACCATAGCAAACAGCGCAATACCGAACAACATGATTCCCGGAAATACATTCAAGGTAAACATACCGATGAGCAGCACCCACTGCATCCATGAAGAAGCAAAGGATACGATTGGAACCAAACCACTACGCAAACGCAAAGGTGCATATGCACATGCATGCTGTACAGCATGGCCACATTCATGAGCCGCTACCGCCGCCGCAGATACACTACAAGAATGATACACATCCTCACTTAAATTCACGGTCTTCTTTGTCGGATCATAATGGTCTGTCAAGAAACCCGGAGTACAAGTTACCTGTACATCGTAAATACCATTATCACGCAACATTTTGACAGCAACATCGCGCCCGGTCAATCCGCCATCAACCGGAATCTCTGAATAACGTTCAAACTTACTCTTGAGGTTTGCCTGAATCAAATAACTAATTATAGCAAAACCAATAAAAATAATCCATCCCATATAAATATGTAATTAATGTGTTTTTAAAGAGTCTATCAAATTTCATGCCATACCATCTCCATTCTATTTTTTTTTCGCAAACAAATAAAAAAAAATACTATACACCTTTTCTTTTTGGAAAATCCGTATATTTGCATAAATGATAAATAGATAAAATCTGATAATGAAACAAAGACATATCTTTCTATCCGCATTTCTATTAGGATGCGGATTATGGTTTGGCTCCTGCAATAATAAGAACAAGAAGGAGCAAGTGATACAGAATAGCACAACCTCTGAAGCCTATCTTGTAACAGATTCTGCTTTGTACGGAAAGCTGGGTGAAGGCACCGGTATGAGCTGCATTGAAATCATTACCAATCAGGGAGACACTCTGACATTAAACAAAATAAACGAAAACAACGGAGAAGCAGGCATTATTTTAGGAGGTACGGAACATTATAACGACCCACTTACCATTACCACAGATACACAAAAAGAAAATATTCTTACCCTGGTTAATCTCAGGACACTGACTCAAAAATGGCACACCGTTCCTGACAGTATCACAATCGAGCTGAAAAACCAAGGTAAATTATCTGCTCAATGGAGAGGCAGAAACTACCAACGCTGGAAAATGTGTAATGCTCATTTGTTAATGGAAAATGACAATCGGGACAAAACATGCGACACTTTTGAAATCCGGGAATTAAACCACGACTCTCTTATTCTGGCACATCAAGGTAAGATCTTGAAATTTTTCTCTAAATAATAAAGGATATGGCAAGCAACCCTAACATGATCCAGTGTATTCATTGCAAACATGGCAAATTCATGCAATGGATGAAAAACCCAATCATCTGCGAGTGTTCCATCACCAATGAAAGATTTGTTGCAGAAGCTAAAAGACTGTGTTCCACTTTCGAGCGTACACAAGCCGAACCTCAAATCACGCACTACAAAAATTACGACGATGAAATATTATAAAAAAAGAAGAGGAGTCCATTCTCCTCTTCTTTTTTATTCTTTTTTTGGTATCTATCGTTTAACAGGTTATTTAACTGCTATACATTCCACTTCAACCAATGCTCCTTTTGGTAATGCCTTAACAGCAACAGCAGAACGCGCCGGGAACGGAGCACTGAAGAAAGTAGCATAAACTTCATTCATAGCAGCAAAGTCATTCATGTCAGCCAAAAATACGGTTGTTTTTACAACATGGCTCAAATCCAATCCGGCAGCCTTCATTACTTCTGAAGCATTGGTCAACGCCTGACGGGTCTGCTCCTGAACGCCCCCCTGCACCATCTCTCCAGTAGCAGGATCAATAGGAATCTGACCGGAAGCAAAAACAAAACCATTCACTTCAATAGCCTGACTGTATGGTCCGATAGCAGCTGGCGCCTTCTCTGTGTGTAATACTTTCTTTTCCATAATTATTATACTAAATTAAAACCTTCCTGAATCAATGCCTGGCGAATACTCTCAATATGCTCTTCGTTACGGGTCTCCACAGTCATACGCAATTCACAAGAGTTTACTTGCTGACTGTCATCATTACGTTCGTGTTGTACACGAATCACATTTCCTCCCAACTGAGCAACAACCTTGCTGACTTCAACCATCTGTCCGGGTTTATCTTCCAGTTCCACACTGAATGTAAATACCCGTCCACTTTTAGCCATACCACGACTGATGACTCTGCTCAAAATAGTCACATCAATGTTTCCTCCACTGACAATACATACCGCCTTTTTCCCTTTAATAGGAACCTTATTAAACATAGCGGCAGCAACACTCACGGCTCCAGCTCCTTCAGCAATTAGCTTCTGCTGTTCCAGCAATGCCAAAATGGCAGCACAGATTTCATCTTCATTTACTGTAACTATTTCATCAACATATTTACAACATGTATCATAAGTAATATGACCGGGTTCCCTTACCGCAATTCCATCAGCAATGGTTGATACGGCATTCAAAGTCGTACGACGCTGCAATTCCAGACTATGCAACATACTAGGAGCTCCTTGAGCTTGCACTCCATAAACCTTGACATTAGGATTTAATGACTTTATCGCAAAAGCGATTCCACTAATAAGCCCTCCTCCACCTATCGGAACGATAACAGCATCCAAATCCGGCAGTTGGTCCAACAATTCCAAACCAATTGTCCCTTGTCCGGCTATTACATGCTCATCATCAAACGGATGTATGAACGTATAACCATGCTCGTCACGCAAACGGATAGCTTCCTGAAAAGCATCATCATACACACCAGGTACCAGACAAATATCAGCTCCATAACGGCGCGTAGCCTCCACTTTACTCATCGGAGCTCCTTCAGGCAGACAAATCAAAGACTTAATACCATGAGACGAGGCTGCCAATGCAACTCCTTGAGCATGATTTCCTGCCGAGCACGCTATTACCCCCCGTTTCTTTTCATCTTCACTCAACTGAGAAATTTTATAATATGCTCCTCTAAGCTTAAAAGATCCGGTTGTCTGCAAATTCTCAGGCTTCAGATAAATATCACTTTCCTTATTTATATTAGGAGCATGAATCAAATCCGTACGTCTGATTATATGGCTTAATACATATCTTGCCTTATAAAAATTGTCTAGGTTCAACATTTTGTTCTATCATTTTTTTAAGTCATGCAAAATTGCAAAAAAATCCCAGTTTAACCAAACATCAATCACAATTTTTATTCAATATGACACCTGATTCAAAATAACAAAATGATGACAAATATTATAATTTTCTATTTTTCTTATATTCATGGTATAATAAAGTCTTTTTTTTGTATCTTTGTCCATGTTTTCAGAGTGTATACACGTTTTATAACGTATTAGTGGAATTTATTATTAAACACATACAAATATGAGATTAAAGAAATTAGCCATCACATTTGCCATGGCTGCAGCGGTAACACCTGCTATGGCACAATACGAAGGTACCTCTGTCTATGACCGTATCGGTCACGGACAAGACAGTATTGACGTGTTAAACAGCCTTGCAATGTACATCGATTACTACAAGATTCAAGACTGGAAATCCGCTTATGAACCTTGGAAAGTCGTTATAACCAAGGCCCCATTCGCACAGGTAGGAGTCTATGCCTATGGCGCAGCCATCTTGGGTAATTTGATTGTCGCAACCCAGGAAATGGATCAGAAAAAGGGTTATTTCAACGAACTGATGGATTTGTATGATACCCGTCTAAAGAATCTGGCAGGTCTGAACTCATTCACAAGCGAAGCTAAACAAGTGACCAAAGGAGATGTTATGGCCCGTAAAGCTTTCGACTATGCTTATTATGGCCAAGGAGTAGCTGATGATTTCAGTGTTGACAAATCTTATTCTATGTTCCGTGAAGCATTTAATATGATCCGTCAGGAAGGAGCCAAAGAAATCGAAGCGTTTGTTCTGAATAAATTCTTTGACATCTCATATCAGAAATATGTTGCCGACAACCAGGGCTTCAGAGAGCAATTCTTACAAGATTATCTGGAATCTCGCGAAGTTTGTGAAAAAATGCTTGAACTGGCCAACTCTGCTCAGGATACAGTTGCAGCTAAAAAAATTGTTTCTCAATATGATCCAACATTAAATCGTATTGAAACTATCTTTGCACAGTCCAAAGCAGCAGACAGAGATCAGATTGTAGCTATTTTCACTCCAAAAATTGAGGAAAACAAAAACAATCTGGCCTACCTGAAATCAGCACTGGTTCTGTTAGCATCCAATGACTGCGATGACACCGATGTATATTACAAAGCAGCTGAATATGCCTATAATATTGAGCCTAGCTATGAATCAGCAATCGGTATGGCTCAGAAACTGAACAAAGCTGGTAAAAATGCCGAATCGGTTCAATACTACGACAAAGCTTTAGAATTGTGTCAGACAGAATCAACAAAAGCCAACATTTCATTAAAGATTGCCAGCGCACTGTCTAAATCTGGAGATATCAATGGTGCTTTCGGATATCTGGACAAAGCAATATCTTATAATAGTGCCGTAGCCGGAAAAAGTTATTTATTGCGTGCACAATTTTTGGCAAAACAGAAGAAATTTTCTGAAGCAGCCAACTATTGCACCAAAGCAGCAGAGGCAGACATCAGTATTTCAGGAGCTGCCAACCGCTTAAAAGCAAACATTATCGATGTCCAGCGCAAGAATGCCGAATACGAAAAGGCAAATGCTGCTTATCAGGCAGAAAAAGCAAAACGTCAGAAAGAAGAAGATTTCTGGAAAGCCGGACAATAATCACACTTTTATCATCTATATATAATAAGGAGGAAGGAACCAAACCTTCCTCCTTATTATATATAGATACCATCTTTCAATAAGAACCTGCCCCAGATTCTTTCCTACCGCCTTTTCACATAAAATCAACAGACTTGTTCCTAAAGCCGAATATGACCTTACAGACACAGAATATATCATATTTTTGCAAAAAAGTAAGATGTCAGGCTGTTATCAAACCACAAGTTCAAGGAAACATAAAAAATAAGAATAAAATGACAAAGTTACAATCAGAAATAAAAAACACCATATAAACAAAACAATTATAAAGCAAGAAGGCCTTTTTTCTATTAAAAACACATTAAAGACGAATATCTAAAAACTTTTAGCTACTTTTTTTTGTGTTTTACTCCCTTTTTCGTACTTTTGAACTCGAAAAGATTAATCATCAAAAATTAAAGTCAAATGAATGCAAGCAAAGTGTTAGAGGATCTGAAGAAAAGATTCCCTGGAGAAACAGAGTATCATCAGGCAGTAGAAGAAGTTTTGGGTACAATTGAAGAAGAATACAACAAGCACCCGGAATTTGAGAAATACAATTTGATCGAGCGCCTGTGTATTCCAGACAGAATCTATTGCTTCCGTGTAACCTGGATGGACGACAACGGAAATGTGCAGACAAACATGGGATATCGTGTACAGCACAACAACGCTATCGGCCCTTACAAAGGAGGTTTACGCTTCCACCCGTCAGTTAATCTTTCTATCTTGAAATTCCTGGCTTTTGAGCAGACTTTCAAGAACTCATTGACAACTCTTCCTATGGGTGGTGGTAAAGGTGGTTCAGACTTCAACCCTGCTGGCAAATCTGACAACGAAATCATGAGATTCTGCCAGGCATTTATGACTGAATTGTGGCGTCATATCGGTCCTGATACAGATGTTCCTGCAGGTGATATCGGTGTTGGTGGTCGTGAGGTTGGTTACCTGTTCGGTATGTACAAGAAGTTGGCTAAGGAATTCACTGGAACTCTGACTGGTAAGGCTATGGAATTCGGTGGTTCTCTGATCCGCCCTGAAGCTACCGGTTACGGTAACATCTACTTCCTGCAGGAAATGCTGGCAACCAAGGGTTTGGACATGAAGGACAAGGTTTGTGTGGTTTCAGGTTCAGGAAACGTAGCTCAGTACACCATCGAGAAAGCTATTGAATTAGGTGCCAAGGTAGTTACCTGCTCAGACAGCAACGGTTACATCTACGATCCGGATGGTATCACAACTGAAAAGTTACAGTTCATCTTCGAATTGAAGAACGTACGTCACGGACGTATCAAGGAATATGCCGAGAAGTTCGGCTGCCAGTATGTTGAGGGCGAGCGTCCTTGGGGTGTAAAGTGCGACATCGCATTGCCTAGCGCTACTCAGAACGAAATCAACGGCGAAGATGCCAAGAAGCTGGTTGCTAACGGCTGTATCGCAGTATCTGAGGGTGCCAACATGCCTTCTACTCCAGAAGCAATCCACGTATTCCAGGAAGCTAAGCTGCTGTATGCTCCGGGTAAAGCTTCAAATGCAGGTGGTGTATCTGTATCTGGTTTGGAGATGTCTCAGAACTCTCTGAAGTTGAGCTGGACTCGCGAAGAGGTAGACGCTCGTCTGCACGGCATCATGAAGAGCATTCACGAGGCTTGCGTGAAATACGGAACTCAGCCAGACGGCTATGTAAACTACGTGAAGGGTGCCAACGTGGCAGGTTTCATGAAGGTTGCCAAAGCTATGATGGCTCAGGGTGTTCTCTAAGAAACCACTTTTCTCTAAAAATAGAAGGATTGCATCTGCACATGGATGCAATCCTTTTTTTATCGGTTTATATTCTGAATCCGATCCAATAAAATCCCAATGCCGGCTGCTTCCGGAGCATACAGAAATTTGATCGGGAGGAAATAAAAAAATTGTCCCGACGTTTTCAGCAAACCGTCGGGACAATTTTTAATCAGCGCACCAGAACCTTGCGCGTTTCGTTACCGGAACGGAGCAGATACAATCCGGATGGAAGCCGGAACACTTCCTGTTCTCCATTCACCTCACCCACTTTACTTCCATCAGTCCGATACACTTGCCATGTTTTCTCCCCGGACAGATCTGAAGTCAGCGTGCGAACTCCTGTAGTTCTTGTTTTCAGAAAATCAAAACTGATTTTACCGTCTTTCTCCTGAATATTATAAATCGGTTTCGACATCAGTGCCAGTCCACTCTTGTTTGGCGTATGCAATAAAGCAGCCGGTGTACTGGTATCTGTAAGCGAAGTTACTCCTGCCGTACCGGGAAAGAGATCTCCGGCATAACCATCTCTGGTCTGTAGGCGGTTATCAGCCGGAATAATTGTCATACGCTGTCTGGAGGATTTTGTATTCACCGTGTTATAATCCCAGGCATGAGCATCATAATCCACATGCACCACCATCATTCCATGTCCATACATATAAGAATCCCACCCTTTCTTCTGGCGGTTTTCCAACAGATAATATTCATCCGCATTGGCATCGTTCACCACGGCATAGGCCACCGGTTCGTCGGACAAGGCCGGCATGTCTGTGACAAAGGTGGTATCGGTAAGCACCACCGGATCGAGCCAGCCACACATCATACGCTCATAGGCCGTATATCCGATAGGCGTATTTCCGTTGTTGTTATAGCATCCGTAATCCATCAGGCTCCACACATCCATACCGAAATTAGATCCGTAAGTATCATAAAAATCCGGAATACCGAAACAGTGCGAAAATTCATGGCACATGGTTCCGATACCGGAGAGTGTTGTGCCGGATGTGCCGGTCAGCTCGCTGCTACATGCATACTTACCGACAATGGTACCGTCAATGACCAAATTAGATCCGTCACGGTTCTGCACATATGACTGATGAGGCCAGATGGTATTACTCGGTGCTCCATTACTCTCCGCATATCCGGCATAAACTACAAAAATCTGTTCCGCTTCCCCGTCACCGTCCCAATCATAGTCACTAAAGTTCACCTGATCCTTTACCAAAAGACAAGCATCCAGCACCATCTCCCCCGGACGATAATCAAAATCGTTCACATTTCTGCCGTAATAGTCCATTGATTTGGAAAGTGTAACCGGACCGACCACATCAAATGAGAAATCAAATCTGCCGTATGACTGACTCAGAAAGTAATCGCGGACACTTCCATACTGCCCGTTTTCCTTATATCCTTCCTCATTCATATAACGGAAAAAAGTTTCATTCGGATTAGGGATCGTCATCTGCACATCACTGAAATTAACCAGAATGACCAAACCCTTTTTCTTTCCTTCCATGGGTTCTCCCAGAACCTGACCGCCAAAAGTGCGTGCCGTCGTACGGGCAGGAGCCCTTCGGATTACCCTGCTATTCTGCCGCTTTTCATAGATCCCAGTTACCGAAGCATCAAATGCCAGCTTCAAACTGTCAGCCATTTGCTGCTCAGCTACAGTACGTAGTTCTACCTCATGGGCCATCTGTTCTGAACAAACAGCCAAAGTATCCGCAGACAAACCTGCATAATAGAATCCCTCACCCACTTCCTTTACCGGAACACCATCCAAAGTCGTATAATAACGTAAAAATTCATCTCCACAGAGTTTAATCTGAAGAGTGGTTCCGTCAGGCTGAACAATCGTTTTTACTACATTACGTGCAGGCACAGCATACAACAAGGGAGCAGCCAACAAAGCACTTCCCAATAATATTCCTTTGACTCGTTTATTCATTGCTCCATTATTTATTTTACATACAGTTTTCCATTGAAGTTTTCTGACTTCACGACATACAATCCCTTTTTCAAAACCCGGCGTGCTTCAGCCAAAGTAGCGGTAAGCACTTTTGTTCCCTGCACATGATAAATCTCTACAACAGTATCGTCCTGCGGAACATCCTGAATAGAAGTCACAGGCTCGCCGGCTGTTTTCCATTCTGAATAGACCGAGTTTTCATATTGGTCAGCCAAAGCCTTAACACGGTAACAGTAATCAACACCTTCAGTCAGTCCGTTCAGACGTACAGAATTGGTCTTCACAGAATCTACTACCAAAACCTGTTCCTTGTTCAGATCATCCAGTCTTGTATATTCTACTCGATAGGCTTCCGCATGCTCTATGGCAGGCCAGCTAATCTGCAGACCATAAGGAATATTTTCTTCCACTGCCTCATCCAATACAGGAGTAGCCAGCACTCCGAGAGGCATGAACTTAAAGGATATCACTCCGTCTTTTTCCTCAATCTGCTTAATCGGCTTCTTCATGAATTCACCGCGATAAACCTCTGCGGCAGGAACTGTCGTATCACTCAGTTCCACATTGCCGGTCTTGCCCGGATAAGGATGTCCAGCCAAGGCATCCAGCAACTCTTCTGCCGTTTCCGCATTAAAGTTTCCGATCAGTTTATTGTTGGCCGGAATAATGGTCATACGCTGATGATACATATCCGCATTGACCTGATTGGTATTCCAGATTTCCGCATCATAGTCCACATGCGTCACAATCATACCATGACCCAACATTGAAAGTTTCGAGTCCCACCCTTTGGGTTGCATATTGTGCAGCACATAATATTCATTCGGATTCTGGTCGTTGACAATCTTATAGGCCACTCCCCCATCTTCCAGAGATTTCATACGCACGGTCTGCGTTTCTTTCAGTTCCACCAGACTACGCCATCCCATAAAGTCGCGCTCATAACCGTTGTAGCTGCCGGGATTATAACCATTGTTGGTAAAATAGCCATAATCCATCACCGACCAGTAGTCCATACCAAAGGTATTATGAAGGGCATTGTAAAAGTCGGGCAATCCCAAAACATGCGACATCTCATGGCACATAATACCGATACCATCGGCTTTGGCTCCTACAATGATTCCATTATTTTTTATCGGACGCAACTCATTGCAACATGCCGATACGGCAAAAGACATATCGTTCACCGTCATTTTACCGTTGGTTTCCTTGGGCCAGATGGTAGAAGCAGCACCTCCGTTAGCCTGACCCAGACCAGCATAAAGGAAGAATACCATATCGGTCATTCCATCAGAATTACTGTCATAAACCGACCAATCCGAACGAAGGGGTAATGCTTTGGCAACAGCTTCCTTATAGAACTCAGCCATGTTCACATCAATATTTCCGTCTTTATCCTGACCGTAATAGGCTGTTTCCTTATCCAATGTGATAGGACCAATAATATCAAAATCCCAAAACAGGGTACTGTCACTCTGCGAAACAAAATAATCACGCACCGCACCATAACTGCCGGCACCTGTATAATAGTTTCCGTCTTTAGTACCATTACAGAACTTATCGTAGAAAGAACTTACAGCACTCTGCCCCTCGGCGACACTGAAGGACTGATCCTTAAACTGTACCAATATAACCGGAACTTTATAGCTTCCTTTCGGATTCAGGTTAGCTCCAATACGGGCAGCAGCCGCAGTCTTTTTTACTCGAGCCACCCGCTGCATTGCCGTATTCAGATCATACGAAGCACAACGGAAAAGCTCTCCGTTTCCTACCGGCTCAAACATACGCCCCTGTTTATCCATATAGAAACAGCCATATTCATCTCCCCAGAAAGTAACTTCAACAGTCGTACCATCAAGCAAGATAATCGTCTTTAGAGTTTTTTCAGCCGGCGCAGCAGATAACTGCCAGGCTATTGCTGATAAAAGTAACGTAGAAAATAATTTCTTCATGTTCTAAATAATTAATTAGGAGCAAATATACAAAAATCCTGTTAATCAATGGGATTTCGTCTGTTTTTCTTTACTCACAGACAGAATATTAATGCAATGCAATTTTTCTATGAAACATCCGCTTTTTCCAAAAGAAACATCCTCATGGCATAGAATTCTTATCCATCTATTCATTAAAATATTTATCTTTGCAACATGATTAAAATTACAAACATTCTATGATCAAAAAAGCAATAGGCCTGCTGGCAGGTATCGCTATTATCGGAGGAGTCAGCTTTGACCAAATCCAGAATATTCTGAGCCGAAGCGAACAAGTAACTTCGAAAGCAATCGAACAAGCAAAATCACTGGGTTTAGACAAGAAAGGAACAGACAAAAAAAGCAGTTCCAAGAAAATGCGTCTGGAGATTCCTGCTTTTCTAACGGACCGCCCTGAAGAAGTGATCTGGCATGACGGATACACCGTTTCCTTTAACCGACGCACCAAAATCCCGAATTGGGTAGCCTGGGAACTGACCAAAGACAGAACAGAAGGGACTGTAGGCCGTAGCGATGATTTCCAGCCGGATCCGGATGTCAAGAAAGGAAGCACAGCCGAAGACAGTGATTACCGCGGATCGGGATATGATCGTGGACACATGTGTCCGGCAGCCGACAACAAGTACAGCGAGCAGGCCATGACCGAATGTTTCTATTTCAGTAATATGTGCCCGCAGTTACACAGTCTGAACGGGGGTGACTGGAAAGAACTGGAAGAAAAATGCCGGAAATGGGCACGAAAATATGAAAATATTTATATCGTATGCGGTCCGATTGTTTACAGTTCTTATCCGAAAACCATCGGACAGAACAAAATCACAGTACCCGACGCATTTTATAAGGTGATCATGCGACAGGATAACGATGGAAAAGCAAAAGGTATTGGCTACGTATTCAAACACAAAAAACAGAACAAGCCATTAAAAGAATATGCTGTTAGCATTGACGAAGTGGAAAAACTGACCGGCATTGACTTCTTCAGCAAACTGCCGGATGATGTAGAAGATAAAATGGAAGCCAGCTTTAATGTCTACGACTGGCAATAAATACCTTTTATATATTAATGGATATGAAAATAGAAATTTCAGACGAGATCCGGAGCATCTGCCCGAACTTCATCGGTGCTATGCTCACTGCCACCATCACAAACACAGAATATGATGCTGAACTCTGGGAAGAAATACGCGAAGAGGAAGCTCGCATCCGTACACACAATCTGGACTACATCCGGGAAATAGGCTCCATTCAAAGCACCCGTGCCGCCTACAAGGCACTCGGAAAAGATCCCAGCCGCTACCGCCCTGCCGCAGAATCTCTCATCCGCCGAGTGCTGAAGAATCAGGAACTTTATCAGATCAATACGGCAGTGGATTTGATTAACCTGGCTTCCATGGCCACCGGATACTCCATTGGAGGATTCGACGCAGACAAGATCATCGGCGACGCAACCTTAGGCGTGGGACGCGCCGACGAACCGTATGAAGGCATCGGGCGAGGCATTCTCAACATAGAAGGCCTACCGGTTTACCGGGACCAGATTGGAGGGTTCGGCACGCCGACCAGTGACCACGAACGTACCAAACTTGGATTGGACACACGGCACACCACCGTACTCATCAACGGATACGACGGAAACCGCTCCGGCGTGCAGGCTTGCGCCGAGATGATAGCCAACCTATTTGTGAAATACACGAAAACAACAGATTATGAAATCAAGTTCTATGATTAAAAAAACATTATTGCAGATTCTATCTCTGATATTCCTTTTGGGAATTTCCAATGTGGCTTATGCCCAAATGCCGGAACCCGAACCCACGGTCTTTATTATGGTCAACGGAAACCAAACGCCAATGCGTACCATAACCAGCCAGACCGAAGAGAAAAAAGGCTGGGATATTCAGGGAATCACAGTCGGAAAGAAACTGATTCGTTACTTTTGGGGCAAACAGTCCAAACAGCTGACCGACCAGAAACCTTGTTTCGTCATCTATCCTAAAGAGTGCACACTGAACGACTATGCCCTGATCCGTTTGAACAAACGCCGTGACCACCGCCGCCTGCCTTATGCCGAACTGAATGAATGTGGCTACACCCGTATCAATATTGACTCTTTCGTCATCGAGAACCTGCCGGACATGGGATTTTCCGTCCGTCCGAAAGAAGGTCTGTTTCCCGGCGAATACATTCTGGTCAATCTGAAACAAACACCATGCAACGAGTCCGGAGATATTGTAGCATATGATTTTTCTGTACCAGGCAAATAGACAGAAGTAATATGCGGAACAAAAAAAATAAAATTTAGAAAGAAAAAATGCATTTTCTCTTGCATGTATCAAATTAAAAACATACATTTGCAACGTAACAAAAGAAAAAAAGAAAACGAGAAATTATGAACATGAACAAGAATACATATTGGTGGTGGCGTTACTCAGAACTCAAAAGGTCGTGAGGAGCTAGTCTTGTATATCTTGGTGTTCATACTTGAAATAAAAAGATACTGAAAAGGCTTGTCGTACTTGCGACAAGCCTTTTTTTCATACCCGACAACAACAACTAAAACAATATGAATATGAAATCTTACAACATTGATCAAAACGGTTATTATGGTGAGTTCGGCGGAAGTTTTATTCCCGAAATCCTTCACAAGGCAATTGAATCTCTGAGAGAACAGTATCTGACCATTCTGGAAAGCGAAGAGTTCCAGAAAGAGTTTCACGAACTGCTACGCGACTATGTAGGCCGCCCTTCTCCATTATATTTGGCCAAGCGTCTGAGCGAGAAATACGGCTGCAAGATTTATCTGAAGCGTGAGGACCTGAACCACACAGGAGCACATAAAATCAACAATGCCATCGGTCAGATTCTGTTGGCCCGCAAGATGGGCAAGAAGAGAATCATCGCTGAAACCGGTGCCGGACAGCACGGTGTGGCCACAGCTACCGCATGCGCCCTGATGAACATGCCTTGCCGCGTGTATATGGGTGCTATCGACATTGAGCGTCAGCACGTCAATGTAGAGAAAATGCGTATGCTGGGCGCTGAAGTATTCTCCGTAACTTCAGGAAGCCAGACACTGACAGATGCCGTAAACGAGGCACTGCGTGACTGGTGTACCAATCCGGAGGATACCTTCTATCTGTTGGGTTCTGCCGTAGGACCTCATCCCTACCCTGATCTGGTAGCCCGTCTGCAAAGCGTTATCAGCAAGGAAATCAAGGAACAGCTCATGGAAAAAGAAGGACGTGACTATCCGGACTATCTGATGGCCTGCATCGGCGGAGGCTCAAATGCAGCAGGAACCGTATATCACTATATCGATGACGAACGCGTAAAACTGGTATTGGGCGAGGCTGGCGGATACGGTATCGCCACCGGAAAGACTGCCGCTTCCATCTCTGCCGGAACAGAAGGTATCATTCACGGTTTCCGCACTCTGGTTCTCCAGGACGAGAACGGACAGATCAAGGAACCTTATTCCATCTCTGCCGGTCTGGACTATCCGGGAATCGGCCCTCTGCACGCTCATTTGGCAAAAGAAAGAAGAGCACAGGTAATGGCCATCAACGACGACGAGGCGCTGCGTGCCGCTTTTGAACTGACCCGCCTGGAAGGTATCATCCCGGCTCTGGAGTCTTCTCACGCTCTGGCCATGCTTCCAAAAATGAACTTCAAGAAAGACGATGTTGTGGTGCTCACCGTAAGCGGACGCGGTGACAAGGATCTGGAAACTTATCTGGCACACAAAGACGAATTCTGTCCGAACGACTAAGACACACGACACATGCAACAACACAAATATCACGTAAAATCACGACACATTCTGGGCGACCTGCTGACGCCCGTAAGCACTTACCTCAAGGTGCGCGACTTATATCCTCAAAGTGCCCTGATGGAAAGTTCTGATTATCACGGCAACGACAACAGCCGCTCATTTATCGCCTTGAACCCCATGGCCAGTATCGAGATTGGCCATGGGCGGGCAAAGGCTTCATTTCCCGACGGCACAAACACAGAACAAAATATTGACGACACTTGCAGAACCGAAGATGTGCTCAACGGTTTTCTGAACCGGTTTGCCGTAGAAGGCGAATACAGCCAATATTGCGGACTCTATGGCTTTACCTCTTTCAACGCCATACGTTATTTCGAACATATCCCCATTAAAGACAGTGTTTCCGAAAAGAACGATGCGCCGGATCTGATCTATATACTCTACAAACAGGTCATCGTGTTCGATCACTTCAACAACTCTCTGACTTTGCTGGAACTGGTTTCTGAAGGTGAAGAGGATGGTCTTGAAGAATTGGAGAAAATGATTCTGAACCGGAAATTCACCGCCTACTCCTTCCGTCCCATTGGCGAGATCACCAGTACCTTGACGGATGAAGAGCACAAAAGCAACATCCGCAAAGGTATTGCCCACTGCATGCGCGGCGATGTGTTTCAGATCGTATTGAGCCGACGGTTCATCCAACGGTTTGAAGGAGATGACTTCAATCTGTACCGCACTCTGCGCCATATCAATCCCAGCCCTTATCTGTTTTATTTTGACTTCGGAGGATTTCGCATCTTCGGTTCGTCACCGGAAACGCACTGCAAGATTGAAAATGGAAAGGCCTATATTGACCCGATTGCCGGTACCACCAAACGCACCGGCAACAAAGAAACGGATCAGAAAAACGCGGAATATCTGCGCCACGATCCGAAAGAGAATGCCGAACATGTCATGCTGGTGGATCTGGCACGCAATGATCTGAGCCGCAACTGCGACCACGTGCAGGTGGAATTCTACAAAGACATGCAATATTACAGCCACGTCATTCATCTGGTGAGCCGCGTCAGCGGACAACTGTTGCCGCAGAGCAATGCCATCAAGACCTTCATCGACACATTTCCGGCAGGCACCCTCTCGGGAGCACCGAAAGTAAAGGCCATGGAACTGATCTCACAATATGAGCCACACAACCGGGGGGCCTATGGCGGTTGCATCGGATTTATCGGACTGAACGGCGACCTGAACCAGGCCATTACCATCCGTACGTTTGTCAGCCGCAACCAAGAGTTGTGGTTCCAAGCCGGCGGAGGCATCGTGGCCCAAAGCAATGAAGAATATGAACTCCAGGAAATCAACAACAAACTCGGTGCGTTGCGCAAGGCCATCGAACAGGCCGGAAAAATTTCCTAATCAAGATTCCAAAAAAGAACCGGATATGAAAGTAGTTATCATCGACAATTACGACTCGTTTACCTTCAACCTGAGTCACATGGTCAAGGAACTGGGAGCGGAAGTAACCGTATGGCGCAATGATCAGTTCCGCATGGAGGATTTGCAGGGCTTCGACAAGATTATCCTCAGTCCCGGACCGGGCATTCCCGAAGAGGCAGGCCTGCTGCTCGACACCATCCGTACTTATGCCGGAAAGAAACCTATCCTCGGTGTCTGTCTGGGGCACCAGGCCATCGGCGAGGTGTTCGGCGCCCGGCTCACCAATCTGAGTCAGGTGTTCCACGGTATACAGAGTCCGTGCCACCAAAAGCACAACGACTATCTGTTCCAGGGGCTTCCGGAAAACTTCCCCATCGGGCGTTACCATTCCTGGGTCGTGTCGCGAGAAGATTTTCCCGACGAACTGGAAATCACCGCCTGGAGCGATGAAGGACAGATCATGGCACTGAAACACAAACGATACGATGTCCGCGGCATACAGTTCCATCCGGAATCGGTACTGACTCCACAAGGTAAAGACATCATTAAAAACTGGCTAACACATCACGACACAAATGAAACAGATTCTGACACGACTGGTCGAGAATGAGATTCTAAGCCGGGAAGAAACCCGGCAAATCATGCTCGACATTACCCAAGAAAAATATACCGACGTACAGATCACTGCGTTTCTGACTTCACTCCTGATGCGGGGCATTCAAGTAGACGAACTGCTGGGACTGCGCGACGGACTGAAAGAAACCGGCAAAACACTTGATTTCTCGGACTTCAACACCATTGACATTGTCGGCACCGGCGGCGACAACAAAAATACCTTCAACATATCCACTTGCTCGGGATTTGTGGTGGCTGCCGCCGGATATCCGGTTGCCAAACACGGCAATTACGCTTCTACCTCCACATCCGGCGCCAGCAATGTGCTCGAAGCATTGGGTGTGCGGTTCACCGACAACGAGGATCAGCTGCGCCGCAATCTGGCCACCTGTGGATTCACCTACCTGCACGCGCCGCTCTTTGCCAAAGGAATGAAGTTTGTGGCTCCGGTAAGAAAAGCCATGCAAATCCCTACTTGTTTCAATCTGCTGGGGCCGCTGGTCAATCCTTCCAATCCCAAGAACCAACTGCTCGGCGTGGCCACCCTGAATCAGATGCGCCTGTATAGCAACGTGAACCAACAATTAGGTATCAACTACGGTATCGTAAACAGCATGGACGGCTACGATGAAATATCGCTTACGGGCACCTTCAAGATCAAGACTCCGGGCATGGAACAGGTATTTACTCCAAAGGATTTAGGATTGCCCGTCATCCGCCCGCAAGAAATATACGGCGGAGAATCGGTAGAAGAGGCACGCGACATTTTCGTGAGCATCCTCAAAAACGAAAGCAATGAAAGCCGTAAAACCGTTGTTCTGGTGAACGCAGCCTTTGCCATCAAGGTTATGGAGCCGGATCTGGAGATGGTCGACTGTATGGCCCGGGCACGCGAAGCTCTGGAAAGCGGAAAAGCTTATCAGACTCTGCTACGCTACATCGAACAGAACAGCTGAAGACAAAAAGAAACGATTCTCAAACAAACACCACAAACACAATGAAAGATATATTGGAAGAAATCATGGCATACAAACGCTGTGAGGTGGAAGCAGCCAAACAAAAGCATTCGCTACACGCTTTGGCCAAACTTCTGGAAGAACAATGTCACCGGGAACAGTTACACCCCATTCTGTCTCTGAGTCAGGCTTTACGAAACTCAGACAGCGGCATTATCAGTGAATTCAAACGGAAATCTCCTTCGAAAGGATGGATCTCACAAAATGCAGACCCGGAAATCATCGCTCCAGCATACGAAAAAGGGGGAGCCACCGCCTTATCCGTACTGACTGACACAAAATATTTTGGCGGTAGCAGCGAGGACCTGCGCACGGCACGCTCCAAAGTAAACATTCCGATTTTGCGTAAGGACTTTATCTGCGACGAATACCAACTCTATGAAGCCCGTCTTTGGGGAGCGGACGCCATTCTGCTCATCGCATCAGCTCTGGAACGTAATACCTGCATCGCTCTGGCCCGTAAGGCAAAGGAACTGCAACTGGAGGTATTGCTCGAGCTTCACCACGAACGGGAACAGGAATATCTGAACGAAGCTGTGGATGTGGTAGGTATCAACAACCGCCATCTGGGCACCTTCCACACCGATACCGGACATTCGTTTCTTTTGGCAGAACAACTGCCCCGTGAAACCGTCCGTATCTCGGAAAGCGGCATTTCGGACGCCGCCACAGCACGCGAACTGCGCCAAAAAGGCTTTCAGGGATTCCTGATCGGAGAATTGTTCATGCGTACTGAAAATCCGGGCGAAAGCCTCAAACATTTTCTTCAACAGATGCACGTATGAAAAAGCCGTTCTCCTGCATCAAAGTATGCGGCATGCGCCAAAGCAACAATATCCGGCAAATAGAATCATTGGGCATTGACATGGTGGGATTTATCTTTTGGGAACCGTCCTCACGTTACGTATTCCAAAAGCCGGACTATCTGCCGGCATGTGCCCGCATCGGCGTTTTTGTCAACGCAACTCCGGAATATATTCTGTCCACGATACGCACCTATGGCCTTTCTTATATACAACTCCACGGACAGGAATCCCCGGAATTTTGTCACCATCTGCGTTTGGCTCTAAGCCAAAGCGGACTCGCTTCCGTGCAGCTCATCAAGGCTTTCAGCATTTCAACGCCCGAAGACATAGAATCAGTCCGACAATACGAAACTCTGTGCTGCTTTCTACTCTTCGATACGAAGACCCCCCTTCCCGGAGGCAGCGGCAAACAGTTCGACTGGCAGATCTTGCAGCACTATTCCGGGGCACTCCCCTTCTTGCTAAGTGGCGGTATCGGTCCCGACGACATCAAACGTCTGCAAGAATTTCATCACCCGCTCTGTGCTGGCATCGATCTGAACTCACGCTTTGAAATATCGCCGGGAGTGAAAGACGCAACCCTACTGAGAAACTTTCTGACACAATTAAACACATAAGCACATCAGACACAAAATGAACCGCATCAACAAATTATTCCAAGAGAAAAAGCAAAACATCTTTTCTCTTTATTTCTGTGCCGGACATCCTCAATTGGACAGTACCGTTGAAATTATCCGGACATTAGAAAAAAAAAGAGTGGATCTGGTAGAAATCGGCATCCCCTTCAGCGATCCGCTGGCCGACGGGCCTGTCATTCAAAAAGCCACCCGTCAGGCACTACAAAACGGTATGTCGCTGCGCCTGCTCTTCGAACAACTGCGCGATATCCGCCAGTCCGTACAGATCCCCTTGGTCATCATGGGATATCTGAATCCGATCATGCGCTTTGGTTTTGAAGCTTTTTGTCAAGCTTGCTCGGAATGTGGCATCGACGGCATGATTATTCCCGATCTTCCTTTCCGCAATTATCTGATAGAATATAAACCTGTAGCCGACCGCTATGACCTGAAAATGATCATGCTCATCACTCCCACAACGGAAGAAGAACGCATACGTCTCATTGACCGGCATACAGACGGTTTTATCTATATGGTATCCTCCGCTGCCATTACCGGCGCACAGAAAGCTTTTGGAAACCCTCTGCAGGAATACTTCAACCGGGTAAACAACATGAATCTGAACAACCCTCGCCTCATCGGATTCGGTATCAGCAACCACCAGACACTGGAAACGGCATGCGCCAATGCTGCCGGAACCATCATCGGCAGTAAATTCATCAGCCTGTTGGAGGAATACGGAAACGCAGGGGATGCCTGGGACCAACTGATGAAAGACTTACAACAATAAACGAACCATCATCAAAGAACAGATACTTTCTGAAAGGGCGGGGCACCGACTGAAGGTCCAAAAAATCAGTATCGGACTCCGCTCTATTTTCTTGTCCTCCTGGAAGGAAAAAGAAGGACATGCACCAGGAGAATATGCATTTTTTTGAATAAATATAAAAAAAGTGCATTCCGAATTTCTGCTGACTAAGAAAAGATATAACTTTGCAGCATGGAATGGATAAACAGTATATTCTTTGAACATTCGGCCCTTCAGGCCATCATTATTTTATCGCTGACCACCGCCATCGGCATTTCGCTGGGCAAGATCCGCATAGGAGGTATCTCATTAGGAGTTACCTTTGTCTTTTTTATGGGTATCGTTGCCGGACATTTGGGAATCTCACTCAATCCGGACATGTTGAACTATGCCGAGAGTTTCGGACTGGTACTCTTTGTCTATTCATTGGGACTTCAGGTAGGTCCGGGATTCTTCAGCGCTTTCCGCAAGGAAGGTATCCAATTGAATCTTTTAGGATTGATTGTCATTCTGTTAGGTACAGCCATGGCTATCATTATCAGCTATGCATCCCAAATCCCGCTCAAGGACATGATCGGTGTGCTTTGCGGCGCCACCACCAACACGCCGGCACTGGGTGCCGCCCAACAGACCCTGAAACAGTTGGGACAGGAAGCCAGCAGCGCCGCGCTTAGCTGTGCGGTAACTTATCCGCTTGGTGTAGTCGGTGTCATTCTGGCTATCATTGTCATCAAGAAACTGATTGCCCGTCCACAGGATATGGACATCAAACAGGAAGACGATCCGAACCAGACTTACATTGCAGCCTTTCAGGTACACAATCCGGGTATCTATGGCAAAAGGATCGAAACTCTGGCCAACGACAGTCATACCAAATTCGTCATCTCACGTCTGTGGCGCAACGGTAAAGTTTCCATTCCATCACGCGAAACCATTCTGATGGAAAACGACCGTATTCTGGTAGTCACCATCGAAAAGGACATGCCTATTCTGACCATGCTCTTCGGCGAACAGGAGAACCGGGACTGGAACAAGGAAGACATTGACTGGAACAGTATTGACCGTGAATTAGTTTCCAGCTATATTGTCGTGACCCGTCCGGAAATCAACGGCCGTCGTCTGGGGTCTCTCCGCCTGCGCAACGCTTACGACATCAATGTGAGCCGTGTGCTGCGCAGTGGCGTGAAGTTGTTAGCAACTCCCGACCTGGTGCTTCAATTGGGCGACCGTCTCACAGTAGTGGGCGATGCGGCTGCCATCAAGCAGGTGGAAAAAATATTGGGAAATACCGTCACATCTCTGAAAGAACCTAATCTGGCCGCTATTTTTATCGGTATTGTTATGGGATTGATTCTGGGTGCCATACCAATCAGTATACCGGGTATTGACACTCCGGTAAAATTGGGATTGGCAGGAGGTCCTATTGTTGTCGGTATTCTGGTGGGTTGCTTCGGACCGCGTCTGCACATGCGTATTTACACCACCCGAAGTGCCAACCTGATGCTGCGAGCCATCGGTCTTTCACTCTATCTGGCCTGCTTGGGTATTGATGCCGGAGCTCATTTCTTTGAGACCGTCATGCGTCCGGAAGGAGCAGCATGGATCGGTATTGGTTTTGCCATTACACTTCTTCCGGTAATCCTTGTTGGTTGGATTGCTCTGCGCCTCAGTAAAATGGATTTCCGCACCACCTGTGGTATGCTTTGTGGCAGTATGGCCAACCCGATGGCATTAAGCTATGTCAACGATACTTATCAGGGAAGCAATCAGGCTTCAGTAAGCTATGCCACCGTCTACCCGCTAGCCATGTTTATCCGCGTTATCCTGGCCCAGATTATCCTGATGATATTCATATAAATAAGTTCCTGAAAAGAGAACGTCCTAAGGAAAAACAAAAATGGTCTCGATGATTTTTCAAAATCGTCGAGACCATTTTTATTATCATAACACGAGGCTAATAATCCATCACAAAAGAATAAGTCAGCACAAAGCGTTCTGTTGTTTCAAAATAGACCTGATAGGCTTTCCGATGCGCCGGATGGAATGTCTGCATCCGCATAAAACCCTGACATTCCGGTCCGGTTACCGGTTTGGGCTGCCAGTCGGACGAAAGGAGATGCTCCCGGAAATCCACCTCCCGGCAATTCATCATCTTATAGACCGTTTCCTTGGCCGACCACAATAAAAGCTGTTCCCATACTCCGGACACCGGCTCCCGCTCATTCACAAAACGGGAAGCAACCCGGCAAACACGTTCGCCATACTGCTCAATATCGACACCGACTTCTCCACAATCGGAAAGTATCACGGCCACATAACCAACAGTATGTGAAATGGAAATCCGCCAGCAAGAATGCGCCAGATAAGGTTTTCCATTGTCATGATAGCCAATTACGGCTCCAGGCAGCATCTGATAAAGCAATACCCGCACTGCGATAAATTCCTGTCGGCGCTTGGGAGACGAAAAGCGCTGCTGTGCTTCTTCATAAAGTTCATGCCCTTCATCGGGCAGCATGGCCAACAGCTCTTCCATCGTTTCCGTGACCTGCCACACACAACAACGAAAGTCACTAATGCTTATGTCTCGAATTATCGGCATGGCTTAATTATCTTCAGGATAAGTTATCGGCTCGTCTGTTACTACCTTAATTTTCAGAATACGACGCTCATCCATCTCCATCACCTCGAATTTAATGTTCTTGTATTCAAGGGTTTCATGAATTTGAGGGAATTCTCCCTTGATTTCGAGCAACAAACCGGCCAGCGTATCGGCATCACCTTCCACTTCTTCAAAGAAATCATCGGCAAGATTCATAATGCGCAGGAAATCGGTAAGCAGAATCTTGGCCTCGAAGATATATGCCTGCGAAGACAGTTTGGTATACATCTGTTCGTCTTCGTCATACTCGTCGTTGATGTCGCCCACAATTTCCTCAATAATATCTTCCATGGTAACCAGTCCGGAAGTACCGCCAAACTCATCCACTACAATGGCAATATGCACCTTATTCGTCTGGAAATCGCGCAGCAGGTCATCAATCATCTTGGTTTCTGGCACAAAATAAGGCGGACGGATCAGTGACTGCCAACGGAAATTGGCCGGCTTGTTGAGATGCGGCAACAGGTCCTTAATATAAAGCACTCCCTTGATGTTGTCTTTAGATCCGGAATATACCGGAATTCTGGAATAATTGTGTTCCAAAATACACTTCATGACATCCGGAAAAGGAGTTTTCACATCCAGATCCACCATATCGATTCGCGGCGTCATCACCTCGCGAGCCATTTCATCACCAAAGCGGATAATTCCCTTCAGCATATTCTGTTCCTCGGCAATCTCCTTCTTGTCTGTCAGTTCCAAGGCCTGCTCCAACTCATCGACAGAAAGCGCATGACTCTCTTTCTGCACCACCTTCGTAGCAATTTTCTTGGAACGCATCAAAGCAGAAGAGAAAGGCCAGAACAAACGCTCGATCAAATGAAATGACGGAGCCACCAGACGGCAGAAACTCAACGTATGCTGCGCAGAGTAGATTTTAGGCATAATCTCGCCGAAAAGAAGCAAAAGAAAAGTAAGCAAAACGGTCATAAACAGGAACTCCAGCAAATCATTTGCCCCAAAATCCACAACCTGGGCAAAAAAGAAGTTCAGCAACATAATGACACCCACATTCACAAAATTGTTAGCAATGAGAATAGTGGCCAACAATCGCTCTGAATCGGCTTTCAAGGCCATGATTTTTCGGTCAGATTCATGTTTTTCCTCTTCTATCTCATTAATGTCGGTTGGTGACAGAGAAAAGAAGGCAATCTCCGAAGCAGAAGCAAAACCGGAGCAAAGAAGCAACAACATGGCACAAGCCAAAGCAACCCAAGCTCCGAAACTCGGTGCAACGATGGTTACACCCTGAAAAAAATTCTGTAAAGGTTCTAAAAACGTTTCCGTGTCCAAAATACAAAAATTAAGTTATACAATCAAAACGGCAAATCTTCGTTTACAGCGTCAGCTCCCGCCATGGGCGACAAATTGCGCGCAGCCTCAGATGCAGCAGGAGCAGCCGGCTGCGACGGAGTAGTGGCGGCACGCGGAGTAAGCATCTCCATGTTGTCTGCAAAGATTTCCGTAATATAGCGTTTTACACCGTTCTGGTCATCATAGGAACGGCTTTTTATCTTTCCTTCGATATAAAGTTTATCCCCTTTGTGAACATATTTCTCGGCCACTTCGGCCAATCCACGCCAAAGCACAATGTTATGCCAATCCGTACGGTCGGGCACTTCGGTTCCGTTCTGCAAACGATACCCGCGCTCGGTTGTAGCCAATGGAAAAGAAGCAACGGCAACTCCGTTATCCAAATAACGCACATCAGGGTCTTTTCCCACATTCCCAATTAACATAACCTTATTTAATGACATAGCGAATCTTTTTTAATATCGTATAATTCGCCTCAAAGATAACACCATTTCACGACACCACCCAAAATTTGAGAAAGTTTTTTTGTAACCACCTTTATATGCCAGGACTTATAGCCATACAAAAAATATTTATCGTTCTGTGAACATGGGATATTACATTCAGAATACAAACTATGGCCATCTGTTTATCAGCATTTTCGGAAAGGCCAACTGCCCCACCTGCTCACGACTCACCCAGAAAGCTCCATCCGGCAAACAGGACGGATCAGGACGTTCCGGCAAAGACAGCACATAAAACGACGCATGAAGCAACTGATGACTGAGACGCTGGCGGACAGGATCTTTCAGATACTTCAATGTATCTACAGAACATCCCAACAGAGCAGAAAGACGGGTACGCAAGGTCTCTTCAGCAGGCAATTCTCTCTCCCACTCCAACAGAAAAGGTTGGCAAAGTCCGGACCAAATATCACCGGAAGGGCGTCTCCACATGGCTACCCGACCGTCAAATTCTATATAAATAAAGGTAAAGTAACGCGAACGCACCGTCTGCTTTCCCTGCTTAACCGGCAAATTCTCTACACGCCTTTCATGATGAGCCACACAAACGTGTGAAAACGGACAGACTCCGCAATCCGGGCTCTTGGGCACACACTGCAAAGCCCCAAAATCCATAATAGCCTGATTATAGTCGGCAGCATGAGCCGCATCAAATAGTTCATGGGCTTTCTGAGCAAACAGTTTCTTTCCGGCCGTCGTGTCAATCGGTTCGTCCAATCCCAAATAACGGGACAGCACCCGATACACATTACCATCGACCACAGCATGAGGCAAACCGAAAGCAAACGAAGCAATGGCTGCTGCCGTATAGTCACCGATTCCCTTCAGCTTGCGGATTTCCTCATACGTATCCGGAAATGCCCCTCGAGCAACAATCTGCCGGGCCGCATGATGCAGGTTCCGGGCCCTGGAGTAATATCCCAGGCCCTCCCAATACTTCATCACTTCGGCTTCATCGGCTGCAGCCAGAACCTGTACATCAGGAAAACGGTCCATAAACCGTAAATAATATGACAAGCCCTGCGCCACGCGGGTTTGCTGCAAAATAATCTCCGAGATCCAGATCTTATAAGGATCGGCATCCTCACGCCATGGCAAATTTCTACCGTTTTTCTGATACCAGGCAAGCAGTGTTTTAGAAAATTCAATTGGCTCCATGTAATCTTTTTCACTTTGAGAGCACAAAAATACAATCCAAATCAGTAATAATCAGCTTTTTTAAAGAAAAATCCTTGAATATATTTCATTTCCTCGCCAAAAAGCTATATATTTGCACTTCAAAAAATTAGGAATTAGAGAATTACAAATAATAATTATTTACACAAAATGACAAAAGCAGATATAGTAAATGAGATTTCGAGAAAAACCGGAATTGACAAATCGACGGTTTTAACCACGGTAGAAGCATTCATGGACACCGTAAAGGAATCTTTGACAACTAATGAGGAGAATGTATATCTCCGCGGATTCGGAAGCTTTATTCTGAAGAAACGTGCGCAGAAAACTGCAAGAAACATCTCCAAAAACACTACAATCATTATTGAAGAGCACAACATCCCGGCTTTCAAGCCTGCAAAGGTTTTCGTGGATGCTGTAAAGAAATAAAATCCGAGAAATATTAACATATAGTATTAACTTATAAAAATTAAAAGCTATGCCAAGCGGAAAGAAGAAAAAAAGACACAAAATGGCTACTCACAAGCGTAAAAAAAGACTGAGAAAGAACAGACATAAGAGCAAATAGTCTGTTGTAGCTTGTCAGTAGACAAACACAAAGAACAAACTTGCGGCGCTTTTCAAAAAAGCAGAGCAAGTTTGTTCTTTGTATAATATATGAGATCATAAACCAACAAAAGAAAGAAATGACTAGCGAAGTAGTAGTAGACGTCCAACCCAAAGAAATCTCCATTGCTCTTCTTGAGGACAAAAAACTGGTGGAGTTTCAAAAAGAAGGCATGTCCGTGTCATTCGCCGTGGGCAATGTCTATCTGGCAAAAGTCAAAAAGATGATGCCGGGACTCAATGCATGTTTTGTCAATGTGGGCTACGAACGCGACGCTTTTCTTCATTATCTGGATTTAGGGCCTCAATTTAATTCCTACCAAAAATATCTGAAACAAGTAGTCAGCGACCGAAAGAAACTTTATCCCATGGCCAAAGCGACCATACAGCCGGAACTGGACAAGGAAGGAAGTGTGCAGAATATCCTTCAACCAGGTCAGGAAGTATTGGTACAGGTCGTTAAAGAACCGATTTCAACCAAAGGTCCTCGCCTGACCTGCGAAATATCCTTTCCGGGAAGATATTTGGTTCTTATTCCTTTTAGCGATAAAGTTTCCGTATCCTCAAAAATCAAGTCTTCAGAGGAAAGAGCACGACTCAAACAATTACTCCAGAGTATCAAGCCTAAAAATTTCGGAGTAATTGTAAGAACAGTGGCCGAAGGAAAAAGAGTGGCTGAACTTGACACCGAATTAAAGATATTGCTGAAACGATGGGAAGACACCATGACCAAAGTGCAGAAGGCAACAAAACTGCCGGAACTGGTTTACGAAGAAACCAGTCGCACCGTAGCCATGCTACGCGACTTGTTCAACCCATCTTATGAAAACATCTACATCAATGATGAAAGTGTATTCAACGAAGTAAAAGATTACGTAACCCTCATTGCACCGGAAAGCGCAAAAATCGTAAAAAAATATACCGGAAAGTTACCGATCTTTGACAACTTCGACATCACCAAACAAATTAAATCTTCATTTGGAAAAACCGTTTCCTATAAACATGGAGCTTATTTGATCATTGAACATACGGAAGCACTCCATGTGGTTGATGTGAACAGCGGAAACCGCGCCAAATCAAAAGACGGACAGGAAGCAAATGCCTTGGACGTGAATCTGGGTGCAGCAGATGAATTGGCACGCCAACTGAGATTAAGAGATATGGGAGGAATTATCGTGGTGGACTTCATCGACATGAATCTAGCGGAAGACCGGCAAAAACTTTATGAGCGCATGTGCGAAAACATGAAAAAGGACCGTGCGCGCCACAATATTCTTCCGTTGAGTAAATTCGGCCTGATGCAGATCACCCGCCAACGCGTACGCCCGGTAATGGACGTAAATGTAGAGGAAACCTGCCCCACTTGTTTTGGAAAGGGAACCATTAAATCCAGCTATTTGTTTACCGATACTCTTGAAGGAAAAATCAATACACTGGTAAACAAAATCGGAATGAAGCAGTTCGCACTGCACGTACATCCTTACGTGGCAGCCTACATTAATCAGGGTTTTCTGTCGCTGAAACGAAAATGGCAAATGAAATACGGATTCGGAGTAAAAATCATTCCGAGCCAGAAACTTGCCTTCCTGCAATATGAATTCTATGACAGCAACGGACAGGAAATCGATATGAAAGAAGAAGTAGACAGCAAATAGAAAAAGGGGCTTTGAAAGCCCCTTTTTCTATTCTTATACATGCTGATTCTCTGATTCCTTCCGCTCGGAAATAACCAACAGATGATCATTCTCGTGCAACTGCATGTGGCCGTTGGGCACTATATATTCTTCGTTGCGCTTGATCAGCATCACTAAATGCCCCTTAGGCAGATTCAAATCAGCCAGACGGTTTCCTCCAGCCATCATCTCGGCTGTAAGCTGCACGTCGGTCAGGTAAGTTTTGGTCTCTTCGGGTATCTCAATTCCATAATAGTCATGTGGCTGCTCCATAGGTTCCGACAAGCCCAGACGATCGGCCAAAGGAGAAAGCGTAGTTCCCTGTAACAGCAGCGAAAGCAACGTGATGAAAAACACAATATTGAAAATCTGCCCGGCTCCTTCCACTTCGGCTATAACCGGATATGTAGCAAAAATAATGGGCACAGCTCCACGCAAACCTACCCACGAAATGAACACACGAGACTTGAACGAAAAGTTCCGGAACGGCAACAAACTGATAAACACGCTGAGCGGACGACCAAACAACATCATAAACACAGCTATGAGCAGAGCCACATCGGCCACCTGCCACAATTCATGCGGATTGACCAACAATCCTAAAGTGAGGAACAACACAATCTGACCGAACCAGGTAAGTCCGTCCAAAAAATTACTGACTTCCTTACGGTATGGTATCTTGGCATTTCCTAATACGATTCCGGCAACGTATACCGCCAGATAAGCATTGCCCTGAATCAGATCGGTAACCGTGAACAGAAAGAACACCAGACTTAATATCAGAATGGAATATAAAGCCGAATTGACCAGACTGATTTTATTCAGCAGCCATACCCCAAAACGACCGATAGAATACCCTGCCAAAGCGCCTAGGAAGAACTGTAAAAAGAAATCCTTCAGAATATCCATAGCCGAAGCTCCGGAAAGAGTCACTACCTGGATAAGCACAATCGTAAGCATATAGGCCATGGGGTCATTGCTTCCGCTCTCCAGTTCTAACATCGGTCTAAGATTTTCCTTAAGATTCATATTCTTGGAACGCAGCAGATTAAATACAGATGCAGAGTCTGTAGATGACATCGTGGCTGCCAAAAGGAAAGAAACCCACAAAGACAAATGGATATCAGCACGGGTATATCCGGAAATATAATAAATAAACAAACCCGTAAACAAAGTCGTCAGCAACACGCCTACGGTAGAAAGCGAGATGCCGGGGAACAAAACCGGCCTGATTTCCTGAAAACGTGTGTCCATGCCCCCAGAAAAAAGAATCAGACAAAGCGCTATCATACCGATAAACTGGGCATCGGACGCGCTATTGAACTGAACTCCCAACCCGTCGCTACCAAAAAGCATGCCCACGCCTAAAAACAATAGCAACACAGGAATGCCAAAACGGAAACTGCTCCGAGTAAATAATATGCTGACAAAAACCAGCACCGAACCAATTAAAAGAATGTTTTCTGATGTAAACGTCATATTTTTTCAGTTTAAGTTAAAATCTCATGCAAGATAAGAAAAAATGCAGAAAAATACAAGTCTGCATCCTCTCAAACTGAAACAAACAGATCATTTATAAAGACATATTTTCAACAAATTATACCAAAACAGGATACAACCTAATAAAAAGGAATCGCCCCGAAACAGGTTATTATTCCCAATAGAATAAGAATGATAACGCATCTTTGCGAAAGATAGTTAAGAAATGAATCTGCACCCAAAGAAGTAAGGCTGAGGATTTTGATAGAAATGGTTTATTCCTTATTTTTGTGTATTCCTATTTCGACAACAAAATAAAAACCCGTATATGAAAAAATATTTCTTTTGCCTTCTATGTTCCGCAATACTGATTCCGACACAACCAGTATTCGGATACCATAAAAAAGACAAGGACAAAAGACACGAAGAAACTTATACCGCACATCTTCCTGTACCGGATCAGTTGGCTCCTAAAACAAAAGGAGAAGATTTAGTCGCGCCCGTTGAAGAAGTCAGAAGACACGACCTGAAATGGGGAAACCATAAGTATGGAATAGACGTGTCACGCTATCAGAACCAGATAGACTGGGATGCGGTAGCCAAAGATCCCAACGCGAAATATGCCTATCTGAAGGCTACTGAAGGAGCAGGCCTGGTGGACAAGACTTATGCCTATAACCTGAGCGAGGCACGGAGAGTCGGCATAAAAGTAGGATGCTACCATTTCTTCAGTCCTACAGCTGCTATCGAAGATCAGTTCAAGAACCTTACCTCAACAGTCGATCTGTCTACACAAGATCTGATTCCCATTATTGATGTTGAAAACAGAGGAAGAGGTTCATTGGATGAATTCTGTAACAGACTAAGGAAATTCCTGATCAACGTAGAAGATTATTATAAGGTAAAACCGATAATCTATACCTCAAGCCATTTTTACAACAAATACTTAAGAGGTAAATTCACGGAATACAAATATATGATAGCCCGCTATCATGACGAAGAACCTGTTTTGGCAGACGATATTCAGTTTGTTATGTGGCAGTTTACTTCGGAAGGACGAATTTCCGGAATCAAAGGTCCTGTTGATCGTAGCAAATTTATGGATGGATACAGCATGATTGATATTCTAATCCGGTAAATAAATACGATAAAAAACAAAAAAGCCAGCTGTCCGCTGGCTTTTTTTATGTCCGTCACACCTGTCACATCCAATAAACGACTCCCTGTATCGCTGCATAACAAAGCGTCAGATAAAATGCAAGAAGCAATAAATGAACATCTTCCTGCAAATATCCTGTAGAGGTATACTGTGAAGATATATAAGAACGGATTCCTCCGTTTTTCTGCTGAAATAATCGGGTGCAATACCACAATAATGCTCCTACCGCGCTTCCTTCCAATGCACCGGCCAGAATATCACCCGGATAATGCACACCCAAATAGATTCTTGAATAGGAACAAAGAAGAGCCCATATAAAAAGCGTAGCGGTCAGTAACCTGTTTCGTATCAGCAAAGACACATAAACAAAAACACCAAAAGTATTGGCCGCATGACTGGAAATAAATCCATACAGACCTCCCCGGTAATTGTTAACCACATCTACCTGATACATTAATATCGGATCGTTCGTAGGACGAAATCGCTTGAAATAAGGTTTGCAGAAAGTAGATGCAAACTGGTCGGCAATCGTTATGGTCAGTGCTATCATCAACAGAATAAAAAGAATGTTCCGCATATTATTGTTTTTGATAAGCACGTAAAACAACACAACAGCCAATGGAATCCAAGTCCCGGTTCTGGTCACGGTCATCATGAAACCATCCCAGAACAGAGAATCACTTCCGTTTAATTTCAACAGCAGCTGCTGGTCAAAATGGATAAGTTGTTGCCAGTCCATAATCAGATTCTTTCAATCGTTTTAACAGGAACCCAGCCAACCTTACCGTCTGCCAGTCTGATTTCCTTCCAGTCCTTCATTGCATCATCGGTAATCTGGACCTTTGTCCCTTCATGAAGCACAAATAGATCGGTCCCCGAATTGCTAGGCGTACTTTTCACCGTCAGAGATGAAGACAGAACGATAGCATAAGAGCGCTGCAGCAGTTTCTGCTGTTGCTGATAAGCAAATATATGAAAGAGTACAGCCAGACACAATGCAGTCAAACCCACTCCAAAACCGACCTTTCTCCACAACAGTCTGCCCACAAAGAAATAAACCAACGTAGCCAGTACAAACAGAGCAAAACATACGACTACCGCCCTGCCCCATTGGTCCGCACTGCATAAATCAATCAGCTGTCGGAACCAGGTTATGAAAAACATTTCACTCTCGGGCGTAATCTTATCTACGGTCTTGGTACGTGCCAATTGCAGATTAAAGCGGATATCAGCGTCTCCGGGATCCAGCAGATATGCCCGTTCATAAGCCAATATGGCATGTGCCATATCTCCTTTACGGTAGTAGGCATTTCCCAGATTATAGTAAACAGGAGCAGAAACTCCAGTCTCCAACAACTGGTTGTAAATACTGATAGCCTTTTCATAATCTTCCTGCACATAAGCACTGTCAGCCTCAGCCTTGGTCTGTGCGGCGGCTGATACAATGGTCAGCATGCAGGCAAAAATAAGAAGCAGTTTCTTCATATTACAATCTTTACTTATTTCTTGATTACATTTTCCAATTCCGAAATAACAGTCACCGCATCCTGATAGATCTTATCCATCGTAGCTTGCGGATCACCAGGCGCAAATCGGGCAAACTCACAGGCATTCAATGTATCGTTGAAACGTTCTGCCAAAGCTGAATCCACATTATGCTCGATCAGACGCTGCTGGATATTTTCCTTGTTCAGTTCCGCAACCGGAATGGTAAGTTTATCACTCACGTACCCCCACAAAGCCTTTAAGACCTCTTCATAAAAAGCATCTGCCTGCTGTTTTTCCAACAGTTTGCGGGCCGCTTTCAAACGTTTGGCAGCCACGGAATTGGCACGCTTGCCTTTCATACGGGCCGCATTCTGAAGATTCTGGCCATGTATACGAAGATAAATACTCATCACGATCAGGAACAGGAACAGAACAGCCAAAGTGATCCAATAAGACGCTGATGCAAAGAACAGTTCGTCAACGGACTGCAAATTGTCAGCTCCTGATTTGATATAGCGTATATCGGAATTCAAAAGTTCCAATTCTTTCTGTGCGGCCATATCCGAAGCCGAACGGGTTGCCCCCTGAGCCACCTTGATCTGATAAGGTTGGGTTTTCAGAGTCTTATAACTTTTTGATTCCGGATCAAAATAGCAGAATTCAACTGCCGGAATCTCGTAATCGCCTTTATAACGCGGAACGGCAATGTATTCAAAAACTTTATTACCGGTCACTCCGCTACGCTCCAAACGCGTATTGTCTGTCACTTTCGCATCATAAGTCTCAAAATCTTTCGGGAAATTGACTTTAGGCGCTGTCAGCAGTTTCATGTTTCCTGTTCCGCTGACTGTCAGTTTCAGAGTCAAAGCGTCATTCGATTTCAACTCCTTTTCAGGAATCAGAGCACTTTCAATTCGGAACTGTCCTACAGCACCGGAAAAATTAGCCGGACGGTCGGGCAACGGATCCACCTGAATTTCCATGCCGGGAGCCACGATCTTTTTCTTTACTTCTGTTGTCAGATCTGCTCCATTAAAGAATGCGTCTATCGGATCTATGGCATGATTCTGCTGCACGACAAGTCCCTCAAATTCTACGGAAGGCACTTTCAACTTTCCGGCACGTTGTGGAAAAAGCAGATACTGCCGCCAGACTACAGTACCGTAATTTCGCCCGTTGAAATGCTCCATAGTCATGCTTTTCTGCTGGGGCAATGGAATTTCCTGAGTATGAAAACCATCCAAATCAGGCATATTCCCGGCAAGTTGGGTCAGATTAACCAGTGAATATACTTTATAGGTCAGCAGGATCGCTTCTTGCTCGTAAACACGCTTCTTATTGGCTGTCACGGTTATAAAAAGATCCTTTCCTGTGATCTGGCTTCCACTCTGCTGTGTATGCATACGGGTAGCACCTCCGGAACTTTGTGCGGAAGAGTTGGTCGCATCCGCTTTCAAGACGCGCAAGCGCACGGAATTGGATTTATAGACCTGTCCGTTGGAACGTATGGTCGCACCGGGAATCGAATAAGTACCAGGTTTGGAAGCGCTCAGAATATAGGTAAAGGTTATGGAACTGCTTTGCGTTGTCTTTCCATTCACCATACTGAAACTCGATTCTGAAGAACGGCTCGGTCCCATCAGAACCTCAAAATCATTAAAGGCAGGTGCCTTAAAATCAGAAATATCCTGAGTATTCACCTTAAAAGACAAACGGAACTGCTCCCCTTCGACCACAGCTTCCGGAGCGGATGCCGTAAACCGCACCTGAGCTCCTACACGGATCATACAGAACAGAAATATCAAAAATAAAGCTTGCTTCCTGATCATCCTAATTTTTTATTTTACAAATTAACAAATCTTACCATTGCTTTTCCAACCGTCTCTTCTGTGGCTGTGACATGGCTTTCTTTATCTTATCTTGCGTAGCTTTCTCGTTTTGCATCGCAGCGTTCAACAGTTGTTCGGCATTTTCCTTGGACATTTTATTCCGATCCTGTTGCTTCTGATCTTGTTTTCCCTGTTGTTGATCTTGCTGCTGCTGTTTATTCTGCTGTTGCTGATCTTTCTTATCGCTGTTTTTATCTTCTTTCTTATTTTGCCCGCTTCCGTCCTTATTTTCCTGATTACTGCTCTGGTTTTGGTCAGACGGCGGATTCTTCTTCAAGAGATACTGACACAGCACCAGATTATAACGGGTTCCGTCATCTCCCGGCCGGTTCCTTAAAGCATTCTTATAGCATTCTATCGCCGGACCATACTGCTTCTGACTCTGCAATATCACTCCCATATTATGATATATCGTAGCCAATCTTGATTTGTTTGTTTCCGATTTGAGTGCTTTCTCATATTCCTGCATGGCCTCTTTGGGCTTCTGCTGCCACAAAAGAGCATTTCCCAAGTTGAAATATCCCTGGGCAAAGCGCGGCATCAGCTCAACCACCTTACGATAGTCTACCTCAGATTTATCATACACACTGTCCCGAAACAGGCGATTTCCGCTCCGCATATAATCCCGGTAAGATTGCGCTGACAAATGGGATATTTGCATCAGGGCAAACAACAACAGGATCATGCGATGACATAAACTCTTCATAATTATTTCTCTTTGTTTCCAAATAATCTTATTCCTTTCAATAAAGGATTCTTTCGTCCCAAGATACAGATCTCGATGATGAGACACAGCAATGCCAAAAGTGCCACTGCCTGAAACTGCTCGTCATACTCTGAGTAGATTTTAGTCTCCAGATCCGCCTTTTCCAGTTTTTCCAACTGCTGCGACAAAGCTTCCTGGGCTGACGAGCTATTGTCTACGTAAATATAGCTACCCTTTCCGGCCTTGGCGATTTCACGGCACATATCCTCATTCAAATGAGAAATCACCGTTTCTCCGGTATTGTCCATAATATATCCGCCATCTGAAGTCGGAATAGGGGCACCATTAGGCGAACCGACACCCAATACATACACCGTCATACCTTTATCCGCGGCTTCCTGGGCAGCCTCAACCGCACCGCCTTCATTGTCCTCACCATCGGTAATCAGGAAAATAGCCTTGCCGACTCCTTTTGCCGGTGTAAAGCTTTTCATGGCCAGTTCTATGGCACGCTTGATGTCCGTACCTTGAGTGTGTATCATGTCCGGGGATATGGTTTCCAAAAACATTTGTGCGGAAACATAATCACTCGTTATCGGCAACTGGGTAAAAGCCTCACCCGCATAGACTATCAGGCCCACTTTATCGTCCTGCATATGATTTACCATATTGCTGACCAGCATTTTCGATTTTTCCAATCGACTGGGCTTGACGTCCTGCGCCAGCATGGAATTGGAAATATCCATGGCTATGACCGCCTCGATACCCTTTCTTTTGTCCGTCTCTACTTTTGTACCGAACTGCGGACGGGCCAATACAAATATCATAAGGGCAAAAGCTGTCAGCAGCAACCAGAATTTTACATCCGGACGATATTTGGATACCTCAGGCATCAAGTCTGCCAAAAGTACGGGATCACCGAATTTACGGAGTCTTTTCCTACGTATATAATTGGTGTACAGATGCAAAGCGGCCAATACTGGGACCAAAAACAGTGCATATAAATAAAATGGTTCTTCAAATCGAAACATAGCTTATCTTTTTACGGAATCTTTTTCAAAATAGTGGCACGCAAGAGAATCTCCAACAGCAAAGCGATGGCGGCCAACAATGCGAAAACAGAATATGCCTCATATTTCTTGCTGAACTTCTTGACATTCAGTTTGGTTTTCTCCAGTTTGTCGATTTCCTGATATACTTCATGAAGCTTTTCGTTGTTGGTAGCCCGGTAAAACGATCCTTCCGTTTTATCGGCTATTGCCTGTAACGTTTTTTCATCTATTTCTACCGGAACCTGAAGATACTCCACTCTTCCGGCCACAGGCATTGGATAAGGAGCCATACCATTGGTACCCACACCGATGGTATACACACGGATACCAAAACTTTGGGCAATCTCCGCTGCGGTCAGAGGAGAGATGTCTCCCCGGTTATTGGTTCCGTCTGTCAACAGAATGATGACCTTGCTTTTTGCCTTACTGTCTTTCAATCGGGACACAGCATTGGCGATACCCATACCTACAGCAGTTCCGTCTTCCAGCATTCCGCTTAATGTTATATCGCTCTTTATGCTTTGAAACAGATTCATTAACACCGCATGGTCTGTCGTCATCGGACATTGGGTATAAGCCTCGGCCGCAAAAAGAGTCAGACCGATATTGTCATTCGGACGCCCGGATATAAATTCGGCCGCAACCTGTTTGGCTGCCTCCAGACGGTTCGGCTTCAGATCTTCAGCCAGCATACTGGACGATACATCCATAACGAGCATAATGTCAATACCTTCTACATTGGTCTTCTTCCAGTCATTACTGGTCTGAGGACGGGCCAGCACCAGAATAATCATGACCAGTGCGAACAGGCGCAACAGAAACGGTAAATGGATCAGATACACTTTATAGCTCTTGGGCACATACATATAGGCCTGAGTGCTGGGCACACGGAGTGTCGGCTCGTTTTTTTTGTACCGCAACACATACCACACGATATACGGTATGAGCAGCAGCAACAGAAAAAGATATTCTATATTTGCAAACGTCATTGTTCCTCTTTTTTAGTACAACACTTTAAAGATCATATAACCAATCCAGACTAAAAGTCCCACAGATGAAAGAGCGACACAACCGATAGCGATACGCAAAACCCATACACGACGCATGCTCCGGCGTTCTTCCGACGAAACGATCTGCGGTTCTGGTTTCTGGTTCGGATCCTGCTCCAGCTTTGTATGATTGATAAATTCTATGGCATTTACCAGATTCATGTCATTCTCGTTTGCACGGGTATTATATTTGGCAAACTTGACCAGATCGGCTGTCCGGAAAAGTACAATCAGTTCATTTAAGGCAGCCTGATCCTGCACCAGCAGCAAACGGTCGATAATCTCACTGGAGGTCATCTCCATCGCATTGAAACCGTAACGCTCTTGGATATAAGTACGAAGTGTTGCTGTCAAACGGGTGTAGTATTCTTTGGAATCTTCCTTTTCCCAACCTCTTTCGGCCTTGATCTGATCAATCTGTTGCATGGCCACCTTATGAGGCGGAAGTTTAGGGGCAATTTTCACGATACGGATAATCGGCTTGTTGTCTTTATAGCGCATAAACAGATATAAAGTCAACAGGACCAGCAGCACTAACAGCAAAGAGTACCAGAATATAGGTTCCCAGTCTTCTTTCCAGGAAAAAGGCAAATCCATGACATCCCGCGGACCGTCATAATTGTTAATATGAACGGTATCCACCGGAATGGCCAGCACATTCAGTGCCAGATTCTTGGACTTGTACACTTTTCCGTTCACCTGGACTTCCATCGGGGGCAGATAATATAAAGCGGAATCAAAAGAAGTGATGACGTATTTTTGGGTCACCGTCATACGGGCACCATCGTTCAGATACTGGGTATCTGCCGCCGCAACATCTACCACCTCCACTCCTGGAGTCAGTTCCGCCCCTTTCTTGATATCCGGAAAAGTTATCTTGGACTGGCGGTCTGCTGTTACATCCAAAGTAAGACCGGTCTGCTGCCCTACCAGCAGTTCCAGTGAATCAATACGGATATCCACAGAAGTCTGCGCATACAGCAGTCCACAACAATTCACTACACAGAACAGAAAGAACCATGCAGCTAATCTTATACTATGTGTCTTTTTCATCATCCTAATTTCGTTTGGCAAATAATGCCTTTAAAGCAACCACATAATCCTCATCCGTACAAACGGATACAAAATCAACATTACTCCGGGAAAAGAGGTACTGCATATTCTTCTGGCGCGATAGCCACCACTCACGATGCATGGTACGCAGCTTGCGGCTTGAAGTATCAATATACTGTTCAAAGCCGGTTTCAGCATCCACCACTTTCATTAATCCCACATTCGGCAAATCGGTCATTCTGCGGTCATATACCTGAATGGCCGCAATGTCATGTTTTTGATTGGCCACAGTCAGCGGTACACTGTAATCCTTTGCGTCAATAAAATCGCTCAAGATAAAAGCCGTACAGCGACGCTTGATCACACGGGTCAGATAGGCTACAGCCTGCCCGATATCCGTCCGATTGCTCTGCGGCTGAAAATCAATCAGTTCCCGGATAATATACAAAATATGCTTCCGCCCTTTCTTGGGTGGAATAAACTTTTCAATACGGTCCGAAAAGAAAATCACACCGATCTTGTCATTATTCAAGATGGCGGAGAAAGCCAGAGTAGCCGCAATTTCGGCTACCATATCTTTCTTTTGTTGGATGGAGGTTCCGAAATTCAGGCTGGATGAAACGTCGATCATCAACATGACTGTCAGCTCACGCTCCTCCTCAAACACCTTTACAAAAGGTTTATTGAAACGCGCCGTCACATTCCAGTCTATGTCACGGATGTCATCACCATATTGGTATTCGCGTACTTCGGCAAAAGCCATACCACGCCCTTTGTAGGCAGAGTGATACTCTCCGGCAAAGATATTGTTCGACAATCCACGCGTTTTGATTTCTATTTTTCGGACACGTTTCAGGATCTCGCTCGTTTCCATATCCTCTTTTATATATTAAGGCACCTCAACCTTATTCAGAATCTTACTGATAATATCTTCGCTATGAACATTGTTGGCCTCAGCCTCGTAAGACAAACCGATACGGTGACGCAGTACATCGTAAGCCACGGCACGTACGTCCTCCGGAATCACATAACCTCTTCTCTTGATGAACGCATAGGCACGTGCGGCAAGAGCCAGATTAATGGAAGCGCGTGGAGAACCACCAAACTCAATATAGTTTTCCAATTCCTTCAGGCCATATTTCTCCGGATAACGGGTTGCAAACACGATGTCCACAATATACTGTTCAATCTTCTCGTCCAGATAAACCTGTTTCACCACCTCACGGGCATTAAGAATATCCTGAGTGCTCAGAATCGGTTTTACTACCGTTTTCTCTCCGGCTATATTCATACGGATAATCTTTTTCTCTTCTTCCAGCTTCGGATAGTCAATGATCACTTTCAGCATGAAACGGTCCACCTGTGCCTCTGGCAGCGGATAAGTTCCTTCCTGCTCAATAGGGTTCTGTGTTGCCAGTACCAGGAAAGGTTCAGGCAATTTATAAGTATTTTTGCTGATAGTCACCTGTCTTTCCTGCATGGCTTCCAGCAAGGCACTCTGAACCTTGGCCGGCGCACGGTTAATCTCATCAGCCAGAATAAAGTTGGCGAAAATCGGACCCTTTTTTACCTCAAAAGCTTCATCCTTCTGGCTATAGACCATTGTACCGATCACATCCGCAGGCAACAAGTCGGGCGTGAACTGAATACGACTGAATTGCGCATCAATCAATGATGACAAAGTTTTGACAGCCAAGGTTTTTGCCAAACCCGGAACACCTTCCAACAGAACATGTCCATCACTCAACAAACCAATCAGCAGTGACTCTGCTAAATGTTTCTGTCCCACAATAACCTGATCCAGACCGGTCATCAGATTGGTCACAAATGCACTCTGGCGCTCAATACGTTCGTTCAATTCACGAATATCTAATGCTTCTGCCATTGTCTTTCTTTTTAGTTATACGTTATCTTATTTTGGTTCAAAATTAGTACATTTGGCACGTACTCCCAATATTATTCTATTAAAAAAAGTTTCTCAAATCTGCATTTAAGAAACTTTTTACACGGATTAAAATTATAAATTATCGTTGCTTTTAACCAACTCAGGCAACTTGATCTCTTTTCCGATCTGTACCAGATTCGGATCCTTTATTTGATTCAGTTCAATAATATAGGTTACGAATTCCCGTGAACCATATACTTGCTGGGCCAGCCGCAACAGACTCTCACCGCTTTTCAGCTTGTGTACAGTCTTCACACCCACTATCAGGTATTTTGCATTTTTCACCTGAGGATACTCCGATGCCTTGGCACGCAGATGCTTCAGAGAATCTTCACGGCTCTTCACCGAATCCTGCCGGGCTGCCTGCTGATGGGCAGATGCAGCCAATGCCCCCGTATTCTGCTCAGCTTTCTTTACAGAATCATTCTCTACAGGCTCTACCTGTCGTTTCTCCTCACGGACAGTCAGAGTATCAGCCTCTTTCATCTCCGCAACAACCGCCGGCTCCACTCCATCAGGACAGAGTGCGCAAGGACACAATACACGATAATATCCGGCAAAATAACTGCCGGCCATCAGCAACAAGATAAAGAGAAACAATCCGATCATCCCTCCTTGTGACAGACGCATGCAACGACTCTGACGCTCGCTTTCCGGTTCACTCTGATGCACGATGCTCTGGTGCTCTATCGTCTGATGCTCCACAGTCTGGGTCGTCACATTCAGCTCCTCAACCTTCTGTTCCTGAATTTTCTGATAGTCGGCATGCTGATACTCGATATTGGAAGAAGACATATCATCCCGGTCTTCTTCTATCGTTTCTTCTGTATCTTCCGCTGCGGAAGGAGACTCCACGGTCTCTGTCTGCGGAGCTTCCGCATCTGCAGTTTCCGGAAGTTCTGTTTCCTCAGATTCTTTTTCCTCTACATCCGGAGTTTCCGTTTCTTCCTGCAGTTCCTCTCCTTCTCTCTCTTCCGGTTCTTCATCTTCAACTGAGGCTTCCGGATCTACTCCGCGCTCCATATCAGCCAGATCAGTAGACTCATTCAGCAACACGGTCTCAAATTGGGAAAAGGGTTTGTTGATCAGATCCTTCAGTGTATTATCCGGGGTAAACACCACCTTTCGGTAGCCTTTCACCCGAGTGGTCATCCCTGTAGTCGGATCAACCGTTTCCCGATCATCCACTTCCACCAGCTTAAAGGTTCCCAAATTACGGATCTTGATCACCTTTTCATCCGATAAGGAGTCGGAAACTACGGCAAAAACGGTACGGACAAAAGTTTCGGCTTCCTGTTCCGAAATATTTGCCCGTCGGGATACCCCTTGTATCAAATCTTGCAATAAAGCACGACCACCCATATTTTCTAAGTTTCTTCGTTAAACCTGTCTTTCAATTGTGTGCTGGGTTTAAAAGCCACGACCAGACGCGGAGGTACCAGCATACGCTGCTGCGTAGCCGGACTGATCACGACACGCTCCAGCTTCTTCCTCACTTCAAAAGTTCCAAAATCCTGGATAGAGACGATACGGTCTTCTTCCAACTGACTTGAAATCTCCGAAACGAGCGCACTCAGCAGAGAGGAACAGTCTTTCTGGCTATACCCCATCCTACGAGATAATTCTGAAACAAATTCCTTATTATTCAAAACAGTTTCTTTTTTAAACTAACGTTGCATAAAGATCAAACGCATCCGAACCGGTTATCTTCGTCTGATAGAAACAACCCAGCTCCAGCTCTCCTTCCGACAAAGGAATCAACACTTCAGGATCTACTTCCGGAGAGTCAAACTCCGTTCGTCCGATATAATAATCACCTTCAATACGATCAATAATAACCTTAAGGGTCTGACCCACTTTCTTTTGCGACAGTTCTTCTGAAATATCCTGTTGCAAAGCCATCAGCTCGTCAAGACGACGCTCTTTCACGTCCTGAGGTATATCATCCTCATAATGTTCGGCAGAATATGTACCCTCTTCCTCAGAATAGGCAAAGGCTCCCATACGGTCAAATTTGGCCCAACGCACAAATTCAAGCAGTTCGGCAAACTCCTTCTCTCCTTCACCCGGATGACCCACCATCAGCGTGGTACGCAAGTGAATACCCGGAACTTCCGCCCGCATTTTCTCAATCAGGCGATAAGTCTGTTCTGAAGTTACATGACGACGCATTTTCTCAAGTACAGGATCGCTGATATGCTGCAAGGCTATATCCAGATACTTACATACATTATCACGTTCACGCATGACACGCAGCAGATCCTCTGGAAAATGTGCGGGATACGCATAATGCAAGCGGATCCATTCTACACCCGGAACATCCGATATACGCTCTACCAACTCCGGCAGCATCTGTTTCTGGTAAAGATCCACTCCATAATAAGTCAGTTCCTGAGCAATGACCTGAAATTCCTTTACCCCCTTGGCTACCAGTCCGCGCACCTCTTCTACAATCTCTTCCATCGGACGAGACTGATGTTTTCCGGTAATGATCGGAATGGCACAATAAGAACAATGACGGTTACAGCCTTCGGATATTTTCAGGTAAGCATAATGGGAAGGAGTCGTAATTTGTCGCTCCAGTTTTAATTCCTCATGATATGTCTTACCCAGGTCCGCAATCAGTTCCTTCCAGTTGAACTTTCCGTAAAACTTATCCACTTGAGGAATTTCTTCTCCCAGCTCTTTCAGATAACGCTCGGAAAGACACCCCATCACAAACACCTTGCTCAGCAAGCCTTCTTCCTTGGCCTGACAGCATTCCAGGATCATATTGATGCTTTCTTCCTTGGCGTCTCCGATAAAGCCGCAAGTATTGATCACGACAATATCCCCTTCGGGTTTTTCCGCGTCGTGGGTCACTTCATAACCATTGGCGCGCAACTGGGTAATCAGCTGTTCCGAATCCACCAGATTCTTGGAACAGCCCAACGTAATAATATCTATTGTATTTTTTTTCTGTGTACTCATTCAATCAACAGCTATTTTCTTTCTCCAAAGAGAGAATTAACGAATTCTTTCCGGTTAAAAGGCTGCAAGTCTTCCATACCTTCACCCAAGCCGATATAGCGTACCGGAATCTTAAACTGATCGGAAATTCCGATAACCACTCCTCCTTTAGCCGTACCGTCCAATTTGGTAATAGCCATGGAAGTGACTTCCGTAGCGGCGGTAAACTGCTTGGCCTGTTCAAACGCGTTCTGTCCGGTACTGCCGTCAAGCACCAACATCACATCATGCGGAGCATCCGGAATCACCTTCTGCATCACACGCTTGATCTTGGACAACTCATCCATGAGTCCCTTCTTATTATGCAAACGGCCGGCCGTATCGATCAGCACCACATCGGCCTGGTTCGCCACCGCCGAACTCAACGTATCAAAAGCCACCGAAGCCGGATCACTGCCCATCTGCTGTTTGACAATAGGAACTCCAACCCGTTCACTCCAGATTACCAGTTGTTCTACTGCGGCAGCACGGAAAGTGTCCGCAGCTCCCAGATAAACCTTTTTACCAGCTTTCTTGAACTGATAAGCCAGTTTTCCGATTGTCGTGGTCTTGCCCACACCGTTCACGCCCACTACCATAATCACATAAGGAGTTTTGGTAGCCGGCAAATCAAAGCCTTCCGTATCATTCGTATTGTTTTCGGTCAGCAATGAGGCGATTTCATCTCTCAGGATACCGTTCAGTTCACTTGTAGTCACATACTTGTCCCGGGCCACACGCTCTTCAATACGCTTGATGATATTCAGAGTCGTATCCACTCCTACATCCGAAGTGACAAGCACCTCTTCCAAATTATCAAGCACTTCATCGTCCACTTTAGACTTTCCGGCAACGGCACGAGTAATTTTTCCGAAAAAACTCTCTTTTGTCTTTTCGAGACCTTTGTCAAGCGATTCTTTCTTTTCTTTGGAGAAAAAGCTGAATAATCCCATAATAATAATTTTTAGTATTACTACAAAGATAATATAAGATTTTCAATCCTTCACTAAAAAAGAATTGAAAATCTCCGTTTTCTAAACAAAAAGCCCCTTCTAGCAATCTAGAAGGGGCAATTGATTATTATTTAGTTCTTGAAGAAGTCCTTGACTTGCTCGTTAGGAACCATCTGCTCATCAAAGATGTAAGCACCAGTCTTAGGGCTCTTTACCATCTTGATTACCTTTGTATAAGAACGTCCATCTGTTTTACCAGTCTGGAGGGTTGCAACGGTTTTCTTTGCCATAGTTACTTATTATTATTTAATTTCTTTATGTACAGTCATTCTCTTCAGGATTGGATTGTACTTCTTCAATTCCAATCTTTCCGGAGTATTCTTTCTATTCTTCATGGTTACATAACGAGATGTTCCAGGAAGACCACTCTCCTTCATTTCAGTGCACTCTAAAATTACCTGCACTCTATTACCTTTAGCCTTCTTTGCCATAAGTTTCTACCTCCTTAATAAATTAAGCAATTACTTTAATGCTTTTCCAATCACAATATCCCTTTGAAACCGCATTGTTCAACGCAGCATCAAGACCTACCTTGTTAATGTAACGCAGACCGGCAGCGCTGATATTCAGGCTGATCCAGCAATCCTGCTCTACATAGTAGAACTTCTTAGTAAACAAGTTTACATCAAAGCTTCTCTTAGTATGACGCTTTGAGTGAGAAACATTGTTGCCAATCATGGCTTTCTTTCCGGTAATTTGACAAATCTTCGACATTTCTAGCTTCCTTTTTTGTTAACTTTCTAATAGCTTCCTTCAAACAGGTTGCAAAATTAATGGTTAATTTCCAAATATACAAGTATTTTGAGAAAAAAATCATTCTTCTTCTGCAGGAAAATCCTTTTTCAAGATATCCAGTAGCATTTGCAAGGCCATATGGGTGGCACGTGCCAGATTCACATCACGCCCGTCATCGCCTTCCAGTTTAACTACATTCACGTCTTTTTCACTGCCCACAGCAATCCAGATGGTACCGACAGGAGCCTCGGGTCCGGCACCGGGTCCGGCAAAGCCGGTTACCGCTACGGCATAAGTGGTTTCAAAAGCCTTCAGCGCTCCTTCAAGCATGGCCCGCACTACCGGTTCGCTCACCGCTCCGAAATCATTGATCATATCCTGAGGCACTCCCAGCATCTTCACCTTCACATCGTTGGAATAACATACGACTCCACCCTGAAAGTAAGACGAACTTCCGGGTACACAAGTCAATGCCGCGGAAATTTGTCCGGCTGTACAGCTTTCTGCCGTTGAGACCGTCACTCCGGCTTTCCAGAGTATCGGGCTTATCTCTCTGCTTAAAATTTTAGATTCTACGTTCATATCTTTCATTATTTTAAGGTCACACGCGAATAAGCGGGAAGATCGATATCACAAAAATCCTGATCCAGATATTTAAAATATCCGGTAATGCCGATCATGGCTGCGTTATCCGTAGTATATCCAAATTTCGGTATAAATATTTTCCATCCGTATTTACGGGCATGCTCCTGAAATGCGTTTCTCAAGCCGTTATTGGCTGATACGCCACCCGCTACCGCCACCTGACGGATACCGGTATCCTTGGCTGCCTTTCTCAGTTTCTTCATCAGAATGTCTACAATGGTAAACTCCAATGAAGCGGCCAGATCTTCCTTGTAATGCTCTATAAAATCCGGATCTTCCTTGAGCCAGTCTCTTAATGAATACAGGAAAGAGGTTTTTAATCCGCTGAAACTGTAATTATAACCTTCGATCTGCGGACGGGCAAAATGATAGGCCTGCGGATTTCCCTGACGCGCCAGGCGGTCGATAATCGGTCCACCGGGATAGCCTAACCCCATTACCTTAGAGCATTTGTCAATCGCCTCGCCGGCCGCATCGTCAATAGTCTGCCCCAGAACCTCCATATCATTATATGCCTTTACCAGAATAATCTGCGAGTTTCCACCACTTACCAGCAGGCAGAGAAACGGGAATTGGGGCTGATCAGAATCCGCATCATTTTCCTTGATAAAATGTGCCAGCACATGCCCCTGTAAATGATTCACATCGATCATCGGAACACCTAATGCACGGGCAAATCCCTTGGCAAAGGATACTCCCACCAAAAGCGACCCCATCAACCCGGGACCACGTGTAAAGGCTACTGCCGACAACTGTTCCTTGGTGATTCCGGCACGCTTCAAAGCCTGATCTACCACCGGCACGATATTCTGCTGATGCGCGCGCGAAGCCAGTTCGGGTACAACCCCTCCGTAAGCCTCATGCACGGCCTGACTGGCCGTTACATTACTCAGCAAAACCCCGTTTCTCAAAACAGCGGCCGAGGTATCGTCACAGCTCGACTCGATACCCAATATGTATATGTCTTTTTTTTCCTCCATAATTTTCAGCTTAATGCGTCAATATTTCCAACCCGTGCTCAGTCATCACAAAGGTATGTTCCCACTGGGCACTCGGCAACTCATCTTCAGTCACAACCGTCCAACCGTCTTCTTCATCCACAAACACTCTCCAGTCACCCATATTGATCATCGGTTCGATCGTAAAGACCATTCCCGGAACGAGCAGCATACCCGTGCGTTTCTTTCCATAATGCAAGACTTCCGGCTCTTCATGAAACTCCAGTCCTACTCCATGTCCGCAAAGATCACGTACTACGGAAAAACCGTTTTTATGGGCATGCTGGGCAATGGCGTGCCCAATATCTCCCACAAATCCATAAGGTTTTGCCGCCTCCATACCGATTTCCAGACATTCGCGGGCCACATCCACCAGTTTCTGTTTTTCGGGAGTTGTTTTTCCGCCTACAACAAACATACGTGAGGCATCGCTGTAATATCCGTCCAAAATAGTGGAAACATCCACATTGACAATGTCTCCTTCTTCCAGAACATCAAACTCATTCGGAATTCCATGACACACCACCTCGTTTATTGAAGTGCAGACACTCTTCGGAAAACCTTCGTAGTTCAGGGGAGCCGGTATTGCTCCATGCCCTACAGTATAGTCATAAACCAATTTGTCAATCTCCAGAGTCGTCATACCCGGACGGATTTCCTGGGCCACCAGATCGAGCACTCCGGTATTGATCACACCGCTTCGACGGATTCCTTCTATCTGTTCTTGTGTTTTGATCAGTTTCCTGTCGGGAACCAGACATCCTTGCTGTTCAAAGGACATCACTCTCTTTTCCAATTCAGTAGGTTCCACACCATCGGGAACGAACCATTTCCTTCTTGATCTTTTTCCCATAATGAAATGCTTTATGTTTACAAAGGTAGCAGAAAAAAATGAGAAGAGTCCAGAAGTATGAAATAAAAATATCTTCGTAACGAATATTAAGACAGACTACCCCTTTGAAGGGAAACGATCAAAGTGATAGCTCAGGCTGAGCATAAAATAACTGTTCACTCCCTTGCGGTTTATGGTCTCCTGACGGAAAGTAACCGTATTTACCTGATTCACTGAATGTAATTCCCGCAAAACATCAAATCCTTGAAGCTTGACTTCCAAGGACTTGCTTTTCAGGAACGAATAGGACACCTCCAGATTACAGATCCACTCCCGCACATTCATATCGTCCCGCCAGTATCCGGCACGGCAGTTCCGGTAAAAATCCACTCCTATGCTCAACCCGGAATCAAAACCCATACTCATCAGTCCGCCCCCGCCATAGATCCACAAATCCGCGTTCAGATCTTTTTGCAAATCATTCCGGTAGCTGGCCAGAGTCATATACGCATAAGGTTTCAACGACAACATCCTGTAACGATATTGTATCGCCCAATAGTTTGTCGTAGTCAATGACTGGATCCGGAGACCAGCATCATGCTGTTTTCCTTCTTCATGGAGCCGTTCCTGCAAAGCTCTTTGGGAAGTAGCATTCACGCCCCCTTTCCACTCCATCATCCAACGCTTGAACTTACGGAAAGAAGTACTGAAATCAACAAAAGCGGAAGCGCTCCAATTACCGTTCACATTTACCGGCGTCACGGTATAGCCTCCCGTTTCAGGATCAAAAGCAGTCTTTTGTGCAATCGACTGTTGATTGACAGCGGCATTGAGCGAAACTGTTACCTGTCTTTGCCATACCGGTTCAAATGAAAAGAAAGTGCACGACAAGATATGATTCGTCTCGGGTTTTAAAGATTTATTGCCGACATACCGGTGCATCGGATCCGTATAATCCCATATCGGAAGCATACCGCTCAAGTCCGGTTGCTTACGTCTGCCCATATAATGCAGACTCAGATTCCAACGGTCTGCCCGTCTGTACCGCAGGACCAGTTCCGGCAAGACAGAAAAGACATTCTGAACGCTATCCACAGCCCGTCCGCCTTTCATATAATGCAAAGACATTCTCTGTGGCTCAAAAGTCACTCCTGCGGTCAGCGCCCAGGCTCCTTTTTCATATTGCAGCAACGCCCGGATATCGTGTATCCAGGTAGTCAGATGAGCATCCTTTCCCAAACTGTCAGTTGGCATACAGCCTTCACCGGGCCTCATATCCAGGAAAACGAAGCTCAGGTCATATACCTTCTGGTCTACAAAATCACGCTGCCCTTCCACTCCATAAGAAAGTTGCACCTTCACCGACTGACTTGGCGCCAAAGTCAGCATACTCTTCACCGCTCCCTGTATTCCTTTTTCAACGGCATGCGTCTCCTGCACCTGACGGCTCACGGCATCGGCCAAAGAATAATAAATATCCGCGTGCGAAAATCCATCTTCGTCATTATCAGAATATTGCAGGCTGGCTGAGAAATCCCAGTTACTGCCCACTTCCCCCCACGACTTGTTCACCATGGTAGACACACCGGCCCTCATATTCTTTAAAACACCCTCATTCGAATATTGATTACTGTTCAAGACACGTTCCTTGCGCCACAGTTTTCCGTCTTTTTCCTCAAAATATTCCTCTCGGGTTTCAGAAAGCGTATACAAAGAATGCCTGTACCTGGAATGGTTCAGAAAGGTTTTGGTGCTCCATAAAAAAGACTCCCGCTGATACACCCAGTCCAATGACAGATTGGCAGAACGGATATCGGTTGCGCGCTCATCATCCCCCACGGTATACATTCTGGGATCCTTCAAATAATATTCTGTTGTTGATTCTGCCAATGAAGCGGTCTCACCGCTGCTTAAAAAAGCAGTGGCATTCACTTCCCACCGCCCGCTGGAAAAATTCACAATACCATTATAAGACTGGCGGTTCACATCATTGACATTTGTTTCAGCAGACAGCTTATCCAGATAAGACCCTTCCACGCCAAAAACAGCCGGCTGATTATCTGCGGAACAGGAAAGAATCCCCTGAACAGAGGGTGCAAATCCGCTCACGGTCACATTCCCCTGACGACGGTCACTCGTTCCATAAGCTCCCTGCACATCTATCAGCCATCCCCGACTGCGATCCGGCTGTGTATACACGTCAAGCACCTGCTCCCCTTCATGCCGCCGCACTCCCGTATGTTCCTCTTCATCGGAATATTCCTCATAAAGGCGTACTTCGCTTAGAATTTCCACAGGCATACTGTTTAATGCCAGATCCGTATTTTCCTTGAAAAAATCCTTTCCGTTAAGTTTTATGCGCACCACATCCTTACCCTTGGCAAGAATCCGCCCGTCTCCGGTAACCTCCAGTCCGGGAATCCGTTCCAGCAACAAACGCAGTTTTGACCCTTCGGGTACATAAAAGCACGACACATCAAAAACCAACGTATCTCCCTGCATACGGATAGGGGTCTTTCTGCCCGATACGATCAGTTCCTGAAAAGCCACACTGTCTAAAGGAAGAGTCACCTCAGTAGAATCATTTTCAGAAAATCCGGACACGGCAAACCCCTCTTCCGGCAAGAAAGCTGAAAGAGTCAAAAAAACAAAAAGCAGACGACCATCAAGCATCGGCACACAAAATTATTGCAGGAAAGGCATGTTTTATAAAAACGAGTATTCTGCACCAATCCGGCAGAATACTCGTTATCTCATTTTTTATTATACTACAGATTAAAGTTCATCAGACATATCATCCACGTCCTTCACATCAGCTTCCGGAGTATAACTTTCATAGAAGTTCTCCTCATCGTTTTCGGCCGCATCGTCGTCATCATTCTCGTCAGCCACATGACGGCGGTTACCGTCCTCGTCATATTGAGGCTCCGGAACAAATCTCAGTTTTTCCTGCAAGTCTTTCTTCTTGGCAAAAATAGCCTCTACCCAAGTACCCTTAGGCACCTCCAGATACTCATAACCATCGGCCACCTTACGCTCCATGGTTCCTCCCTTGGCATGAATTCGCGAAGCAGGCAGCGTGGTCGTACTGATATCAAAGGCAGACTCGATAATATCCTTGATTGCCAGAGAAATTGAGTCCCATCCTCCACCGAAATTCCGTTCAATCAGTTCCAATAAGGTTGCGGCAGAGATATATTTCACATTCTCATAAGAAAGATCGGTAATCCGCTTGATTTCCTTTTTACGGATAGCGATAGCTCCTTTTTTCTTTTCATCAAAATGAGACAGGATAACATAGGAACCGGTCTTATATTTGGCAGCCTCACGTTCGTTTTCAGAATCAAACTGGGTCACTTCAAAGGCACGTCTCAAAACATTGAGAATCTTATCCTCAGAGGCCGGCGAATCTTCATCTTTCTTTTCGTTATTCCACAATTCCGCCAACTCCATAGCATCCAAGCCCCAGATATTGCTGGCGTTCAAGTCTAATACGGACTCAACGGCGTAATTCTTGTTTTGCATAAATTCCGACTTTATGTTTTTAAAGATTAATAATCATGAACTAAAAAGCAAATCATGCAGGCATCTCAGCATTTTCAGGTTTCAATCCCAAATACTGGTAACGGAAATTGCGCCCTTTCGATGACGGAAACTGGCTACGCGGATCTACATCCCGACGTGCCCGCAGATGGTCAATAATCCGGGTATAGCATTCCATTGGAGAGTGAGCCTTTACCCGTGCCTTGAATGTAGTATCCTTGTATTGGAACTTATTGGTTCCGGGAATCGCGATCACTCTTTTGAACAGGATCTCTCCTTCATACCATCCGATCTGCTCTTCCGTAAGCCGGTTTATCACAGCATCTTTAGGATTTTCCACAGTCATAGCCTGCCGCGCCCCGTTTTCCTTAAATTCAGCAAGCGTCTGCGCCATGGTCTTGATCACAATAAAATAGACCCTGGGGCGCACCTTATAGCGTTTGGGATAAGGCATCGGACTTTCCATATATTGTTTCAGATCGTTCATGAAATAATCATCAACAATGATGCCCGGAATAGACGACAGAAAATCAAAAGCTTCCTGTACACTGCTTACAATACATTCTTCATCAAAATAGCGGATATATAAATTCATCTGCCCAATAAAAATAAACAAATTAATACCTGAAAAAAGCAACGAATACCTATTATTCACACGAATAGGCAATCCGCGACAAAATTAGAAAAAATGCCCGAAATGCACAAACAAAGGAAACAAATTATAACAGATATTCTCTGAAAAAGCTATCTTTGCACCCGTTTACAGATTATAAGAATGAAGATTATCAGTTTCCTAAAGAAATGGACTCTTCCGGTAGCCATTGTCACGGGAGTATTGGCATACATTATCGGGTCATACATCCCACACATTGACCGTATCAGTCCTTTTATCAACCGTACTTTGGAAATCGTGCAGCCTTGCCTGATCTTTTCCATGCTATTTCTCACCTTCTGCAAGATCGACTTGCGAAAAATGCGCCTTTCCCGATGGCAGGTGCTTATTGCCCTTCTTCAGGTAGGTATCAGTTTCATACTGGCTTTGATTACCCCATGGGTTCATTCGGATCTGAAAATCTGGATAGAAGCAGGCATCCTCTGTTTTATCTGTCCCACTGCCACAGCTGCGGCTGTCGTTACGGAAAAACTGGGCGGAAACATCTCAGGAACCATATCTTATACGATACTGATCAATATTGCCACAGCCTGCACGATACCGGTATTGCTCCCAATACTCAGCGACTCGCAGCATTATTCTTTTGGAAACCTGGCCACCATTATTATGGCCCGTACTTTCCCGCTGCTCATTGCGCCCATGGTAGCAGCCTGGATTTTCCGGACTTTTTTCCGGAAAACTACCGAACAGATCAACCAGGTACGTAATCTGGCCTTTTACTTATGGGGTGTAGCCTTATCCATAGCTATGGGTATCACGGCACAGAGTGTTGCGCATACTTCCGCAAGCCTCGGCACGCTATCCGGTATCGCGCTGGTATCTCTGTTCTGCTGCGCCTTTCAGTTCTGGGCCGGAAAAGCCATTGGAAAAAGATTCGGGGAAAGTATCTGTGCCGGACAGTCCTTCGGACAGAAGAACACGGTATTTGCCATCTGGCTGGGAAGCAGTTTCATGAATCCGGCTACAGCCATTGCCGGAGGCTGTTACAGCATTTGGCATAACCTGTTCAACACCTGGCAAATCCAAAAGAAACAGAATCAACAAACATGATTCATCCTTCCGACATACAACGGAAGGGATACAAAAAAAAAGGAAGTATCAAAGATACCTCCTTTAAAACCTGGTGCCCAGAACAGGACTCGAACCTGCACGTCTCTCAACACTCGCACCTGAAACGAGCGCGTCTACCATTCCGCCACCTGGGCATTTCTTTCGGAAAAAAGAGCGGAAAACGAGGCTCGAACTCGCGACCCCGACCTTGGCAAGGTCGTGCTCTACCAACTGAGCTATTTCCGCATTTATTTTTGTGAAGAGAAGGAGACTCGAACTCCCACGACACAATTGTCACTACCCCCTCAAAGTAGCGCGTCTACCAATTCCGCCATCTCTCCGTTCGTTGAACATTCTCCTTCAACTGTGCCCAGAACAGGACTCGAACCTGCACGTCTCTCAACACTCGCACCTGAAACGAGCGCGTCTACCATTCCGCCACCTGGGCATTCTTTCAGAAGAAGAGCGGAAAACGAGACTCGAACTCGCGACCCCGACCTTGGCAAGGTCGTGCTCTACCAACTGAGCTATTTCCGCGTTATCATGTCATCCTTC
>CALUIU010000007.1 GCA_944320795.1 Candidatus Paraprevotella stercoravium | reverse complement strand
GGTATGCCGAAGCGTTGTCAGTATTGTCCGATGCACTCACTTTCGTTCAGTCGCTGCCCCGGTTCGAGGTCGGCAATGAAAGTTATACTTTGGAACTGGTTCCCATGTCCACTACGGATCTGCACAACATCTGGACGACCATGGGAGGACAGTGCTTTTTATTTATCATCAGCAAGACTCTTGCAAGATCCTTCAATGATATCTCTTCGGAAACAGCCTTTGCCCGTAAATGATAAGTTTCAAATGTAGATTTATTACCAGATTCTGATAAAATATCAGAATCGGTAATGAAGCCATGCTCTTTCAAAATCTGAATAAGAGTATCTATTATATTAATAATGAAAACAATAGATCAAATAAATAAAATCAAAGCTACTGTACTATACGTACTTGAGCAGATGAAAGAGGGAGTGGATTATATCCATCTCTTTAAGGTAATGTATTTTGCACAGCAAGAACATCTGGTATTATATGGCACTCCGATGATGGAGGATTCTTTTTTGGCAAGAAAACATGGTCCTGTTCCAGCTCTTACTTATAAAGTATTAAAGGCAGTAGAAGGAAAAATATCTGTTGAATCACAAGAACTGAAGCAGTTTGCAGAAGCTCTTTGCGTAACAATAAAGGACGGTCATCAAATAGTAACTGCTTGCCAACAATGTGATATGGACGAATTATCAGGTTCTAACATAAAGATTCTTAACAAATGGATAGCAAAATGTAAGGATGTGAAGGCATTTGATTTAAGTGATCTTTCGCACGACAAGGCATGGAAAAAGGCAAAAGCCCATTCAGAGCAAACAGGAGAAGATACAAAGATTGCAATGTGGGATATGGCAAAAGCTGGTGGTGCAAGCAATGACATGCTTGAGGTGATCAGAGAACGTCAAAGTAATAAGCGTGCATTAGAATGGATCTAAGAGAACTACAACAGAGTTATCTTCACAATGAACGCATGGTAACAGAAGACAAGGTTATACCTGGAGCATTGATTTTGACTACTCTTTCCACTGACGACGGATTAGTATTGAGCCATAGAACATCAAAGCCCAAGCGTCTGATTATAATTGGTGTAGATAAGCATAACGACATTTGTTACGGTTCGGTTCTTGTCAATACTAAAATGAGTCCACAAGCATCATTCTCAAAGGAATATTTGTCTGCTCAATATTTGCTTTAGGTTGAGAACTATCCTGAGTTTCTAAAATATGACAGTTTTGCAGACTGCGGTGAATTGTTTTCCATTCCTATAAGCAAGCTTTGTTCTGGAGAATATTATGGAATGCTAAATGAAACTGATATGAATGAAGTTTTTAATATTTTGGAAACTACAGATATATTCTCTACCAAGGAAAAGAAACGTTTTGGCATAAAAAGGCGATAGTTTCAGAATCTCCTGATATTAAACTTTTAAAAAACTCCGTCCCCTCTCCCGAATCACTCGGGAAAGGGGACGGAGCCATTTTATACAATAATATTCGTCAAGCCATGCTCAGCTTAGTGCACCGGATAATCCCAGTCCTTCAGGGCATAGCCCCAGTTATCGTTCACCAGCTGAACGGTGCGCGGCTTGTATTCATACTTGTTCTTCTTGTAGCCTTTCTTCTTGCCCACATAAGCCTCAATGGCCGGACGGGCTTCTTCCCATCCCGGAATATTCAGCTTGCGGTAAATATCCTCGGTAGTGGCCAAAGCATCACGCTCAAACTCCTCAAACTTCACCTCATAGAGATTGCCTTCGGGGATGAACTTCTTCTGTTCCTCGTAAGCACGATACAGCTGTGTATAGGCATCGAGAATGTTCTGCTCCATCACGTTTTCATCGTAAGGCTGGAGCTCCAGCGGCTTGATGGTGTTGTTGAAGAAGCTGCGGGTGCTCTCGAACACGGTGTACGGGTTACGCATCAGATAGATGAACTTGGCATTGGGGAACAGTTCCACCAGAGCCTTTACACGACCGGTGTGCGGCGGGTTCTTGGACAGATACTGTGTACCTCCGGTGTTCCACAACGAAATCTTCACCAGCTTGAGGAAGGTCTCCTTAAATACCTTCAGCTCCTCCGGTGTAATCTTCTCGAAAGTGAGGTAACGCTCGCAATACTCCATCATGCGCTCCGGGAAGAACCAGAAGTCATAATAAGAATATGGCATCATGTTTGACAGGGCGAACTCTTCCTCCTGAGGCAGATCGGGCGCCAGCTCCATGTTGTCGGTCGGACGCTTGTCCGGCATCAACCAGCCCATGGTCTTCTTGAACATAGGCTGTCCAAACATCATCAGGTGCGGGAACACAGTCTGATAAGTAGTGGTGTAACCGAAATGCTTGTCCTGCGCAAAGATGTTGTGCACAAAAGTGGTTCCGCTGCGCCAGTGGCCCAAGATGAACACGGGGTCGTTCTGCAACGGCTGTGAAGCCAGCAGCTTTTCGTACTTCTTGTCCTGCAAGCACTTGAGGGTGCTCAACAGGCGGCACACGCCCTTGGTCAGATAATACTTGTTCTTGTATTTGGAACCGATATTCTGCCCGTCGGTCATCTTCTTGAATGTATCCCAGTCTGCGCCTACAAGCGTATTGACCGGCAATTTACTGAATTCCAGTAGTCCCATTCCTTCCTCCTCTCTTATTTGATGATGTTAATGGCGATACCCTGACGTGAAAGGTCTTTCACGGCCTTCTCGATTGCGTCGTAATGCTCCGGAGCAATGCCCAGCTTCTGCAGATTCAGTTCCGGAATATCTTCGTGCTCGATGTCGGTAACAGCTGTAGGACCGATGATCATACCCACCGCACTGGTGTTGTTGGTAATCGGGTCGATCAGGATGAACGAACCGGTAGCCTTGTTCTTGGAATAGGCATCGAAGAACAGAGTCTTGGCTGTGGTGATCTGCACACGTCCGATCTCGTTGAGTTTGAAGAACTCAGCCGGGCTCTGCTCCATAGTGTTCACGTCTACCTTATAGGCAATCTGATCGATGGTGGCACGGGTGGTATTGGTATTGTGCTTCAGATAGAACTGCTTCTTGCGGTCCATAGGCTCCTCGTCCATCCACACGAGCATGGTTTCTACATGACGGCCGATTTCCGGCAGATTGTCGCTCTTGACAATCATCTCGCCACGGGAGATGTCGATCTCATCTTCCAAAGTAATGGTGACACACTGCGGACAGAAAGCTTCTTCGAGCTCGCCCTCGTAGGTCACGATGCTCTTTACGTGTGATTTCTTCTTGGAAGGCAGAGCCATGATTTCGTCGCCCTTACGGATTACGCCGGAAGCGATCTTGCCGCAGAAACCACGGAAGTCGAGGTTCGGACGCAGCACATACTGCACCGGATAGCGGAAGTCGTCCATATTGCGGTCGGTGTGGATAGGCACAGTCTCCAGGAAGTCGAGCAATGCCGGTCCGTCGTACCACGGAGTGCGGTCGGACTTCTCTACCACGTTGTCGCCATCGAGGGCGGACAGCGGGAAGCAGGTTACATCGTCAATACCCAGGTAATCGGTCAGCTTGCGGTACTCGCCCACAATCTTGTCGAACACTTCCTGACTGAAGTCCACCAGGTCCATCTTGTTTACTGCCAGCACAATGTGCTTGATGCCGAGCAAAGACACCAGGAAGGTGTGGCGACGGGTCTGGGTGATGACACCGGTACGGGCATCTACCAGAATGATGGCCAGATTGGCGGTTGATCCGCCGGTAATCATATTGCGGGTGTATTGTTCATGTCCCGGAGTGTCGGCAATGATAAACTTACGCAAATTGGTTGAGAAATAACGGTAGGCCACGTCGATGGTGATACCCTCCTCACGCTCGGCTTTCAGTCCGTCGAGCAACAGGGCGTAGTCGATGTGCTCACCGGCATTGCCCACACGCTTGCTGTCGCGCTCCAACGCCTGCAACTGGTCTTCATAGAGCTTCTTGCTGTCGAACAGCAGACGGCCGATCAGCGTAGACTTTCCGTCGTCTACAGAACCGGCGGTCAGCAAACGCAACAGGTCTTTCTTTTCATCCTGATCCAGGAATTCCTTAATATTTTGAACTGCCATAATCTTTCTGTTTTAAAAATATCCTTCACGCTTTTTCTGCTCCATGGACGCTTCCTGGTCGAAGTCGATCACACGGGTGGTACGCTCACTCTTGGTGGTGGTCATCATTTCCTCCACAATCTTCTCGATGGTGTCTGCCTCGCTCTCGATGGCTCCGGTCAGCGGCCAGCAGCCCAGAGTACGGAAGCGGATTTTCTTCATCTCGATCTGGTCGCGGTATTTCTCCGGCAGGCGGTCATCGTCCGGCATAATAAGCTGACCGTCGATATTGACCACCGGACGCTCCTTGGCGAAGTACAGCGGCACAATAGGAATGTTCTCCAGACGGATGTACTGCCAGATGTCGAGCTCGGTCCAGTTACTCAACGGGAACACACGGATGCTTTCGCCCTTGTGCACACGGCTGTTGTAGATGTCCCACAACTCAGGACGCTGGTTCTTCGGATCCCACTGCTGGAACTGGTCGCGGAAAGAGAAAATACGCTCCTTGGCACGGCTCTTCTCCTCATCGCGGCGAGCGCCACCGAAAGCGGCATCGAACTTGTATTTTGCCAAAGCGTCGAGCAGAGCCTTGGTCTTCATCAGATCGGTGTGTACCTTACTGCCGTGGGTAAACGGACCCACTCCGGCATGGAAGGCTTCCATGTTAGACTCTACAATCAGGTTCCAGCCGTACTGCTTGGCGTAATTGTCGCGGAACTCGATCATTTCCTTGAATTTCCACTTGGAATCGATGTGCATCAAAGGGAACGGTACTTTTCCGGGCGCAAAGGCTTTCTCGGCCAGACGCACCATTACAGAAGAGTCCTTACCTATGGAATAAAGCATCACAGGATTTTCAAACTCGGCGGCCACCTCACGGATGATGTGGATAGACTCGGCCTCGAGCTCCTGCAAATGACTCAAACTATATTCTGCCATAATCAATATTATTTATTGTTGTTGGATTCGAAAATTAACTGAAGCACCTGGTTCACGGCTTCTTCCAAAGAGAGCTTGGAGGTATCGAGCGAAAGGGCGGGATGCTCGGGAGCCTCGAACGGAGCGCTCACTCCCGTAAAGTCCTTGATCTCGCCGCGACGGGCACGGGCATAAAGGCCCTTGACATCGCGCTGCTCGCAGACGCTCAGCGGGGTGCTGACATAAATCTCACGGAAATCGTCCTTGCCGATGATCTCGGCGGCCATCTCACGGAGCTGGTTGGTCGGACTGATGAACGCGGCAATGGTCACAATGCCGGTGTCTACAAACAGTTTGCCCACTTCGGCGATACGGCGGATGTTTTCCACACGGTCCTCTTCCGAGAAACCGAGATTACGGTTGATGCCCGAACGGATATTGTCGCCGTCGAGAATGCGGCAAAGAATGCCGCGCTTGTCCAGTTCGCGCTCCAGACTCAGAGCGATGGTGCTCTTGCCGGAACCGGAAAGACCGGTGAACCAGATCATCATACCTTTCTGACCGAGCAAGGCCTCCTTGTCGGCACGGGTCATCATCTTGTCATAGATGGGATATATGTTATTCTCTTGTGTCATTCTTCCATACAGTTTTAGAAGTTCCAGAACATGGGGATTAATAGGATGGATAATATGAATACGATGATATTCAGCGGCAGACCGATACGTACAAAATCGGTGAACTTATAGCCTCCGATACCCTGCACAATCAGGTTGGTCTGATAACCGATCGGTGTGGAGAACGAAGCCGAAGCGGCAATACAGATCACCACGAAGAACGGTGTGGGGTCAACACCCAACTGACGGGACACGGCCAAAGCGATGGGGAAAGCCAAAGCGGCGGCGGCATTGTTAGTGATCAGCTCCGTACACAGATTGGTGATCAGGAAAATAATGGCCAGCAGGGCGTGCGGTCCCAGTGAATCGGTGAGTCCGATAATCTGATTGGCAATGAACGAGGCAAAGCCGGAATTCTCCATGGCCTTGCTGATGGCAAAGGCACAGGCAATCGTAATCAGTACATCCCAGGAAATATACTTGGTATAGTTCTTGGGAGAAAACATTTTTGTCCAGGCCATAATGACTGTGGTGATACACGCGAAGAAAAACATGTCGAGTTTGACTCCGGGAAACAGATTGGCCACAAAGGGAAGTTCGCCCACCGTGGCACCCACAATCATAAACAGCAACAGGATCATGGCAAAATAGCGCTTCTTGCGCTCCATCTGCATGTCGGCATCCATCACGGAAAGCATCAGGAAGACACGGCTGTCACCCCAGGTCGGGATGAACTTGTCGTCGGTTTCCAATACTAAGGTGTCGTTTTCACACAGACGGATATTCATCCAGTCGCCTTCCAGACGCACACCGTTGCGGTGCAGACTGCGCACCGTAGCACCGTAGTGACGCGGAAAGTCGAATTCTTTCAAAGTCTTGCCGTTACCGGGAAAACGGGCTCCGATCACGGCTTCTACACAAACAACATTGCTTTCGGCGGTGAGATCTTCCAGTTCTTCGTCCTTGGCATTTACCTCGGGCAAGAGTTTCTTCGAGAAAAGAACCAGATAGACAATACCGATTACGGTAATGATCACTCCGATTTTACCGAGTTCGAAAATGGTAAAACCTTCGTAACCCGCTTCCTGAATCATACCGTCGACAACCAGGTTGGTGGAAGTACCGATGAGGGTACACATACCGCCCAAAATAGTGGCATAGGAAAGCGGAATCAGAAATTTGGTGGCTGAGAGTCCGGTCCGTCGGGCCCAGTTCTTGATAATCGGGGCAAAAATAACGACTACCGGTGTATTGTTCAAAAAGGCTGAGATAAAGGCGATAACTGGAAGCATGTGCATGTTGCCCTTGGCCACACTGCACTTCTCCTTCGGGAGCAGCCGGTAAATGAACTGTTCCAATACCCCACTCTTGCGAATACCTTCGCTCACTAAGAAAAGCAGGGCTACTGTGATCATGCCTTTATTGGAAAATCCTTCCAGACACTCCTTCGGAGAAATGATTCCGGTGCACAAAAAAAGCACAACCACCGAGAAAAGGACCATGCCTGGCCGCATACGGTCGTTGATTAAAGCAACGATCATTGCAACCAGACATAGCAATACAAAGATGATTTCAAAATTCATACATAAGCTTTATTACTTGTACTCTGACCAGCTCTTGATGACAATGTCATCGGTCTTGATCTTGCAGAATGCATGGATAAATGCACTTGCCAGACGTGCGTTGGTGATCAACGGAATATTCAGGTCGATGGCGGCGCGACGGATCTTGTAACCGTTGCTGATCTCGCCTTCGGTGAGGTTCTTCGGAATGTTCACCACCATGTCGATCTGTTTCTGGTGCAGCATATCCAATGCCTGAGGATGTCCCTCCTCGTTCGGCCAGTATACCAATGTATTTTCAATACCGTTTTCTGTGAGGAAGCGGCTGGTTCCTCCGGTAGCATACAGGTTGTAACCGTTCTCCTTCAGCTCGCGGGCCGCATCGAGCATGCTTGCCTTCTGCTTGGCACCTCCGGTAGAGAGCAGGATGTTCTTCTCCGGAACACGGTAGCCCACTGAAAGCATGGCCTGCATCAGCGCGTTGTCGGTATCGTCGCCCAGACAGCCTACCTCACCGGTTGAAGCCATATCTACGCCCAATACCGGGTCAGCCTTCTGCAAACGGTTGAATGAGAACTGGCTGGCCTTGATTCCTACATAATCGAAGTCGAACAGGCTCTTGTTCGGTTTGCTTACCGGCAATCCGAGCATTACCTTGGTAGCCAGCTCGATGAAGTTTATCTTCAATACCTTGCTCACGAACGGGAAGCTTCGTGAAGCACGCAGGTTACATTCAATAACCTTGATGTCGTTGTTCTTGGCCAGGAACTGAATGTTGAACGGACCGCTGATCTTCAGCTCACGGGCAATCTCGCCAGAGATCTTCTTGATGCGGCGTACGGTCTCCACGTACAGTTTCTGTGCCGGGAACTGGATGGTAGCATCTCCTGAGTGGACACCGGCAAACTCAATGTGCTCGCTGATGGCGTATGCCAGGATTTCTCCGTCCTTGGCCACGGCATCCATTTCTACCTCCTTGGCATTCAACAGGAACTTGCTGATCACCACCGGATGCTTCTGAGATACGTTGGCAGCCAGTTTCAGGAAGCGTTCCAGCTCTTCCTGATTAGAACATACGTTCATGGCAGCACCGGAGAGCACGTATGAAGGACGAACCAATACCGGGAAGCCAACCTTCTCGATGAAGGCGTTTACATCTTCCATATTGGTCAGGGCGCTCCACTCCGGCTGGTCAACACCGATGCGGTTCAACATGGCAGAGAACTTCTCGCGGTCCTCGGCGTTGTCGATGCTCTTGGCAGTAGTTCCCAACAATGGAATGTGCTGGCCGTCGAGACGCATGGCGAGGTTGTTTGGAATCTGTCCACCGGTAGACACGATCACACCGTGCGGACACTCCAGATCCAGAATATCCATAACACGCTCGAATGTCAGCTCGTCGAAATACAGACGGTCGCACATATCGTAGTCGGTTGACACGGTTTCCGGATTATAGTTGATCATGACAGAGCGGTAGCCTTCCTTGCGGATGGTGTTCAGAGCCTGCACACCGCACCAGTCGAACTCTACGGATGAACCGATTCGGTAAGCTCCGGAACCCAATACCACGATGCTGCGCTTGTCGTGCTCGAACTTGATATCGTTGGCTACACCGCTATAGGTAAGATACAGATAGTTGGTCTGTGCCGGATATTCGGCAGCCAATGTATCGATCTGCTTCACAACCGGAACAATGCCGGCTGCCTTACGGCGGTTGCGGACAATCAGGATAGCGTCGTCAATGTCAAGCTCGTCTTCCATACCCAAAGCGCGGGCAATCTGGAAGTCGGTGAATCCCTGAACCTTCGCCTTGCGAAGCAGTTCGTTGTCGAGCAGGTTGATATTCTTGCAGGCGTGCAGCTCACGTGAAGTCTGCTTGATGTTGGCCAACTTCTCCAGGAACCAACGGTCGATCTTGGTCAGTTCGTGGATCTGGTCAACTGTATAGCCTTTTGAAAGAGCCTTGGAAATGATGAAGATACGCTTGTCGGTCGGCTCACGCAAAGCTGCGTCGATGTTCTCGATCTCCAGCTCCTTATTTTCTACAAAGCCGTGCATACCCTGACCGATCATACGCAGACCCTTCTGGATAGCCTCTTCGAAGGTACGGCCGATAGCCATCACCTCACCGACAGACTTCATGGATGAACCCAATTCGCGGTCTACGCCACGGAACTTACCCAAGTCCCAACGAGGGATTTTGCAGACTACATAGTCCAATGCCGGCTCAAAGAAAGCAGAAGTGGTCTTGGTTACCGAGTTCTTCAGTTCAAACAAACCATAACCCATACCCAACTTGGCAGCCACGAAAGCCAACGGATAACCGGTTGCCTTTGATGCCAAAGCTGAAGAACGGCTCAGACGGGCATTTACCTCGATCACGCGGTAATCCTCTGATTCCGGGTCAAACGCGTACTGTACGTTACACTCTCCCACAATACCGATGTGGCGCACGATCTTGATACTCAAGGCACGCAACTTGTGATATTCTGAGTTGGTCAGTGTCTGCGACGGAGCGATTACGATACTCTCACCGGTATGGATACCCAGCGGGTCGAAGTTTTCCATATTACATACGGTAATACAGTTGTCGTACTTGTCGCGCACTACCTCGTATTCAATTTCCTTCCAGCCCTTCAAGCTCTTCTCCACCAATACCTGTGGTGAGAATGAGAAGGCTTTCTCGGCCAGTTTATTCAGTTCTTCTTCATTATCGCAGAAGCCGGAACCCAGACCGCCCAACGCGTAAGCGGCACGGATGATAACCGGATAACCCAGATCGGCAGCAGCCTTGCGTGCCTCTTCGATGCTCTCGCAAGCCTGGCTCTTGATGGTCTTCACATCGATCTCGTCCAGTTTCTTTACGAACAGCTCGCGGTCCTCAGTATCAATAATGGCCTGAACCGGTGTTCCGAGTACCTGTACATTGTATTTCTCCAGGATACCGCTCTTGTAAAGCTGCACACCGCAGTTCAAAGCGGTCTGTCCACCGAAAGCCAACAGGATACCCTGTGGTTTCTCTTTCTCGATTACCTTCTCTACAAAGAACGGAGTTACCGGCAGGAAGTAAATCTGATCGGCCACACCTTCACTGGTCTGCACTGTGGCAATGTTCGGGTTGATCAATACGGTTTCAATACCTTCTTCCTTCAGAGCCTTCAAGGCCTGAGAACCAGAATAATCAAACTCACCGGCTTCACCGATTTTCAAGGCTCCTGAACCTAACAGCAGGACCTTCTTAATATTGTTGTCAATCATTTAAAGTCAAGAATTAAAGAAGTTTTACAAAATCATCGAATAAGAACTCAGTATCAATCGGACCGCTGCAAGCTTCCGGGTGGAACTGTGCGCTGAACCAAGGATTTGTCTTGTGACGGATACCTTCGTTAGATCCGTCGTTCATGTTCACAAACAATGGTTCCCAATCCTGTCCCAGAGTATCGCTGTCTACTGCATATCCGTGATTTTGACTGGTGATGAAGCATTTGTTGGTACCGACCATGCGAACCGGCTGGTTGTGGCTGCGGTGACCGTACTTCAGCTTATAGATCTTGGCTCCTGCGGCCTTGCTCAGCAACTGGTTACCCATACAGATACCCATACAAGGACGCACCTTGTCTGAGTTGAGGAACTTGCGGATGTTTACCACGGCATCTTCGCAAGTGTCCGGGTCACCGGGACCGTTGGCCAGGAACAGACCGTCAAACTCCATATCATTGAAATCGTAGTTCCAAGGCACGCGGATTACCTCTACCCCACGATTGATCAGACAACGGATAATATTGTGCTTCACACCACAGTCAACCAACACGACTTTCTTTGGCGCTCCGGTGTTGTAACGGATGATTTCCTTGCAAGATACACGGTCTACAAAGTTTACGCCGTTGTAATCTGCATGAGGAATATTCTCAGGCTCATCGTCGAAGATGATCTTACCCATCATAACACCATGCTCACGCAACACCTTTGTCAGTTCGCGAGTATCAATACCTGTAATTCCCGGAATCTGTTCGCGCTTCAGCCAGTCGGCCAGACTCTCCTTGGCGTTCCAGTGGGAATACTCATTACTGTAATCGGAAACAATAATCGCAGAAGCATAAATCTTGTCGCTTTCCATAAAGGTAGCCAGACCATTTTCTTCAAAAGTAAAGGCTGGAACACCGTAGTTTCCCACCAATGGATAAGTCAGTACCATAAGCTGTCCGGCATAAGACGGATCGGTCAAACTCTCAGGGTATCCCATCATTGCTGTGTTAAACACAACTTCGCCTGCCACCGGCTTCTCATAGCCGAACGACTTTCCACAAAATTTGCTCCCGTCGTCGAGGATAAGTGTTACATTTCTCATTGCACAATACTATTGTATCTAAATTATTATAGTTATTATTGTTTGGTTCTTTACTTGCGATGTGAAACGTACGGACATAAGAAAGACCACTCATTCCGGTAAAGAAATACCGAAAAGGTGGCCTAACAATTAATATGCCGTAAAGTCTGTGAAACAACGAAAAGAGAAAAGGCCGACATCTTGCAATCTAAATGATTTAGTTTGCAATACCCGACTTTCTGATCTGTTGCCTTTCCGTACATTTTCAGGTACGGATGAGCTAAATCCTTTTCTTTTATATACATCCCTTTGACGTGTTTCTATTTAGTATGCAAAGGTATAAAAAAAAACGATGCGAACAATACACTTTTCGGTTATTATGCACAAAATATCGAAAAATATATCTCCCGAAGCACAAATTTGAAACCCTCTTTTTATTGTTTGTAATAATAAAACCAATAAGAAGCTCCGAATGCCTTACGAAGCTTGTTCTGAATAACAACAGGAGCAGACTTCTCACGCGAAATCTGCAAATAGTCATTATAATTTTCTTCTAAAGATTCATTCTGATAAACACATACAGGAGCGGTACGGATCCGCTTATACAAAATAAGCGCTTCCTGATAATGCCGGGGCAACGAATCGTTCAAAGGATAGTAGTTTTCTACTTCTGCAGCAAACTGATCAAGTTTGCGATCCAGCAACAGACTGGACAGATAATAATCGGCCACATCCGAACGATGAAGCGAATCGCACAAATGGCGGTCCAGAATCATCTTGAAGAACAAATCCGGCTTTTCCTGAACATGCTTCCCCGGCCTGGCTCCCCAAAAACCATAAAACTTATAATCCAGACTGTCGTGCGACAAAAAGTCACGCTCAGAGACTAACAGTTCCTTTGCCCCTTCGCATTGCGGCATACGGAACAATTCCTCTCCCAACCTGTGTTCGTTCGCCAGTGCCAAAGCGCGAATCGCGGAATAAGTATGCGACTCAACTCGGGAATAGGTCCGCAAGTCGGCTATGACATCAAATCTTTCCTCATCCAGCAAACGCTCGGCTCTCAGCTGCCTATGCAAGGTATCGCAAGTGTTTCCCAGACCGCCCACTGCCAGAAACAAAAGGAGCAGAAACACCAGGTTTGACCATATATCCGTGAAGCTATATTTATCTTTAACGATGAAAGAGGCATATTTTTTAAGCAAATACACACACCCGCTTCCCAAAAAGAGAATAACCCCGATCCAGACCCAACCATGTAGCGGCGCCACGAGTCCTCCCGGCAAAGGTGTCCACATGGTCAAAAACAAAAGACATAAAGCAGACGGGAAATACGACAAGGCTACGAACTGCATCGGCAGCGCCCAGACATAAGCCAGCAACTCGCCCAAAAACACCAGCAAAAATGTAATTACCAATCCGCCCACAAGCGGACTGTAGGACGTGAGTCCATCCGAAAGGATGTACTGAAAACACGCCAACAGGTCCGATTGCATGCAGTATAGATACAAGAAAGAGAAGAGGGCAAACAACAACGTGGAACACAGCTTTGCAGCCCTCCACATAAATTTATTTTTCTCGTTATTTCGCATGATTTTACATCAACGTTTTACTTCTTGCGAAGTACCATAGCAGAGCGAGCCGGAAGATACAGTTTCAACCATCCCTTGCCATCACGGGCAAGCAAATCATCATGAAGTGTAAAATGCTCAATACTGTCATCATTCAGACCATGACCGCCAAATTCTGGCGCATCGGTATTCAGCACCACTCTGTAGGAACCTTCAGGCATCATAAATCCATAATCAGAATAAGAACGGTTATAACTGAAGTTAAACACAAACAGCAAATCCTTGCGACTGTAGGCCAATACCTGATCGCCATCATTATGCCAAACCTCAACCACCGGAGTCTTCTCAAATCCGGAGACGCTCTTAATCAAATGAATCATCTCTTTATCAAAATCCCCTAAATACCTAAAGCATAAATCTTTATCATCAACAAGATGCCACTGACGACGCGCATATTTATAACTCCAGCCATTACCTTCTCTCGGGAAGTCAATCCATTCCGGATGTCCAAACTCATTTCCCATAAAGTTCAGATAACCGCCATTGATTGTCGAAGCTGTAAGCAAACGGATCATTTTATGCAAAGCAATACCGCGCTCAGCCTGGTAATTTTCATCACCAATCTTAAAATGCCAATACATATCGGCATCTACCAGACGGAATATAATAGTCTTGTCACCAACCAAGGCCTGATCATGACTTTCACAATAAGAAATGGTCTTTTCATCCTTCCGACGGTTGGTTACTTCCCAAAACATACTGCTTGGTTTCCAGTTTTCATCCGCACACTCCTTAATCAGTTTTATCCAATAATCCGGAATATTCATGGCCATGCGGTAATCAAAACCGATTCCTCCGTCTTTGAAAGATGATGCCAGTCCTGGCATTCCGGAAACTTCTTCGGCAATAGTAATTGCCTTTGGCTTTACTTCATGAATCAGCAGATTGGCCAAAGTCAAATAACAAATGGCCTGATCGTCCTGTCCACCATTATAATAATCTCCGTAATTCATAAAGGCTTCACCCAGACCATGGCTGTAGTACAGCATCGAAGTGACACCATCAAAGCGGAAACCATCAAACTGGAATTCTTCCAACCAATATTTGCAATTGGAGAGCAGGAAATGAACCACTTCATTTCGGCCGTAATCAAAACACAGACTATCCCAAGCCGGATGCTCCCGACGGTCACCCTGACAGAAATACTGACATGGATCACCCGCAAAATTAGCCAAGCCTTCCATTTCATTCTTCACGGCATGAGAGTGAACCAGATCCATAATAACCGCCACCCCTTGAGCATGGGCGGCATCGATCAGCTCCTTCAAATCCTCCGGTGTACCGAAACGGCTGGACGGAGCAAAGAAGCTTGACACGTGATAACCGAAACTACCATAATATGGATGTTCCTGTATGGCCATTATCTGAATACAATTATATCCGTCGGCCACAATTCGAGGCAATATGTTTTCGCGGAACTCCTTGTATGTTCCTACTTTTTCAGCGTCTTGAGCCATACCAACATGGCACTCGTAAATCATAAGAGGGACACTGGCCTTCGGCTTGAAATTTTTCTTCTTGAACTGATAAGGACATTCCGGATCCCAAACTTGGGCAGAAAAAATATGGCTCTCTTCATCCTGAACCACTCGTTTTGCCCAGGCAGGAATTCTTTCTCCGCTACCGCCTTCCCAATAAACTTTCAACTTATAAAACTGTCCGTGCTTCAAAGCAGTCTTACGCAGTTTAATTTCCCACACTCCGGCATCATTGATCCTTTTCAGTTCATATTGAGGAAGTTCCTCCCATTTACTAAAATCACCGACCAGAAAGATAGACGTGGCATTGGGAGCCCATTCACGGAAAACCCAACCTTTCTCTGTTTTTTGCAAACCGAAATACAGATAACCGCTCGCAAAATCAGACAAGGTCTGAGCCCCATTGTTTGTCAATTCATTCATTCGACGAACCGCATACTCATGACGATCGCTGATGATCTGCTCATAGGGTTCAAGCCAAGGATCATTCTTGATCATTTTCAATCTGGCACTAGTAGGCCGTTTAGTTGTTTTTACTGCCATAAGAATTAAGATTTTATAAGGCCTTTTAAAGGTCGTTAGATAATTTAATTTCGTTTTATTCCACGAACATAAGTACCTTTTTCTATGATATTTCCATTTTTATCTTTCAGCACATATGCTCCGTCTTTCTCATTATTCAGAAAACCTCCTTCATATCGTTCACCATCGGCATTAACCAGAATTCCGGCCCCATTTTTCTCTCCATTCTTAAAGGACCCCTTGAATTTGGTTCCGTCTGCAAGCCGAAGGATTCCCTCTCCGTCCATCTGGCCGTTTTTCCATTCACCATCATAGACATCACCATTGCTCCAGGTATACACACCCTTTCCATCACGACGATTAGCCTTCCAGCTACCGGTATAAGTCGCTCCGGTCGCCCAAGTAAAAGTACCCTGTCCGCTTTGTTCTCCTGCCTGAAAATGTCCTACGTATTTATTGCCATTGGCAAAAGTAAAGACACCTTCACCTGTTCGCTCTCCTTGAACATAATCGCCTTCATAAACATCACCGTTATGAAACTTATAGGTTCCCTTTCCATGCTGAATGTCATCTACCCATTCTCCGGAATAGACATCCCCATCTGAATAATAGAAGGTTCCACGGCCATTTCTCTGGTTGTTTCTCCAGGATCCCTCATAACGCGATCCGTCATTCCAATCAAAGACTCCCTTGCCCTCTTTCCGGTCATTCTGCCACTGCCCTTTGTAAAAAGCGCCATTGGCAAAAGTATAAGTGCCCTGCCCTTCGCGCATGTCTCCACGCCAGTTACCTACGTAAACATCACCATTGTAATAATACATAGTGCCTTGTCCCTGTTGGTAATCCCGGAACCAGAGCCCGTCATACCTGTTATTATTCATAAAATAATAAATGCCTTTTCCATGCTGCTGGTCCTGAAACCACTGGCCTTCATACTTTTCCCCATCGGAAAACGTATAGACACCGAATCCCTGACGTTTTCCTTTTACGTATTCCCCCTGATAAGTATCTCCGTTCTGATATTTCGTGATACCTTTTCCATAAGGTTTACCTTTAAAAAGTTCACCCTGATACTCGCCTCCATTCTTAAATGTATAATTCCCGATAGTTATCTTTTGGGCTCCGGCATACAGGGTCATCATCAAGGCCATCCCGGAAAGAAAATATTTGAAGTTCATTTATATTCAATTTTATACAATTATATATCAAAAATAAGTATAATCACACAAACAAACAAAGTATTTATAGTTATTTAAACATTATATCCGTCTAAAATAGGACGTATCGTTTTTCTAAACAAAAAACACATACAAAAATATAAATCAGACGAGGAGAGAAATGAGCTCATTTCTCTCCTCGTCTGATTTATAGTGCAGGCAAAATCTCAATCCAATAATCGTCTGGATCATTGATAAAATACAGCCCCATCTCCTGATTTTCAAAACAAATACACCCCATTTCACGATGAAAAGCACGCACCTCATCATAATCCCCTTCAACGCGCAGACAAAGATGCGACTCGTTCTCTCCCAATTCATATGCCTGAGGATGATCACGCAACCAAGTTAATTCCAGTAAAAAATTTTTCAACGCATCGCTTAAATACACCAAAATAAAAGAACCGTCTGGGGCTTCTTTACGACTATGCTCTTTCAAGCCCAAAGCCTGGTCATAAAAGGCAATACTTCTTTCCAAATTGGTTACATTTATATTCAAATGATCAAATCTTGACTTTATTTCCATAATTATGTTCCGGTTTTATTAATGATTATGTTGTCACACTCTTTTTTAATTTCCCAAAATGTCGCGCCATAACAGGCCGCAATCGGACGAAACGCGGCAATCGAAGAAAATCCGCCTGAAGTAAAATGAATTGGTATAAAATAATGCACCCGTATCCGCGACAGAAACTGTTCGGCGCCTCGCATATAATCCTTACCCAAACGGCGATCTATCGGAAAACAGACCAAATCCAATTCAGGACAATTTTCCTCTATATCAGCCAATTCACGCAAGAAATCCGATTCGCTCTGCTCAATCTCCTCTTCGGTAGACTCTTCGTTCCAATGCCAATTATTCAGATCTCCCGCATGGAAAAGTTTCCACGCTCCCACTTCCAGATAAAAGGAAACTCCCTGATCCGTAGACCCATAAGCCCGAACAAAGAGACAATCATCCTGATAAGTGTCTCCTTTTTTCATGAAATGCTGCACCGACATCTGAAATGGGAGCTGCCGCCTTATATCTTCTGAAAAAATATAAGTGATATCGCAAGGCAACTTACTCCAAGCCAGGATTATCGGATCAAAATGATCTGAATGCGCATGCGAAACCAACACATATATTTTCTTCTGTTTCCGCAAAAGGCGCTCCACTTCAGGATGTAAAATCTCCGCGAAATCTGCCGGCTGATAATAATCAATGATCACAATACAACCGGCAAATTCCAAGGAAACACCACTATGAAACAGATAAGTTACTTTTATCCGCTCATCTTGCAGATCAGATTTCCACATCGGTATACAGGAATCGTTTGATACTCTTTTTAGGTGTTTTTTCAAACTCTTCTTTATAGATCTTTATACCAGCCAGTTGACTGTAGGCAGGAATACTCGCATTCAACTCCTGACGGTTCTGCTCCATGATCTGCATCAGATCCTTTTCCTCAAGACCAAGTTTTGCGGCCTCTTCAAAATCCGGATACACCAAACCATAAAGTTTCTCATTACTCTGAATCACCAGACTCTCTGCAACCAGAGTCATATTGTTCAGCTTATCCTCAATTTCTTCGGGATAGATATTCTGACCGCTGGCTCCCAGCAACATATTCTTACTGCGGCCTTTGATAAAAAGATTACCCTCTTCATCAAGCAAACCCAGATCACCGGTATGGTACCAGCCCTGCTTATCCAACGTTTCTGCTGTCGCCTCTTCATTCTTATAATAGCCCAGCATAACATTAGTGCCGCGTACCAGAATTTCGCCGACTTCATGAGCAGGATCCTTACTGTCAATTTTTACCTCCAGGCGAGGAGCGGCCTTACCGCAAGATCCTTCTTTAAAGTATTTCCAGTCCTCATACGCAATAATCGGTGCGCACTCGGTAGCTCCATAACCTACGGTGTAATTAAACCCGATTTCTTTCAGGAAAGCTTCCACTTCATGATTTAGAGCAGCACCGCCGATAATCACCTCATAATAATTTCCACCCAGCGACTCGCGCATGGCTTCGCGGATGCGGTCTTTCACTTTCTGACCGATAACCGGAAGCTTCATCAGCATTTTCACCTTCGGAGTCACTTTTGGCCAAACCGCCTTCTTTACTATTTTTTCTATAATCAGCGGAACAGCAATCACGATAATAGGCTTCACGTCCGCCAAAGCAGCCAAAAGCAGCTTCGGGGTCGGCATCTTGGTCAGGAAAAACACATGACATCCCTGACAGAATTCAAAGATAAACTCAAACGCCATACCATACATATGTGCCATTGGCAACATAGACAAGACATTTGTTCCCGGCTTGCAATGTTCTCCCAAAGCACCTTGAGCAAAAGCATAATTTGACCATAAGGCACGGTACGGAATCATGACTCCTTTGGAAAAACTGGTCGTACCCGAAGTATAATTGATTACAGCCAGTTCGTCCGGCTGATCCTGATGATAGGACACGTGATTGGAACGGAAAAACTTAGGGAACTTCTCTCCAAAAAGACGATTCAGGTTTTCACGGGCATAAACCACTTTATCCGTCCGACTGACAAATAACGAATAATCAATAATGTTGATTACTCCTTCCACATGCGGTATTTCCTTCTCATCCAACTGCTTCCAGATCTGTTCACCGACAAAAAGCAGCTTGGCCTCACTGTGATTGACTATATTATGTATTTGATCAGCCTTAAATTCATGCAGAATCGGCACAGCTACTGCACCATAGGCTAAAACCGCCAGAAAAGCGGCTCCCCAATGAGCTGAATTTTTATCGCATAAGGCGACTTTATCTCCAGGTTTAACTCCACTATATTCAAAGATAATATGCAGTTTCTCAATTACCCGGGCTACATCCTTATATTGCATGGTAGCCCCTTTATAATCAGATAAAGCATCAAGGTTCCAATTATCCTTGATGCTTTTCTCTATACACGCGTTAAAACTCGGTATATTCATTGCACAAAAAAGATTGGTTTGCGCAAAAATAAGCGATTTATATGTTTTCTCCAAATAAAAACTCAATAAACACGCGCGCCAAAAATCTTTGATCCGACACGAATCATATTGCTTCCTTCCTGAATAGCGAGCGGATAATCATCACTCATCCCCCACGAACATATTGAAAAAGATTCCTGACCGGCAAAATACTTCTGTTTTGCGTCCTTAAAGAAAACGGACATTCGATGAAACTCACGGCGCACAACCTCTTCATCGTCCGTATTCGTCGCGATACACATAACACCACACAGTTCCACATAAGTGAGCTGTTTCCATTCACCCGATGCCAGATACGACCGGCACTCTTCTTCTGTGAACCCATATTTATTCTCTTCCTGAGCCACATGCAACTGAAGCAGGCAACGTATCTTTCTGCCGATTTTCTGTCCCTGCTTATTGATTTCAGCAAGCAACTTCACAGAATCAACAGAATGAATCAGGGATATGTAAGGAGCGATATACTTTACTTTATTGGTCTGCAAATGACCGATAAAATGCCACTGCAATCCTTCCATCTGTAGCTCCTCGTGTTTGCGCTGCAGTTCCTGAACCTGACTTTCTCCAAAAATTCTTTGTCCGGCAGCATAAGCTTCCCGAATCAACTCTGCCGGATGATACTTGGAAACGGCAACCAGTTCTACATGTTTTGGAAGCTCTTTTTTGATTTTGATAATTTCCTGAGCAACAGACATAATCTTTTCCTTTTTACAGATTAAACTTGAGCAGCCTCAGGGAATTCAGGTTTTTCCACTTCGGCAGCCTTATAATGAAATACATCCATAATCGGAGTTTCCATAATCGAAGCGATTTCATAATCAGCCATTGTACCCTCCATACCTTTATCCAACCGCTTTACGGCATCACGCAAATCCGAAGCCTGAATCAACATATTTTGGGCACTCTTCTTTTCCACGCCGGTTTTTTCGTCCAAAGTAATAAATGCCACCTTGGCCTTGAACCACTTGTCTGCAGATTCATCATCTGTCTCAAACAATTCGGCATACTTGGCTCTCTTAATGTCCGAAACCTGAAACTCACCGGACATAAACGGTTCTATCTCTTCCAGGAAGCGCCGTTCTGCCTCTGTAAAGCTCAACGCGTCAACCAGATATGGCTCCGTTACTTTCTTCAGCATTCCGTTTTCCATAGTTTTCTCATACTTCACTTTACACTCAAACCATTCGTTCATCATAACTTATTTCTTTATAATACTAGTAATTTTATTCCTAATTAGTAAGACACAATCAAATTAGCTACAAACTTACATAATTATTTTTACTTATCATTCAGTTTTGCACATTAAGATCCATCTTACTATAATTAAAAACTCATTTATTTGCCGATTTAACTCCAAAATCGTATATTTGCAAGTTGATTAATCACTCTATTTTATCTATCAAAGACTAAAGATAATATGCCAAAAATTTCAACGCGCGGCCAGGAAATGCCGGAATCACCTATCAGAAAGCTTGCTCCTTTGGCACAGCAGGCTAAAGAACGCGGAATACACGTGTATCATTTAAATATCGGACAGCCTGATCTGCCCACTCCCCAAGCAGCCTTGGATGCAATTCGCAACATTGACCGTACCGTTTTGGAGTACAGTCCGAGCCAGGGTTATCTGAGCTATCGGAAAAAACTGGTTAAATATTACGAAAAATACCATATCAGCCTGTCACCCGATGACATCATCATCACGTCCGGAGGATCGGAAGCAGTGCTGTTTGCATTTATGTCATGCCTTAATCCGGGGGATGAAATCATTGTTCCAGAACCGGCTTATGCCAATTACATGGCTTTTGCCATTTCTGCAGGTGCCGTTATCCGTACCATTTCCACAACAATCGAAGAAGGCTTTTCTTTGCCCAAAGTCGAAAAATTCGAAGAATTAATCAATGAACGGACACGCGCCATCCTGATCTGCAATCCGAACAATCCTACGGGCTACTTATATACTCATCGCGAAATGAATCAGATTCGTGATCTCGTCAAGAAGTACGATTTATATCTGTTCTCAGATGAAGTATATCGGGAATTCATATACACCGGATCTCCTTATATTTCGGCCTGCCATCTGGAAGGTATTGAAAACAATGTCGTACTGATTGATTCCGTATCAAAACGATACAGCGAATGCGGTATCCGAATCGGAGCCCTGATCACTAAAAACGCAGAAGTACGCAAGGCTGTCATGAAATTCTGTCAGGCACGTCTCAGCCCTCCTCTGATCGGTCAGATTGCAGCAGAAGCTTCATTGGACGCCCCTGAAGAGTACAGCCGCGAAGTTTATGATGAATATGTGGAACGCCGAAAATGTCTCATCGACGGACTGAACCGCATTCCGGGTGTATACTCACCGATTCCTATGGGAGCCTTTTACACGGTTGCCAAATTACCGGTCGACGACGCGGAAAAATTCTGCGCCTGGTGTCTCACAGAATTTAATTATGAAGGCGCAACTGTCATGATGGCTCCAGCCTCCGGATTTTATACGACTCCCGGATCTGGAAAAAATGAAGTCCGCATAGCTTATGTTTTAAAGAAAGAAGATTTGAACCAGGCCATCCTAGTGCTTCGCAAAGCTTTGGAAGCCTATCCGGGTCGGGTTGTCGAATAAAACATATCAATAATATCCGGTAAGCCCGAAAAGAGTGTATCATTCTTTTCGGGCCTATCTTTTCAGGAAAGTATCAACTAAATCTAAAAAAATGAATTTTGTTTTTTTTGTAGCCAAAAGACTTTTTAAAAACAAGAAGAGTGAAAAGGGCGCTTCAAAAATGGCAATCCGGATTGCCATAGGCGGTGTTGCTATCGGAGTAGCCGTCATGATCATCTCCATCTGTGTCGTTTTAGGCTTCAAACAGGAAATCAAAAACAAGCTCGTCGGATTCGGTTCACACATTCAAATACAGAACTTCGAAAGCCTGACCTCTTCGGAATCCTATCCTATAACCGTCAACGACTCCCTGCTACGCATTGTCAAGTCAACTCCCAACATTGCGCACTGGGAACGCACCTGTCTGAAAGCCGGCATTCTGAAAACCGAGGAACAGTTCAAAGGAATTGTTCTGAAAGGTATCGCCCAAGAATATGACACAACCTTTCTTCACCAGTCTCTGTTGTCTGGCAGCTTACCAGCTTTCAGCGACCAAAAAGCCGGGAACGAAATAATCATTTCCGAGAATATCGCACGAGAACTGCAGCTTAAGACTGGCGACAAGATCTCGGCCTATTTCTTCGACAGAAACATACGCGCCCGGCGCTTTCTCATCAAGGGCATATATCGCACCAATATCTCGGAACTGGACAACAACCTCGTTTTTACCGATTTCTATACCTGCAATAAGCTCAACGGTTGGCAAAAGAATCAATGCAGTTCTCTGAATATAAGTCTGAAAGACTATAACAATCTGAAAGCGACGACACAGAAACTCGCCAAACGTATCAACGTAGAGCTTGGAACAGACATCCATGGAGCTTCTTTTGCCACAATGTCGATCGAAGACCTGTATCCACAGATGTTCACATGGCTGGATCTACTGAACACCAATGTATGGGTTATTCTGATTCTGATGACAGGCGTTGCCGGCATCACCATGATATCAGGCCTGCTTATCATCATTTTGGAACGCACAAGCTTTATCGGAACCCTGAAAGCGTTGGGAGCACGCGACCGCTCCATCCGCAGAATCTTCCTTTGGTTTTCCTTATTTATTGTAGGCAAGGGATTGTTCTGGGGCAATCTGCTGGCTTTTATCATCATTTTTATCCAGCAGCAATGGGGAGTCATCTGCCTGGATCCACAGGTTTATTATGTAGAGCAAGTGCCCATGGAAATTAATTGGACCTATATAATATTAGTAAATCTGGCTACTCTTCTGGTTTCTGTCTGCGTACTGGTTCTACCCAGCTTACTGATATCCAGAATCAACCCGATCAAATCCATTCGCTTTGAATGACCAGATATCTCACCCCCTAAACCAAAACATCCGATATTCAGTTTCAGTCTAAACATAGAATATCGGATGTTTTGGTTTAGGGGTATGTTTTTTGAAGAATAGTGCTATGATTTAAAAAAATTAAGAATTACATATAATACAATTATGTTACAAAATTATGAATTTTGCTATCTTTGCATCCATAATTATTAAATTCATTATTTTATGGAATTTGTCTATTTGGGAATTGTAATATTCCTTTTTGCGTTGTCTATCTTCGATCTGTCTGTCGGAGTAAGCAATGATGCCGTAAACTTTCTTAGTTCAGCTATTGGTTCAAAAGCTGCCCGTTTTAAACTTATTCTCGCCGTAGCGGCAATAGGCATATTTGTCGGCGCAACTACCAGTAATGGAATGATGGACATAGCCCGACACGGTATTTTTCGACCCGAATGCTTTACATTCGAACAATTAATGTGTATTTTCTTGGCAGTGGTTGCATCAGATGTCATTCTGCTCGATATGTTCAACATGCTGGGTATGCCTACTTCTACCACGGTATCCATGGTATTCGAATTGCTCGGAGGAAGTACAGCGCTGGCATTCGTAAAAATGATGCATGACCACTCGCTCACTTATGCCCAACTAATCAATACCGACAAGGCGTTATCGGTGATTATGGCAATTTTCATATCCGTAGCCATCGCGTTTATTTTTGGTCTGATTGTGCAATGGATTGCCCGTTGTATATTTACATTCCATTATACCAAACATCTTAAATACACCATTGCCATTTTCGGTGGTCTGTCTTTTACCTCCATTTCTTATTTTCTAATAGTAAAAGGTTTTGGTACAGCCTCATTCATGACCCCGGAAATCAAATCATGGATCGCATCAAACACATCCAGCATTCTGATAGCTTTTCTGATAGGTTTTACAATTCTTACGCAAATTCTGCATTTGCTGAAAGTCAATATTTTCAAGATTACCGTACTGTTCGGTACTTTCTCTCTGGCTATGGCCTTTGCCGGAAACGACCTGGTAAACTTTATCGGAGTAACATTGGCCGGATTCTCTTCTTATCAGGACTTCATGATGCATCCGGGTGCCGACCCGACTACTTATCTGATGGGCTCACTCAATGATGAAGCAAAAACTCCACTCATTTTCTTGGTAATGGCCGGCATCATTATGATTGCGGCATTAACCTTCTCTAAAAAAGCACATAACGTGATCAAAACATCGGTAGACCTGTCACGGCAGACAGCCGGAGACGAGATGTTCGGTTCATCGAGATTCGCGCGCCGTCTGGTTCGCGGAGTCATGAATACAACAGAGTATGTCATTGCTCATGTTCCTGAAAATGTAAAGACCTGGATCAATTCCCGTTTCAATCAGGACGAAACAATTCTGGAAAAAGGAGCCGCATTTGATTTGGTTCGTGCTTCCATTAATCTGGTACTCTCCGGACTGCTTATCGTAGTCGGCACTTCCCTGAAATTACCGCTGTCTACAACCTATGTAGCATTCATGGTAGGTATGGGTTCCTCATTAGCCGACCGGGCCTGGGGCCGCGAAAGCGCGGTATTCCGTGTTACAGGAGTCATTTCTGTTATCGGCGGCTGGTTCATGACTGCCGGAGCCGCTTTTTTCCTCTGCTTCATTGTAACCATGATTGTATATTATGGAGGTATCGTGGCCATGATTCTACTGATGGTCACAGTAGTCTTTATTTTATGGAACAACAGCCGCAGCTATAAGAAAAAAATGTCTTCCGTGAAGAAAGATGAACTCTTTACAGAAATCATCGATACTCAGGACCCTCAAGTTGTCTGGCCTTTGCTGAGCAAGCATTTTATGAATACACAGACGGAAGTTGTGCGTTTTGTAGCAGATACCTACGTATTGATTACAGAAGGTCTGTTGGAAGAAGATGTGAAAAAGCTGCGCAAGGTATTCAACGATCTGGACTCCGAGAAAAAACACTGGAAAGTGCAGCGCCGCAAGGAAATTATCGGTTTGAGAAAAATAGACCCGCTGTTGGCCGTTGAAAAGAACACCTGGTTCTATCTGGCATGCAACAGTTGTGAACAGAGTTTCTACTGTCTGAAGCGTATGTGCGAACCGATATTCGAACACGTTGACAACAACTTCAACCCCCTTTACGAGGAGTATGAAAAGGAATATGCTCCAATCAAGAATGACATCATCTGCTTTATCAGAGATATCGCCCAAATGATTGAAAGCAACGAATACTCCAAGGCCATTGAATTGCGCGAAAAAGGAAATGAAATGAAAGCTACGCTCTCCATTCTGCGCAAGCAACAGCAGCAACGCATCGCTCAAAGCACAACAACCAGTCTGAAAGTAGACTTTTTGTATCTGAGTATGCTTCAGGAAAGCCAGGAGCTGATCGGACATTTCCGTCATCTGGTACGTGCCTGCAGAAAATTTCAGCACTAATTCAGTGCTGAAATAATATTGTAACATGCTTTTTACAATCCTGAAATAACCATGCTATACTTTTGCAGTATATTTTTAAAAGCTGTAGATTTATGAATGATTACAAAATTCTAGTTGTAGACGACGAAGAAGATCTGTGTGACATCCTCCGCTTTAATTTGGAAAATGAAGGGTATAACATTGATGTAGCCTATTCCGCAGAAGAAGCACTCAAACTGGATCTTACTCAATATCATCTGATCCTTTTGGACGTCATGATGGGAGAAATATCAGGATTTCGCATGGCCAAAATGCTCAAAGAGTCCAAAAACCTGAGCCACATCCCTATAATATTCCTTACAGCACGCGATACGGAAAACGATGCGGTAACAGGTTTTACTCTAGGAGCTGATGACTACATTTCGAAACCGTTCTCACTCCGTGAAGTGATTCTTCGTGTCAAGGCAGTACTGAGAAGAACCTCTCCAAAGACTGCATCCCAAGCCTCCTTTATCGGATACAAAGACCTGAAGATCAACATGAAGTTAAAGGAAGCCATTCTGCACGGCGATGTTCTTCAGCTGACCAAAACCGAATTCGAACTGCTCCGCCTTTTCATTGAAAATGAAGGGCGCGTATTTTCCCGCGCAGAGATTCTACGCAAAATCTGGCACGACGACGCAGAAGTACTGGACCGTACAATCGATGTAAATATTACACGATTGAGAAAGAAACTGGGAGATTATGGAAAGTATATTATGACCCGACAAGGCTACGGATATTATTTCGAAGCCGGAGCAAAAGAATAAGAAATGCACTTCAGACTGACATTTTCCAACAAACTGTTTCTTTCCATCATTCTGCTTTTCTGGCTCTTTGCCGGATGCTTTACTTTTTATCAGTATTCCCGCGAAAGAGAATACAAAATTGAGCTGCTGAATGACCGTTTGGCCATCTTTAACAGCCAGTTACATAAAATGCTGGAAAACAGTGACCTATCGGATTACGAAGAAGTAGTCGATTCCTTTGCCTCCTTCTCTCATATTGAAAATCTGCGCGTAACACTTATTACTCCTTCCGGCCGTATCATCTACGACAACCAACAGGCTGCGGCCACGATGAAAAATCACGCCCAACGTGAAGAAGTAATCAAAGCGTTGAAATATGGTTCTGGATATTCCATTATGCGTAATTCAGAAACAATGAAGATGCCCTATTTCTATTACGCCAGCTATTTCAAGCCCTCAAAAATGATCATCCGGTGCGCGCTACCCTATGATTTCAGCCTGTCCAAACGATTGAAAGCCGACATGAATTACCTGTGGGGGATTCTGTTCATTACTTTTGTGCTGACATTTGTTGTCTACAAGATGACGGCCCGATTAGGAAAGACCATCACCCAGCTGCGCCTCTTTGCCAAGAAAGCGGACATGGACGAGCCGTTTGAGTTGAAACAGCATTCCACCGGCGACAATGAACTGGATATGATAGCCCGGCATATAGTGGATATCTATTACCGGCTTCGCAGAACAAAAGACGAATTATATATTGCCCGAGAGAAACTGATTGCCCATCTGCAGATCTCCAACGAAGGACTGGCCATCTTCAATCCAAAACGTGAGGTAATACTTTCGAACGCACTGTTCACACAATACGCGAACCTGATTATCGGCAAAAACATCGAATCTATTCAGGACGTATTCAACATCCCGGAATTTGCCAAACTGACTCAGTTTATTGAGGAGACGTGCAAGGATTATGCGGTTGCGGAATCAAAGATCATGACGGAGATAATAGACCGTAGCGGCTATATATTTTCTATTGATGCCGTTGTCTTTCAGGACGCCAGTTTTGAGCTGACCATTTGTGATATCACAAAACAAGAGGAACAAGCCCGCATGAAGCGGCAGATTACCCAAAACATGGCTCATGAGTTGAAGACTCCGGTAAGCAGCATACAGGGATATTTGGAAACGATTATCAACAATCCGGATTTGCCTCAAAACACCATGAATCAGTTCTTGCAGAGGAGTTACGCACAAAGCCAGCGTCTGACCAATCTGCTGCGTGATATCACGGCTCTGACACGTCTTGATGAAGCATCGTCACTCATTGATGTCGAACTGCTTGACCTGAGTCAGATTATCCGGAATATCGTAGCAGAACTGGCACTGCCTCTGGAAGAAAAGCAAATGACCGTACACTGTTCGTTCCCCGATAACATGATGATAGACGGAAACTTCTCCCTGCTCTACTCTATATTCCGCAATCTGGCAGACAATGCCATTGCCTACGCCGGGGTCGGTAAGGAAATTACCATCAGCTGTATTTTCGAGGACGAAGATTTCTATTTCTTCAGTTTTAAGGACAATGGTGTGGGAGTAGATCCCAGTCATCTTTCACGCCTGTTTGAACGCTTTTATCGTGTAGACAAAGGAAGAAGCCGGAAAATAGGCGGCACAGGTCTGGGATTGGCTATTGTCAAAAACGCGATAGTCTTCCACGGTGGAACTGTCCATGCCAAGCAGGTACCTGACGGCGGACTGGAATTTATCTTCATGCTGAAGAAAAAGCATAACAACATGCTGACCGCAAAGACATTAAACTCATAATTCATAAAAAGATGCGACCAGATAAGGAATAGACAGCCTTATCTGGTCGCAAATTATAAGATATGGAAAGAACAAATACCGTTATTATTGGAATGGGGTCAAACTACGATTCAAAGAATCATTTGGAGTTTGCCCGCAGAAATCTGCAGACTATTTTCCCAGATATTGTGTTCAGCAGATTACTGCAGACGGAACCGGTAGGCTTTCAAACCAATCTGCAGCCATTCCTGAATCAACTGGCATTGGTACGTACACAAACTGATATTCCGGGGATTTGCCATGCTCTGAAGAAACTGGAAAAAGAAGCCGGACGGACCCCGGAAGACAAGAAACAGGAGATTGTCAGACTTGATCTGGACATTCTGCAGATAAACGATCAGACCCTGAAAGCAGAAGAGTTAAACCGCTCCTATTATCAGCAAGCCATGTCCGATTTACGGCATCTTTTATAAAAAACGAATGAGGGCGGATGATTTCCGCCCTCATTCGTTACTTCTCTCCGTCAAGATGCGCCGCACGGACACGACTCAAAGTCTCTGGTGTCATCTGCAAATACGACGCGACATGCACCATCGGAGCCCGGAGCAGAATCTCCGGTTTATTGTCCAATAAACGCTGATATCGTTCCGTTGCATTCTCAAAACGCTGGCTGTCGGCATACACCTGCGAACTGATCAGAGCATGTTCCAGAATCTTGCGGAACAACAACTCGATTTCACGGTTCTCTTCAGACATACGTTGCAGTTTATCGTAGGGTATACCGTAAAGCACACTATTCTCCAATGCTTCAACTATCAGTCTGGAGGGCTCTTGCTTCAGAAAGCTCTCTATGCAGATTACAATCCTTCCTTCGTAAGAGAAATGCTCGGTGACATCTCTATTATTCTTATAATAATACTGACGCACCATACCTTTGCTGACAAAATACATATACTCGCAAACATGCCCTTCCGGCATGATTACATCCCCTTTTGCATATTTAAACGGTACAAGCATTTCAGCCAACGCATTAATACCGGCAGGCGTAAGTCTGCAATAAATTCGCGCTATTTCACGAGCAACATCCCTGGTATCCATAAGATTAATCTAATTTAAGAACAGCCAAGAAAGCTTTCTGAGGCACCTGAACATTTCCAATCTGCTTCATTCGCTTCTTACCCTTCTTTTGTTTTTCGAGCAATTTTCTTTTTCTGCTGATGTCACCGCCATAACATTTGGCCGTCACATCCTTTCTTACTTGTTTTACAGTCTCACGGGCAATGATCTTAGCCCCGATGGCCGCCTGAATGGCAATATCAAACTGCTGTCTGGGCAGCAAGTCTTTCAGTTTCTCACACATTCTGCGACCGAAATCCGTAGCATTGTCAAAATGAGTCAAGGTAGACAACGCATCAACAGGTTCTCCATTAAGCAAGATATCCAGTTTCACCAGTTTTGACGGACGGAAACCATCCTGATGATAATCAAAAGAGGCATATCCTTTGGAGATACTTTTCAGTTTATCATAAAAATCAATCACTATCTCGCCTAACGGCATGTTATAATGCAACTCTACACGGTTTCCGCTGATATATTCCTGTTTCAGCAATTCACCGCGTTTGCCAAGGCATAAAGACATGATCGGACCTATAAAATTGGTTGTCGTGATAATCGTTGCCTTGATATAAGGTTCTTCAATATGATCTATCAAAGTCACATCAGGCATTCCGGCCGGGTTGTGCACCTCCTTTACTTCACCTTGCTTGTCATATACCATATAAGAAACATTCGGCACCGTAGTAATCACATCCATATTGAATTCACGGTCCAGACGTTCCTGAATGATTTCCATATGCAACAAGCCCAAAAAGCCACACCGGAACCCAAAGCCCAAAGCCACAGAAGACTCCGGCTGGAAAGTCAGTGACGCATCGTTAAGCTGAAGCTTCTCCAACGATGCACGAAGATTCTCGAAATCTTCAGTTTCTATGGGATAAACACCGGCAAAGACCATAGGCTTCACTTCCTCAAATCCGGCAATGGCCTGGTCACACGGGCGGGCCACATGAGTAATGGTATCACCGACTTTCACCTCTGTTGCCGTTTTGATGCCCGATACAATATATCCCACATCTCCGCAATGCAGCTCTTTTTTGGGAACCATATCCATTTTCAGCACACCTATCTCATCAGCCGAATATTCCTTCCCCGTGTTGATGAACACCACTTTGTCTCCCGACTTGATACTTCCATTTACAATCTTGAAATAAGCGATGATTCCACGGAAAGAGTTAAATACAGAATCGAAAATCAAAGCCTGCAGCGGTGCATCCTCATCTCCCTTTGGAGCCGGAATACGTTCAACAACAGCCTTGAGGATCTCATCTACTCCCATACCGGTTTTTCCTGAAGCACGGATAATATCCTCTCGGTCACATCCCAGAAGATCAATAATTTCATCTTCCACTTCCTCCGGCATGGCGTTCACCATATCACATTTATTGATAACCGGAATAATCTCCAGATCATGATCTATGGCCATATACAGATTTGAAATCGTCTGTGCCTGAACACCCTGAGTGGCATCCACAATCAACAAGGCTCCTTCGCAAGCCGCAATAGAGCGGGACACTTCATAAGAAAAGTCCACGTGTCCCGGAGTGTCAATCAGGTTCAAGGTATATTGTTCCCCCTGATATTCATACTCCATTTGGATGGCATGACTCTTGATCGTGATTCCACGTTCACGTTCCAGATCCATATCATCCAGCATCTGCCCTTCAGTTACTTTGACAGTATTGGTATATTCCAGCAAGCGGTCTGCCAGAGTGGATTTGCCGTGATCAATGTGTGCAATAATACAGAAATTTCTGATATGTTTCATTTTTTATAATTCTTTGTTTTTATGCAAAGATAAAAAAAATATGTCCATGAACGAAACTGTCATGGACATATTTGTGATATTACGAAACAGATTTTACTTTTTCAGTGAAAAAACAGGATCTTTCTCGTCTCCCTCAACATTCAGCTTATCCTCTCTCAGCAACCAGCCGAGACCCAGATACAAATCCTTTTCTGTCTTCAACTTTACTGCTTTCTTCAGGTCTTTTGCACTCATGGATTCTACCTGATCCAATACATTCCAAATTGCACCTGCAATTACTCCAGCTTTTTCTTGCATAATTATTTTCTTTTATATTAAACTATTTGCTTTTTAAGATTAATTCCTTTTCTTTAGGACGTTGCAAATGTAATACTTTTTATGGTAAAAACGGAATTTTTTTGATTAAATCTCTAGTTTTTTCAAAAAAATCAAAAGATAATTCAATAATATTACATTTTCAGACGTTACTATTGTCCTTATTTATCAGGTACTCGGCAAAAATCCGTGCAGCAGTTTCTACCATTTTCACGCAGGGACGTTTCGCATAATACGCTCCCGTGCGTTCTTCTGCTTGAGACACAATGGGAGTCTTAGGTTTCAGGCCTAGCAATTCAGCACAAATCAAAGAACCGCTTTCCTGTTCAAATTTTCGGGCCAGCTCCTGAACTACAGCATAGTTATGTGATTTCCCCTCACGGTCACTTCCATCTACCGCCCCACAATCCAATCCGGCAACCAAGAACATTCCACAGGCCGCTCCACAAGTCTGGCGCATACGTCCGATACCGCCACCAAATGAGGCTGCCATTTTAAAAGCCTGCTCCTGAGAGAAACCATATAAATCCGCAAAAGCTCCAACAACAGATTGTGCGCAGTTGTAGCCTTCTTTAAACAAGGCGACAGCTTTGGCTATTCTTTCTTCTTTATCAATTAACATATATATACTTTTTTGCGTTGCAAATGTACAATAAAAAAGTTAACTTCGCAGAATAGTTCTGATGATATTATTATAAAAAAATGAAGAAAAGAAAGTTATTAATCCCAGTATTTGCAACAGCCGCCATATTGGGAAGCTGCCAGTTCGAGAGTTTTGACAAACGTTGCGCACGCGAATCGATAGAATATACCGAACAGCACTGCCCGCTTCGAATTGACCCATGTACGGTTCTTGACAGTATGGCATATGATATAGACCAGCGCACATTACAATATTACTACACTTTAGAGGGAATTCTGGATAGCACCAACACACTGACTCCAGAAGTTGTAGAAGGGTTTACAAAACAGCTGAAAAACGATATTATCAACTCCGTGCAGCTGCGTAAATACAAAAAAGAACGTATCAACTTCAAATACATATACAAGTCAAAAGCAACCGGCAAGACTTCATTATCCATCCAGTTTGCTCCGGCAGACTATGAAACAGCACCGGCTGCCTCACGATAAACCTTATTCCAAATCCGACGCGTTTTCCGTTTTAAATCCATTCTCGAAAACGCGTCGGATTTGAAAATGTTTTTCCGCTTCTCAGATTTTCCGGATACACAATATATGGCGGGTCATATCCGTAACCCGAAAGCGCTCATCCGGTCGCTCTCCTACCACCCAGGCTATTTTATCGCCACTACATACCAGCAACTGTCTTTCTTTCTCAAACAAATTCTTTTTCAGATCTGTCAGAAAGTCACTTACCAGCTTCATTCCCTTCATTCCAAAAGGCATAAACCGGTCACCAGGCTTCGGAGTACGTACAACCAAAGGGAACTCCACTTTTTCCAGATCCAGACAAAGCATATTTTTTTCGCGTGGCAAAGGATCACCGGAATGATATGTGGAACGTGAAATCAGAAATCGGATGTCGTCCGTAACAGATACGAGTCCCTCCAAAGGAAGAACCTTTTCAAATCTGTCTTCCTGCATCTTTTTTTCCTCAAAGACCAATGCGTCACGGTCGCGCAAGACACGATGTGTCGCACTTTCGTAAACCCTGCCCGGATCCCCTCCCAGTTGTTTATAGATATCAGATATCTGAGCCGGATTAAACTGCATTTTACTCAAAATCTCATATAAAACGGTTTCCGGAGCAGGAGTTTGCTTCAGTTCCTCCAATAAGATCTGGTTTCCACGCACCACCTTACGGACCAGCATCTCCACACCGAACTCATAAATGCGACAGGCATCACTCAATCGGCGCGCTCCCTGATGAATGCTTTCATCCGCATTCGGATAGATTTCTCTCATCCGGGGCATTACGTTCAGTCTGATTTTATTGCGTTGCACTTCATCCTGTAAATTTGTCGTATCCGTCACATAATCCTGATGACATTCGGCCAGATAATCTTCAATCTCCTGCCGGCTGACATCCAGCAACGGACGAACCACATTTCCATTCTTATATTGTATGCCACACAAACCGCGAATTCCCGTGCCGCGCAACAGGTTCAGCAGTACGGTTTCCGTATTGTCTTCCCGATGATGTGCCACAGCCACACAATCCAAGTTCCGCTCCCGTAATAATTCCTCAAAGAAATCATAACGCAGTGTCCGTGCCGCCATCTCAATACTGACATGATGTTCATGCGCAAACGCATGCGTGGAAAAACGGCGCAAATGCAAAAGGATTTTCTTTTGGTGACAGAAAGCGGTTACAAAAGCCTCATCACGTTCGGATTCCTCACCACGCAAACAGAAGTTACAGTGTGCAACTTCTATCTTATATCCCAAATCCAGCAGCACACAGGCCAAAGCCATAGAGTCGGCACCTCCGCTCAAAGCTACCAAGACCGTTTTTTCACGATCCAACAGTTCCTGCCGTGTAATGCATGACTTTATCTTTTCTATGAAATTCATAATATCCTATTTTATATACAGAACAAAGATACGTTCATCTCGTGAAACACAGGAATATTTCCACAAAATTCTTTTTCCAAAAATTCCTTTTAGAATTTTTATTTTGGGAGAATAAAAAGATTCCATTATTTTTGAAAGAGTAATTTATTCAACACTCCCTTGTCTGGGTTATATATATTATATAGAATTATGATACAGGAAATCATTGTCGCCATCATTCTGCTTTCAGCAGCTATTTGGGTGATGCGTCGCATATATAAAATGATCACAACGACAGATGCTCACCCATGTCATACATGCAGCACTCCGTGTAAACTGAAGGACGAAATGCACAAAATAAAAGGGAAAAGCAACAAAAAGTGCACTATGAGCAAAGAAAATGTGCCAAAAAATTAGTTTATTTCAAAAAAAGTAGTACCTTTGCATGCGAAAACAAAATGGTGCCCTGACCGAGTGGCTAGGTAGCGGTCTGCAAAACCGTCCACAGCAGTTCGAATCTGCTGGGCACCTCTAAAAACAGCACATAAATTTTGGTGCCCTGACCGAGTGGCTAGGTAGCGGTCTGCAAAACCGTCCACAGCAGTTCGAATCTGCTGGGCACCTCTAAAAACAGCACATAAATTTGGTGCCCTGACCGAGTGGCTAGGTAGCGGTCTGCAAAACCGTCCACAGCAGTTCGAATCTGCTGGGCACCTCATAAAAAAAGCGATGATGAAACGGTTTTCATCATCGCTTTTTTTATTTTATAACTCTACAATAAAAAATCTCCCGACGAAATGGAAGAAACATCATACTTTCTCTCATTTCGCCGGGAGATTTTTATACTGTATGGTCTTAAAAAGGAACCGGTACTTTCAGTGTCAGGCGCTGCCCCGTAACGGGATGCACGAACTGTACCTGCTCCGCATGAAGGTACAGGCGGTCGGACGGATGTCCATAAAGCTGATCACCGCGAATAGGACAGCCCAACCCTTCGGGATGCGCCGCATGTACCCGAAGCTGGTGGGTGCGACCGGTCTGTGGGAAAAAGGCGATACGGGTTGTCTCCCTGTCACGGCTCAGCACCCGATAACGGGTCACGGCAGGTTTACCATACACCGGATCAACCATCTGCATTGGCCGGTGCTCCAAATCCGGACGCAACGGTAAACGGATCATGCCTTCATCTTGAGCAACCACGCCATCGAGCACGGCAATATAAGTCTTTCGGATCTGATGACGCTCAAACATTTGTTGCAAAGCGGCATGAACCTCCTTGGTCTTTCCTATCAGCAACAAGCCGGAAGTATGCATATCCAGACGATGAACCAGCAAGGGGCTGTCACTATCCGGATAGCGGTTCTGCGCCCAGCTCAATACAGAACAGACGGTCTCCTCCTTGCCAGGAACGGAATACATACCGGCCGGCTTGGATACGGCTGCTATATAATCGTCCTCATAAATGATTTCCACTTCACTATGGGCAGACGCCTCACGAACTACCGGATCGGGCTCTACATCCAATCCCTGAAGCATAAAGCCCAAAATAGGCTTGCACTTGCTGGTACAGGACGGATAGAAACGGCCGTCCTCGCGCAGCACACCGCGTGGCGAGTCACCCCACCAGAATTCACCCATAGCCAGCGGCCTCATCCCATGCAGATAGGCATATTGCAGCAATTTGGGAGCGGCGCACTCCCCTGCTCCGGCCGGAGGTTCTCCACGTCCGGCATCACAGAATATCTGTTGCAGACTCTGCTCCTCACCATGGGCATTGCGGAAGGTAAAACGCCGGAAAATCTGTTGTTGAAGCTGTTCGGAAAGACTTTTCCGTTTTTGCTTCAACACCTTGATGGCGGCCTCCCGCTCTTCCACCACGGCACGGCATTCAGCGATCCGTCCGGCCCAGGCTTTTTCCCGGCGCTTGAGTTCCGCCTTCTGAAACTGGCTCTCACGGTTCAGCTGTTCCACCTCGTCGGGAGTGGCCGTCAGACGTAGTTGCTCACGCTGCAAACGTGCCTGACGGTATTCTTCTTTCATGCGTGCCAGTTCTCTTTCCGCCTCTCCGCTCACAGCCAAAAGACGCTCGTGAGCCGCAAGATATTCTCCATCGCTCTTTAAGGCTTCCACCTGACGGTTTATTTCCGTGAGTCTTGCTTCGCCCTGTTTGAAGAATCCCTGCGGATCAAGAAAGTCAAACACCGGAGGTACAAAATACGGCTGACAGTTGGAGCCCCCCAACAATCCCGAAAAAGCAGCCAGAAAACCGATCTGCCCTTCACCGTTACGCACCAGCAGCACTCCGAACATCTTTCCGTGCCGCAACTCCTCGTGCCATAAAACACAGGATTGTAAATGATGACGTACGCAAGTTGCAGCCTGCTCTATCAACGGATGAGGCGTGTAATGAAACGGATAGGTAAAAAGAAGGGGTAGTTCGTCAACGGATGGCTGCGGAACAAGTGGATGAAAACAAGAGTGACACATCATATTAATTGTCTGTTATGAGTGAAAAAAATCCTCATAACCGAAATTATGAGGATTCCAGAATATCGTGATATCTTATCTGTTAAGACAGACCTTCAATCTCACCGTTTACGATGTCTATACGCTCAGCCTGAGGTGACTTAGGCAATCCAGGCATACGCATGATTTCGCCGGCAATAAGTACAATCATCTCCGAACCGCAGTTCAGCACAATATCTTTGATATTAATACTGAAATTCTTGGGCACACCGTAAGCCTTGGCATCGGCAGAGAAAGAATATTGGGTCTTGGCCACACAGATCGGGTAATGACTTACACCCAGTTCTTCTATCTTGGCCAGCATCTTCTTGGCCGCGGCCGAGAAGATCACCTTGTCGGCACCATAAATATTCTGAGCCAGCTTGGTAGCCTTCACTTCAACAGAATCATTATCATCATAAGTGAAGTTCAGCGGAGCAGACGGATTCTCTTCAATGGTCTTCACAACCAGTTCTGCCAGTTCTACAGCTCCGGCACCGCCTTCCACAAACGCATTATTCACGGCAAAACCGACACCCATCTCTGCGCAATGCGCACGGCAGAAATCAATCTCCTCATCCACATCCGTAGCATAACGGTTGAAGCAAACTACTACGGTCTGTCCGAAACTCTGGATATTGGCAATATGTTTGTCCAGATTGTCAAGTCCCTTCTTCAATCCTTCCAGGTTCGGTTCCTTAATCAAAGTCAGATCCACTCCACCGTGCATCTTCAGTCCTTGTGTAGTGGCTACAAGCACAGTCAGTTTCGGAGCGATACCGGCCTTGCGGCACTTGATATTATAGAATTTCTCCGCACCCAGATCGGCACCGAAGCCTCCTTCGGTAATCACGTAGTCACCATAAGTCATGGCCAGACGGGTTGCCAACACCGAATTACATCCGTGGGCAATGTTGGCGAACGGACCGCCGTGTACGAAAGCCGGAGTATTTTCTGTAGTCTGCACCAGATTCGGGTGCAAAGCGTCCTTCAGCAATACGCAGATGGCACCGGCCACTCCCAGATCTTTTACGCGGAAAGGCTTGTTGTCGATGGTCGTACCAAGAAGAATGTTCTCAATACGGCGACGCAGATCCTGCTCATCCTGCGCCAGACAAAGGATAGCCATAATCTCAGAAGCCGGAGTAATATCAAAACCGCTCTCCATGGTCACGCCGTTTGTCTTGGCACCCAAGCCGGTCACGATGTAACGCAAGTTACGGTCGTTCACGTCGAGCACACGCTTCCACAGAATCTCCTTCATGGCAAAACCCTCGTCCTTATGCTGGTAGATATAGTTGTCCAGCAAGGCGGAAATCATATTGTGGGCAGAAGTAATGGCATGGAAGTCGCCTGTAAAATGCAGGTTGATCTTGTCCATCGGAAGCACCTGGGCATAACCACCGCCGGCAGCACCACCCTTCATTCCGAAACACGGACCGAGTGACGGCTCACGCAAGGCCACTACCGCTTTCTTGTTGATTTTATTCAGTCCTAACGCCAGACCGATAGAAACGGTCGTTTTACCAATACCGGCCTTTGTAGGAGTAATAGCCGTAACGAGAATCAGATTACTCTGCTTAATCTTCTCTTCATCTATCAGTTTTTCAGGCACCTTAGCCACATATTTTCCATACTGCTCCAGTTCGCTTTCCGGAATATTCAGTTTGGCGGCAATTTCTGTAATCGGCGCCAACTTGCACTCGCGGGCAATTTCTATGTCACTCTTCATGCGTTTTATGATTTTAATATGATTCGTTTAATGCTACAAACTTAATAAATTTTATTCAGAAAAGCTTCAAACAAAGAAAGTATTTTCATAAATTTGTCATCGAGAACATGATGTATAACCTATTTTTTAACCGTGAAAGATGAGAACATTGTCTAATGGAATATTGGAACTCGAAGTCTCGGAACGAGGCGCTGAGATGCAAAGCCTGCGCAAGGTATCGAGTAACCGGGAATATATATGGAACGCCAATCCGGATTATTGGGCCAAACACGCCCCATTGCTGTTTCCTATTATCGGAAAGCCAAATCATGAAGGTGTGGTATTTGACGGGATCAACTACCCCATCGGAAAGCACGGATTCATCCAGCAAATGAATTTCTCTTGTACGGAAGGTGACCGCATTCTGGAATTCAGAGCTGACGACAACGAAGACACCAGAAAGCTGTTTCCCTATGCCTTTCATCTGGAAATCATTTATCAGCTCAGCCGGAACAAAGTCTTTCAGCGGTTTCGCGTGCAGTATACCGGTACAGAAGGTGTGATGCCGTTCCAGATCGGCAGTCACCCGGCTTTCTTCCTGCCCAAATTCAAGGAAGAAGATGAGATACACGGTTATCTGTCATTTAATGACGTACAGGAAATCCACTCCAATGAAATTGATTCGAACGGACATTATACCGACAAAGTGGCGGTCATCGCTTTGGACGAGAAAGGTATGCTCCCACTGAAGAATGACACGTTTGACTGTGACACGATCCTGGAAACCAGAGGTATCATCAACCGCACGTCGCTCTATGACAAAGACCGCAAACCGGTTCTCACCATTAAAGCCAATACACCGTCCATAGCTTATTGGTCGCCTTCAGGCAAAAACGCTCCCTTCGTATGCCTCGAACCCTGGTTTGGCTGCTGCCCTAAAAGCGGTACCTCTGATGTCCTTGCCGAACAACCTATGGTGAATCTGCTGAAGCCGGGTGAGATATTTGAGGGTGAAGTGGAAATCGTCATTGAATAAGTGACTTTTTATTTACAAATAAAACAAAGCGACCTGTTTTAGGCTTCAGAATATAACACCCTGAAAATCTTACAGTTATAATTATTCAAAATTCATCCTGAGAATTTTAAAAAATCGTCAGGACGAATTAATCAAATCGTCGGGACAAATTGAAAAAATTGTCCCGACGATTTTTTTTAGGCTCTCCGAAGAAAAAATACAGGCGTCAAATACGGTATTTTTTTAGGACAAATCAGGCTTTGCTTTCCAAGGACGCATAGTACCCCAGTTTATATAAATTGAAAAGCAATACAGAAGGAGACGCACCTGACAAATTGGATCGCATCAGCGATTTGAAAATACGGAACAACAAGACAACAAGCGGCAACAGACCAAAACGCTTCAGCCGCAAAGCGACCCGTGAAACAGTCACATAAGAACGGAAATCCAGATCCAGACTGTAAAGCGTGCGCAAGGCCGTTTCCGTTTTCGCCAAAAAGACTTCATTAGGCTCCACTCCGGCATGAATAAGGGCGTTGTCTATATGCAGAATACGCCCTCCGTGATTCCTGATCTCCATTCCGAAAAATACATCCTCATAACCATAGTGCACACATTTTTCATTAAAACGGACTGTCTGAAAGAAATCACGGCGTATCAGAAAATTAAAGGTACTGAAACGTGCATAGGGATGCTTCATCCGTTCTAACGCCAGACGTTTCTTGCCGACATGCTCTTCATAATAATAACGCAAGGAACAAGCGGTGTCTTTCAGTTCCGGAATATTGGCTACACCACCGCAAACCACTTCCACATCGCCCCCGCTGACAGCACGCATATAATTTTCCAGAAAATGTCCGTCAGAAACTTCTGCGTCGCTGTCCAGAAAAAGCAGCCATTCATAACGGGCCTGATCTGCCAAATAATTGCGGATACGCGCCCGACCCACATTCTCGGACAAAGGTAAGTACCGGCATCCCCGAATGCAGGCGATCCGCTCGTTCTCCTCACGGGCAGACACTAAGGTTGAGGCATCATCCGCAACCAGAATTTCATAGCGAAAAGCCGGATCTGAAACACAAAGCCGCTCACATTGCGCTTGCAGGCTGCGTACCAAAGAGCTACAGGGATAATTATAAGTCGGAATCAGTATGGATATCATCTTTTCTTTTCAATAATGTCACGCAAAGATAGCCAAAATAGAATGAAGAAACGAAACGAGATCATAAAAAGAGAAAAACTTTTCGTAAGAAGAAAAACCGCAGTTCCAATTTAATATGTACCTTTGTTTTCCTGTCTTCAATTATTGTATTTACCGAAAATAAAGACTCAAAATATGAATATACCTTTAGCAGAACGGATGCGTCCCAAAACTCTGGATGACTACATCGGACAGAAACATCTGGTTGGTCCGGACGCTGTATTGCGAAAAATGATTGATTCCGGAAAAATATCTTCCTTTATCTTATGGGGACCTCCGGGAGTTGGTAAAACCACACTGGCCCAAATCATTGCCAACAAACTGGAAACTCCTTTTTATACCCTGAGTGCCGTAACCAGCGGGGTAAAGGATGTACGCGAAATTATCGAAAAAGCAAAAAACAACCGTTTCTTTTCGATGAACAGTCCGATTCTCTTCATTGACGAGATCCATCGTTTCAGCAAATCCCAACAGGATTCGCTGTTGGGAGCGGTCGAACAGGGAGTAGTCACGCTGATTGGGGCCACTACAGAGAACCCGTCATTCGAGGTGATTCGTCCGCTCTTGTCCCGCTGCCAGCTTTATGTTCTGAAATCTCTGGACAAAGAGGATCTGCTGGCCTTGTTGCAACAAGCCATAACCAAGGATGTTCTACTGAAAGAAAAGAAAATCATACTGAAGGAAACCAACCTGATGCTGCGCTATAGCGGCGGAGACGCGCGCAAACTGCTCAATATCCTGGAACTGGTCACTTCTTCCAGCAATGAAGAAGAAATTGTGATTACAGACCGGCTGGTGTCGGAACGTATTCAGGAAAATCCGATGGCCTACGACAAAGAGGGAGAAATCCATTATGATATTGTTTCGGCCTTCATTAAAAGCATCCGTGGCAGTGATCCCGACGCAGCCATTTATTGGCTGGCCCGTATGATCGAAGGCGGAGAAGATCCGGCCTTCATCGCCCGCAGACTGGTGATTTCCGCCAGTGAGGATATCGGACTGGCAAACCCGAACGCTCTGTTACTGGCAAACGCGGCATTCGATGCCGTGATGAAAATAGGATGGCCGGAAGGACGCATTCCTTTGGCAGAAGCTACGGTTTATCTGGCTTCCAGTCCCAAAAGCAACTCAGCATATATGGCCATTAACCAGGCTCTGGAACTGGTACGCAACACGGGAAATCTTCCCGTACCCCTGCACCTGCGCAACGCTCCCACCAAACTGATGAAAGAACTGGGATACGGCGAGAATTACAAATATGCGCATGATTACGAGAATCATTTTGTGGAGCAACAGTTCCTTCCGGATGAGTTGGAAAAGACACGCATCTGGCAGCCGCAGCCTAATGCTCAGGAACAAAAACTGAAAGAGCACCTGAACAAGTTATGGAAAAACCGTTTCTGACCTCAGGAATCATATGATAAGGATATAATGCAGGAAGGGCCTGTCTCACGACAGGCCCTTCCATACTAATTAGGTATTAGTTTCGTTTAAGGTAAAAAGATTGTTTTCAGGATAACGGCTGCAAATATCGGGCTTTGTTTTGAAACTTCCAAACTTATTTTTATGTTTGATAACATATTTGCAAAAATCTTTTTATCGAATTGAAATAAAACAACCGACTCAAAAACATTTCCTAATTTCAACACTTTATAAAGTCAATTCAGGAAGAGGAAAAATAAACCATTCTCTCGTACCTATAATAAATTTACAGAGTATGTTGATTCTAATTTAAGAAAGTTTGCTAATTTTGCAGTTAGAATTATAGTATTTAGATGAATATGACAACAGAAACATCAGAAAAAAAGAGTTTGAACTTTGTTGAAGAGATCGTAACAGCCGATTTGGCTGCCGGTAAGAATGACGGTAGACTGCAAACCCGCTTCCCGCCAGAGCCTAACGGATATCTGCATATAGGACACGCCAAAGCTATCTGCATGGACTTTGGTATCGCACAAAAATATGGAGGGGTATGTAACCTCCGCTTCGATGACACGAATCCGACCAAAGAGGATGTAGAGTATGTTGAGGCCATTAAGGAAGATATCAAATGGCTGGGATTCGAATGGGGTAACGAATATTATGCCTCAGACTATTTCCAGCAGTTGTGGGACTTTGCCGTTCGCCTGATCAAGGAAGGAAAAGCATATATCGACGAACAGACCGCAGAACAGATCGCGGCTCAGAAGGGTACCCCTACCCAACCGGGTACAAACAGCCCTTACCGCGACCGTCCGATTGAGGAAAGCCTGGCTCTCTTTGAGAAGATGAACAGCGGCGAACTGGAGGAAGGATCTATGGTGCTCCGCGCCAAGATCGATATGGCCAACCCGAACATGCACTTCCGAGACCCGATCATCTACCGAATCATCAATAAGGAACATCATCGCACCGGTTCAAAATGGAAGGCATATCCGATGTATGACTTCGCACACGGACAGAGCGACTTCTTTGAAGGGGTAACCCACTCTCTTTGTACATTGGAGTTTGTAGTGCACCGTCCGCTTTACAACCTGTTTATCGACTGGTTGAAAGAAGGCGAGGATCTGGATGACCACCGCCCACGCCAGTATGAGTTCAACAAACTGAACCTGAACTATACGCTGATGAGCAAGCGCAACCTGCTCATTATGGTTCAGAACGGACTGGTAAACGGATGGGACGATCCCCGTATGCCGACCTTGTGCGGATTCCGTCGTCGCGGTTACTCACCGGAGTCCATCCGCAACTTCATCAACAAGATCGGTTATACCACATACGACGCATTGAATGACTTCGCCCTGCTGGAAAGCGCAGTCCGCGAGGATCTGAACAGCAGAGCTACACGCGTATCTGCCGTAATCAATCCGGTTAAGCTGATCATCACCAACTATCCGGAAGGTCAGGTTGAGGAGCTGGAAGCTGTTAACAACCCGGAAGATCCGAACTCAGGAACACACATGATTGAATTCAGCCGCGAATTGTGGATGGAGCGCGAAGACTTCATGGAAGATGCTCCAAAGAAATACTTCCGCATGACTCCGGGTCAGGAAGTACGCTTGAAGAGCGCCTATATCGTAAAATGCACCGGATGCAAGAAAGACGAAGACGGAAACATCATCGAGGTCTATGCCGAATATGATCCGACAACCAAAAGCGGCATGATCAACAGCAATAAGAAGGTGAAAGGTACCCTGCACTGGGTAAGCTGCAACCATTGCATCAAAGCCGAGGTACGTCTGTATGACCGTCTGTGGAAATGCGAAAATCCACGTGACGAACTGGCCAACATCCGTGAAGCCCAGGATTGCTCGGCACTCGACGCCATGAAGCAGATGATGAATCCGGATTCACTCAAGGTTCTGACAGAATGTTATGTAGAGAAATATCTGAGCGAAGCCAAACCATTGGATTATCTGCAGTTCCAGCGTATCGGTTACTTTACACCAGACAAGGACTCTACTCCAGAACATCTGATTTTCAACCGTACGGTAGGCCTGAAAGATACCTGGAATAAAATCAACAAATAAGATATGAGGGAAGAGGATTTCTCTTTTTTCGAAGAAGAAGACTTTAAAGAAAATCTGGCTCGCTATGAAGCCATGCTCAACGGTGGTCCGTCGGCTTATCTCGAAAGTGATGAGCTGACGGATATCGCGGAGTATTATCTGACTCATGGCGAAACGGAAAAAGCCTACGCATGCATTGACTACGCCCTGACCCTGCATCCGAACAGTATTGACCCGCTGATCTTCAAGGCCCGGCAATATATGTTCTCGGGACATCTGGATCAGGCACAGAAAATCTGCGACAGCATTCAGGAGCAGAACGACCGTGAAGTCATTTTCCTGCACGCGGAGCTGCTGATCAGAAAACAGAATGTTGCGGAAGCTCTCCGCTATCTTGCTGAACAGAAAGCACATTTTGCGGACGACCGAAAGGATTTGTACACTTATCTGTATGACTGCGCCTGTATTCTGGAGGATTATGCTTACGACGACAAAGCATTGGAATGGGCTGAAGAGGCAGAAAAGATTTCTGGTCCAAACCTGAAAATCATGTTTCTGAAAGCGGAAATCTATTGTGCCAAAGAGAGTTTTGAGGAGGCCACAGACATTTTAGAGAAAATTCTGGATGAGAATCCCTATTCCCTGAAGGCATGGAACATATTGGCCGACACATACTTCATGAGAGAAATGTATGACAAGGCCATCGAATCTGCAGAATTCTCACTGGCCATCAAGGAAAAGGGAAATCCCGAAGCGCTTTTCGCCAAGGCCAACAGTCTGTATCATTTGGGAAATTTTGAAGAGGCTCATCGCCTATACACACAATATATCAATGATTTCCCGAAAACAGACGAATATCCGTATCTTTTCGACGGTCTCTGTCTGAATCAAATGGAAAGATATGAAGATGCCTGCCAGCGTTTGGAATCGGCAGAAGAGTTTTCGAACGACTGTTCTCCCGAGCAGTTGCAGATCTACCTGCAATTGTCCTTTGCCTATAGCAAGGTGGGGAAATTCCAGAAGGCACTGCATTATCTGGAAAGAGCCAAGAATTACGAACCGGAAGGCTTTGACTATTTTGTCCTGAAAGGACATGTGCTTTTGGAAAACGGCTTTGTAGCGGAAGCGCTGGAATGCTTCCAGAAAGCCAAGGAAGAGAGTACCGACCGAGAACGCGCCTATTTCCTGATTGCCGTATCTTTTTTCGAAAACAGACTGTACGCCGACGCACTCGAAAACTTTTATGAACTGCTTGAATTCTGCACGGTACAGACGGAAAGCAACTGCTATCCATATATGGCCTACTGCTTTTACTACGCCAAGGACGAGGTACAATATCTGAAGTATCTGGAACGGGCATGTGAAACAAATCCAGAAGGTACCAAAATGGTCTTCGGTCACCTGTTTCCGGAATCCTTGAACCCCAAAGAATATTATGCGTACGTTCTAAGACAGAACAATCTATAAAAGAAACGGCCTGGTTGCATCCTCCATTCGGGAGTCATGCAACCAGGCCGTCTTATATCCTGACAAGATATTTATCGGATAGAAGATATCAAGTCACCTACAGCTTGCAAATAAGTGTTCAGATTTGAAGATTTGCGTATTTTTTTAAGTTTCTTCCGGTCCTCGACTGCCAGCAAGTATTCCCAAAAGGAGCTCATCTTGCCCAAAAGTTGGGCACTTCCTCCTTCGATTCTTGAGGTATAGAAAGAAAGCAATTCCTGATGAAACTGACGAAAAGCATCCCGGCGGCGTTCATACGGCCAAGCACTGCCTTCCTGATACTCCGATGCCAACCAGGGCCGGGCAAGCAGTCCACGACCAATCATAACACCCTTCAAACGGGGAAAATGGGACTCTAAGGCTGCAATATCACCAAGACTCATCACATCGCCGTTATACACCAACGGCAGCTTGCACTGCTCATAGAATGCGGCAAAAGAATCCATAGAACATTTACCCTTATATTGCTGTATACCCAACCTGGGATGTAAAGTTACCTGATACAAAGGATGCCCGTTCAATATATCAAGCAAAGCAAAGATTTCCTGCTCTGAATCCCAACCTAAACGCATCTTTACCGAAAAACGGATCTCCGGATAGCGATGAACAACCGACAACACACGGGCTACCCGGTCCGGATGTGATAAAATACCGGCACCGCGTCCCTTACGCACCATCAGAGGGAAAGGACAACCCATATTAATGTCCAGACGGCGATATCCGCATCCGGCCACGTACTCTACAAGTTTCAGCGCTTCCTCTTCATCAGCAGCAATAATCTGAGGGACCAGATCTGACACCTGATTGTTCTGTGGAGCAATATCCTTTAAATCCTTATTCCGGAAAGCTCCTTTCTCCAGACGGACAAAGGGAGTATAATATTCAGAAACGCCTCCAAAACAGGAAGCAAAAGCATTACGCAGGCCGCATTCGGTAAACCCCTGTAAAGGAGCCATAGAAATCTCCATAACCGTTTTTATTTGTTCTTAAAGTTTTTCAGAATATTCTCTATCTGTGCAAACTGGGCTCCCATATTCAAATTCAGATAAATACGATATAACGGCTGTGCCCAACGCAAAGTATCTTTCGGGGCCAATACACGCACAATCTCCATCGGACGCAAAGCCTGGGCATAATAAGCCACAGACCTCTGACGCAAATCCTGATAATCCTCCTGATTGATATGCGCCGCGGCAGAATCACTCATATTTACCGCCAGATTACAGAAGGCCAACCCTTTATTGTAATAAGCATACATATAAATGGAATCATAGGCAATAGCACTGTCTGCGGCAGTGATACATTCTTCATAGCGTTTCAGGTTCATCAGGACCACACTCTTCGCATACCAGAAGAAGGTGTTTCGGGGACGAATGGACAACATGGTATCTGCCAGCTGCAAGGCCTCGTCATAACGCTGACTGGCATTCAGATAATCGGTAAGGCTGGCAAAGAAATAAGAATAATCAGGATTGCATCTCAGCCCCTCCTTCAGATTATTCAGCCAACTGGCCGTATCTCTCATCTGCAGATAAGCCTTGGCACGATACTCATAGATAAAATGCCGCTTTGCGGAATCTCCCAAAGCTCCCTCCGAATAAGCCAATACCTTCTTAGGATCTTGCAGTTTGTAACCGCAGGACGTAGCCCACCGGGAAATTTTTTCCACCAACAAAGCCTGTCTGTCCTGACTTGTTGTCGTAAAGAATCCTTTGTCCGTAGCCTTCAGATAACAGTCAAAGAAATCATAGGCACGGGCAAAATCATGCTTCATAAAATAAAATTTTCCACCATTCAGCAGATTCTCCTGATAAGGTTCCAACAGCCGCAAGGCTTTCTGTCTGTACTTCCGGATTTTCCGCTCCGACTGCAAATGATTTACAATCGAGTCATAATTCCCCATATGATGAAAAACAGAGAAAATGCTGTTAAAGAATCTGGCGGTATCATAAGCCTGCTTCAAATACAGTTTCTCGTTCTCCTGATCATTGATTTTGCGGTTCAGTAAAGCGGCATAATAGTAAAAATCCAGTTTTTTATAGACATTATCTTCTGTCTTGATGGCCTCGAGCAGCTTGGTTTCTGTCTGTTCCAGATTTGATCCGTTCTTAATGGCTTCTTTTGCCTCTTTCAGAATATTTCCTCCGCTCACTGCAGAACAGATCAAAAGCAGAAAAGTTCCTAAAGCGTATTGTCTCTTCATTGATTCATTAAAAGAAAGGGTGATGGGCTTACACCACACCACCCTTTCGGATTACGGTTATTACTTTCTAACAAAAAGGAAAGCACATTCTTACATATTCAGAAGTGCATCCATTTCTTTCTGTTTTGCCTTATCACCCATAATGTAGTATACGGTGCTCAAGCGGCTGGCCCAGCGGTTTACATTTTCCGGCTCCAGTTCCTTAACCTTCAGGAAGAAAGGAAGAGCTTTCTCATAATACGCCTTCACTTTCTTGATTTCCTCATTGTTTTGAGCAACTGTCAGTTTCTTCTTTGAAAGAGTTTCATTAAGGGCATAACCTTCATTACAATAGCATACTCCTGCATTATAGAATGCGTCAGAGAATGTCGGATCGATCTCTGTAGTCTTGATAAAATAGCCTACAGCCTCACTATATTTATTCTGTCCGAAAAGAACAACTCCCTTTGAATAATTACCAATCTTACTGTTTGGATCCTTAGCCAGCAACTCATCGGCAAAGGCCAGGGCTGAAGTTTCGTCCTTCTTGTCCAAATAGTATGCCAAAAGGTTCTGAGCTACAACTTCCGATTGAATACCGCTCAAAGCAAATTCCTTTGAACTCTTAACCCAATTGGCTGTATCGCCCTGCTCCAGATAAGTAGTCAGACGCAACTGGCGTACAGTTTCCAGTTCCTTGTCATACTTCAATGCCTGATTGATGTACTTCTCTACATTCTGATAGTTCTTGTCGTTGTAGGCTGCCAGACAAGCATAGTAAGCAATCTGATTCTCATCGAATACAGAATCCTTCAATACCTTCGGCTCATTCTCAACCAACTTTACAGTCTGAGGATATGTCAGCCATTTATCATAAGCAGTAAAGGCGTCACCGTATTGTTTGTTATTAAAGAAAAACTGTCCGCAATACATAAAGAATGTACGGAACTTCATAGCATTACCTTTATTCTTCTGATAGAACTCCTTGTCCTCATCCAGTTCATTACACTTCTCATATGCATCAATACATGCATACAGATTCTTTGCGAACTTCATAGTATCCAACGGCTGACTGTCAGCGGCCTTGTTCAACTCTACAGCAAAAACACGCTGATAGATATCTCCCTGAACATCCCATGCCAAAGCCATTTTCTTGGTCTTTCCACTGGTTAAAGCCTCAGTCAAAACAGTCTGTGCCTCATCCAACTTGTTCTCTTCGATCAAACTCTGTGCCTTACGGATCAGTCTATCCTGACCAAAAGCCGTTGAAGCAGCCAGCACCAAGGCAATAGAACATAAAATTTTCTTCATAACACAATGTTTTTTAATATAATAAATCAGTTTTCATTGTCATCTTCTTCCAGGCCATCGAAAAGGGAAGGCTGTGCCGGGGTATCCTTTTCAGACTGTTCAGGAGCAGTTGAAGCTGCGGCTACATCTGCAGTCTCTATGTCTGCCTGATTTTCATCTGCCACTACCTCTTCCTCATCTTCTGTCTGTACCTTACAAACGCTGCTGATCTGATCATTGCGCTTCTCAAGATTTATCAGACGCACTCCCTGAGTGGCACGACCCATGATACGGACATCAGCCACCTTCAGACGGATAGTGATACCGCTCTTGTTGATGATCATCAGATCATTCTCATCAGTTACTACCTTAATGGCAACCAGTTTACCTGTTTTGTCGGTAATATTCAAAGTCTTCACACCCTTGGCACCACGGTTGGTTACACGGTAATCTTCGATATCCGAACGCTTACCATAACCCTGTTCGCTGACAACCATAATGGTTTCAGTCTTCGGATCGTTTACGCAAACCATTCCTACAACCTCATCGCATCCGTCTTCATCCAGAGTCATACCTTTCACACCGGTAGCCGTACGCCCCATACATCTTACCGCAGACTCGTTGAAACGGATGGCACGACCGTTCTTATTGGCGATAATGATTTCATTCTCACCATTTGTCAGGCGTACACCGATTACGCGGTCATCCTCACGAATGGTTATGGCGTTCACACCATTCACACGCGGACGTGAATATTCAGTCAGACAAGTTTTCTTGATAATACCATTCTTGGTACAGAATACCACAAAGTGACGGGCGCAGAATTCCGGATCAGACAAGTTCTTGATTCGCAGACATGCGTTGATGGCATCATCCGGATCAATGTTCAGCATATTCTGGATAGCACGTCCCTTGGAATTCTTCGCTCCTTCCGGTATGTCATAAACCTTGAGCCAGAAGCAGCGTCCCTTCTGAGTAAAGAACAGCATGGTGTTGTGCATCGTAGCCGGATAGATATACTCTACGAAGTCGGCATCACGGGTACTGCTACCCTTGCTGCCCACTCCACCACGAGCCTGTGCCTTGAACTCGGCAAGCGGTGTACGCTTGATATATCCCATATGACTGATGGTAATCACCATCTCATCATCTGCATAGAAATCTTCCGGATTGAACTCTTCACTTGAATATACGATCTCAGAACGGCGCTCGTCGCCATACTGTTCTTTCACCTCAACGAGTTCGTCCACAATCACCTTCTTGCACAACTCATCGTCACTCAGAATCTGCTTATAGTAAGCAATCTTCTGCAACAAATCCTCATATTCCTGACGCAGTTTCTCCTGTGACAGGTTGGTGAGCTGGGCCAGACGCATTTCAATAATGGCCTTAGCCTGCAAATCATCCAGTTCAAAACGCTCCATCAAACGTGCCATAGCCTCCTGAGGATCCTTGGCGGCACGGATAATGTGCACCACTTCATCAATATTGTCGCAAGCAATAATCAGTCCGTCCAGAATATGTGCGCGCTCCTCGGCTTTCTTCAGGTCATAACGGGTTCTGCGGATAACCACCTCACGACGATGATCCACAAAATTGGAAATACAATCCTTCAGAGTAAGGAGTTTCGGACGTCCCTTCACCAAAGCGATACAGTTCACGCTGAAGCTGGTCTGCAACTGAGTCATCTTGAACAGCTTATTCAGCACCACATTGGCATTGGCATCACGCTTCACATCCAATACGATACGCATACCTTCGCGGTCGGACTCATCGTTGGCATTGGTAATGCCCTCGATTTTCTTCTCGTTCACCAAATCCGCGATAGACTTGATGAGTTCGGCCTTATTCACGCCGTATGGAATCTCAGTGATAACGATTTTATCGTGTGATTCGCCGGTTTCAATCTCGGCACGTGCTCTCATCACGACACGTCCACGACCGGTCTCATAAGCGTCGCGCACACCCTGCATACCGTAAATAAAACCTCCGGTAGGGAAATCAGGTGCCTTGATATATTGCATCAGTCCGTCAATATCTATGGCCGGATTCTGAATATAAGCCACACAGGCGTCGATTACTTCAGACAGATTGTGTGTCGGAATGTTGGTTGCCATACCTACAGCAATACCGCTGGCTCCATTTACAAGCAGGTTCGGAATACGGGTAGGCATTACAGTCGGCTCCTTCAAGGTGTCATCGAAGTTGTTTACCATGTCTACAGTATCCTTTTCCAGATCCTGCATCATGGCTTCGCCCATGAGCTGAAGACGTGCTTCGGTATAACGCATGGCCGCAGCGGTATCACCGTCAACCGAACCGAAGTTACCCTGACCGTCGACCAGTTTATAGCGCATGTTCCATTCCTGTGCCATACGCACCAAAGCGCCGTAAACGGAAGAATCACCGTGTGGATGATACTTACCCAGTACCTCACCGACAATACGGGCACATTTCTTATAGGGGCGGTCGTGCAGATTACCCAACTCTTTCATTCCAAACAGGATTCGACGATGCACGGGTTTGAATCCGTCACGCACATCAGGAAGCGCACGTGACACAATAACCGACATCGAATAGTCGATGTAGGAACTGCGCATCTCATCCTCAATATTGACTTTGATTATTCTGTCTTGATCTTGCATCATATCTTTTTTATATAGACATTATTTTCTTCTTAAAATCGTGTAAAATTACTATTTTTCTTTTGAATCGGAAAAGAAAATCAACTTTTTAAGCCCATATTTTAAATTTTGACATTTATTATCAATATGTATGTAATATTATAATTTTTAGGCACATATTTTGTAGGATATTCATAAATTCAAAGGCCAATGCGCGTAAGGATATATCATTGCCGCCAAAGCCGGATATTTTACATTTATAAGACAAAATATTATGAACAATCAATTTTCACCCAAAATAACCGAGGTTCTCAACTACAGCAAGGAAGAAGCTCTACGTCTGCAAAGTAGCGCTGTCGATCCGGAACATATACTGTTGGGCATCCTGCGCTGCGGTGAAGGCAAGGCTGTAGAAATTCTGAAAGAACTGGTGCCTAACCTACGCGCCATAAAGGAACGCCTGGACACCTTGTGTCTCCAGCACAGCCAAAAACTCCCGCTGTTGAGCGACGAAGATATTCTATTAAGCGAGAAATCCTCTAAAATATTGAAATTATGCCTGTTGGAAGCCCGCCTGCTGAAATCGGACGTGGCCGATACAGAACATGTTCTGCTGGCCATATTAAAAGAAAAGGACAATAACGCATACAAAGTACTCGACGGCATGTCCATTTCCTATGATGACATTTTAAACCGTCTGACACAAAAAACTGACATCAAGTCAGGTCTCGGATTTACCGACGACGAGGAGGAAGATGATTTTGAACCTATCGGAGGCCCCGAAAAGAGCGCCTCACAGGCCGGCGGCAGCTCCGCGACAGCTTCTGCAACCTACAAGGCAAACGGTTCGGGCAGCACACCGGTGCTTGACAATTTCGGTACAGACCTGACCCGGGCGGCAGCCGAAGGTTTGCTCGATCCGGTAATCGGCCGTGAAAACGAGACCATGCGTCTGGCACAGATCCTGAGCCGCCGCAAAAAGAACAACCCGATTCTGATCGGTGAACCGGGAGTCGGCAAATCGGCTATCGTAGAAGGTCTGGCCCTGCGCATCGTGCAAAAGAAGGTGGCCCGCATCCTGTTCAACAAACGTATCGTGGCCCTTGACATGACCGCCGTTGTGGCCGGAACAAAATACCGTGGACAGTTTGAAGAGCGCATCCGCAACATCCTGAACGAGCTGCAGAAGAATCCGGATGTAATCCTCTTTATTGACGAGATACATACGATTGTTGGTGCCGGTTCCGCTCCAGGCAGCATGGATGCCGCCAATATCCTGAAACCGGCTTTGGCACGCGGAGAGATCCAATGCATCGGCGCCACAACCATTGACGAATTCAAGAAAAGCATCGAGAAAGACGGTGCCTTGGAACGCCGCTTCCAAAAGGTACTGGTAGAACCGACAACGAACGAAGAGACGCTCCGCATTCTGGAGAACATCAAGGACCGCTACGAGGAGCATCACAACGTGCGCTACACACAGGCCGCTCTCGAAGCATGCGTAAAATACACGGAACGCTACATATCCGACCGTTGCTTCCCGGACAAGGCGATTGACGCCCTCGACGAAGCCGGCTCGCGCGTACATTTATCCAATATCCCGGTTTCCAAAGAGATCGAAGCCAAAGAACAGGAAGTGGAGCGCCTGAAATCTCTGAAGAACGAAGCGGTCAAGAACCAGAATTTCGAACTGGCCGCAGATTACCGTGACCAGGAAAGCAGCGCCCAGCACGAACTGGACATCATGCGCCAGGAATGGGAGAAGCAGCTCAACAGCGAGCGAGTTACCGTAGACGAGGATGACATCGCGCGCGTCGTAGCCCTGATGACCGGCATTCCTGTGGAGAAAATCGGCATCACCGAAGCCGGACGCCTGAAGAATATGGCATCAGACCTCAAGAATGCCGTAATCGGACAGGATGAGGCTATCGAGAAGCTTGTGAAAGCCATCCAGCGCAGCCGCGTGGGACTGAAAGACCCGAACAAACCAATCGGTACCTTCATGTTCTTAGGACCGACCGGTGTGGGCAAAACTTATCTGACCAAGAAACTGGCCGAGAGCCTGTTCGGTTCGGAAGACGCGCTGATCCGTATCGACATGAGCGAATATATGGAGAAACACACCGTGAGCCGCATGGTGGGAGCCCCTCCGGGATATGTAGGTTACGAAGAGGGCGGACAGCTCACCGAAAAGGTACGCCGCAAACCCTACTCTATTTTGCTGCTCGATGAGATCGAAAAGGCTCATTCCGATGTATTCAACATCCTGTTGCAGGTGATGGACGAAGGCCGCATGACAGACGGCAACGGCACAACTGTAGATTTCCGCAACACCGTGATTATCATGACTTCCAACTGCGGAACACGCCAGTTGAAAGAGTTTGGCAAGGGAATCGGTTTCAGTACCATCAACGAACCGATCAACAAGGAGCAGAGCCGCTCGGTCATCTCCAAAGCCCTCAATAAACAGTTTGCTCCTGAATTCCTGAACCGTCTGGACGAAATCATCAACTTCGACCAGCTCGACAAGGAAAGCATCCGCAAGATTGTAGACATCGAACTCAAACCGCTTGTAAAACGCATTCATGAGATGGGATACAATTTTGAGATCAGCGAAGAAGGCAAAAATTTCCTGGCCGACAAGGGGTACGACGTGCAGTATGGCGCCCGTCCGCTGAAGCGTGCCTTGCAGCATTACATTGAGGATGCGGTGTGTGAACTGATCATCAACGAGGAGGTCACTCCTGGCGATACGATTTCTGCCGATCTGGCCGAAACAAAAGACCGCCTGAATCTGACCGCCCAAAAGGGATAAAACTTTAAACAATAGTTAAAATGCCAGCCAGAATATACTGACTGGCATTTTCTTTGTATTTATTCCGGCAGAAAAACAAACAACAAAAAAACTTATACTACTATGCAGAAAGGTAATATTGGGGTTACAACCGAGAACATTTTCCCCATCATCAAGAAATTCTTATATAGTGATCACGAAATCTTCTTGCGCGAAATCGTTTCCAACGCCGTAGACGCAACCCAGAAACTGAAGACTTATGCCAACAAGGGCGATTTCAGCGGCGAAATGGGCGAACTGAAGGTTACCGTTTCCCTCGACACCGAGAAAGGTACCATCACCGTGAGCGACCGTGGTATCGGTATGACCGCCGAGGAGATCGAAAAATACATCAACCAGATTGCCTTCTCAGGAGCCAACGACTTCCTGGACAAATATAAAGAGGATGCCAATGCCATTATCGGACACTTCGGTTTGGGATTTTACTCTTCATTCATGGTAAGCAAACAGGTAGAAATCGTAACCAAGAGCTATAAGGAAGGCGCACAGGCCGTGAAATGGACTTGCGACGGAAGCCCTTCTTACGAACTGACCGAGGTAGAAAAAGCCGATCGCGGTACCGACATCATCATGCACATTGATGACGACTGCAAGGAATTCCTCGACAAGCACAAGATTCAGGAGTTGCTGAACAAGTATTGCCGCTTCCTGCCTATTCCAGTGGCTTTCGGAAAGAAAACCGAGTGGAAGGACGGCAAGCAGGTAGAAACTGAAGAAGATCTGATTATCAACGATGTAGAACCGCTGTGGACCCGCAAGCCAAGCGACCTGAAGGACGAGGACTACAAGAGTTTCTACCGCACTCTGTATCCGATGAGCGACGAGCCGCTGTTCTGGATTCACCTGAACGTGGATTATCCGTTCAACCTGACCGGTATCCTTTACTTCCCGAAAATCAAGAGCAACATGGAGTTGCAGCGCAACAAGATCCAGCTCTACTGCAATCAGGTTTATGTAACGGATTCTGTAGAAGGTATCGTGCCTGACTTCCTGACTCTGCTGCATGGTGTGATCGACTCTCCGGATATTCCGTTGAACGTAAGCCGTAGCTACCTGCAGAGCGACAGCAATGTCAAGAAGATCTCTACCTATATCACCAAGAAGGTAAGCGACCGTTTGCAGAGCATCTTCAAGAACGACCGCAAGGACTTCGAGCAGAAATGGGATGACATCAAGATTTTCATCAACTACGGTATGCTGACTCAGGACGACTTCTACGACAAAGCCAAGAACTTCGCCCTGTTCAAGGACTGCGACGGCAAATACTTCACTTTCGAAGAATATCAGACCCTGATCAAGGATAACCAGACTGACAAAGAAGGCAACCTGATTTATCTGTATGCCAACGACAAAGATGCACAATACACCTATATTGAAGCAGCCAAGAACAAGGGTTACAGCGTACTGTTGCTCGACGGCCAGTTGGATACTCCGGTAGTTTCCATGCTGGAGCGCAAGTTCGAAAAGAGCCGCTTCACTCGTGTAGACGCCGACGCCATCGACCGCTTGATTGTCAAAGACAGTGACAACAAGTCAGCAGTAGACACCGAGACAGGTGCCAAATTGTCATCTATGTTCAAGAGCCAGATGCCGGAAATGAAACAGACAGAATTCCAAATCGAGGCACAGAGCATGGGCGAACAGTCTACCCCGGTACTGATCGTACAGAGCGAGTATATGCGTCGTATGAAGGAGATGGCACAGATCCAGCCGGGCATGTCATTCTATGGAGAGATGCCGGACATGTATACTCTGGTACTGAATACTGACCACCAGCTCATCAAGAATGTAATGGAGGACAGCAAAGAGAAGACTGCTGAGAACCTGAAATCAATCGAGGCCGAAATCAAGGGACTCACCGCACGCCAGGCAGTATTGCGTCAGCAACAGGAAAACAAGAAGCCGGAAGAAATCACTCAGGAAGAGAAAGACCAACTGAACCAGTGTGGCAACGACATACTGGCCCAGGAAAAGAAACGCGACGAGGTAATGGCCGAATATGCAGCCGGCAACCCGATCGTACATCAACTGATTGACCTGGCATTGTTACAGAACGGTATGCTGAAAGGCGAAGCTCTGAACAACTTTGTGAAGAGAAGTATCGATCTGATCAAATAATTTTGCAGAAAGTTGCAGAATAACCATAATAAGAAAACCGCTCGGAAAATAACATTTCCGAGCGGTTTTTCTTATTTACCTGATTTCAAGAATCACTTTTACAAAGTGCTGTTTATCCGCTATCACTTAATCGGTTACATAAAAAAGAAAAAGTCTTGAGATTTCCATCTTACAAATAGTTGACTCCATCAGCTGAAAAATAAAAATACCAAGACTTATGACAAACGATTCACCCAAATGGCGGCTATGATTCGAACTCGCTCAGCTCCAGCCAACGCATGCTTTTCTCATCGAGCTCATCGTTCAATTCCGGTAAACGCTTGGACATGGCTGTAATCTCTTCTACAGAAATCGTACCTCCGCAAAGGGCCGCTTCGATCTGTTTTTTCTCTTCTTCAAGAGCGGCAATATCTTTCTCCAACTGGGCAAACTCCTGCTTTTCCTTATAAGTCAGACGCTTTTTCTCTGTATTCTGGTTGCGAACGGCAGCCGGTTTCGGAGCTTCTTTCGCTTCTTTTTCGCGCTGCAGTCTTTCTTCTTCACGCTTCAACTGGTCCTGCTCGTCCTTCCACTCCCGATATTGCGAATAGTTTCCGGGGAAATCTTTCACATCTCCCTGACCATTGAACACCAACAAATGATCTACAACCTTATCCATAAAATAACGGTCGTGGCTCACCACAATAACGCATCCTTTGAAATTTTGCAGATATTCTTCGAGGATCTGCAAGGTCACGATATCCAAATCATTCGTCGGCTCATCCAGAATCAGGAAATTCGGATTACGCATCAGTACGGTACACAAGTGCAAACGGCGTTTTTCACCACCACTGAGCTTATACACATAGCTTTGCTGTTGCTTGGGCGAAAACATAAAATGCTGCAGGAACTGCATGGCTGAAAGATGGCGACCGCCACCCAAATCCACATACTCGGCCACGTTGCGCACCACATCAATCACCTTCATCTGGTCGTCAAATTGCAGGCCTTCCTGTGAATAATAACCGAACTGCACGGTTTCGCCCACCACAATACGTCCGCTGTCAGGCTTCACTTCCCCCAAAAGCATTTTGATAAAGGTGGATTTTCCGGTTCCGTTATTTCCCACAATACCCATCTTTTCATAACGGGAGAACGTATAGAAGAAGTCTTTCAGTATTACCTTATCAGGACCGAAACTCTTTGAAATATATTCCGCCTCGAAAATCTTGCTTCCGATATAAGAAGATTTCACTTCGAGCGACACACTCTTTTCGTTCATGCGGCGCTTAGCCACTTTTTCCAGCTCATAGAAAGCTTCCTGACGATAGCGCGCCTTATGTCCACGGGCACAAGGCATACGGCGCATCCAGTCCAGCTCCGTGCGATAGAGGTTGTTGGCCCGCGCTATCTCGGCATTCATGGCATCGATACGTTCCTGACGTTTCTCCAGATAATAGCTGTACGAACCCTTATAAGTATAAATCTGCTCATTATCCAGTTCAAATATCTCCGTACATACACGATCCAAGAAATAACGGTCGTGCGTCACCATCAGCAAAGTGAGCGAACTGCGACTCAGATATTTCTCCAGCCACTCGATCATATCCAGATCCAGGTGGTTCGTCGGTTCATCGAGTATCAGCAGATCAGGCTCGGTAATCAGAATATTGGCCAAAGCCACACGCTTGAGCTGACCGCCCGAAAGATGACGGATTTTCTGGTCGAAATCAAGTATCTTCAATTTGGAAAGAATCTGCTTGGCACGACTCTCATAATCCCATGCTTTTTCCTGATCCATACGGTCAAGCAATTCTTCCAGTCCGGGATTGCCTGGAGTTTGCATGCACTGTTCATACTCCTTGATGAGACTGGTTACAGAATTTCCATGCCAGAAACAGGCCTCCATAATAGTCAAATCCGGCGGGTAAACCGGTGATTGTTGCAGATACCCTACCCGCAGATCGCGTTTGAACACGACACTCCCCTCATCATACGAGTCCAATCCACACAGAATATTCAGCAACGTGGTTTTTCCGGTTCCATTTTTAGCAATAAGCCCAACACGTTGTCCTTCCGCAATACCTAGGGAAAGATTCTCAAAAAGAACCCGGTCACCAACTCTACGGGTAAGTCCTTCGACTTGCAAATACGAATTTACTGATGCCATACTACATAATATAATTATATGCGAAATTACACAAAAAATACCACCCACATATCAAGATTTACTTTTTTGTTTCAAAAAGAAAAAAAAGAAAGAGAAAAACAAGATAATACAAAAAAAAGAAGTATATTTGCATCACCATTGATGCGGGTAATCTCTTATCGCATCGAATTTATCCAATTATTTTTTCATTTTCTTAATTTTACCGAGTCCATAGTATGCGGTTCCAACCGCTTCAGTATGGAAAGGTCTCAAATTAAAAAATTAATTTTATTTATATATGCACACGAAAAGTGAACTAGAAGAAATGTCTCTGGAACAGCTGCAAGACATTGCGCATGATCTGGGCATCTCCATCAAATCGAGCGATGAAAAGATCAACTTGATATATCAGATCATTGACACACAGTCGGAACTGTCTGCAGCCGCACAGGTTAAAGCCGCAGAGACGAAAGCAGCGACAAAACGCAAACGCATTTCCAAAAAGGAAAGCGACCATGTCTATTCAGCCTCACAAGGCAGCGGTGAAAATTTTGATCTGAAAAAGAAAACTACAAAAACCAAAGCAAAAGAAACCGCAACCGAGGAAACCGCACCCCCAGCCGCTCCTGAAGAAATTATTCCGGAAGAGAAGAAAGAAACGCAGACTGAGACACAGGAAACGGCTGTTGAAACTGTGGCAGCACCGAAAAAACGTGGCAGAAAAGCCAAAACAGAAAAAGTTTCCGAAGAAGAACAAACAACTCCAGAAGCTATCGAAGCTGAAGCCACAACACCGAAACCTAAAGAAAATACAAAAAAAACACGTTCATCCAAAAAAGAAACAAAGAAAGAGAATACTTTGTCTCTGAACTTTGACGATATTGACCTCACCACCCATTCAGATGAAGAACCTATTCCTGAATTTCTATTGGAAACCCAGACAACAGAACAGCCAACACCATCTGAAAACTTAAACGAATCCGAAATCCCAGAAAAGATTTCAGAAAAAACAGAAACTAATCATACGGTCAATCCGGAAACTGACGAACCGCAAACAACAGTCTCCGAAGAAGAATTTTTCTCAAATAACGAACCAGACTTTGTCATTTTACAGGATTTACCTGTAGAAGAAGAAATAGCTGCTCCCGAGAACGCCCCTACCGGAACGCTTAATATCCCTGAAGGTTTGGAACTGCCCAGCAATAACACGAATATTCCGCAAGGAGTCATTCCGGAGGATATGTCCTGGACCATGCCCGCACTGCCGGAAAACAATGCTGAACAGAGCAATAAGAAAGAATCGGCTCCAGAACAGCAGCCTGCCTATGATTTCGGTGACATCCTTACCGGACAGGGTGTACTAGAGATTATGCCCGACGGCTACGGCTTCTTGAGATCAAGCGATTATAACTACCTTTCATCACCGGATGATATCTATGTAAGCAATTCACAGATCAAACTCTTTGGACTGAAAACCGGTGATGTTGTAGAAGGACCGGTACGTCCTCCGAAAGAAGGCGAAAAATATTTCCCGCTCATCCGGGTAACACAGATCAATGGCAGAGAACCGAGCGAAGTGCGCGACCGTGTACCGTTCGAACATCTCACTCCTTTGTTCCCCGATGAAAAATTCAAATTGTGCAAAGGATATAATGATTCTCTATCAGCCCGTATTGTAGATTTGTTTGCCCCAATCGGTAAGGGACAGCGTGCGTTGCTTGTTGCCCAACCGAAGACCGGTAAGACCATGCTGATGAAGGATATTGCCAATGCTATTGCAGCCAATCATCCGGAGGCTTACCTCATCATGCTGCTCATCGACGAGCGCCCGGAAGAAGTAACCGATATGGCACGCACCGTAAATGCGGAAGTCATTGCCTCCACTTTCGACGAACCGGCTGAACGCCACGTGAAAATTGCGGGTATCGTATTGGAGAAAGCAAAACGCATGGTGGAATGCGGACATGATGTCGTAATCTTCCTGGATTCCATCACCCGACTGGCACGTGCCTACAATACCGTATCACCGGCCAGTGGTAAAGTGTTGTCCGGAGGTGTGGATGCCAATGCCCTGCACAAGCCGAAGCGTTTCTTCGGTGCTGCCCGTAACATTGAAAACGGTGGTTCACTGACCATCATCGCAACTGCCCTGATCGACACCGGAAGCAAGATGGATGAGGTGATTTTCGAGGAATTCAAGGGAACCGGTAACATGGAGCTGCAATTGGACCGCACGTTGAGCAACAAGCGTATCTTCCCGGCTGTCAACATCATGGCCTCAAGCACACGTCGCGACGATCTGCTGCATGACAAGACAACTTTGGACCGCATGTGGGTATTGCGCCGTTTCCTGTCCGACATGAACTCTGTGGAAGCCATGACCAAGATCAAGGAACCATTGGAGCGTTCGAAAGACAACGAAGAGTTCCTGATGAGCATGAATTCATAAGTATGCATCCGATTGTAAAAAATAAACTTGTCGTTGGTTTCCTTAAAGGCAAAGAACAGGCTACTGAAAAACTGGCGGTATAGATTATAACATAAAAACGAGTCCTATTAAACGCTAAATCCAAGGGTTTAATAGGACTCGTTTTCTATTCATTGTGTATATAATCATTCGAAAATCGGTTTCACGCCCAGCTTCTATGTCTCATGCCGCAAAATAAAAACCTTATCAACAAAAGACTAAAACTCCTCAAAAGCAGGAACATGCACTTTTCCGGGATTCTGCCGGTAATATACCGGAGACACTCCCATACAACGCTTGAAAAAACGGCTGAAATAGGACTGATCCGGAAACCCCAAGGCATTGCTCACCTCTTGAATTGTCTTGTCCGTACGGTCCAGCATCCCGAGAGCTGTAGAAAAGAGTTTGTAGTCAATCAGCGCTTTGGGAGTTTTCTCCAATACACGTCGGCAGATCTGCGTCAGGTATTTGGTCGAAATACACAATTGCTCGGCATAGAATTGCACCCTGTGCTCTGTCATATAATTGTTTTCCAAAAGAAACATAAAGCGCTTGAAAAGGGTTTGAATCCGCAAGGTATCATTACTTTTCAAATCCGGATAATACTCCAGCACTACGCCATAGATACCTTTAATAAACACTTCTATAAGTGAAGTGATGACATCATGACGAAAAGGATTACGCTTGTCTTTATAGGCATATTCAAACAGAGAACAAAAACCCCGCACACTGTCGCGCGCCTCAGGGATTACAAACCAGTGCACCTTATGAAACAGCAAACCGAAAAAACGCGGTTCCAGCCGTTGCCCCACCTCATGCAGGATACTTCGCAGAAAAGAAACAAAAAAGACTTTGAAATCTTTTGTATGTTTTATTAACTTTATTTCTGAATCAGGTTGGATAAAGAACATCACATTCTCCCGGGCCCGATGCTCTTTTTCATTCACAGACACAAGAGCACTTCCCTTTTCTACAAATAGAACCACTTGTCTGGAAGGAGCAAACAGGAAAGAAGGAATATTCTGTAAATCAGTATGAAAGCAGCTATAATATTCAGATTCCAAGAAATTCGGTTGCAACATATTACGTTTTTTTACTTCTATTAATCATTGTCTATTTCAGAGGAAAATTGTTCATTTTCGAACCTAGTTCCCAAAATTACAAAGAAAGTTCCATTATTGCAACCTTCCGTGCTATGAATTATTTGTATTTTTGCCCGGAAAAATAGAATAGTTTAATTCAAAAATCAAATTATGAAAAAGAAAATGATGACTGCTTCCTTTGCAGCCTTACTTTGTATGTTCACTTTGAACAGTTGCAAAAAGGAGCAACCTCCAATGCCAACAACTGCGTACAAAACAATGACAGTACAAACACAAACACGAGAATTAAGTACCAGCTATCCGGCAACCATCCGAGGCCGCCAAGACATCGAAATCTATCCACAGGTAGGCGGAACCCTTCAGAAACTGCTTGTTACAGAAGGACAGCGTGTCAAGAAAGGACAGACGCTGTTCATCATCGACCAGGTTCCTTACCAGGCCGCACTTTCTACAGCCATTGCTAATGTAAAAGCAGCAGAAGCCGCTGTAGCCACAGCAGAACTGAATTACAAAGGTAGAAAAGAATTGTATGATCAGAAAGTAGTTTCTGATTTTGATTTGCAGAAAGCACAGAATGACCTGCTCAGCGCCAAAGCTTCTTTGGAACAGGCTAAAGCACAGAAAGTAAATGCAGCGAATAATTTATCATATACCGTTGTTAAGAGCCCGGCTGACGGCGTTGTAGGTGTCTTGCCTTATCGTCAGGGTGCTTTGGTAGGCAGCAACATGGCCCAGCCACTGACTACCGTATCTGACAATTCACAGATGTACGTTTACTTCTCAATGAACGAAACCGAGATGCTGGAACTTACCCGTCAGTATGGTTCTCCAGAGGAAGCGATCAAGCAAATGCCGGCTGTACAGCTGCAGTTGAGCGATGGTACAGTTTATGCTGACAGCGGACGCGTAGAGAGTATCAGTGGTGTCATCGATCCAAGTACCGGTACAGCCAGCTGGCGTGCTGCCTTCAACAACCCGAACCATTTGCTGCACAGTGGTGCATCAGGTAACGTAATTATCCCGGCACACTATAACAATTGTGTAGTAATCCCACAGGAAGCAACAGTTGAGCTTCAGGACAAGGTTTTGGTTTACAAGGTTATTGACGGTAAAGCTGTCAGTGCACAGATCAAAGTTTCCAAAATCAATAATGGCAAAGAATACATCGTTACCGAAGGCCTGAAACCAGGTGAGGTAATTATTGCCGAAGGTGCCGGACTGGTTCGCGAAGGTGCTTCAGTTGACGGAAAAGCCGCTGCTCAGCAGGCTGCGCCTAAGAAGAAATAAGAATAATATAGGATTAAAAGATTTGTTTCAAGAAAGGAAACTAAAATAATGAAAGGAAATATATTTATCAAACGTCCGGTCTTGGCCATGTCCATATCTATCCTGACCTTGATCGTGGGCTTTATTTCTCTGGCCACTCTGCCAGTTGAACAATATCCGGACATTGCGCCTCCAACCGTACAGGTGTCAGCCACCTATACCGGTGCAAGTGCTGATGCGGTAATGAAAGCGGTAATCCAGCCTTTGGAGGAAAGTATCAACGGTGTAGAAAACATGACCTACATCCAGTCTACCGCAACAAACTCCGGTACCGCAACCATTCAGGTGTTCTTCAAACAGGGAACAGACCCGGATATGGCGGCCGTAAACGTACAGAACCGTGTATCAAAGGCACAAGGTCTGTTGCCGGCCGAGGTTACCAAGATCGGTGTGACCACTTCTAAACGTCAGACCAGTTTCTTGCAGATCGGTGCCTTGTATAGCCCGGACGACCGTTATGACAAGTCTTTCTTGTCAAACTATATGGACATCAACGTTGTGCCGCAGATCAAGCGTGTTGAAGGTGTGGGTGACGTGATGGCCATGGGTGATACCTACAGTATGCGTATCTGGCTGAAGCCTAACGTCATGGCTCAATATGGTTTGATCCCTTCTGACGTAACCTCTGTACTGAACGAACAGAACCTTGAAGCTCCGGTCGGTGCCTTGGGTGAGAATTCTGACAATACTTTCCAGTTCACGATGAAATATCGTGGTCGTTTTACCGATATTGAAGAGTTCGAGAACATCGTGGTACGCACCCTTCCGGATGGAAACGTACTCCGTGTAAAAGATGTGGCAGAAGTTGAATTGGGCAACCTGTCATACAGTTTTGACGGAACCATGGACGGTCATCCTTCATGTACCTTCATGGTATTCCAGGTAGCCGGTTCCAATGCTACAGAAGTAAACGAAAATGTAAGTAAGCTGTTGGACGACATCAGCAAAGACCTGCCAGCTGGAACTGAGTTCATGACGCTGATGAGTTCCAACGACTTCCTCTTCGCTTCTATCCACGAAGTAGTAGAAACGTTGGTTATCGCCATCATCCTCGTAATTCTGGTGGTATACTTCTTCTTGCAGGACTTCAAGAGTACCTTGATTCCATCTATCTCAATCATTGTATCTCTGGTCGGAACTTTCGCCTGCCTGCAGATTGCAGGATTCAGTATCAACATCCTGACTTTGTTCGCCCTTGTGTTGGCTATCGGTACCGTGGTGGACGACGCGATTGTAGTAGTTGAGGCCGTACAGGCAAAATTTGATGTGGGTTACAAATCATCTTATCTCGCTACCAAAGACGCGCTTTCCGACGTAACCATGGCGGTATTCACCTGTACTTTGGTGTTCATGGCCGTGTTCGTTCCGGTAACCTTCATGGGCGGAACTTCAGGAATCTTCTATACCCAGTTCGGTATTACCATGGCAACATCTGTAGGTTTGTCCTGCTTGAATGCCTTGACTTTGTGTCCGGCTCTTTGCGCCATGTGGTTGAAGCCTGCCGACGGAACAAAGAGCGCCAAGAGCTTCAACGGACGCGTACGTGCCGCCTACAACGCGTCTTTCAATGCTGTAATGGGTAAATATAAGAAAGGTGTGATGGCCATGATTCATCACAGATGGGTTGTATGGACCGCTTTGGTTGCTTCTATCGTATTACTGGTTTATTTCATGAACACGACCAAGACCGGTCTGGTGCCTCAGGAAGACCAGGGTACCGTTATGGTAAACGTAAGTGTTTCTCCGGGTAGCTCTCTGAAGCAGACCATGAAGACCATGGACAAGGTAGAAAACATCATCAAGACCATTCCGGAAGTTGATCACTATTCTAAGATCTCAGGTTACGGATTCATCGCCGGTCAGGGTACGTCTTACGGTTCCTTCATCATCCGACTGAAAGACTGGGATGAGCGTCCGGAAAAGGATCAGACATCTGACGCCGTTCTGGGTAAACTGAACATGATGCTGCAAAGCGTTAAGGAAGCTCAGGTATTTGCCTTCCAGCCGGGTATGATTCCAGGTTATGGTATGGGTAACTCTATCGACCTGAAGTTACAGGACCGTATCGGTGGTGATGTTGAAGGCTTCTATATGAACGCCATGAAGTTCCTCGGAGCCTTGAACCAGCGTCCGGAAATCTCAATGGCCTATACTTCTTATAATATCAACTTCCCTCAATACAGTGTTGATGTAGATGCAGCCAAGTGTAAGCGTGCCGGCATTTCTCCAGCTTCAGTATTGGAGGTATTGGGAGGATACTGTGGAGGTATCTACGCTTCTAACTTCAACCAGTTCTCTAAGGTATACCGTGTGATGATTCAGGCTGATCCGAAATATCGTCTGGATGAGAACTCACTGAACGGTCTGTATGTCAGAAACGGTGATCAGATGGCACCTATCAGCCAGTTTGTAACCATCAAGAAGACCATGGGACCTGAGGTGGCCAACCGTTTCAACCTGTTCGATGCCATTCCATGTAACATCAACGTGGCCGACGGTTACTCAAGCGGTCAGGCCCAGAAAGCTATCGAAGAAGTAGCTTCACAGGTATTGCCAAGCCGTTACTCTTATGAGTATGCCGGTATGTCCCGTGAGGAGGCTGAGACAGCCGGTTCAAACAACACCGTATTCATCTACGCTCTGTGTATCGTATTGATCTTCCTGATCCTGTCCTGCCTGTATGAAAGCTTCCTGGTTCCATTGGCCGTTATTCTGGCTGTGCCATCCGGTTTGATGGGTAGCTTCCTGTTCGCTAAGATCTTCGGACTGGAGAACAACATTTACTTGCAGACCGGTGTGATCATGCAGATCGGTTTGCTGGCCAAGACAGCGATTTTGATTACAGAGTACGCTATGGAGCGCCGCCGTCAGGGTATGGGAATCATTGAGGCTGCCTACTCAGCCGCTCAGGTCCGTCTGCGTCCTATTCTGATGACTGTGTTGACCATGATCTTCGGTATGTTGCCATTGATGTTCGCAACCGGAGCCGGTGCAAACGGTAACGGCTCTTTGGGTACTGGTGTTGTCGGTGGTATGCTCATCGGAACGCTCGCCCTGTTGTTCATGGTACCGGTATTGTTCATCACATTCGAGTATCTGCAGGAAAAGATCCGTCCGGCACTTCACGAAGAGGCCAACCAGCAAATCCAGGCTGAACGTGAGCAGAGCCTGATTGAGCGCAGTGCTCTTAATCCAGAAAATCAGAAGAAATTAGAAAAATGAAAAAAATAGTATTCACACTTGCCACAACTGCCCTACTGAGCAGTTGTGGTATCTACAGCAGTTACGAACGTCCCGCAGACATCAAGACTGATAATCTGTATGGAGCCACTGTCACAGAGTCTGCCGATTCTGCCGGACTGGCCGCTTTGCCCTGGCGTTCTCTGTTTACAGACCCGACCTTGCAGTCATTGATTGAAAAAGGTTTGCAGAACAACACAGACATGCGCACTGCAGCTCTTGGAATCGAGCAGGCTGAAGCATCTTTGAAAGCAGCCAAGCTGTCATTCTTCCCCAGCTTTGCGCTAGCTCCTCAGGGCGGTTTCAATTCTGTAGACTGGGCTAAAGCCAGCAAGACTTATACCATTCCATTGAGCGCTTCCTGGCAGGTTGATATCTTCGGAAGCCTGCGTAACGCGAAAAAACGCGCTCAGGTACAGTTGGAAAGCAGCAAGGCTTACAAGCAGGCTGTACAGACTCAGCTGATCGCCACCATTGCCAACTATTATTACACTTTGGCCATGCTCGACGAGCAGTTGAACGTCAGCAAGGCTACCGCAGATATCTGGAAGGAAAACATCAAGACCTACAAGGCTTTGATGAATGTAGGCCAGACCACTTCCGCTGCTGTAGCACAGGCCGAGGGCAATTACTATAATGTATGCGCTCAGATTGTTGATCTGGAGCAGCAGATCACCGAAGTGGAAAACAGTTTCTCTACCCTTTTGGGCGAAACCGTTTCTTCTATCCAGCGTCAGAGCATCAACGACTGGCAGGCTCCTCAGAGCATCACCGTCGGTATTCCAAGTTATGCTCTGGCCAACCGTCCGGACGTAAAGAATGCAGAATTGGCTTTGGCCAGCGCATTCTATAACACCAATGCAGCCCGTTCAGCCTTCTATCCGGCTCTGAACTTAACCGGAACTTTGGGATGGACCAATGATCTGGGTGTTATCGTCAACCCGGGAAAATGGATCTGGCAGGCCGTGGGTAGTCTTACTCAGCCGATTTTCCAGAACGGAAAATTAAGAGCAAACCTGAAGATTTCAAAGGCTCAGCAGGAAGAGGCCCAACTGGCCTTCCAGCAGACTCTGTTGAACGCAGGTGCTGAGGTAAACACCGCTATGGCCAAGATTCAGAACAACACAGAGAAAGAGGAACTGAACGACAAACGAATCGCATCCATGGAACAGGCTGTAAAAAGCACGCAACTGTTGATGCAGAACAGTTCGACCAACTATCTGGAAGTATTGACTGCCCAACAGAGCCTGTTGTCAGCCCAACTCTCGAAGATCAGTACCCAGTTTGCGAAAATTCAGGGTACGATCGAACTCTACCAAGCTCTTGGTGGAGGAGCAGAGTAAAAACTTCATATTTTCTCTATTACTCACATGGAGGACATCTCTTGCAAAAGGGATGTCCTTTTTTTTGCGCGCCTTTTTTGCCCAGTACGAACAAATCATTAATTTTGCAAAATGCAAACTATTAATATCAAATTGAATGAAATACCTTGTAGTCATAGACATGCAGTATGACTTTGTCAACGGCACTCTGGGCACCCCCGAGGCCGTAGCCATTCTGGACAAGGTCAAGAACAAAATCAGCGCTTATCACGAACATCCCGAGAACTGCCGGATTCTTTACACACAGGATACGCATACCGAAGACTATTTTTACAGCCAGGAGGGACGCTATCTTCCGGTGATACACTGCATGAAAGGAACAGAAGGATGGAATATCGTAAAAGAGTTGCTCGTCCCCGGAGCGGAAATCATTGAGAAGCCTACGTTCGGTTCTTTGGAACTGGCCGAACGCATTGCAGCGGCCGGCGATGTGGAGAACATCGAATTGGTGGGTGTCTGCACCGACATCTGTGTTATCTCCAATGCCCTGATCTTAAAAGCACGGTTTCCGGAGGTGCCAATCAGCATCGATTCCCGATGCTGTGCCGGTGTCACTCCTGAGAGCCATGAAAGGGCTATCGCCACCATGCGTATGTGTCATATAGATATACCCTTTCTGAAATAGGCGGGACTCCCGAAGCCAACCTACATCATGTCGGATTCACAGACTGCAGCCATAAAGGTTACGTTTAAAAGGTTACGTTTAACTTAAAAAGGATCTTTCTCAATTATGGAAGTGCAAGAGTAGAAATCTTATCGTTTGAAGTTTAAGAATAAAAAGAATCTCCTGATTTTAGCCCTTTTATTCAATCATAGGACTAAAATCAGGAGATTCTTATGTTGTAACCGATAAGACAGCTTATCTCTGTTTCAAGACAACCTCTTGTCCGATTTCAGAATTTTCTTTCCCTCATATCCGAAACCGGCAAATCATTTCTTTCCGAAAGTATGATTTATTTCTGGGTTACTCTCTTTAAGAAATCCGTAGGATTCTCACCGAAATACTCGCGATAACATTTCGCAAAATAAGATGGTGAATTGAATCCCACCTCAAAGGCTACCTCGGAAATGGTCTTTTCGGTAGAAGCCAGCAGCGAAGCTGCTTTCTTCAGGCGCGCCATACGCAACAATTCGTTAGGCGGATAGCCGCACAGGGATTTCGTTTTTCGGTAGAGCTGTACCCGGCTCAGTCCCACTTTCTCACCCAGTTCCTCCACCGTAAAATCCGCACGGTGCAGGTTGCGGGCAATCAGCGTGCGCAGCTTCTCCACAAATCCCTGATCCAGATCATGTCCTTCGGTTGTGTCAGACAACGGCAAAGCTCCCTCGGCAAAGAAATCTTTCAGGCGCTTGCGGTTTTCAATCAGATTACTCAGACGAACCTGCAACAGTTCGGCACTGAACGGTTTGGCAATATAAGAATCCGCTCCACACTGATAACCTTTTATTTTCTGTTCGGACATGTCATAGGCCGTAAGCATCATTACCGGAATATGGCAGGTCTGCAATTCCTGTTTTAACCGGCGACAGCACTCCATGCCATCCATCACCGGCATCATCACGTCGCACACCACCGCATCGGGCACATATTTCATGGCCAACTGCAATCCTTCCTGACCGTTGGCTGCTTCCAGCACATTATAATCCTTTTTCAGGAAAGAAGAAACGTATGCCCGTATATCCTGATCATCGTCAATCACCAGCACCGTTTTTTCCTTTCCGGTTACTTCGGCACGGCCAGCCACGAGCGAATGCTGTTCGGCCTGAAGAATGGCTCCTTCCTTAAAGTTGAGCGTATTTCTGGGCAGTGCGTCCAAAGGATGCACCTCCCCTTCCTGCTCGGCAGGAATCTCGATGCAGAATCGTGTGCCCTTACCCGAATCGCTGTCCACCTGAATCTGTCCGTGGTGCAGTTCCACAAAGGCTTTTACCAATGCCAGACCAATGCCCGAACCGCCGGGATGCACCCCAATCTGATAGAAGCGGTCGAAGATATGCTGCACATGTTCTGCCGACATACCTTCTCCATCATCCGTCACCGTCAGGCGGAACCAGCGCTTTCCTTCCTTCTCAAAAAATAGCTGTTCCACGGTAACTGTTCCGTTTTCAGGAGTGAACTTAAAGGCATTCGAAAGCAGATTATACAGGATACGTTCCAGTTTCTCGGCATCGGCCACGACCTCAGTGGCATCGGCTGAAGCAAAGCGACACTGAAAATGTATATGTTTACGATAAGATAACGCCTTGAAGGAGTCCGCCCACTCTGCCAGTGCCGTCCCTAACTGGAAGCGTGACAGATTAAGCGTCAGTTTGCCGTTCTCGTATTTCCGGAAGTCCATGATCTGATTGGCCAGACGAAGCAATACAGTAACATTCTTGTGGATGATATCCATCAGAAAATGCTCCTGTTCATCCAGATTCCGGCTCTTGAGCAACTGCTCCAGCGGAGCAGAGATCAGAGTCAGCGGTGTACGGATATCGTGCGACACATTGGTAAAGAATGCCAGTTTGGCCCGTGTAGCTTCCTCCACCTGATGCGACAGGGCGATCAGCTGGTCGCGTTGTTGCTCCAACGTGGTCTTTTGGGCTGAGAGTTCCTCGTTCAACCGTTTCTTGGTCCAGAAGGCACGCACCAGAATCACGAGCAGCATTCCGGCCAGAAGCAGAATAAGCAGACAGGCCCACAAAAGTATGCGCTGTGAAGAATAACGCATCAGAAAGGTATCCAGCTGTTGGTCCAGATATTCGATTTTCCGGTCAAGCGTTTCGATATGCCGGGTCTGCATCTGCATCACCCGGGCATTTTCCCGGTTCACCAGCGCTGTAGACAGGATATTCTCTTTCTGATAAGGCTCACCGCGAAGGATGTGCATGGCCAGCTGCAACAGACTGTCGCCGGCCGTGGGATAAATGAACGAAGCGTCGAGCACCCCTTCACGCACCAGATTCACCGCTCCGGAGAGAGCGTCCACACCCACAAACAGAATATCCTTCTGGCGGTTTCTTTTCTTGGCCGCCTCATAGGCTCCCAGCGCCATCCGGTCGTTTTGGGCGATTACCATGTCAATATGAGGCTGGCAGGCCAGAATCGAATCGAAGGCACGCTCGGCATCCGCTTCACGCCATCCGGCGCTGGCCGTCGCCAACACCTCGATGCCGGGACTGTTGGCCAGTTCCTCCATCATCCCCTGATGCCGTTCCGTGGCCGGAGTGGAACCGGCAAGACCCGTAAGTTCCACAATCTTCCCCTTCCCTTCCAGACGCTGCTGAATATAGTTTCCGATGCCGCGACCGATTTCCCGGTTGTCGGCACCTATATAAGCCGTATATCGCGAAGAATGTGTCTTGCGGTCCACCAAAACCACCGGTGTTCCGGACCGGTAGGCTTTTTCGATAATCGGAGTTAAGCTCTCAGCTTCGTTCGGAGCCACTACCAGCAAATCCACTCCCTGTTTCAGCAGCGAGTCAATATCCTGAATCTGCTTGCGGCTGTCATCATTGGCCGATGTGATTTTCACCTCCACTCCGGGAAAGAATAAAGCTTCACGCTGAATCTCCCGGTTCATTTGTGTGCGCCATTCGTCCTGACTACACTGCGACACACCGATTACATACTCAGCTTCCGCGGGTTCACAAGAAGCCAAAGTCAACAGAGGTCCGCCGCACAAAAGCAGTTTTCCGTATAATAATATAGGTCTCAAATTCATTTTGATGTTCCAGTTTTTCCGATGTATTAAACAAATATAGCGAGATTTTTTGTATTTCCCGATATGGACCATAACAAAAATGGCCGGGAGCCACCATGTCCGTTTGAAAAGCCCCCCAGTTTTCAAACGAGAAAACGAGGGAAATAAAAAAAAGCGGCATTGTCATGAAACAATGCCGCTACAAATCATCATAACCTAAAACCAGAAACCTATTTGAGTCTGTTAATCAATTCAGCAGGAAGTTCAGGCATGGCTCCGTTCTGCGTACAAACGTAGGCCGAAGTTTCCACAGCCAGTTCGTGAGCTTCGCGCACGGTCTTGCCGCTCAGAATAGCCGCAACAAAGGCTGCGGTAAACGAGTCTCCGGCTCCTACCGTATCGGCCACCTCCACTTTCGGAGTTTCTACAAACGACATCTCGCCCGGTGTGAACACATAGCTTCCGTTCACGCCACAGGTCAGGATGAGCATCTTCAAGTTGTACTTGCCCAAAAGAATCCAGCACTTGTCCTGAAGGTCAATGCCCGGATAACCGAACATACGGCTCACGGTAACCAGTTCCTCGTCGTTTATCTTCAGGATGTTGCATCTCTTGAAAGAGTTGCACAGGATTTCCTTGGTGTAGAAGCTCTGACGCAGGTTGATATCAAAGATCTTCAACACATTGGCATCGTGAGGCATGGCATCGAGAAAAGCGTTGATGGTGTTGCGCGACACCACGCTGCGCTGAGCCAACGAACCGAAACATACGGCGCAAGCCTGATGAGCCAGTTCTTCCAGTTCCTTGGTGTACGGGATGTTGTCCCAGGCTACACCTTCCTTGATGTCGTAACAGGGTACTCCTTCGGCATCAAGCTCCACCTGAACGGTTCCGGTGGGATAAGGCACTGTTTCGATCTGCATCTTCAGCTTCTTGGCCTGAAGATTCTCCAGGATTTCAGTTCCCAGTTTATCCTCGCCCACAGCACTCACCACTTTGCTGTTCAGTCCGAACTGCGATACATGATAAGCGAAATTGGCCGGAGCGCCACCGATTTTCTTTCCTTCGGGCAACACATCCCAAAGTGCCTCGCCCATACCGACTACTATATTTTTTTCCATGTCCTAATTTATCTTTTAATTTTAAAGGTATATGCCAACAAATAAATCACTCCCACAGTCATCACGGCCACAGCTCCACTCTGTCCTACCGCATCGCTGGCCACCCCCATGGCCAACGGGAACACGGTTCCACCGAACAGACCCATAATCATCAGACCGGATACTTCGTTTTTCTTATCAGGCACATGCAGCAGCGCCTGAGAGAAAATAATCGGGAAGATGTTGGAGTTTCCGAAACCGATCAACGCAATGCACACGTAAATCATCGTCTTGTCTTCAAAGACAAACAGACCGGCCATGGCAAAGAGCATCATCATCACACTGAATCCGAAGAAGGATTTGGCTGACATCTTCTGCAGGATAAACGAACCGAGCAGACAGCCTGCCGTACGGAAGATAAAGTAGAGGCTTGTGGCAAAGCCGGCCTCGGCCAGACTCATGCTCAGACGCTCCATCAGAATCTTCGGAGCGGTGGTGTTGGTACCTACGTCAATTCCTACATGACACATGATGCCCAGGAAAGACAACAGTACAAACGGACGGGCCAACAGCGACACGCTGTCCTTGAAACCGGAAGCACGGTCCTGCTCCTCTTCCTCAATCGGTGTGGAGGCCAACAGGAATACGGCCAGCACGGAGATGACCATATAAACCGGGAACAGCACGCGCCATCCCAATCCGAAAGCCGGAATGGCACCGGTGGCACCCCACACGGCGATATACGGAGCGAGGAAAGAGGCGATGGCCTTGACGAACTGTCCGAAAGTAAGGCTGCTCGCCAGCTTGTTTCCGGTCACGATGTTACTCAGCAACGGATTCAGAGAGGTCTGCATCAGCGCGTTTCCGATTCCCAACAAAGAGAAGGAACAGAGCATCAGCAGATAGCTCTCGCCGAAAACCGGCAACAAGAGCGACACGAAGGTCACCACCAGACTAAGCAGCACGGTCTTCTTACGGCCGATGCGGTTCATCAAAATACCCGTGGGCACAGAGAAGATCAGAAACCAGAAGAACACCAGCGAAGGGAAGATATTTGCTTCGGCATCCGTCAGCTGCAGATCCGATTTCACGTAATTGGAGGCAATACCCACCAGATCGACAAATCCCATGGCAAAGAAACAGAGCATCACCGGGACGAGTCGGAATATCTTAACTTGATTGTCAGAAGTCATAATCGTTTTGTTTATCAATTAGTGTTACACACAAATCGTGTTCTTACAGGCTCAGACGATATGCCTTGACATTTCCGAATTCGGCCTCACCGCCTTCGGCAAAACACTTCATGGTGTTGTATACTTCGGTCGGGAACACCAGATTGGTCATGGCAATGCGTCCGCCGTCGACAAAGAGTTCGATAGAAGATTTGTCCACAAATACATTCAGGTGATAGGTCTTTCCGGCACACAGAGACAACGGAGCCCAAGTTCCCAACGCGAAATCATTCTTATAGTTAATCGAGTTGGTTTTACGGCGATCGTCGGTTTCCTTAGCGTGCGGCACGGCTTTCTCGCCGAAATCGGTGATACCGCTTTCCGTACGGTCCATGATCACGCGTCCGCTCTTCATATCCAGATACAGCAGCGTGCGCTCACCCTTTGAGTTGCAGAGTTCGAAACCTACCTTGGTGGCATTTCCCGGAGTGATATCCATCTCCAGCTCATAAGCGCCCTTGTTGTCGGCCAGAAGATTATCGGTAACCTGCTCCTTCTGAACCTTGAAAGAACCCAGATCGCGGGTTTCCTTACGCAAAGCCTGTACCTCCTTCACCGCATTGGCTGCCATGTAGATCTCTCCGTTCTGAGTGTAGAGCGACAATTCGCGAGGCAAAGCGTTCGTTCCGCGGAACTGCTTGGCCGGGGTCAGGTTGGCATACTGCCAGTTGCTCATCCAAGGCACAGCAATGGTGCGGTCGCCCGTATTGGAGAAACATACCGTGGCATAATGATCCTTGCCATAATCCAGCCATTTGGTGGTTTCCGGAGCATCGTCGCATACGAAAGTTGTACCGTCGAAATCACCCACGAAATATTCCGTAGCACTACCGCCGAACATACATCCCGGGTTGATGTTGACAATCATCACCCATTTCTTGTTGTTCGGATCACCGTCCACCGGCAACTGGATGAAATCAGGGCATTCAAACTGGTTCGGCTGCACACCGTAACCTTTTCCGAAGCCGCTCAGATAGGTCCATTCTTTCATGTCGGTTGACGAATAGAAACGCATCTCCTTATCGGCCGATACGATCATGTACCACTTCTGGGCCGGCTCATACCAGAATACTTTCGGATCGCGGAAGTCCTTCAATCCGTCAAACGGAGTCAGAATCGGGTTTCCTTCATACTTGGTGTAGGTGCGTCCCTTGTCGTTGCTGTAGGCCATGCACTGAATCTGTCCGTGCTCGTCGCTGGCCGAAGTGTAGAAGGCAATCAGGGCATCCTTGCCGAATCCGGCACTGTTCTTGCTGTCCACTACGGCGCTACCGGAGAAAATGTGTCCTAATGTGTCACGGGCAATCGCCGGCTTCAGATGATCCCAATGCATCAGATCCTTGCTCACGGAGTGGCCCCAGTGCATGTTTCCCCACATGGCACCATAAGGGTTGTACTGATAATAGAGGTGGTACTCTCCGTCCTGATATACCAGTCCGTTGGCATCGTTCATCCAGCCGTAGAGCGGTGTGTGGTGATACAGCGGGCGGTAGTAATCGGTGTTGGTCACATCGAAGGTGTCCGACATTTCGATCAGGTTCCAGCAAGCAGCATCTTTGTTGATCTTGCCGATAACAACGGTAGCCTCGTCAACACCTTCAGGCAATTCAAACGGAACGAAATAGTCGGCACTGTCTACGGCCAGACGAACATCCATAGCCATGTCAGCCGGATTTCCGGTGTCCAGTTTCACCTTGCCCTCAGCCGAAGTTTCCTGCACCGGAAGCAACAGATACTTCGACGGATTTTTAATATGTACGATTGTGGTTGTGTCGTTCACATGTTCCAGACGAATGTTTTCTTTTGTCTGCACACAGGCAGTAAAAGCAGCTGACATCAGAGCAGCTGACAAAAGGAATAAGGGTTTTCTTGCGTTCATAATACAAATGTTTTTAGGTTGATTGATTGTTTCGTGTCACAAAGGTAACAGAATGATTACAAGGGCTATCACACAAATGTTACATTTCATGCAACAAATGTTTCATGCAACATTTCTGAGATAAAATGCAACCGGTGTTTCCTCTTTTGCCCCTGCTTTCCTATCTTTGCAAAGATAATTCTTTATCACTGCAAACAGAAACCTGAAATTAAAAGCAAAAACCGATTATGCTCACATTTATTTCCTGCGCCAAGACCATGACCGCCCGCACCAAAACGGCCGTTCCTTTCACTACCGAACCGCTCTTTCCCGAAGAGGTACAGCGGCAAGTGACCCGCATGGCGGCACTCGATACGGCGGAAATGGGGCGCCTGCTCCACGTCAATCCCAAACTGGCCGCGCAGAACTGTCTGCGCTATCACGATTTCTATTCCGAAACCAACCGTCCGCTTCCGGCCCTGCTCTCATACACGGGAATGGTCTTCAAGCGCATTGCTCCTCAGGACTTCACTGCCGATGATTTTTCCTTTGCCCAGGAACATCTGCGCATCACCTCTTTCCTCTACGGCCTGGTGCGCCCGCTCGACCTCATCCGCAACTATCGCCTTGAAGGCAGCGTTCCGGCCGAAGAAGGAAGCCGCGAAACCATCTTCGAACACTGGCGCCCGCTGCTCACCGAAAACTTCATCCGCCAGATCCGCGAACAAGGCGGCATTCTGGTCAATCTGGCCAGTGCCGAAATGAAAGACCTGTTTCACTGGAAGGAAGTGGAAAGCTCCGTGCGTGTCATCACTCCCGAGTTTTACACCCTGAAAAACGGTAAGCCGACCACCGTGGTGGTATATGCCAAAATGTGTCGTGGCGAAATGACCCGCTTCATCCTTCGTAACCGCATAGAAGATCCCGAACAGCTCAAGACTTTTACTTGGGAAGGATTCACGTACCATCCCGAACTCAGCGAAGGCGACCGCCTGGTATTCTGCATGGAAGCCTAAACAGACCCGTTTCCTTAAAAAAACAGAAATCAATAAAAGTAACGCTATAAAAGTTGTATTAATTACAAATTAGAAACTATATTTGCACCTGAAACCAATTTAAATAAAAGAACTTATGAAAAAATCGCGTTACTTACTAGTGGCTCTCGCCTTTTTAGGATTCCATACCGCAACCCAGGCACAGGAAAAAGTCAACACCCGTGGTCAGGAAGTCAGCACCAACGGCAATATGCCGGCAGTAGGTGCCGCTGCCCCCGACTTTACCGGAACGGATAAAGAACTGAAAGAAGTGTCGCTCTCCTCTTTCCGTGGAAAATATGTCATACTGAACATCTTCCCCAGTCTGGACACCCCTACCTGTGCCATGTCAGTACGCCACTTCAACGAAGCGGCTTCGGCACTGGACAATACCGTGGTGCTCTGCCTCTCCAAGGACCTGCCTTTTGCACAGGCACGTTTCTGTACGGTTGAAGGAATCAAGAATGTCATCCCGTTGTCGCTGTTCCGCAGTGAGTCGTTCGATCAGGCCTATGGTCTGATTCTTACCGAAGGTCCGCTGAAGGATCTGGCCGCACGTGCGGTACTGGTTCTTGATCCAGAAGGCAAGATCGTATATCGCCAGTTGGTGAAAAACATCTCTGACGAACCGGATTATGACCGTGCTCTGGAAAGCATCAAATAATACGAACCAACATTCCTTATACTCTGCCCGCTCTCTGCGCCGCATTCTTTTTCAAGACGGCATGGAGGGCGGGCCTTCTTTTTATCTGCTGTTCCTTTTTCGCACGTTAATATAATCTTATGGAACACCATCTCCTGCTGCCGCGAAAAGAACGGTATGCTGAAGATCTACATCAACGGCGTGCTCGACAAGTCTGTCTACAATGCCGACATTCTGAACGAGAACCTGTCTTTCGCACCGGTAACCATCGGTCAGAAAGGACTTACAGGAAGCATCAAGGATGTGGAATTGGAGAACAAGGCCCGCACCTTTGCTGAAGTAGACTAATCCCCGAATCCCTTTTGGACCCTAATATTAAATGGTTTTTAAAACACCTTTAAAAGCGTTTTAAAAACCATTTTTTTTGTATCTTTGCCCTGATGAACCGAATGTCACGACATATCCGCCCCGTAATCCGTTTCCGCCAGTGGAGCCGGAAAGCCTATGCTGCCTTTGCCAGCCTGGGCCGCGAGGTCGTCATCAGTCGTGTGGGAAAGAGCATTACCGAGGCTTCGCTCTGCAAGGTAGCCAAATACACCGTGTGCGAGATGCGCCACTATATTCCCGGCTACGAAGCGACCGAAACCGAGCTCGCTCCCCCCGATATCGGAACTCCCGAACTGGAACTGATGCTGCTTGTTGAACCGACGATCCCGGCGGTTCCGGCTGCTTCATACCTTATTGATAACTATATCGCAGTGCGTCCTGCGCTTCAGCCCTTAACCGGCCGGAGCGCAGGACGCACTGTTTTTTCTATAAACTCAAAGCATTCTCCGACCCCGAAGGAATTGGAACGTTTGCAAGAATGCTATAAAACCGACAGATTATGAAACTACCAGAAGTATTGGAGAAACTGAAACAGAGAATATTACAAGGCGAAGAAGCCGGTCAGGAAGAGATCCTGGCTCTGGCCGCCGGACTGAATGACGCCCGGGGCACCGAAGCCCTATGTCAGGCCGCGCACGAGATCACCGTGGCCTGTGCCAGCCGCCACTTTGATATGTGCTCCATCATCAACGCCAAGTCCGGGCGTTGTAGCGAGAATTGCAAATGGTGCGCCCAGTCGGCCCATTACGGCACGAATGCCGAGGTGTACGGACTGGTATCCGAGGATACCATCATCGAGCACGGACTGCACAACGAGTCCAAGGGGGTGGAACGCTTCTCGCTCGTCACCAGCGGCAAGAAACCCTCCGACCGTGAGGTGAACGAAATTTGCAGTCGGGTACGCGCCCTGAAGGCCAAGAGCCGCATCCGGGTGTGTGCTTCGCTCGGTCTGGCCACCGAGGAACAGCTCGTCCGTCTGCGTGAAGCCGGTGTGGAGCGCTACCACTGCAATCTGGAAACCGCACCCTCCTACTTCGATACTCTGTGCACCACCCACAGTCAGGCCGACAAGATTGAAACCCTGCACGCCGCCCAGCGCGCCGGCATGGAAATCTGTTGCGGCGGCATCGTGGGCATGGGCGAGAGCGAGGAGCAACGCATCGAGCTGGCCTTCAAGCTGCGCGAACTCGACACCCGTTCCATCCCCATCAACATCCTGCACCCCATCCCCGGTACCCCATTGGGCGACACCCCGCTGCTCAGCGACGAAGAGATCCTACGCACCGTGGCCCTCTACCGTCTGATCCATCCCAAGGCCTATCTGCGCCTGGCCGGCGGTCGTGCCCGTCTGAGCGAAGACACCCTACAGCGCATGCTCCACGCCGGAATCAACGCCGCCATTGTAGGCGACCTGCTCACCACCCTCGGCTCCGGCATTGACGAAGACAAGAAGCGTTTCACTGAAGCCGGATACCAACTCTAAACTAGTTTCCGACAGTACTTTATTTAAAGAACAAACAATCAAACAAGAAAAACCATGCTTACTCATTCCGATTCTATCCTGTTCGACACGTTCGACCACGACCACCTGTGGCATCCCTATACCTCCACCACCAACCCGTTGCCCACATATAAGGTGCGCAGTGCCGAGGGCTGCACCATTACCCTTGAAGACGGCACGCAACTCATCGAGGGCATGTCCTCCTGGTGGTGCGCCGTGCACGGCTACAATCATCCGGTTCTGAACCGTGCCATCGAGGAACAGCTCCAGAAGATGGCCCATGTGATGTTCGGCGGACTGACCCACGATCCCGCCATTGAACTGGGACGCCTCCTGCTGCGCCTCGTTCCGGACAACATGCAGAAGATTTTCTATGCCGACAGCGGTTCCGTGGCGGTGGAAGTAGCCCTCAAGATGGCCGTACAGTATCAGTATGCCTGCGGTCGTCCGGAGAAGAACAACTTCGTGACCATCCGTTCGGGCTATCACGGCGACACGTGGAATGCCATGTCCGTGTGCGATCCCGTGACCGGCATGCACAGTCTTTTCGGCAGTGCTCTGCCCGTGCGCCACTTTGTGCCCGCTCCGCAGAGCCGTTTCGACGGAGTGTGGGACGAGCACGACATCGAGCCGTTGCGCCAGACCATCGAAGCCCATCACCGGCATCTGGCCGCCCTCATTCTGGAGCCTATCGTGCAGGGAGCCGGAGGCATGCGCTTCTATCATCCCAACTATCTGCGTGAGGCCGAAAAGCTCTGCCGCCAGTACGGTCTGCTGCTCATTTTCGACGAAATCGCCACAGGATTCGGTCGCACGGGCAAACTCTTTGCCTGGGAACATGCCGGCGTAAAGCCCGACATCATGTGTATCGGCAAGGCGCTGACCGGCGGTTACATGACCTTCTCGGCCGTACTCACCACCGATCAGGTAGCCGGTACCATCTCCGCCCATGAGCCCCACGCCTTCATGCACGGCCCTACGTTTATGGGCAACCCCATGGCCTGTGCCGTGGCCAAAGCCTCCATCGAACTGCTCCTGTCCTACGGATGGCAGGAAAAGGTGGCCCGCATCGAAGAACAGATGCGCCGCGAACTCGCTCCCGCCCGTGCTCTGCCTCAGGTAGCCGACGTGCGCGTGCTGGGTGCCATCGGTGTGCTCGAAACCCACCAGCCGGTCAACATGGCCCGTATGCAACGCCGCTTTGTGGAAGAAGGCATCTGGGTGCGCCCCTTCGGCCGCCTGGTCTACATCATGCCTCCCTTCATCATCCGTCCGGAGGAACTGAGCCGCCTGACCGAAGGTCTGCTCAAAATCGTGGCCGAACCCGAGAACTATTCGGAGTAACGCGCCGACAAGAACAAGAGGCCACATCCGGATGCCCCAAAAACAGAATGTTTCCAAACAAGAAAAGAAAGACCAAGACCATAAGAACCGCATCATGAAACCAATGACAGATAAAGAGGAACAGCAAAGCGTATGCGAACATGAAACCGATGCGCAAAGCGTACGCGAATCCCAAACAGAAATACAGCAGATGAACAGTTATGAAAAAGAACTGCAACGGCTCGCCGACAGTGGCAATCTGCGCGACCTGCCGCATCTGCATCCCGACGGGTGCCGGATGCACACCTCCGAGGGATGCCTGCTGAATCTCTCGTCGAACGATTACTTGGGACTGGGCAACCGCACCGACTGGCACACGGAGTTTCTCCAGAGCCTGAAGCCCGAAGAATGCCTGTTCTCCTCCACCTCATCACGCCTGCTCACGGGCAACTACCCCATCTACGACGAGGTGGAACAGCTGCTGGCCAACCTCTATGAACGCGAAGCCGCCCTGTTCTTCAGCAGCGGCTATCACATGAACACCGGTATCCTGCCCGCACTGACCGACAGCCGTTCGCTCATCCTGGCCGACAAACTGGTGCATGCCAGCATCATCGACGGCATCCGCCTTTCGTCCGCCCGCTGCATCCGCTACCGTCATCAGGACTATCGGCAACTGGAGCAGCTGCTCGAAAAGCATCAGCACGACTACGACCGCATCTTTATCGTGACGGAGAGCATCTTCAGCATGGACGGCGACATCGCCCCCCTGCCCCTGCTGGTGGACCAGAAGAAACGCTATCCCAATGTGCTGCTCTATGTGGACGAGGCCCATGCCGTGGGCGCACGCGGACCTCGTGGACTGGGCATTGCCGAGGAACAGGGCTGTCTGGCCGACATCGATCTGCTCTGCGGCACGATGGGCAAGGCGCTGGCCTCGATGGGAGCCTTTGTGGTGTGCAGCCACACGCTGCGCCGTTACCTCATCAACAAGATGCGCACCCTGATCTTCACCACCGCCCTGCCCCCCATCCAGATGGCATGGACTCGCTTTGTGCTGCTCCGTCTGGCCGAACTCGACGACCGTCGACAGCATCTGCTCCGCATGAGCCGCACCGTGCAGCAGGCCCTCACGGCCAGAGGCTATACCTCGCCGTCGGAGAGCCACATCCTGCCCGTGATCATCGGCGACAGCCACGAGGCCATCCTCAAGGCCGAGGATATGCGCCGCAAAGGCTTCTATGTACTGCCCGTGCGCCCGCCCACCGTGCCCGAAGGCACCTCCCGCCTGCGTCTGTCGCTCACCGCCTCGCTCACCGAGGCCGATGTGGAACGGCTCATTCAGGCCCTTTGACCGTTGTTCCGAAACCGAATCCCCTTTTAAAAACGAAATCCCGTATGAAACAGATATTTCTTCACCGCACCGGACAGCCCCGCCTGTTGCTCTTCTTCGCCGGATGGGGCGCCGACGAGCATCTCTTTCCCTATACCCCACCGGCAGACTACGACCTCCTGCTCTGCTACGACTATACCGACGAAACATTCGATTATAGTCTGCTGGGGCCATACACCGAAATCCGCCTTCTGGCGTGGTCGCTCGGCGTGTGGACCGCCGCCCGCACCCTGTCCGGCCATACCGATCGGCTGACGCAGTGCCTGGCGCTGAACGGCACCATGCATCCCATCGACGACACACGCGGCATCCCGTCCGCCATCTTCGAAGGCACGCTGATTCGCTTTACCAAACAGAACCTGTATAAATTCCGGCGGCGCATGTGTGGCACAGCCGAGGGGCTGACGACCTTCATGGACCACTGTCCGCAACGCATGCCCGAGAGTCTTCGCGCCGAGCTGGCCGCCCTACATCATCGCATTCTGTCGCATCCCGAGCCGCAGTCCTTCTCCTGGGACCGTGCCCTGATCGGAGCGCAGGATCTGATTTTCCCCACAGCCAACCAGCAGAACGCCTGGAGCAATGTCCCCCAGCTTGTGCTGCCCGGAGTGGCCCACTACGACGAATGCCTGTTTGCCGGCCTCATCGAAGGAAAGGAGGAACTATGGACAAGTCGCTGATCCGCAGCCGATTTGCCCGTGCCGCCACCACCTATTCGGACGAAGCTGTGGTACAGGCGCGCATTGCCCGCCGCATGACCGACATCATGCTCGGCACCGACTTCCCCCGCAGCGGGGCACAAGTGCTGGAGTTCGGTTGCGGTTCCGGCGGCTTCACCGCCCTCTGGACCCCAGCCTTCCGTCCCGCGCAGCTGTGGCTCAACGACCTCTGCCCCGAGGTACGCCCGATAGCCCTGCAAAATGTGGCGCCCGGAGTGCCCGTCCGCTTTCTCGAAGGCGACATCGAACAGTTGCCGTTGCCCGAAGCGCTCGATGCCGTGGTCTCCTGCTCCGCCCTGCAATGGCTGGAGCATCCCAAAGCCTTTCTCCACCGTTGCGCCGCCATTCTGCGCCCCGGCGATTATCTGGTATTCTCCACCTTCGGTCCGCAGAATGTGCACGAAGTGACGCAGCTCACCGGTGCCACGCTGCCCTATCGCTCCGCATCCGCCTGGGCCGCCCTGCTGGAAACAGACTTTGAGGTGGTTCACCGGTCCGAAGAACTGCACCGCCTGACGTTTCCCGACCCCGTGAGCGTGCTGCACCACCTCAAAGCTACCGGTGTGACCGGCATCCGCAAGGAGCGGTGGAACAAGACCACGCTGCGCACCTTTGCCGAAAGCTACCGCAACCGCTTCGCCACGACGCCGGACGGCGTGCAGCTCACCTATCATCCGGTCTACCTTGTGGCCCGAAAAAGATAATCAACGCATAAACATACAGAACAATGAAAAAGAACGTATATTTTGTCAGCGGCATGGACACCGGCATCGGCAAGAGCTATGCCACCGGTTTTCTGGCCCGCGAGTGGAACGCCCGCGGCATCCGCACCATCACCCAGAAGTTTATCCAGACCGGCAACACCGAGCTGTCGGAGGACATCGAGCTGCACCGCCGCCTGATGGGCACCGGTCTGCTGCCCGAGGACCACGAACGGCTCACCATGCCCGAAATCTTCACCTATCCCTGTTCGCCGCATCTGGCTGCCGAGATCGACGGCCGTGACATCGACTTCGACAAGATCGAGCGCGCTATGGACACCCTGAGCGAACGCTATGACGCGGTACTGCTTGAAGGAGCCGGCGGCCTGATGGTACCGCTCACCCGCCGCTATCTCACCATCGACTACATTGCCGACCGCCAGCAGCCTCTCATCTTTGTGGCATCGGGCCGCTTAGGCAGCATCAATCACATCCTGCTCAGTCTGGAAGCCATCGAGCGTCGCGGCATCCGTCTGCACACCTTTGCCTACAATCTGTATGAGGACCGCGACGGCGACGACCTGATCCGCAAGGACACCCGTGCCTATGTGCAGCAGTATATCAGCGAACACTTCCCCGAAGCGGAGTTTGTGGAAATTCCACGGCTGACGGATGTGCCGCCATTACCTTAACCGATGGCTTCTTCACACATCCGCAACAAAAAAGTCCCAGATCCAGAGAATTGTCATACGTACCGACAAGAATCATCAGCACTATCTGCACACCCTCCCCATCCATGATTCGCAGAAAGAAATCTTCACCTGTGAGGAATATGCAAGCATTCGGCAAACTACAGATATTAAACCTTTATATACAACAATAGCGACTGTCACTATGAACCTAATAGTAGCAGTCGCCATTTTTTTGTTGAACCTGTATGTTACAGCTTGTATTAGTTACCAGATTCCCCCTTGATACAGTCTCAAAAAGTGTGTCTGATAAGCAGTAAAAAAGGGCAGACCCTTGCGTGTCAGCCCTGAAGTTTGTAATTTAAGAGTGACCAAACCACTAAATATACAAAACTATGCACTTCACGAAAGTACAAATTTCTGAACTCATGCGCAAACATACAGAAAAAGAAAATGGTCTTCACGACCTAATGGAAATCATGCTTTCAAGCATGATGATGCTCATGGGTAGTGTCGCCATGGAACACAAGGTTTTTGACCGGCTGCTACCCAACATAACCTGCGACAAGACTCTGTTTCCTGACTAATGGAATAGTTTTTTAGCAGAAAAGCCTGCCTGAAAGCAAAAAAGGAGTCGCCACAATGACGACTCCCGGATAGTTTTTGCTATCAGTATAGGCGTAGTCATGTTGCTGACGAGGTTCTCCTCAGCAGAGCCCGTTTCCTGTAACCATTCTATTTTCCGCTACGACAATCTTATCGGCTGTTTTTCAGCCGATAAAATAAAAATGTCCTTAAGAAAATATTTTTGTTTTAACATTCCGATTTATAAAAACATGGCAGAAGAGCCTTCTTGTCGCAGTCCTTACCATGAAGAATACATTCAAACAAGTGCTTCAGGTAATCCTGAGGATCTATATCATTAAGTTTGCAGCTTTCTATCAGGGAGAATATGAATGCCGAGTTTCCTGCTGCATCCTCACTGCCTATGTTCATACAGTTCTTGAGCAGCAGCTTTACTGGTTTCATCCTTTGCTCACAGAGGTTGTTCGAGATCTCCGCCGCACCGTCCTTGAGGATATTTCTCAGGGATTTCCA
>CALUIU010000006.1 GCA_944320795.1 Candidatus Paraprevotella stercoravium | reverse complement strand
AAAGAGGATGCTTCAGTTTTATAGAGAGGTTCTTTGCCGGGTAAGAAGTTGGGCAGCTTCTCGGTCAGTTCACGCATTTTGCGCAGGCCGGAGCCACGTTTCTCCATGTAGTCGAGCTGGGTAAACATATCGGCAATGACGGGGTTGCGACGTATGGACGGAACATTGTAAATATCGCGGTCTTGAATTTGTGTACCATCAAGCATTGCTCCTGGTGATACCAATTCTACTCGGTCATCATAGATGTCAATATGTACTTCACCACCCATTACTGTGTAATCTCTATGGATAAGATGGTTTACCAACCCTTCAAAGATTGCACGATCGGAATAGTCGGGGAGGTTAAGTCGATAGTTCGGCATCTTCACCCATCCGCTCATGGTATAATTCTTGATGAAGTCCATACCATATTTCAAAAGCAATACGAGATTTGCCCGATGTTCTACGGAACTGATTGCATCGTCCTTATAAAGCCCCGTCCATCGGGTACAGAAAATACGTGATTGGAATACGGTGCAGTTGTCCACAAACAGCAGTCCGGCATTGGTCAGTTTTCCGTCAGAAGTTACCAAGCCAAATGATTCAAGATATTTGTCGTTCCATTCCTGATGCGTCTGTTCGCGGAATGTGTTAGCAAGGATGATGAAAGAGTGTTTATTTGCATCCACTTGTGTAGGTAACGAATCCCACGTCATGTGCGTACCTTTTAATACCAATGAAAGAAGTTGTTGCGAATTGCATTCCACACTTTCATTACCGACTCGTGTATAAGCTGTACGTGTTCCGTCTTGATAATAGTAATAGGGTGTCAGCGTTCCTGCCTTTACTTTCACTTCAAGCAGAGTAAGCCCTTCGTGTTCGATTGGAATAAGTTGTACCTCTGGCACAGGGTCCAGTCTTGCCTTTATTATTTCACTGATAAAGTCGGCATCTGCTTGCGGATTCTCCAAACCTACAATCGCTCCGTCATCGTTCACTCCATAGAACAAGCTGCCACCGTCCGTATTGGCAAAAGCCGACACGGATTTAAGCCATGACTTTACTTTCTTACGCTCCAGCATTTCCTTAAAATCGTAAGACGAGCATTCCGCTATAAGTATGTTATCGTGTATTTGCATGATTTTCTTGCTGTTGTATGGGTACAATACTCCAATTTCAATTACAAACATACATAAAAAAGCTCATTTCCTGTTCACCTCGAATGGGAATTTCTGATTAGGGATAAGAAATCTGCGTAAAATCCATTCCTGAATATAATTTTGCAATAGATTTCTGAGTATTTTCATACCTTTGTATCTGTGATAATTAATAACCAAAGGAATCGTGGCAAAGAATCTTGAAATACGGAACAGCACGGCAGAGTTTCTTAACAAAATATCTGAAAAACATTTTTGACAGTTTAGAGTTAGAGCAAGAATCAGTATGTGCAAAATTTGCACATACTGCTGAGGACGGTAAAACATATAATACCGCATTTTACAAGCTTGACTCCATAATTTCTGTTGGCTACCGCGTTAATTTTATTCGGGCCACACAATTCCGCCAATGGTGTACATACGTATGAGAATCTGGCATGAACAATCAATAAAAAACAAGTATTATGGGAAAATATCGTAAGAATCTGTCCGGAGAGTTGGCATTCCGGTCTTTTGTGCCCGATCCGCTTTCGGAGGTATGCCTGGATCACGAGGCCGTACTGGATGCGCTCATCAGTGAGGCCGCTCAGGCTGTACGGGAACTGAATGCCAGTGCGGAACAGCTGTCCGAAGAGCAGATCCGGGCGTTGCTCCGTAAGGAATCTGAGGCATCCTGCCAGTTGGTCTGGGGTGTGCCACCGTCGCTGTATGGCTTCCTTACCGCCGATACAGATAGCGGACAGGAATGGAAGAAGGATGTTGTCAATCTGAATGAGGCGTCCGTCTACGCTTTGGAGGAGCTGGATAAACTGCCCCTGAGCGGTCGTCTGCTCCGGAACGCGCATTACCTGATGTGCCGCAGTGAGCGTTATGAGAAGAAATATCCTGGTGAATTCCGCATCTCGCCGGTATGGATCGGCCGGAAGAACGAAGGGCTGCAACAGGCGCTCTTCGTACCGCCGGTAGAAGAGGATCTTACCGAGAGTTTTGCGGAGTTGGAGCACTACATACATTATGGGGAGACGGAACATGTACTGGTGCGAGCGGCTTTGATCCACTATCAGTTTGAGGCTATCCATCCTTTTCTTGACGCCAACGGTAGGGCAGGGCGTTTGCTGAACCTCCTTTTCCTGATGGATCAGGGGGTGTTGCGGCAACCTGTTTTACAGTTCTCTGATATACTCCGACGGCAGCCTGTGGCTTATTACCGGAGGCTGCAGCACGTGCACGACACGGGGGCATATGAACCTTGGGTTGTCTTCTTCCTGACTGCTCTCCGTGATGCCGCATGTGCCACTTGCCGTCAGATTGCCGCCGAAAAGTAAGAAAGGTATTTGGATAAATAACGAGTTGTAACAGTTTTTATCTTTTTTGTCTTTTCATCCTGCAAAAAAAATTGTTTGTTTGAATAAAGATTTCTAATTTTGAGATGAAAAGGTAAACCTAAAAAAGGAGGAGTTATGATTTCAAAGAAATTACAGGACGCGATCAACTGTCAGATTGTTGCGGAGATGTGGTCTTCCAACTTGTATTTGTCTATGTCTTTCTATTTACAGAAAGAAGGTTTCGATGGCTTTGCTTCATGGATGTTGAAACAGTCGCAGGAAGAACTGGGGCATGCCTATGATCTGGCCAACTATATGATGAAGCGTGGTGGTATTGCCAAAGTAGACAAAGTGGATGTTGTACCTCAGGACTGGGAAAGTGTGCAGGCTGTGTTTGAAGATGTCTATGAGCACGAGTGTCGTGTGTCTGCCATGATTGACGAACTGGTCAATGTGGCTGCCGAAGAGAAAGATAAGGCATCGCAGGACTTCCTGTGGGGCTATGTCCGTGAACAGGTGGAAGAGGAAGCTACAGCCAAAGGTATTGTGGACAAGATTCGCATTTGCGGTAAGGAGGGACTGTTGTTCCTGGACGACAAGATGGGCCAGCGCCAGTAAAGTCAGAGATTTTGTGTAAATAAAAACAGAATTCAGTGATAAGATTTTCTTGGATCTGAATTCTGTTTCTGTTTTTTAAAAAAAGGTTATCCGGCTCTCATAGATGTTAATAGCATACTTTCATTACCGCCCCTTGTATATGTTGTTCTGATTCTCCAGACCTACAATCACTCCATTATCGTTTACTCCATAGAACAAAGTACCACCAGCCGTATTGGTAAAAGCCGACACGGATTTAAGCCATGACTTTACTTTCTTACGTTCCTGTTACGGTAGGCAAAAGCATAGCTAACAAATGTTCCTGGAGTAGACGAATGTTGCATTTTGACATTTTAACAAAAAGACCTTGTGAGATTACAGATTTTACGTACCTTAATAAGACTTTCTTGAAATATTGGATTCTTAGATGGGCGTTTTTTGAATCATAGAACTGATAATCATAGTGTTATATCGTAAAAATAGTGATGGTTATTGGGGCTGTTCTAGCTCAAAATGCCCATAAAAATGGCATCTGGAAAGGGTTTGAAAAAATGGCCAGGACGATTTTTTCAAATCGACGGGACGATTTTGATGAATCGTCCTGATCATTTTTAAACGATTCGGTTGTAAATTCCTTAATTTCAAGTTCCTGTTTTTGCATATACTCTGTATATATGCATGTTTTATGCTTTTTATTCGTGCATAATTATGCAGAAAAATATCTGCTTTATCCTATTGCTATAAATAGAAGGTTTGTAAAAATAGTGATTTTGTGTTAAAATATACGCAGGAATATAAAATGGATTTCTTTTTGCTATATTTGAATTTTGGGGGATATTTGGATAAAAAGATCATACGGGTGGTTTTAATTTTGATAAAATCTGTAATAGATAAAGATAGATTTTTAAAGAAAAAAACTTGTTCTTCTTTCTTTTTTATTTATCTTCGCATCATTAACTTTAAAATCATAAGATAGCATGTATTTACATCCTGAATTAGAAACACTGAGCCGTTCGGAAATCGAGGTGCTCCAGTTGGAACGCCTGAAAAAGACGGTGGCACAGTGTATGAATTCCCCTTTCTATCGCAAACGTTTTGCCGATCATCATATCAAGCCCGAAGATATCCGTTCGTTGGATGACTTGAAAAAGATTCCGTTTACAACGAAGCAGGATCTGCGCGACAACTATCCTTTCGGACTAGCTGCCGTGCCGATGGAGCAGGTGGTACGCCTGCATTCTTCCAGTGGTACGACCGGCACGCCGACGGTTATTCTGCACACGCAGAAGGATTTGGATGAATGGGCCAATGCCGTAGCGCGCTGCCTGTATATGGTAGGGCTTCGTCCCGGTGATATTTTCCAGAACTCATCAGGATATGGTATGTTTACCGGAGGACTGGGATTCCAGTACGGGGCCGAGCGGTTGGGCATGCTTACGGTACCCGCGGCTGCCGGAAACACCAAGCGCCAGATCAAGTTCATCACTGATTTCGGAACTACAGCCTTACATGCCATTCCCAGCTATGCCGGTCGTCTGTATGAAGTGATGGAAGAGATGGGGATTGACCCGAAACGGGACACCAAACTACATACCTTGATTATCGGTGCGGAGCCGCATTCTGAGGAGCAACGCCGCCGTATTGAGGACATGCTGGGCGTCAAGGCCTATAACTCGTTCGGTATGTCGGAGATGTGCGGTCCCGGAGTAGCTTTCGAATGCAAGGAGCAGAACGGTCTGCACATTTGGGAGGATTATTATATTGTGGAGATTGTCGATCCGCAGACTTTGGAGCCGGTGCCTGAAGGCGAGGTGGGTGAGTTGGTGCTGACGACCATTAACCGTGAAGCCATGCCTTTATTGCGCTATCGCACACGTGATCTTACGCGTATCCTTCCCGGTGACTGTCCTTGTGGACGCCATCACATCCGTCTGGACCGTATGAAGGGACGAAGTGACGATATGATGATTCTCAAGGGCGTCAATATCTTCCCGATACAGATCGAAACCATTCTGATGCAGTTTGCCGAGCTCGGTAATGATTATCTGATTACGCTGACCAACGAGGAAGCTAACGATCTGATGACCGTTGAGGTGGAACTGAAGGAGTTCTGCGATGACTATCCGCGTCTTCAGGCTTTGACCAAGGAGATTACCCGGCAGCTCAAGGATGAGATACTGATTACTCCTGTTGTTCGTCTCGTACCGAAGGGCTCTCTGCCGAAACAGGAGGGAAAAGCAGTGCGTGTAAACGATTTGCGTAAAACATTAATCTGATAAAACAACTATATATGATGACTGTACAACAAATATCCGTTTTCGTGGAAAACAAGTCGGGCACTTTGGTCCGCGTGCTGGAACTTTTTAAGGAGGCCCGTATCCAGCTCATTGCTTCTACCATCTCCGACACCGTGGAGTATGGCATTTACCGCATCATCTGTGCCGAGCCGGAGCGTGCGCTCGAAGTGTTGAAGGCAGCCGGTATTTCGGCCAATGTGTCCGAAGTGTTTGCCATCACCCTGGATAATGTGCCCGGGCGTGCGGCCGACGCTGTGAGCCGTATCAGTCAGGAAGGGATAGCCATTTCTTATCTTTACTCCTTTATGTTGAGTGGGAAGGGTATTCTGGTGTTCCGGACCGACGATCCGGAGAAAACGGCCCGGGTGATTGCCGGGCAGAAGATGAACGCGCTCGATGGCGAGGCTCTGTTGTCGCTGGTATAGCAATAAAAATATTCAGGCCGCCGTTTCCTTGTTGGAATGGCGGTTTTTTTGTCTTTAAATCTGATGGTTGGCATCATTTGTTTTGTAATATCTTTGTTGTCTGGGGAGTAAAGTGGCATGATTATTCTTATTTTCCCTTTCTGTTTCAGGCATGATGCAAATAAAAATACTATTTTTGCCGGAAGATTATATGATCATTAAAAAAAGAAGAACAGGATTATGAAAAAAAGATTCTTTACACTCGGTGCGGCTTTGATGCTTGCCTGGTCTGCCTGGGCCGAAGGAATGGCTAAATATGTATTCTATTTCATAGGCGACGGTATGGGTGTCAATCAGGTGAACGGTACTGAAACTTATCTGGCAGCTCTTGAGGGGCGCATCGGAGTGAAGCCTTTGCAGTTCGCTCAGTTTCCATATACCGGTCTGGTGACCACTTATTCGGCTACCAATGGAGTGACCGATTCGGCCGCCGGTGGCACTGCACTCGCTACGGGACAGAAAACGAAGAATGGTGTGTTGGGTATGCTCAAGGATCAGAAAACCCGTATTTCCTCTATTGCCGAGCGTGCCAAGAAAAGCGGGCGGGCAGTCGGAGTCATGACAAGTGTTTCTGTGGACCATGCCACTCCTGCATCATTCTATGCTCACGTTCCCGATCGGAATATGTATTATGAAATAGGGCAGGATATGCTTAAGGCGGCTTTTGATTTCTATGGCGGTTCGGATTTTCTCCAGCCAACGGATAAGAACAATCCTCAGGCACCGTCTTTGTATGTTCAGTCGGAGCAGGCCGGTTATACCATAGCCCGTGGGTATGATGATTACGAGAAAAAGAAAAATGATGCCGGAAAGATGATTCTGTTGCAGACGGAAGAAGCTTCGAAAAAAGACCGTAGTCGTATTCCTTATGCTTTGGACCGTAGCGGCAGTGATCTGACATTAAGACAGATTACCCAGGCCGGCATTGATTTTCTGACGACACAAGGCGAGCAGGGATTCTTCATGATGGTAGAAGGGGGAGCCATTGACTGGGCATGCCATGCCAACGATGCCGCCGCAATGTTTCATGAAACGGAAGATCTGGATCAGGCGGTGAAAGTGGCTTATGATTTCTACAGACAGCATCCGGATGAAACGCTGATTGTGGTAACGGCCGATCATGAAACCGGTGGATTGTCATTGGGAATAGGCCCATACGAAATGCACACACAGGTGCTTCAGAATCAGAAAATGAGTATTTCAAACTATTCGGCGGAGATTCGCCGTTTGCGGGAAACATTGAAGGATCAGTTTACCTGGGATGCCGTGAAACAGAGCCTGAAGGAGAACTTCGGTTTTTGGGAACAGGTGCAGTTGAGCGAAAACCAGACTCAGAAACTGAAGAAGGCTTATGAGCATCTTCAAAAGGGTATTTCAGAAAACAGCAAGACACTTTATCAGAATGACGATGAACTGGCTACGGTTGCCAAGGAAATTTTGAATAAGGTAGCCTGTGTGGGCTGGCAGAGTGGCGGACATTCCAACGGATATGTTCCTGTGTTTGCCGTCGGTGTGGGCGCGGAGCGCTTCACCGGACGTATGGATAATACCGACATTCCGAAAAAGATTGCTGAAATTGCTGATTATGAAGAGATAAAATAAGAATTGTATAAAATTTTAATGAAGAAAAAGACCGATGGTTGCTTTTATCGGAAAAGCATCATGGGTCTTTTTCTTTTTTATATATTTTGTTTTTTAATTCATATTGCTTGTATTCTGCAAAAAAATATTTATTTTGCAGAATCTTAGGTCGTTGAGTTATTACAGTCTGGACTTTTGTCCCAATCTTCAGTCCTTACAGTGTTAACTCGTTATTTTTTATATGACCAATTACGAGGCACCTTTCCTGCATGCAGAAACTCCGTTCTACACAGACCCGATTGCTCAGTATCAGAATTATGAACTGGAAACCGAAACCGAAAAGTCTGGTTGGGTTTTGGAGAATATCGCTCAGGGTACCGCTCCTACCGGTTTCCATGTGACCGATAAGGAATATAATTATAATATGGTGGTTGAAGCCGGTAGAGGCTTTGCTTCCGAGATTCCAAACCATAAAGTATATCAGACTGTAGAGCTTCCGGCCGGATTCTACCAATTTGGGGTGACTTTCGGAGCATATTACAAGTTCCTGACTTCTTATCTGGTAGTCAATAAGGGTAAGGGGCTTCCGGATGTTGATAAACTGGATGAAGCTTTGGTTGCCGAAGACATAGCCAATGGTAAGGTCTCATTCCAGCTTTCAGAGCCAACGACTGTTTCTTTGGGAGTTTTGGTTGACTGGAGAGATCCGTCAAACTGGGGTTGCGGAACAGTGAGCCGTTTCTCATTGTCGGAAATTCCTTATGATGAGATTGATGCCAATGGTGAGACTACGGCTGTAGAAGGTCTGGCGCCTGTGGCTGATGACGTGAAGGTGCGCGCTGTCAAGGGCGGTTTGTATCTTTCATCAGATGTGCCTCAGAGGGTAACTGTTCATACTCTTGACGGAGTTTGTGTCTTTGCCGGAGAAGTGGCAGGTACACGCCCGGTTCCTTTGAAAGCAGGCGTTTATATTGTCAATAAGATGAAGATTGTCGTTCCATGATTTCTGAATGTTACTTTCCGATAGTCTGCACGGACTTGCGTATATTTCTGGATATTTCCAAAAACATATAGTTTTTGTTGTCCGTACCGAAGAGATCCTTGTAGCTTTGGTATTTTTTGTTGGCGTATTCTTTTGATTTCTCAAAAGCGATGCGCGATACTTCGTTCTGGCTTTTGCCTACCATGGTGGAGTCCAGTTTCTCTTCGGGGAAGAACTCGTCCATATCCACATCTCCGATCATGGTTGTTTCCAGGAAGTTGATTTCCTTGTGTCCTTTGTCGGTGTAGTAACCTACAAACATGTGTCCCGGTACACGTACGAGTACGGGGTCAATATTGATGGCCCGGAGCAGTGAGGCGAATAACACACTGCCGTCCACGCAGTTGATCTGTGAAGATTTGAGAGCATCTTCGAAAGTACGGACTCGTTGGGAAAAGACGATATTGCTTGACAGGCTACTGTAGGAAATGGAACTGTACCGGAAATTACGTTTCTGCAGTACATTCCATAAAGCATAGACCTGTTTGTCCACATACGATGGCTGTTTGCTTTGGTATCCCAAAAAGCGGTTCACTATTTTGGTATTCAGAGCTTCGCGCAGAACCTTATCGATGAGCGGGTTTTCTTCATTGACATATGCGGCAAAGAATTCGTAGGTTGTGTGATATTTGTTGTCTTTTCCAAGATATCCCAGCAGGCATTCGTTGATGCTTCGCATGGAGAATGTCTTGATGTGTTGCCCCCAGTCCTTGTTGTTGGCGCTGACCTGCATGACCACATTGATGGGAGTGGCCTGTTCGTTATTGCGCAGTTTGTCGTAATTCCAGATGATGTCGGGATATATGGTGTATTCTTTTCCTTTTTCCGGTAAAACAAATTCTGAAACAGAGGTGCGGTAGAAGGGTGTTTCCGCTACGGTTACCTGAATCCGGCAATTCTCTGACGGAGAATTTATTTTCAGAGCCAGGCCCGATTTAGGGTTTCCCAGATAATTCTTGATGGTCGGCTTGATGATCATGGCATCTGTGGTGGCTGTAGATAAAATGGCTGAGGGGAAGATATTTCCGCCCAGATCATCGGTAATTTCAAAATCCTGAGTCGGGATCACCCAGCGTGTTGTCCAATATACGCCTGCTGCGATTATTCCGATAATCAGGAAAAATAAAAGAGTTTTTTTCCAGCTTTTGATTTCAATTTTTATACTGACCATAATTTTGATTTTTTGTTTATAAAAGCGAAGATACGCAATAATCGGACAGGTTGTTCGGAAAATCTCTTTTTTCTTTTTTATCTGTTCAAACTCATTTTTATCCAAACCTTTTTATTATCTTTATCCGATTTATAATAAGGAAAAATATGGGAACACTGAAAGATTTGTTTGATTGCGATGAGTTTGAAAGAATGTTGGGAACTGAGGTTATTGAGGCCAAAGAAGGATTTTCTCGTGTACGTATGACGGTGAAACCTGAGCATCTGAATTTGGGGGGCATTTGTCATGGAGGAGTGATCTTTGCTTTGGCAGATATGGCTTTTGGAGTGGCGGCCAATAGTCGTGGAAAACTGACTCTGTCGTTGAATGCCGGTATTACTTTTTTGAAACCAGCTCATCCCGGACTACTTTATGCGGAGGCGCATGAAATAATGAATCACGGGCGTGTTCCGTTCATTGAAGTTCGGGTAACGGATGAGCAGGGCGAACTGATTGCTCTGATGACCAGTTCGGGCTATCGCAAGCGCGAAGATCTGCAAGTGGACGCATTGATGTAAAGAAACGGAGGCTTTTTATGAAAATTCTGGTAGTAGAAGACGAAGACGCACTGCGCGACATGGTGTGTGAGTCTTTAAGAAAAGAAAAATATACGGTGGAAAGCGCACCCGATTATCAGACTGCATTGAGTAAGATTCAGGATTATGATTATGATTGTGTCCTACTGGATATCATGTTGCCCGGTGGAAGTGGATTGGCTATTCTTTCTGTATTGAAGCGGTTGCGTAAGCAGGAACGGGTGATTATTCTGTCGGCAAAGGACTCCGTTGATGATAAGATCAAGGGGTTGGATATGGGGGCCGATGATTATCTGGCCAAACCGTTTCATTTGGCCGAGCTTCACGCCCGTATCAAATCCTTGCTGCGCCGTAAGAACGCTCAGGGCGACACCAGCATCATTTTGGAGAATCTGGTGGTTTATCCCGACAAAAGGCAAGTGATGGTAGGGGAACAGGAAATCCAGCTCAACCGGAAAGAATTTGATCTTTTGTATTATTTCGTATCGAATCCCAATCGTCTGATCAATAAAACCTCATTGGCGGAGTCTGTTTGGGGGGATCACATTGACCAGGCAGACAGTCTGGATTTTCTGTATTCTCAGGTAAAGAATCTGCGGAAGAAACTCAAACAGGCCGGAGCTGTGCCCGAAATCAAGGCGGTATATGGTTTTGGATATAAACTGGTAGTATAGACGGTTATGAATTTGTTGCGTTATACCAATCGGGTGATATTCCTGATTATTCTGTTCTTTTTGGCTTTATGGGGTACTGTCTTTTATTTTCTGGTACTTCATGAGGTGATGGATGAGACAGACGACGCGCTGAATAACACGCGTGAGATTCTGATCGGAAAGGTATTGCATAATCCCGAGCTCTTGCATACCAATGACTCGATCATGCAGCGTTACCGGTTCCGGCCGATTACAGCCGAAGAAGCGGAAAATTACCGTGAAACCTATTTTGATTCTTCGGTATATATACAGACCGAGAATGAGTTCGAGCCTGTGCGAGTGATGAAAAGCTGTTTCCGTACGGCTGACGGAGCCTATTACGAGCTCACTTTGATGAGTTCCACTTTGGAGCGTGATGATCTGATCCGTGCCATCTGGTGGGCCTTGGTGGTGCTGTATGTCGTGTTGCTGCTGTGTACCACCCTGGGTGTATATGCTTCGCTCAAGCGGGTATTCCGTCCCTTGCACCGCCTGGTGCTCTGGTTGCAGCAGGTGACTCCCGGAAAACCGGTGCCTGATCTGGAGAATGATACTCCGATACGTGAGTTTCGCATTCTAAACGATGCCGCGTTGGATATGGCACGCCGAGCCGAATCGGTCTATAAGGAGCAGAAACAGTTTACTGAGAATGCGTCGCATGAGTTGCAGACTCCGTTGGCGATTATCCGTGGCAAACTGGAGCTTTTGTCCGAATCGGAGGACATCACGGAGAAACAGCTGGAATATGTGGGCGATATGTTTGCGGCGCTGAATCGTGTGGTGCAGCTCAACAAGTCCCTGTTGTTGCTTTCGCGCATCAATAATGGTCAGTTCATAGACGCCTCACCCGTAAATCTGTCGCAGATGATCTCCGATATATTGGAGATTATGGACGAGATTTATGAAGCCAAGAATATAAAGACACATTTTGAAAGCACCGGTGCTGGTGTGGTTCTGATCAATGAGTCGCTGGCTCATGTCCTGATCAACAATTTGCTGAAGAATGCTATGGTACATACTCCGGCAGGAGGTAGGGTAGAGGTGGAGCTGACTCGTGAATGGCTGATGGTGAAGAACAGCGGAGAGACTCCTTTGGATCCGGAACTGATTTTCCGCAGGTTCTATCACGACCGTAGTAAAACTACCGAATCTACCGGTCTGGGATTGGCCTTGGTCAAGTCTATTGCCGATTTCTATCATCTTCCTTTATCATATAAATATGAGGGAATGCATGTTTTTATGTTAAAGATTGTAAATTTGGAGAAATGTGACGTAAATTCCTAAAAGATTCCTATTTTGATGTTTTACTTTGTCCTATCAAAAAACAATTAATCAAGAAAGGAGAAAGTTATGAAACGTTTATTTCTATATCTGCTGCTGCCTGCAGTGTTACTGATGAGTTCGTGTATGGATGATGTGGTGACACGAGATATGGCACAGCTTCCGGAACCGGCCCGACAATTTGTTCAGAAAAACTTTTCGCAGCATCATATTTCTTACATTAAGATTGACCGAGAGCTGTTCTCAACAGAATACAAGGTGGTGCTTACCAATGGTGATGAACTGGAATTTGATTCCGACGGAGAATGGAAAGAAGTGGAATGCAAGAGAACCTCGGTACCGGTTGTCATGATGCCTCAGGGAGTGGCCCGCTATCTGCAGGACAATTTCCCGACAGATTCTGTAGAGAAAATCAAACGCACTTCGCGCACCATTGAAGTGGAACTGAACAACGGTCTGGAAGTGATATTTGACGCAGATGGAAACTTTAAGAGAATGGACGATTAAATAAACTGAAAATAGGAACTTTAAAAATTTACGATTATGAAAAAACTGTTTTTTTTATTTGTGATGATGATTGGTCTGTCAGTTCAAGCAATGGCAAAGGATGTGATAACCCGTGATATAAACCAGTTGCCGCAGGTTGCACGTACAACAATCCAGAAGTATTTTGCAAAGGCAAAACTGTCTTATATCAAGATCGACAAGGATTTTCTGGAGGCTGCTACCTATGAAGCCATTTTTGAAGACGGTACACAGATTGAATTTAACAGCAAGGGAGAATGGACCGAAGTGGACAGCAAGTTGAATCCGGTTCCTGATGCTTTGATTCCTGCCACTGTGAAGACTTATCTGAAGAAGAACTTCCCGAATATCGCCGTTGAGAAGATCGAACGCCACAGAAAGGGAGGTTATGATGTCGAACTGAAGAATGATCTGTCTGTAGAATTTGACGCTCAGGGAAATTTCCTGAGACTGGACGATTGATCCGTAACATTTCAGACATAATGAAAGAAAGTGCCCGGACTTTCACTTCAATGTGAGGTCCGGGCGTCTTTGTATATCGGCCTGAAGGCCAGGATAAGGTCTGTTGGAATCAGTCTGCTTGAAAGGCTGCATTTTCCGATTGTGAGGGTATGCCGCTGTCGTTGGTCTCGGGCAGATTTTTGTTGCTGCTCGTTTTGGCGCCCAGGCGGATCAGTTTGTTGGCTCCTCCCACAACGCTTTGCTTACCGTCGCGCAACTTGTTGGCTGATTTGATGTAGAAGCTGTGGGCATCCTGCAGTTTCTGTCCCATCTCGTCGAAGTATTTGATAAAGTCGGCCACACGGTCGAGCAGCATGCGTGCCGTGTCGAATATGGCTTCCTGGTTGCGTGCCTGCTGTACTTGGGTCCAGGCAATCTGGATCATGCGTAGGGCAGCCATCAGATTCTGTTCGCTGGTGATGAACACTCCTCTTTCGAAGGCATCGTGCCACAGGGTGGCTTCGCTTTGCAGTGCCAGTTGCAGCGCTGATTCGTTGGGTACAAACATGATGACGTAGTTGAGCGATTGCCGGGGCGGCTTGATGTAAGCGCTGTAATCCTTGCGTGCCAGTTCATTGACATGTTGTTTCACACTTTGCACATGCCGTTTCAGAGCCTCGTTGCGTTCCTCTTCGGTTTCCGCATTCTGATAATCCACAAAGGCGGTCAGTGAAACTTTTGAGTCGATGATGGCATCCTTACCGTCAGGGTAGTGCAGTATGGTGTCGGGAATCATTTTCTTGCCCGAATCCTCGTTGCGGATGACCCGTCCCTGTCCGTCGCGCAGGAGCACCTGTTTTTCGTAGTGCAATCCTTCTTTCAGTCCCTGTCCGCAGAGCAGATCGTCCAGAATCAGCTCGCCCCAGTTGCCTTGCGTCTTGCTTTCGTTACGTAGGGCGTGCGCCAGTTTGTCGGCTTCCTTGCCGATGTCCATGGTGCGTTTCATCATTTCCTCTATGGCTTTTTCGAGTGATGCCGTATTGCGGTTGTGCACATCTCGGTTGCTTTCCATGGTCTGTTTCATTTCGGAGATGGACTGTTTGAGCGGGGTGAGCAGGGCGCTCATTTGTGACTGGTTGTGTTCCGACAATTCGTTTGATCGCTGTTTGAGCATTTCCTGGGTGGCGTTCTGCATTTGCTGTCTTACCAGATCCATCTGTTCTTTCAGACGTTCCTTACCGGCAGCTTCTTCTTTGGTGATTTGCTGGTGGAGCAGTTCTATTTCCTTTTCCGAAACGTCCCGTGCCGAACGCAGTTCCTTGTTTTCGTCATTCATTTGCATCAGTCTTTGCTCCAGTTCGTGTTCCCGTTGTTTGCTCCGTTCCTGTTCCAGATGATAAAGTTGGCGTTCGCGTTCCAGTTCTCCTTCTTTGGCGGCGATCTGTGCCGAAAGGCTTCCGGTCTTGCTTTTTTGCAGGAGCCATCCGGCGGCAAAGCCTCCCAATATGCCGATGCATAAAAAAATGATTTCTGTCATGATGGTTCTAGTCTTGTCTTTATGGTTTCTGTTTTATATTATTCTTGCAAAGATAATCTTTTTCTTCGGCAAGTTTTTGCGCGTGAAAAACAAAAAATCGAAAATTTGTTTCTGAACTTTTGTTTTCTTACATTTGCTCTGAAATAATTTTTTATGCTATGATTGAACTGAAAAAGATTAAGACCAAAAATGCCGAATACGCTTTGGTTGAGAATTTGTTTGCGAGTGCTTTCCCTCCTGAAGAAAGGCGCGCTCCAGAGGAACAGCGTCGGGTGACGGACCAGTATCCTTCGCTGATGACATATGCCTTGATGCAGGATGACGGTTTTGTGGGATTCATCACCTGCTGGCAGGGGCCGGATTTTGTTTATGTGGAACATTTTGCCACCGTGCCTGAGGTACGCGGCAAGGGAATCGGCAGTGAGGTTCTCGACCGTCTGTCCGCTTTGTATGCGTATCCTTTGGTGCTTGAAGTAGAACTGCCTTTGGAGGAAATGGCACAGCGGCGCATCGGTTTCTACCGTCGCAACGGTTTTGCACTTTGGGAAAACAGTCATTATGTACAGCCTCCCTATCAGAAAACATGCAATCCGATAGCTCTTTATCTGATGGTTCGGGGAACAGGGTTGGATGAAGTTTCTGATTTTAAGCGTATCCGGAAATGGCTTTATCAGGAAGTCTATCAATGTCCGGATTTTGAATTACAGCTTCCTCTATGAAAGAAACAAAAAACAGAACCGATACGCAGATTGTATGGTTCTGTTTTTTTATTTATGTTCGCATGTATACTTATATGTCTATTCTTTTCGAAAAGAGAGATGTATTTTTGTGAATCCCATAGTTCTCAAGAGATGAGATATTTGTGCGGACGCATGCTTTTCGGCTATCGTTCTGTTTTCCTGAGAACAGGCCCTTTGCTGCATCCTTTTCCGGGCTTTCTGGTATAGCTCTTCTTTTTCTTTCTCGGTCCAGGTTCCTTCTTCTATAAATACATTGGTTTTCGCTTCATTGATAAAGTCCTGATCCAATAAGGTTATTGGGGGCAGCAGCAGACTGATGGAATCGGCTTTTTGTGCTAAAATCCATTGTTCGTTGAATGTTTCCATATTGATACCCAATGATAAGGTGCCTTGGTAGATACAAGCCATATGATCGTCGAAAAAGAATCCCTTTTTGATAGAGTCAACCAACTCTTCTGTTTTAATGGAGAGGAATTCCCATTCTCCGATTCTCTGTATCTTGCTTATTTCTATAGGAGTTTCTTCTATCTCGGAATTTTGTGTGATGGAAAGGCTTATTAAGCTGTTGCCATTAAGCATGGTTTTTACTTTATATCCGATCCACACAAACAGACCGATGCAGATGAGACCCAGTAATAGAGTGAATCCGATTTTTTTTCTCATGATTATCTGTTTTCTATATTCTTGAATAGAAGTTTGCTCTTTTCGGCTTCCTGCGCATTCAGATCATCCCGATTCTGGATATGAATCTCCTCAAATCCCAGGTCCTGTAAGATAGGGAATAGGGTATGCGCCGCATTACTGCGTGCTGTCTTGATGAATTCATCCCATGGCAGATTCTTGTAGACACTTTGCTCTCCTTTCTTGACAAACTGGTTGATCTCCTGTTCCAGATATGCGCTGCGGATGAGATCTGCACTTTTAATGATGTTTTTGCGGTCGATTTTGACAGAGGTAACTGCAAATTTAGGGTCAGGCAGGATGACGGTGATTTTCTTTCCTTCGGTCAGAATGTTTCTGGAATCAAGTTGAGACATATCAGTATATCCTTTGATCGTGATATCTATAGGTATGGCAATTTTTCTTGAACTGTTGGGAATGGGGATGTCTACTTTATGATTGATGACATTTCCTTCTAACTTTAAAACATCCTTATTTGTGACAATCTTATGTATTTTATATTCTGAAGAATATATTTTTGAGCATTGCTGTAACCGAAGAACCAACGCCGTGGAATCTATTTTGACAGACGTTTCCGTTTCTTGTTTCTGTGAGGTCTGCCGACATCCGCAAATGGCCGATAAAGCGAAAACTCCGATTACCAGAATATGTAATCTTTTCATGTAGCTTTTTCTTTTAGCATGAATCAAAGATACAATGATTTTATTTATTTGTTTCAGAAAAAAGGTGATAAGTGTACTTCCCTATGTTATTTTTTGTCAACACAGCCGACATCTTTTCAATGAATTTTCCGGATGCTTTGTTTTTCTAGTCTTTTTTTGTTCCTTTGTTCTGTTAAATGATAAAATATGAAAACATATACTGCAATTGCATGTGGCTTGCTTTTCGGCTTGTTTACTGCATGTAAGGATCGTGGACAGTCATCTTCCGCAGATGAAACACTGAAAACCGCATCCAAGGATTCTGTTGAAACGATACAGAAAATGAATGAGTATCAGTATACCGATGATATTGAATGGAACGGAAAACCGGTGACTTATCTGGTAGAACGGTATGCTGTTGATTCTTTGTCTTCGGTGAAAGACGATACCGGAACCGAATATGCTGATAATGTGATCTACCTGACTTTAAAACAGGGGGACAAAAAGATTTTCAGCAAGACCTTCTATAAAAGTTCTTTTAAAGAGTATATGGAGAAGGACTTCTATAATCATGCAATACTTGAAGGTATGGCTTTTGATAAGGTGAAGGATGGAAATCTTTGTTTTGCGGTAAGTGTCAGCTACCCGATGTCTGATCTTTATATTCCGCTACTGATCACAATTCATCCGAATGGAAGTTTTGAAATAGCCAAAGACCTGGTGTTGGATAACGTTGTGGAAACCATGGATACTGCTTCTGTAGAGTGACGTGTCGATAGAGATGGCGATGCTCAAATATGATTTGAAAATCTTTTGTTTTTTTGAATAAAAGTTTCAGCAAGAAAATTTCTTTTATCATATTTTTTTTGTATCTTTCGAACGGTTAACCCAAGTATTAACTTTAAAACAGGAAAGACATGATGAAGAAATTTTTTATGTTGTTAGCTCTGGTTTTAGGCGCAACTACGATTTCGGCACAGTCTGTGAATAAGAAAGCAGATTTGGTGGGTACATGGCAATTGTGTAATATGATAGATGGTTTGCTGGATTCAGCTCCGGAAATCAAACGTGCTCCATATTTGAAGGTCTTTAGTCCGGGAGGTGCGTTGACAAACCTCATGATATCCAAAGAGGGAGATGTCTTTTTGACAATGGAAGGAACCTATGAGAAGACATCGGATACAAGTTACGTGGAACATATCAAGAAGTTGTTGGTTTCTTCAGCAATGGATGGAGTAGACAATGTGATGAAATATGAATTCCTGAATGATAATCTTATGGTCATTACTTTCCAGATTATAGATGAGAATGGTGATAAATTGGATTGTCAGGAAGTTTGGGAACGTGTATCTATGCCTTCAAAAAAATAATAATGACTGATTAAGTTTACAGATATGGAAAATAAAAAAACGGATAAGTATTTCTTATCCGTTTTTTTATTTTATGCAAAAGTATTTTTTATCTGCTCCCAGTTTTCTTTAAGCTCTTGCATGGAATGGAAGAGCAGATTGGCTCCGGCATCCAACAATACCTGATCGGGCAGAGGACCGGTATTCACGGCTATGGTGAATATTTTGGCGGCTACGCCGGCCTCAACACCTAAAGGAGCGTTTTCTACAACGATACCCTCCCATGGTTCTACTCCGGCTTTTTTCAATCCCATCAGATAAGGTTCCGGATTGGGCTTGCCGTATTTTACGTCAAAACTGGTTACCATCTTATCTTTGGTAAAGATCCCCGGAAAGTGTTTGTTCAGACGGTCTATCAGAGAAAGCTGTCCCGAACCGGTGACCAATACCGGTTGAAAACCATCTGTTTTTACGGCGTAGAGCATTTCTTTAGCTCCTGGCATTTCAGGAGCTTCTTCGCGCATGTTGAATACATCTGCTTTGGCCTGATAGATCTCATCCAGTTCTTCTTCGGTAGCGTCACGCCCCCAATATTTCTGTGTCAGCAGGTTGATGGTACCGTTTCCGGTTCTTCCTTCGTGCATGTAAGCCTCCTCCGGAGTCATTTTGAGTCCGAATTGTGTCATGGCGTGGCTCCAGGCATATGCGTGGTTGGGCATTGAGTCGAAGAGCACTCCGTCCATATCAAATAAGACGGCTTTGAGGCGGGTAGCCTCAAAGCCGTTGGAGGTAAGATATTGTTCTCTTTCTTTTTCGAACATAGTGATATCTTGATTATTTGTTCAGTCTTGCCTGGATAGCTTCGCTTTCCTTTTCGTAACCCGGTTTGTTGAGCAGGGCAAACATGTTTTTCTTGTATGCCTCTACACCCGGCTGGTTGAAAGTATTTACACCCAGCAGATTACCGCTGATACCGCAAGCTTTCTCGAAGAAGTAGATGATCTGTCCCAGATAATACTCGTTCAGAGTCGGTACAGAGAGACGCATATTAGGCACACCACCGTCTACGTGAGCCAGCTGAGTACCCAGTTCGGCCATCTTGTTTACTTCGTCGATTCTCTTGCCGGCCAGGAAGTTCAATCCGTCGAGATTCTCCTCGTCGCTCGGGAAGAGCAGAGTGTGGTTAGAAGACTCAACGCTGATTACAGTTTCAAAGATAGTGCGCTCGCCTTCCTGAATCCACTGTCCCATAGAGTGCAGATCGGTAGTGAAGTCAACAGCTGCCGGGAAAATTCCCTTGCCGTCTTTTCCTTCTGATTCGCCGTACAGCTGTTTCCACCATTCGTTCATGAAGTGCAGCTTAGGCTGATAGTTTACCAGAATCTCGATCTTCTTGCCGCTCTGATACAAGGCGTTTCTGCAAGCTGCGTAAACAGCTGAAGGATTCTCCAGGAACGGAACTTCAGGAGCAGTAGCCTTTTCCATGTCTGTGGCACCGGCTACCAGCTGTTCGATGTCGAATCCGGCGATAGCGATTGGCAGCAAACCTACCGGAGTCAGTACTGAGAAGCGTCCGCCTACATTGTCCGGAATGATGAAGCTCTTGTAGCCCTCTTTGTCGGCAGTAGTACGTGCGGCACCCTTCTTGGCGTCGGTAATGGCTACGATAACCTTCTTGGCTTCTTCTTTTCCTCTTTGGTCTTCACATTGCTTCTTGAGCAGACGGAAAGCCAAAGCTGTTTCGGTAGTGGTACCACTCTTGGAGATATTGATGACACCGAATTTCTTGTCCTTCAGATAGTCGCCCAATTCAGCCAGATAGTCCTCACCGATGTTGTTACCTGCAAACAATATGACAGGATTCTTTTTGTCGTTCAGCAGCCACTGGAAGCTGTTGCTCAAAGCCTCGATTACGGCTCTGGCACCCAGGTAGCTACCACCGATACCTGCCACAACCACCACTTCGCAGTTCTCACGAATCACCTGAGCAGTAGCATTCAGCTCGTTGATAAACTCTTTGGTAATAGATGACGGCAAGTGCAGCCAGCCCAAAAAGTCATTACCCGGACAGGTTCCGTTTTCAAGAGCCTCCTGTGCAGCCTTAACCTGCGGTTCAAATGCTGCGATTGCATCTTCGCTCAGAAACTGAGATGCTTTTGTGATGTCTAATTGAATATTTTTCATTTTCTTACACTTTAAAATAAGTATATTTTTATCTGAATGAATCCGTTAATAGTTTGATTTCAATACTAGGGGAAATGCGCTCATATAATATATTATAGACCGCGTCCAATATTGGCATGTTTACATGCAGATGGCGGTTCAGGTCCTTCATGCATTTGGTTCCATAATATCCCTCTGCAATCATTTCCATTTCTATTTGTGCGCTTTTTACGCTGTAGCCCTTTCCGATCATGGTTCCGAACACGCGGTTACGACTGAAATTAGAGTAACCGGTTACCAGTAAGTCGCCCAGATAAACGGAGTCAATCAGGCTTCTTTCTATCGGATGCACTGTTTTCAGGAAACGTTTCATTTCCTGTACGGCATTGGCTATCAGTACGGCCTGGAAGTTGTCTCCGTATTTCAGACCATTGCAAATGCCTGATGCGATGGCATAGACATTTTTCAGAACCGACGCATATTCGATACCGATAACATCAGCGCTGATTTTGGTCTTGACGTACTGGCTGGCCATCATATCGGCAAAGCACTGCGCCTTTTTCAGGTCAGAGCAACCGATAGTCAGATAAGTCAGCCGGTCCATCGCCACTTCTTCGGCATGACTCGGTCCCCCCAGTACTGCAAGATTTTCATCGGGCACATTATATACCTGATGGAAATACTCTGAGCATACCAGGTTTTCATCGGGCACAATACCTTTGATCGCTGTGACAATAAATTTGTCGCGGAGCTTTACCTTCAGTTTTTTCAGATGGCTTTTCAGGTAAGGTGAGGGAGTGACAAAGATCAGAGTATCCGAGTTTTCCACTACCTTATTAATATCTGAAGAGAAATGAATACGATCGACATCAAAATGAACGCTCGTAAGATATGCAGGGTTATGACCCAGACGACGGAACTCTTCTATACGGTCGTCCCGTCGCATATACCAATAAATGGAGTCGTTTTGCTCCAGCATCATCTTGGCTATGGCGGTAGCCCAGCTACCGCCACCCATGATTGCTATGGTTCCGCAATTCTCCATGATGTTTGTTTATTTCAGTTTCTCAACCCATTCCGCAATATCATTTACGGATGGCTTGGTCATCTCTAATTTATATTTCTTAATGATATCGCCGATCTGCTGCTGGATTTTTTGCGGATTACCGTCCTTCAGATCGTTTACCAGATTATATCCGGCCTTTTGCAGTACCGGAACAATTTCTTCAGGTACTCCGATTGCTACATATTCACGTGGAGCATCTTTAGGGATTTTCTTTTCCGGACGCATTTGTGGGAAGAACAACACTTCCTGAATGGTTGTCTGTCCGGTGAGCAACATGGTCAGACGGTCCATACCGATACCGATACCGGCCAGATTTGGCATACCGTATTGCAAGGCGCGCAGGAAATCCTGATCGATGAACATCGCCTCGTCGTCTCCCTTTTCGCTCAGGCGCAACTGCTCCTGGAAACGCTCCTCCTGATCAATCGGATCGTTCAGCTCAGAGTAGGCGTTAGCCAGCTCCTTACCGTTGACCATCAGCTCAAAGCGCTCAGTCAGTTCCGGATTATTGCGGTGTTTCTTGGTCAACGGAGACATTTCGATCGGATAGTCCGTAATGAAAGTCGGCTGAATGAAGGTGCCTTCACAGAATTCGCCGAAGATCTCGTCAATCATCTTACCCTTACCGAAGGTTTCGTCTACTTCGTCCAGATTCAGAGCCTTGCAAACTTCGCGGATTTCTTCTTCGCTCTTTCCGTTCAGATCGTATCCGGTCTTTTCCTTGATGGCATCCAGGATGGTGATACGCTTGTAAGGAGCCTTGAAGTCGATGATGTTGTCGCCTACCTTAACCTGAGTCGTACCGTTTACATCCAGTGCGATCTTCTCAAGCAGTTTCTCGGTGTAATCCATCATCCAATAGATATCCTTATAGGAAACGTACAGCTCCATACAGGTAAACTCCGGATTGTGATTACGGTCCATACCCTCGTTACGGAAGTTCTTTGAGAATTCGTATACACCTTCGAAGCCACCCACAATCAGTTTCTTCAGATACAACTCACAGGCGATACGCATATACAGGTCAATATCCAGTGCATTGTGGTGTGTGATAAACGGACGGGCTGAAGCACCACCCGGGATAGACTGCAGGATAGGGGTTTCTACTTCGGTATAACCATCCTTATCAAAGAAATCTCTCATAGACTTGAAGATCTTGGATCTTTTGAGGAAGGTTTCCTTTACTCCCTGATTAACGACGAGGTCGACATAGCGCTGTCTGTATCTCAATTCAGGATCGTCGAAAGAGTCATAAACTTCACCGTCTTTCGTCTTTACGATAGGAAGAGGCTTGATACTCTTGGCCAAAACGGTCAGTTCTTTGGCATGTACGCTGATTTCACCGGTCTGTGTCTTAAATACAAATCCCTTGATTCCGATGAAATCACCCAGGTCGAGCAGTTTCTTGAAAACAGTAGTATACATGTCCTTGTTTTCGCCCGGGCAGATATCGTCACGGGTAATATATACCTGAATACGTCCTTTTGAGTCTTGAAGTTCGATAAAAGAAGCTTTACCCATAATGCGTCGGCTCATCATACGGCCGGCAATGCAGACTTCTCTTGGTTCATCGGTTTCGCAGAATTCATTGCGTATATCTGTTGAAAAAGCATTGGTAGGGTATTCGGCAGCCGGATACGGGTCGATACCCAAAGCGCGCATTTCATTCAGATTGTTACGTCTTACGATTTCCTGTTCACTTAATTCTAAAATATTCATGATCGTTACAATTTCTGTATTTAATCGCAAAAATACAAAAGATTTCCGAGCAAGGCAATGTTTTTTGTATTTGTTGCGGGATTTCTTATATAAAAATGTGTGAGAACTTCTGTTTTTACCACTTCTTTATATAAACATTTGTGTCTTTTTTCTCAAAATTCATGTTTTGGTAAAGGTGGTTGGCTCTGACTCGTGATGGTTTGGAAGTAAAAAGCATTTGTTTTACTCCTTCTTTTTTTGCTTCTTCGGTTGCATGGGAGACCAACATGCGTCCTCCGCCTTTACCTTGATAATCCGTGCGCACCACAACATCTTCGAGACAAGCTTTTTTACCGGTAAGACTGTGGTAAATTCCAAGACAACAGCAGCCGACAAGCTGGTCCTGATCATAAAGACCATAAAGTCTATTGTTTTTGTTCTGAAGCATTTGTGTCAGATTTTCTATTGAAAATGAACAGCTTTCACTTAGTGTGGCAAGTAGTATTTGAAGATTCTGACAATCCTGTTCGTTGGGATGTGTAATCTCTTTAATTTCCATCATTTTTATATTACAGTTTTTTTGATATTTGGTAGGAAAGGTGAGAAAAAAAACTGGTTTGTGCAAATATTGCTCAGGTAAAAACATGTTGCTTTTTAATTTTTTGTTTAGGACAAAACGGCAAAAGTGTCATGAGGAAATCTTTTTATTCTAAGATTCTCTTTGGAAATCTGGACGTTTTGTGTCTGTAAATAAAAACTTGTAATCGTTTTAAATTTAGCCTGATAATATTTTTTATTGTAAAATACCTATATTTAGGTATGAGATATTTGAAAAATTCTGCGTATCTTTGCATCGAGAAAAAGAGAAAGACGAAGTATCATATTTTTATCAATATTTTTATGGAATTTACACAGGAAAGCTGGGCCGGCTTTAAAGGCGATCTTTGGAAGAAAGAGATCAATGTAAGAGACTTCATCCAGAACAACTACACTCCTTATGAGGGAGATGATTCTTTCTTGAAGCCTTCTTCAGAGAAAACTCGCAAAGTATGGAACAAGTTGACCGAGATGTTCAAGGTGGAGCGCGAGCGTGGTGTTTACGACACAGAGACCAAACTTCCGCAGTCAATTTCCACTTACGGACCGGGTTACATTGACCAGGAGAACGAGGTAATCGTTGGTTTGCAGACCGATGCACCTTTGAAGCGTGCCATTTTCCCGAGAGGTGGTGTCCGCATGGTAGAGAACAGCTTGAAGGCATACGGCTACCAGTTGGATCCGCTGACCAAAGAGATTTTTACAAAATATCGTAAAACCCACAACGAGGGTGTGTTCTCAGCATATACTCAGGACATCCTGAAAGCCCGTCACGACGCGATCATTACCGGTCTGCCGGATGCTTATGGCCGTGGCCGTATCATCGGTGACTACCGTCGTGTAGCTCTTTACGGAACTGCTATTCTGATTGAGGAGAAGAAGGATTTCCAGAAACGTCTGGAGTCTAATGAGATGACTGAGGAGACTATCCGTCGCCGTGAGGAAATTACCGAGCAGATCAAGGCTCTGAAGGAGTTCGAAGGCATGTGTGCTTCTTACGGATTCGACGTAACCCGTCCGGCTAAGGATGCTCGTGAGGCTGTTCAGTTCGTATATCTGGCTTATCTGGCTGCCGTGAAGGATCAGGACGGTGCTGCCATGTCCATCGGTCGTACCGCTACATTCCTGGATATCTACATCGAGAAGGACATCAAGGAAGGCAAGCTGACAGAGGAAGAGGCACAGGAACTGGTAGACCAGATGATCATCAAGCTGCGTATCGTTCGCTTCTTGCGTACTCCGGAATACAACGACCTGTTCTCTGGTGATCCGGTTTGGGTAACCGAGTCTTTGGGTGGTATGGGCGTAGACGGCCGTACGTTGGTAACCAAGACCTGTTTCCGTTATCTGCACACCCTGTACAACCTGGGCCCTGCTCCAGAACCGAACTTGACAGTTCTGTGGGCTGAGAAGTTGCCGGAAAACTGGAAGAAGTTCTGCGCCAAGGTATCTATTGATACTTCTGCCATCCAGTATGAGAACGACGACCTGATGCGTGTTGAGTACGGTGATGACTACGGAATTGCCTGCTGCGTATCTCCGATGAAGATCGGTAAGCAGATGCAGTTCTTCGGAGCGCGTGCCAACCTGGCCAAGTGCTTGCTTTACGCCATCAACGGTGGCCGCGACGAGCGTACCGGCGATCAGGTAGCGCCTAAGTTCGAGGCTATCACTTCTGAATATCTCGACTACAACGAGGTAATGGAGAAATACGAGCAGATGATGAAATGGTTGGCCAAGGTTTACACCAACGCCTTGAAGATCATTCACTACATGCACGACAAGTATAACTATGAGGCATACGAGATGGCACTCCACGACGGAGACGTACACCGTATCTTCGCAACCGGTATCGCAGGTCTGTCTATCGTGGCCGACTCACTGGCTGCCATTCGCGACTGCAAGGTGAAGGTGATCCGCGACGAGCGCGGTCTGGCTGTTGATTTCGAGCGTGAGGGCGAATATGTTCCTTACGGAAACAACGACGACCGTACCGACAGCATCGCCGTGGAAATCGTAACCAAGTTCATGAACTATCTGCGTCAGCACGAGACTTACCGCAACGCTGAGGCTACCCAGTCTATTCTGACCATTACCAGCAACGTGGTTTACGGAAAGAAGACCGGTACTACTCCTGACGGACGTAAGGGCGGAACTCCGTTCGCTCCGGGTGCCAACCCAATGAACGGACGCGACGTGAAGGGTGCTGTTGCCGCTCTGGCTTCAGTGGCTAAGTTGCCGTTCCAGCACGCACACGACGGTATCTCATTCACCTTCGGTATCTCACCGGCTACTTTGGGTAAGGAGCGCGACATTCAGGTAGACAACCTGGTTGGTCTGTTGAACGGTTACTTCACTCCGCAGGGTGGACAGCACCTGAACGTGAACGTGTTCGACCGTGAATTGCTGATCGACGCGATGGAGCATCCGGAACTGTATCCGCAGCTCACCATCCGTGTATCCGGTTATGCGGTGAACTTCGTGAAACTGACCCGTGAGCAGCAGCTCGACGTGATTTCACGTACCATCAACCACTCTTTGTAATTTATTGAACAAGTGATTAAAGGAAAAATACATTCACTGGAGAGTTTCGGGACCGTTGACGGTCCCGGAATTCGTTTTGTGACCTTCCTGCAGGGATGCCCTCTGCGTTGTCAGTACTGTCACAACCCGGATACCTGGGACAAGAACCGTGCCGTGAAGTATGAATACACCCCTCAGGAACTCCTTGAAGAGGTGTTGCGCTACAAAAGCTTTATCCGCAACGGCGGTGTGACTCTGACCGGTGGCGAACCGCTGATGCAGGCTGAGTTTGCACGCGAGTATTTCCGTCTGTGTCGCGAGGCCGGACTGCATACGGCGCTCGATACTTCGGGAGCCATCTGCAATGAGCAGACGCTGGCCGTGCTGGACTACACCGATTTGCTGATGCTCGACATCAAGGCGCTGGATGAGGCCCTGTGCCGCAAGGTTTGCGGTAGCGACGGGCGCAATGCCTTGCGCTATCTGGACGAGGCCCAGAAGCGAGGTGTCAAGGTTTGGATCCGTCACGTGATCGTGCCGGGGCTGACCGATGACGACGAGCAGCTCGACCGCCTGGTGGAATATCTCAAGGGCTATCCGGTGGTGGAGAAAATCGAATGGTTGCCTTATCACACGATGGGTGTGTTCAAGTACGAGCAGTTGGGCTTGCCTTATCCGCTGAAGGATGTGGAACCGCTCTCGGCAGAACGGATCAAGATCATCCGTGAACGCTATAAGGACGTGTTTCCGGCTCAGAAATAATCAATAAAAGTATAATGGCAGATTGTATCTTCGGTATGAGATGCAGTCTGCTATTTTTGTATAAATATTTACATGTATTAAAAATAAAAGTTGCTTTTCTTTTTCTCGTTTGCATTGTTTTTATAACTTTGAATTCAGTTGGATGGGTGAGCCTGTCCGATTGCTGAATTTGTGTAATAACGGGATTGATATTCCCTATATAATACTTTTTATAATGGAACAGGAAAACCGTAAACCGAGGAGACCGAGACGAAGCAAAGCCGATATAGAAAACTGCATTGACAAAGCCGCCAAGGAACTGATATTGAAAAAGAGATTCTCCAATGTGACCGTTTTGGACATCATTAAGCGCGCCAAAATTGAGCCGATCACCTTTTACAGCCGTTACCGGAACCAGGAAAATTTCTTTGAGCACTTTGTGCGTGACTTTGATTACTGGTTCAAGGACACGATGAGCGTGGAGAATGATCAGGTTCGTACAGAAGAAGTTTATGCCGAACTCTTGATCAATCTGTTCAATGAATTAAGCCATAAATCCATCATGCTGGAGCTTTTGCGTTGGGAGATATCAGACACCAATCAGGTCACTTTGCGCACGGCCATGAGCCGCGAGCTGCATACCATCCCTTTGGTGGATAAGTATGAGTCGGATTTTAAGGATTCTGGAATGGACATCAGTGCCATATCCAGTTTGTTGATTGGCGGAATCTATTATCTGTGTCTGCATAAGGAATGTTCTCCTTTCTGTCGGATTGATCTCAATACAGACGAGGGACAGCAGAGAATTCAGAATGCGATACGAACTTTGTCCCGTTTGCTGTACGAACACAAGCAAGGCACCCGTTCACAAAGCAAGGATGAATTAGAGGGTATTGCGGAGCGTATGAGACAAAGGGGAATGAGTGAAGAGGATATTCGGTATTGTTTGATGAAATAAGGAAGCTACATCATAATCCCCTCCTTTTAAAACCACTTTAAAACGGTTTTAAAAGGAGGGGATTGTTGTGTGTTGTTAAAACAGTTTTTTATTGGTGCAACAGATAATGGCCTCAGACATGTTTTTTACATGTAGTTTTTGAAACAGGATTTTTTTCCTTTTTTTAATGGCACTCTCGGATAATTGCAAATTCTCAGACATTTCTTTTTCTGTAAACCCTTGAACAGACAGTCTGACAATTTCTTTTTCTTTCTCGCTTAATTGAGGACTTGGCATTTCGTCCCAACATTTTGTTTCCCGGTTCCATAATATTTCTTTTTCGCCCACTTTACCCATGATCATATTCGGGTGCTTCTGATCGGTCAGAGAAACCTTACAGAGTGCCCAGACAATTTCCTGCCGCTCGTTCTTGATCAGCGGAATCAGGGTATGGCGTACGGGAAAATAAGAGTTTCGGTTTTTTATGCGGAAATCATAAGAGATATAGCCGTCTTTATTGCGATCTACTTTTGACAGTTCCCGATATTTCCGGAAACCTATCTCGTTGACTTCGAACAGAAATGGAATATCCTCAGGGTGTACGTATCGGGCATAAAAATTATATCCCATATTCTGAACCTCATGGGCGGAATGCCCGCACAGGAACAATGGATTTTCATGGACATATACAAATCGTTTCTGGCTATAATCTATGATATAAAAGCTCTCGTATTCATCCAGCATAACCAGTTTTATAAGATGGATCAGTTGGGCGATTTGCTCTTTTGAAAAATGAATCGTATCGGTTACTTTATTCCATTCATTAAATAATTTATGTATGTTCATTGTCTCCCTATATTTTATTTAGGCTAAGATAATGTTTTTTATTATTTCATCGAATGATATCCCTCATAATATTTCTTCTGAGGTATACTTAAGTATACTTTTAACAAAAAAACATCATTTATATTTGCTTTAGATTGTTTTTTGGGTTCAATTTGTGATATGTTACTACAAGTAAAGGTTATTAATGACCTGTCAATATAGGAACAGGACAAAATATACATAAGGACTTATTGTGGAACGATTAAAAGATTTGGGTATGAATTATCGTGTTGCTTTACTTGGCCTTTTGCTGCTACCATGGGCTGCAAATAGCAAGCCTCTTACGAATTCAGATCAGGACGAAGGGGTTATTCCTTGGTTGACACAACAATACAAGGAGTATTGGTTGAATGAGGACATACACCGAACTGAGGATGCGAACAAGAAATATCTCACTACGGCCATGCTTGCGAAAGTATATCGGGCCAGCAATGTGGTGGATGCAAACTTGATGACCCGCTCTCAGGACGTGACTTCCTATGCGGCCCAGTCGATGACCTGCCGTCATCTGGACGGCAACTGGTATGCCGTTTCCTGGCGCTTCTCTCCGGACGGTTCCCTGACGGATATTCCGGTGCGCGTTGTCGGAACGGAAGGTGATTATCGCATTTCTTACGTTACTCCATTCTGGGGCGGCACGAAGTATGGAGATTCCCTGTTTGAGATTTCCCGCCAGCCTGTGGATCAGGAAAGCACGGCAGAGCATTTTGTCCGCTCGTTTTATGAAAGATACCTGTCCGCCTATATCCTGATGCCCGATACTTTGGAACAAGAGTTGTCCCATTTGCGTTCGGCCTATTGTGCGGAACCGGTTTTGCAGGCCTTTGATAAGAAACGGGAAAACATGCAGCGTATGGATGGAGTGCCTTTTTATGACCTGTTGGTCGGCGAATCGGACTTTGACGCTTTCTGGAAAGACAGTTTCGAGATCCGTCCTGTAGATGACCGGACTTTTGAGGTTTCTTATGACATTTTTAAGGACGGGCAAGCGCCAAAAGTGTGTTTCCATGTGCAAGTGGGCAAGAGTGACGGAAAATATCTTATTGAAAAAGTCTCGGAGATCCGGAATGCGCTTTCTACGGACGGAGAAAATGTCTGCACTTTCATGGTAGAGGACTCCCAGCTCTATGATTATCAGCCGGAGTTTGCAGACAATGTGAAATTGATTTGCCTTCACTTTTTGAAGTGGCCGGAAGGATATCCGTCTGAGCAGCCTCTGTCTGCGGAAGTCCGTTTTACGATTGCTCCGGACGGAAAAATAACCGATGTTGTTCCGGATGCCGATTCACCGGCAGTGAAGCAGGAGATGGAGCGCATGTTCTCCTCCCTTCCTAAGGCTTTGCCGGCGTGGCAGGATGGTAAGGCTGTGGCCAGCAGTTGTGTGGTGCGTCTGCATCTGAGTAAATCCGAATGGGATCAATGCCAACGGAAAGAAACTGAGGCAGACAGCCGTCCGGTTTATGTGGACCCGGAACTCCCGGCTCATCCGTCCGACGGCTTGGAGGCGTTCCAAAATTACCTGAGTACTCTTCTGCCTGAGGAATCCTCCGGAAAATTACTTTATTCTTTTGTGGTAAAGAAGGATGGAAGAATGAGTGAGATTACATGCGTCAGGAACTCAACGAAGAATCCGGATCTGGAGAAAAAGGTAACCGAGTCACTGACAAAGATGAGCGAAAAGTTCCGTTGGCATCCGGCATCCGCCAATTTTGTTTTTGTAGAGAGTAAGTTTTCTATTCCGATAACGCTGAAATGACTTTCCTATTTATGTGTAAGTTATAACGCTTAAACAGGTATGTATACGTTTAAGCGGCTCTGACTTCCAAAAGGAAATCAGAGCCGTTTTTTGAATCCGTCCGTTTTTGTCACAACGGATGGATACATTCTTGGTATCTCCTTGCGTTTCGGTGTTGTGTGTTTATTCTTCTTTCTATTACTCAGAAAACTGTTTAAAACGAGATCTATAACTAATATTACTCAAAAACAATGATCCAAAAAAGTCTTTTGATGGGTATATTGCTGCTCTGTTGTTGTATAAGAGCGGTAGCCCAAATCGTGAAAATTCAAGTCGATATTGAAGACGAGTTCCTGAAGATCCCACTCAGCGGTGTCAAGTTGTCTGTGCTGACTCCGGACAGTGCGGTTGTGGTGGATTCCGCCTCCTGTATCTCTATTCGTTCTACTTCCGGCAAGTCCCTGAAAGAGATCTATACGGCTTCTGTAAAAGCCGGCCGTCATTACCTGCTGCGTGCCACAAGAGTCGGCTATGGGGATGTGTGGCGTCGTTTCTCCGTACCTTCCACGCAAAAAGGTGACCTGAGTCTGTCCACCCTCATGATGCGCAAGGAATGGAAGAAGGAACTAGATGAGGTGGTGGTCAAGGCTACCAAAGTCAAGATGTATTATAAGGGAGATACAATCGTCTACGATGCCGATGCCTTCAAGCTTCCGGACGGTTCGATGCTGCAAAGCCTGATAGACCAGCTTCCGGGCGTAACGATGAATCAGTCCGGAGAGATCTTTGTCAACGGGCGTAAGGTGGACGAACTGATGTTGGGATCGCGCACCTTCATGCACGGCAACAAGAAAGTCCTGATGGAGAATCTGCCTTATTACACGGTGAAGGACATCAAGGTTTATGACAAGCAGACGGACAAGAGTGTGGCTCTGGGTTACGATGTGGAACCCCGCAAGTTTGTGATGGATGTGAATCTGAAACCAGAATACAGTCAGGGTTACATAGCCAATGTGGAAGCCGCCGGAGGTACGAACGACCGCTGGCTGGGGCGTGGCTTTCTTTTGGGCTTCACCGATTTGTGGCGTTACTCCGTGATGGCCAATCTGAATAATGTGAATGAGGGCCGTCATATCGGCGAGCGCGGATTTTGGTCTCCGGCCACCATGCCCCGTTCGTTGACCACCACACGCAGTGTGGCTTTTGATCTGGACTATCAGTCGAAAGACAAGGTCCGCAAGAACAATTTTGTGGCAGACTATACCAGCACGTCGGATGACAGAGAGATGCGCCGTCGCCAGGAACAGTTTCTGGAAGGCAGCCATCCGTTGTCACAGACCGAAAATACTGACCATTCCGGTAACTGGAAAGTGAAGCTGAGCAATGAGTATGTGGCTACCAAACCGGGCTACTTGCAAATAAATACCAACTTCAATTATGAAAAGCGCCATGCCAACGGTCATTCCCTTTTCAACCAGTGGGACGACCTGCAGAGCGACACCCTGACAGCCTCCATGTTTACGGATAATCTGAGCGAGGGGCATACCTTGCATTTCGATCAAAGTGTTATGGGAGCCTTTAATACGAACAAGGAGAAAGAACGGAATTTGAATTATTATCTTTCCTATTGGTATACCGACGAGAAGTCATGGCTGTCTGACTGCTACAACACCTGGCAGGCAAATACCCAGACAAAGGATGTCCGTTATAATGCCAGTGACAGGGCCAACCGTACCTCGATAGTATATGGTTCATTGACTTACTCAGTTCCGGAATTGATTGGTAAAATGGGAATGTCGGTAGGTTCTACCGTTAACTATGGTGATGTTCGGAAACATGATTATCTGTATCATCCGGACACCTTGCTGTTGGCTTCCCAGCTGGACATGCTGAATGCGATCACCGATCCGGCAAACTCTTATGACAGTCATGTTTATGGTGTAAGAGTCGAGCCCAATATAACTTTTTCCAAGGGGAAATATTATCAGGTGGGTGACATTCCGGTTAAAATTGTTTATGACCAGTGGAGAATGGGTGTTTCTGTGCCCATCTTGCACGAAGCACTGGATTATCAGCGGGGAGTGATTGACACAACCGTATATCGGCACACGGCGCTTCTTTCTCCTTACGTAAGTTTCCGTACGGTGTCGCCTGGCGGAAACCACAGCTTTTCTGTGAATCTCCGTTATGACCTTAAGGATGTGGATTTTTATGACTGGGTGAACTATCGGGACGACAGTCAGCCGCTGGTGGTTAAGTTGGGAAATCCCGACTTGAAGAAGAAGGCCAATACGATGGTTTCTGTGGACTATACGGACAGATGGGGAAAGAACGAACGGCAATGGCACATCGCTGCCACATACAATTATCAGCATCGGGATGTGGCCCAGTCCGTGAACTATAATCCGGAAACCGGTGTATATACCTATAAACCGGTGAATGTGGACGGTGCCTATTCGGGTACGGCCAAGTTTGACTATTCACAGGCTCTGGGCGAAAAGAAATACTGGAGATGGCAGATGAACGCCGATGCGAACTACCGGCATTCCGTGGATTATGCGATGCTGGCCGGTGAGACGGAAAGCCACCGGAATATCGTCAACACCACGACGCTGCATGACGGAGCCTATATCCAATATAGCAAGGGCATGCTGAACTTGCGTGCTTCGGGTGATGTCAGCTGGCGGCATTCGGTGGGGCGTATGTATGATTTCGAGACCCTGAATGTATGGGATTTCAATTACGGTCTTTCCGGCCGCTATACGATACCGAAATTGAAGACCACGGTAGCGCTGGATGCCACCATGTACAGCCGTCGCGGCTATGGCAGCTCGGAACTGAATACGAATGACTTTTTGCTGAATGCTTCTCTGAGCCAGTCATTCTGGAAGGGCAAGATCATAGCGCGTCTGGAAGCCTTTGACCTGCTGCACAACCTGTCGGCCACACAATATGAGGTCAATGCCCAGGGACGGGTAGAAACCTGGTACCGCTCTCTGCCGCATTATGTGATGCTGCATCTGGTATATCACTGGAACAAAAATCCCAAGAAATTTTGATTTGAAACGCCTTTAGTACACTTTTTAAAGAAAGAGGCGGCTTTGACTTCCAAAAGGAAATCGGAGCCGCTTCTTGATTTTTATTTCTGCGGAGAGACATAAACATCAGTTCCGCCTGTTTTCAGAATCCATCCGTTCTTGTTTCTGGCCAGAACGTATGGTTTCTTTTTCCAGATACCTCCCTTGCGTTTCAGTACCGGATGTTTTTTCTGTCCCGGAAGGAAAACTTCGGCGCGCTCCTGATCGGGTGAGAAAATCACATAAGCGGCTACGGAAGTTTTTACATGTGCCGGAACCAGACGGATGCCCTCTTCGAAGGTGCGGACACAGTCTTTCCGGACTTTACTCCAGGTATATCCTGCCGAGGCGATGCATCCGTGTCGGTCACGGTCGGCGCCCAGCATGGGTTTTCCGGCCTGTTTGCCGGTGTGGCAGCTCACAACGGTCAGTGCTGTGGCTAGGATTAGAAACAGTTTTTTCATTGTATGCAGTTTTTATGGATTGTTTTCAGTATCTGTTTTTTCCTTTTCTTTTTCATCTCTTTCTTTCCGTTTGTCCAGCATCATGTTCATGAAAGCCGAGCTGATGATACCGGTAGGGATGGCAATCATGGCGATGCCGATCAGACTGATCAGACTGCTGAGCAGGCGTCCCAACGGGGTGATGGGGTAGATGTCGCCGTAGCCCACCGTGGTGAAAGCTACAATGGCCCACCAGAATCCGTCGCCGATGTTGGCAAATGCTTCCGGCTGTGCGTACCGTTCGATATAATACATCAGGATGCCCGAGAAGCCGAGCATGATGCCGCAGGCCGTATAGGCGGTCACCAGTTCCTCGCGCACGGCCTGAAGCACTTCACCGATCAGACGGAACGAGCGCGAATAGCGGATCAGTTTGAAGATAATCAGGATATAGGCCAGCACCACGAGATTCAGATGCGGCGAGTTCTGATAGGTGTAGATGACCACGAAAGGAAGGATGGCCACAAAATCAATGATGCCATAGAATGAAAAGACATATTTCAGTCTGGCCTGCCATCCCCGTTTGTCGGGATACTGCATCGGTGCGGAAATCAGGCGCAGGGCATATTCTATGGTAAATACAAAAGAGGCTATATAGTTGAAAAGAAACAGCTGGGCCCGGAAAGGAGCTGAAATTTCGAACGAACTGTAGATGATCGAAGCGATGGAGCCTACGATGAAAAACAGTTCGGTGTATTGGAACCACTTCCGCTTCAGTTGCTCGTGAATCTTTCCGTAAACTAATTTATAGCCTTTTTCCTGCTCTGCCATGCGTGGAGGGTAATGTCTTGTATCCATATTCTATAGGTTTTTCTGATGATGAATAAATACAAATGTATGGATTTATTTTTGATTTTCTTTCCCCGCTTCCTGAAAATGACTGAAAGCGGTTTTCAGAGAATTTCGTATCTTTGCAGCCGGAATGGAAACAACAGAGATTATGAAGAAATATAAAGCTTATTTGTTTGACTTTGATTATACGCTGGCCGATTCGTCAAAAGGAATCGTAAAGTGTTTTCGCATCGTGCTCGATAACCACGATTATCAGGGCATTTCCGAAATGCAGATCAAACGCACCATCGGTCTGACTCTGGAGGAATCGTTTGCCCTGCTCACCGGAGTGAGCGACCCGGCGGTGCTGGCTGCCTACAAGGCGGAATATGTCAAGGCCGCGGATGTGCACATGACTGCCAATACGGTGCTCTTTCCCGAAACCCTGAAGGTGTTGCGCAGTCTGAAGGAGCAGGGAGCGCAGTTGGGCATCATTTCCACAAAATACCGTTACCGTATTCTGGATCTGTTGTCCCGCTATCTGGGCGACGATTTTCTGGATGTGGTTATCGGAGGCGAGGATGTCCGGGCGCACAAGCCTTCGCCCGAAGGACTGCTGGCAGCTCTGGACCGACTGAAGGTGGCGGCAGATGAGGTGCTTTATCTGGGCGACAGTGTGGTGGATGCGCAGACAGCTCGTGCCGCCGGAGTGGATTTTGTGGGTGTGCTGCATGGCATGACCACCCGCGAGGAACTGCAGGTTTATCCTCATGTGGCACTGATATCGTCACTTGAAGAACTGCTCTGATTCGTCAACTACCGTATAAGATCATTTTCTTATTTGAATGACACCGTTCGTTGTGACGGTATGGTAAACAGCGACTGCTTGCGGGTGGTCGCTGTTTTCGTTTTAGCTTTGATATGAAAGTTTTATTTGTTAAAATACCACAAATCAATATTTTTTCTTACCTTTTGATTAAACCTTTTTCTTGTTGGTCTGTCATAGAACCAAATGCAGTAAAAAATAGCTGTTAAACGGATTACATTCTTAAAATTGGAAATATGAAAAAGGTATTATTAATGGCCGCTCTGGTGATGATGAGTTGGCAAACAATGCAAGCACAAAACACGAGACCGTAAACCGCTTACTACTGAGCAGAAAGTAGAGCGCAGTGTAGGAAGAATGACTAAAGAACTAAGCCTTAGCGAAGATCAGATACAGAAAATCACAGCCTTGTATCAGGAGTATTTCAAATCCATCGAAGGACTTACCCGTGGCGATGAGAAGATGAAAGAGGCACGAAAGAAACTGAACGAAGGTATCAAGGCTGTACTGACAGAGGAACAGCAGACTTTGTGGAAACAGCAGCAGAAGGCACGTCCGCAACGGCCTCAGAAGCCACAAGGAGAAAAATAAAAATGGGTTCTTTTATATGAGTGGGACTGTTCCGATGTGATATTGACAACAGTCCTGGAATAATTGGTAATTTTGTAGTTAATCGGGAGTTGTATCAGTTCGCTGGTGCAGCTCCTTTTCTTTAGGATTCCTCTGTCCGAATTACTGTAGTCCTCTGTTCGAAAGAGGCTGCTTCTTTGTCTGAAAGATTCGAATGTCTTTCCAAGGAAAAATAAAAGGATGTTCTTGAAACGTGAAAGAGGTGCGTCATTCTGTGAAGCGAATTGCACAGAATGGCACACCTCTTTTTATACATCTATGTGTATTTGTATTGGGTACTTGTTCTTGAAATCAGAACTTGCTGGAGCCGTCGAAACAGTGAGTGCAGACTTTGCACTTAGGCAGTCCGATAGCTTCGATCAGGGTTTCTAAAGTGTTGAACTTCAGAGAGGTCAGTCCGAAACGGGCACGGATGCGCTCCACCAGTTCCTTGTATTCCGGAGAGTCGGTTGTGGCGTATTTGTCCAATTTGGCATTTTCGTCGCCTTCAATCTCCTTGATGATGCGGCGGGTGATCAGTTCCATGTCGCTCTTTGAAGAAGTGAAGCCGATGAACGGACAGCCGTAGATCAACGGTGGGCAGGCGATACGCATATGTACTTCTTTTGCTCCGTAATCATACAGTACGTTTACGTTGTCACGTAACTGCGTTCCGCGTACGATGGAGTCATCGCAGAAAAGCACACGCTTGCCTTGAAGCATGGCACGGTTCGGAATCAGCTTCATCTTGGCTACCAATGAACGCATTTCCTGATTGCTTGGTGTGAAGCTCCTCGGCCATGTCGGAGTGTATTTGGAGATGGCACGGTGATAAGGGATTCCCTTTCCTTCGGCATAACCCAAAGCCATACCTACTCCCGAATCAGGAATACCGCAGGCGCAGTCCACTTCCGAGTCATCGGTCTGTCCCATTTTGTAACCGCTTTGGAAGCGTACTTCCTCCACATTTCTTCCCTCATAACAGGAAACCGGGAAACCGTAGTAAACCCACAGGAAAGAACAGATCTGCATTTCCTTGTTCGGGGCGCGCAACTGTTCCAGTCCGGTGGCACGCATGCGGATGATTTCGCCCGGTCCTACATAGCGGTCAATTTCAAAATCCAGATTCGGCAGACTGCTGGATTCACTGGTTGCGGCATAGGCACCGTCTTTCTTTCCGATAACGATCGGGGTGCGTCCCCATTTGTCGCGTGCGGCAATAATACCGTCCTCTGTCAGGATCAGCATAGAGCAGGAGCCTTTGATTTTGTTGAACACATTTTCGATACCGCTCACAAAGTCTTTACCTTGAATGATCAGCAGGGCGATCAGTTCCGTAGGATTGGTTTTTCCCATGCTCATTTCGGCAAAGTGCATGTTTGCTTCCAGCAATTCCTTTGCCAGTTCTTCGGCATTGTTGATCTTGGCAACAGTGACAATGGCAAACTTACCCAGATGAGAGTTGAGCATGATAGGCTGCGGGTCGGTGTCGCTGATCACACCAATACCGGATTTGCCCTCGAAGGACGGAAGTTCGTCTTCAAATTTTGTTCGGAAGTAAGAACTTTCCAAACTGTGAATCTTTCTCATGAATCCTTTTCCTTCGGCATACGTAGCCATACCGGCACGCTTCGTTCCCAAATGTGAGTTGTAGTCTGTGCCGTAGAATAAATCGGTTACACATTCAGTCATCGAGACTGTTCCAAAAAAACCACCCATTCCTTTTAATGTTTTTGAAGTTATTTTAATTAGTAGTGTTGATTTGTTTTATTTGTCCTGACAACAGTCAGATTCCGTTCTGGTGAAAAAAAGACAATTGTCAGATTTTCTTAAGATAGTTTATTGGCAACAACTTTTTTTGTTCAGTTTAGTTTCCAGAAAATCTTTGAATAATGATTTTGCCAATAACCAATTGTCTTGATTGATGCAGTATTTTACTTTGGGCGTTTCGAGCTCACCTTGTATGAGTCCGGCGTCTTTCAGTTCTTTGAGATGTTGCGACACGGTAGCCTTCGATATCGGCAGCTCTTCGTGTATGGCTCCAAAGTAGCATGTCTGTTGCTTGGCCAGAAACTCCATGATGGCAATTCGTGCCGGATGTCCCAAGGCCTTTGCAAAGCGGGCAATGCGCTCCTGTCTTTCTGTATAGTTCTTTTTTTCGGTCATCTTTTTATAATTATCTACAAATTTACGAGGATTCGGTGTAATGACAATTCTATAATTACATTTTTTAAGTAAAAAGTCGCTTATTGCTGATCCTTTTGAGGGTAAATACCTTTTTAAAAACGTTTCGTCCCTATTCGTTGACTGAATACGGATAGGGACGAAACAAGGATTATTTTAAGGTTTTTCCTTTCATGTTCATATACTTCTGGTGTTTGGGCGATCCGATGATCTGTGCCGTATAGATTCCGGTATGGCCCGAAAATAGATAGGCGGTAACACAGGCCAGACCGATGTAGATGCCGGCCTCGGCTCCAAACAGTTCGATCCCCATCAGCGTGCAGGCCACGGGGGTGTTGGTCGCTCCGGAGAATACGGCTACGAAACCCATACCGGCCAAAAGGCCCATCGGCATGGGCGCCCAGGCTGAAAGGGCACTTCCCAAGGTCGCACCGATGAAGAAGAGGGGGGTCACCTCGCCACCCTTGAATCCTACGCCAATGGTAAAGGTGGTGAACAGCAGTTTCAGAACAAAGTCATAGAGTTGCTGCTGTTCGTGGAAAGAAGCTACCAGCGTAGGTACTCCCAGACCGATATATTTGGTGGTGCCCAGCAGCCATACAGCGAGTGCAATCACTACGCCTCCTATCAGCGGACGGAAGGGGGGATAAGCGATATACTTGCTGCTGAACCGGCTCCAGAAACTTACGCTTCTGGAGAAGAGCATGGAGACCATTCCAAAAGCTATCGAAACCAGCAGGGTCCATAATATCAGTTGGGGATTGATGGACGGGACAGTTCCTATATGATAATGTGTATGGCTTACTCCCCAGGCTTCACAGGCGAGATGGGCAAATACGGCTGAGAGAAAAGCCGGAAGAATGGCATCATAGCGCATACGTCCGATAATTACAACTTCCAGGGCAAAGACCGCTCCGGCCAGAGGGGTGCCGAATACCGAAGCAAAACCGGCACTGATGCCGATAGTGACCATAATCTGATGGTCGCGTGTCGGCAGATGCAGATACTTCGAAAAACGGTCGGCCAGAGCTCCACCCATCTGTACTCCTGTGCCTTCTCGTCCGGCAGAACCTCCGAACAGGTGGGTCAGTACCGTACCGATATAGACCAAAGGAGCCATGCGGAAGGGGATGATACCGTTGGGGGAGCGGATTTCCTCAATCAGATAATTGTTTCCTTTGGAAGCTGTTCCGGCCCAATAGTGATACATCAGACCAATGAGCAGTCCGGCCAAAGGCAGGAGGGCAATGAGCCACAGATGCTCTTCACGGGTCCGGGTGGCCCATTCGAGCGAAACGAGCAACAGGGCAGAGCCACTGCCGATGACTGCTCCCGACAGTGCAGAAAGTATCAGCCAACGGAGCAGATACACAAAGATGGGAACCTGTTCCGTATGGTTCCATAGATTTTTGGTGTTATCCTTTATTTTTCCCATGGATGAAATCTTCTTTCTTAAACGTGGAATTCTTCCTTGATTCAGAATCTGTTTGCCGTATTGAAAACTTTTGATAACCGGTTTGATTTTCGGGTTGTTTTCTTCTGGCGGGCCGCCTATAGTTTATTCTCCGGCCTTATCCATCAGCCGGCGCAGATGGATGGAACGGATGCCATAATTAAAGCTTTGTGTCTTGTCCAGTCCGGCATATTGGATGGCCACCAGTTGTCCGCGGGCATTGATCACGGGCGAACCGCTGGAACCGTGCAGAGCCGGAATGGAATACAGGATGCGGTCCTCGTCCTTCTGGCTGATGCTTCCCGAAGTGTATTGTGCCTTGATGCCCTGATTGGTCACGGCCAATACCGGTCCCAGATTATAACCGATCATGACCAGACGCTGGTTCTTGTCGGCATGGATGGTTTTCATGGCCTGTTCCCAGATGGAATAATCCTCGAGCGGATCAGTGTCGCTTACCGGAAATACATAGCGTCCCTGAGGCGTCTTGCCGTCGGCAAGCTGGATCAGAGCCAGATCATGCTCCTCGTCGCTGCCTACCAGATTGCAGGAATGGAAATCGGCCTCGCTTTTGATGTAGCTGTCATTATAGGCGATGTCTATTTTGTTGCGCAGTTTCAATTGTGCCTGAGCAATGTTCAGTGAGGAATAGGCCTGATACAGCCGTCGGTACGATTCCATCTGCGATTCGATCCACGCGGCCGTGTAGCTTTCCTCCGTATAGTCCTGTCCGAACATATATTTCAGCATCTGTCGTTGCTGTACTTCTTTCTGGATGGCCACCATCTGGTCATATTCGGCACTTAGCTGTGCCTGTACCTGGCGCACTACTTCGCGGATGGCCTGTTTCACTTCGCTGGGTGAAACATAAGGGGCGATGACATGATGGTTGGTGGCAATCAGCCCTTCATCAGACACGAAGAAACCGGTACCATAAGATTCAAAAGGAACAATGGAGTCCGGATTGATGGTAAATTGTACCAGTCCTTCTTCTTTGGAATAGTTGGTAAAGTAAATGCTTCCGCCGTTCGGGATGCTCAGTTCATAATAGCCCTGATTCTTGATCAGGACCACACCGCTTCCGCACTTTTCGTTGATGGCCTCTTCGCTCTGGTTACAGGCACCGAAAAGAATGCCGGTCAGCAACCATAAAAGAAGTGAGGAAGTCTGAAGGATATTTGTCCGTTTCATATCTATTCTTGTTTTATAGTTTTTCAAGATCAATGGCTACAGCGGCCGGGAACAGGCGTTCCGGATCGGCAAAGGTGATGCAGCTGTTTACCAGATGCTCCAGACGCTGCTGAGGCTTGCCCGCATAGGCTTTCTTGCCGTTTACGTAGACCGATACTTTTCGTCCCAGATTGACCAGATCGGAAGAAAGATAGATCAGGAATTTGCCCTGTTTGGCATCCTGACAGGTCTTTTGGTATTTCAGTCCAATGCCCCACTGTGGATCGGTTTCCACAACCTTGTAGGTTACATTCTTAACCTCCAGATCAATGCGGTTGTCTGTAATCTGCATGGTGTATACGGTGCGTTCTCCGGATTTTAGTGGAGCACGTTCTACGATGGCCAGATTATAGAATCCCCGGCGGTAGATACCGTCCATCTCAAAATCCTCCCAGATGAAACTTTTGGGTTGCGGATTGCGCACGAAGTCTTTCAGCCAAGGGGTAGTGGGGCGGTAGTCAATGCCGTGGCCGCGTCCCGGAATAAGGGCGATGCGATGGCGATAACATCCCGGATACTTCTGTTCCAGACTGTCAAATGCCGCCAAGGTATATTGCGTCAGTGTGTTGCGGTAAAAACCATAGTCCTCGGAACCGGTCAGCATGGAATAACCGATGTTCATGCAATTCTCCACCGGGGCGTTGATCAGAGGTTCGCCTCCGGCCATAGGGCCTGCTGCGGCCAGATAGTCGGCATAGTAGGAGGCCAGGCGCTGGCTGCCGTATCCGCCTTCTGAAATACCGAAACAATAAAAGCGGTTGGCGTCAATGGAATCGGAAAGCATGGCCTGACGGAACAGACGCTCCCAGGCATAGATCTTGGCTTTCTGCCACCAGCGATAGTAGGCTCCTTCGTTGGGTATTTGAGGGATAAAGTATACCGAAGGATTGTCTTCAAACATCTGTGCCAGTCTCCAGCCGGTATACCATTCTTGGTCCTTTGGTCCGGAGCCATGCAGATACAGAAACAGCGGATAACCCGCTTCAGGACATTTGCCTTTGTATCCCCAGTAATAGGGCATTTGCGCATTAGGCTCTTTCTCGGCAGGCAGTTTCCAGAGTCCTTTATGACCTTCGGGTAATTTCTTGAGTGGAATCAGCTTTTCTTCTTTCAAATGAGCGTTTGCTGTTTTCCAGATGTTCCATATCTGATTGCTTGCGGATTCTATATTTCCGGATTTCAACTTCTGGTCACACCGGAAAGGCAGAATGGTGTCTTGTGCAATATTCCTGCTGAAGTAATTCATTACGGCGATATCATCTACTGCACCTTTTTTTTCTGTTTCTTTATCTTTGGCTATAAGATTCAAAGGCAGGCAAAGATAGAGGCCTGCCGTCAGTAAAATAGAGATTTTTTTATTGAGATTCATAATTTTTTGTTTGTATTTACTACTAATTTTCCTGTTTAACTTCTATGCGACTGCGTCCCTGATCAATGCGCTTCACTTGAATTTGTGTCTTGATACGTTCGCGCAAACCCTCCACATGGCTGATGATACCCACTTTTTTGCCACCTAACTGGTGAAGGCGTTCCAGAGTGTCCATCACGACGTTTAAATAGTCACTGCTCAGTGTTCCAAACCCTTCGTCAATGAAAAGTGTGTCAACGGACAGGCTTTGCCGGTTCAAGGAAGAAAGTCCCAAAGCCAGTGAGAGGGATACCAGAAACCCTTCTCCGCCCGATAAAGTGCTGGCCGGGCGTGATACTCCTCCCTGATACCAGTCGGTCAGCAAGATGGTGAGTGAGCCTGCCTGACAGCTCAGTTCGTAGCGTTCTGTAAGCTTTTCCAAATAGAAATTGGCTCTTTCGAGCAATTCCTTCAGAACAAAACTTTGGGCGATGTTCCGGAACTTTTTACCTTTCTCATCACCGAACAGAGTACATAACCGGAACCATTGCCGGTAACTGTTTCCGCATTTTTCGATTTCCCTTCTCAGATCTTCGCTTTTTTTCAGATTATTCGTATTGTTTTCGAGCTGTGCCTGATTCCGTCCGATATGCTGATGGATCTGTGCGATGCTGTCGGTCAGTCGTTTCTGTGCCTGATTCAGTAGCTCTGGGGTATCCTGTTCGGTCAGCTCCGGTTTCCGGGTCAGCAGTTCTTGCCGGAGTTTCAGGCTTTGTTGCAGATTGGTGTGATATTGTAACAGAAGATCTTTCAGCTGTTGTATCTCTTTTCGGAAAGATTCCACTGCTGTTCCGCTGAGTGTACTCATCCGTTCAATTTTTTCTTTCGAAATATCCGGATGGCTTTCCAAAAAGGCTTTCTCGGCTATTGATGCCTGTTGCCATTCCTGCTCCTGATGTCTGATACGTTCATCCAGAGTGTTGGCCGAACGTATGAGTTCATTCCAGTCGGTTTCCTGGTGAGGATTTTCTGTTTCGCATACTGCTACATAGTCCTGCCATTCGGGAAATATACCGACAGCCATTTCCCGCAGCCGTTCTGTCTGTTTCCGTTGTATCTCTCCCAGTTCGATCTGTTCCTGAATTTGCTTCTGGCGTTCAGTCTTTTGAAGATAGGCAGCAGTTTCCTTTTCCAGTCTTTCAATCCATATTTGGGGGGAAACGGTTGTGTCCATTTGAAAATCCTCCCATAGGATTTGGGGATAGGTTGCCTGTTCGGTAGTCTTCTTTTCCTGTAAATCTTGTAACAGTGTCCGTTGCAGTTCCTTTTGTCCTTGAAGCAAGGTGTTTATGCGTAGTTCTTCTTCATTGGCTTTTCGGCGTATCTGTTCCAACTCCTGCTGTATACGGTCTTTTTCCTGTTGTTTTTGATGGAGCAGATTGATTTGTTCCTGCAATACTTTTATGCGTGCTCCGATCTCATTCTGCCGGTCTCTGTTCTTTTGGATCTTTTCATTGATCAGATTTTGGGTTTCCTTTTGTAACTGAAGGATACCGCAGGCCGCGCAGGCGTCTACTGTCTGCTGGTATGTTGTCCGGTAAGTCGCATGGTCATCTTCGAATTTCTTTTTCTGTTTTTCACTCAGCTCAAGAAAATTTTCCTTTTGTACTTGCAGCTCGATCAGTTTCTTTTCAATCTGTTCCTTTTCTTTCTTTTTCCTTTCCAGTTCCTGCTGCAGCGGCGCCAGTGCCGATTGGAAATCCTCTTCTCGGAGGTTTGCTTCCACACGGTTTCCACATACCGGACAGGTGTCTCCGGGGTGCAGCCTTTGGCGAATTTCTTTTGCCCAATCCGATAATGCCAGTTTCTGTTTTTCAAGAAGTTCCTCCGTCTGTTGGAATATTTCGGCAGCTTTTGCCGCGGCTTTTCGGGTTTCCTCTTCCAGAGGGATATGTTGTTTCAGTTTTTCCTGAGTCAGCTGCAACTCGTTTGCCGACTTCTGTCTTTGCTCTACTTTTTCTCTCAAAAGCAGAATAATCTGTTGCGCCTGAGTCAGTCTTACCAGTTCTTCCGTAAGTTTTTTCTGTTCATCTTGCAGGAGGATATATTCGTCTTTGCCCAAATGATTTCCTATGTCGGTAATTGACCTTTGCTGTTCGGCCAGTCGCTGTTCACCTGTTTTCTGCTTCGTCAGCCATTCCTGCAGTCTGTTTTGATGTTTGGGAAGTTGTTCGGAAAGGTTCTTGAGTTCCTTGTTGTGGCTTTCGATCCTTTCGTCAAAACGCATCAGGTTTCTCAGGTTACCCAAAATGGTCTGGCTTTGTTCGAACATTGGTTTTAGATTAGCGGTGGCTTTCAGTTCATGCTCCAGTTTTTCCAATTCCAGATGTCGCTGTTGTAAACCGGACAGCCAGGTGGAGTAAGTGTTCATAAGCTGGTGGTAAGTCTCGGTAAGCTGTTTCCGCTTTTCGTGACAGGTTTCTCGGTCTTGAATTAACCGTTGTTTTTGTCTGATGATATTCCGTATATCTTCTGTCTCGGTCCACAGACTTAGAATTTCCTCTTTGGTTTTGCATTCAGGCTCATTTAACTGCCTTTCAATCTCTTCTTGTTTTTTCCGGTATTGCTCTATATTCAGAGTCAGTTCCAGATTTTGTTTTATCCATTCGCTTTTGCGTCGGATTTCTTCCTGTTCCAGTTCTTTACTTTTCAGTTCCTGCTTCTGTTTTTCTATTTCTGCCAGAATTTGTCCGACTTCTTCCTCCGAAAGGATTTTTATGTCGCCAAGCCGCTGCTGCTGTTCTTCGTAATTCCTTTTTTTATCTCTGGTCAGCGCAAAAATCTTGGCTCCGATTTGAGAGTATATTTCAGTTCCGGTCAGTTTCTCCAGAATTTCAGATTTCTCTGTTTCCTTGCTTTGCAGAAACTGGGTAAAATCCCCTTGTGCCAGTAATGCGGTCCGGCAGTATTGGGCAAAAGTCAGTCCTACGGCATGCAGGATTTCCTGTCCGATTTCCGTGGCTTTGGTCCACGTCTTTTGCTCCGTAAGATCTTCCAGACTCCATTTTACCTTTTGCAGATTTCCGTTGAGACGCTTGTGGGCACGTGCCACATACCATTCGGCCCGGTATTCGTGTTCATTGCTTCCGGTAAACTCCAGAATGCTCCAGGCTTCTGCTGTGTTCCGGCGCATCAGTAACCGGCAGTCGTTTATGGTAAAGTCTTCGCGCCGGTCATTCTGGTCGGAGATGTCTGTATAGGTCTCTTTTGCGGTTTTGTCCATGCGTGGCGTGGCATTATAGAGTGCCAGACAGATACCGTCGAGAATGGTTGTCTTGCCACTTCCGGTATTTCCGCAGATGAGAAATACCGGTTCATTGTCCAAAGGATTCTGGTCAAAACAAATCTCAGCATCCTCTATGGAAGCGATATTTTTTAGAATCAGTTTCTTGAGTTTCATGTGTCCGTTGTTGTAGAAAAGGTTACAGCTTATCGGGTTCTGAGGAATTTTCCTGTTCTTCCTGATCACGTGTGGTTTCTTGCCATGCCTGTAGCATCAGTTGGGTCAGTTCCTGTTCCATGGTTTCACCTTCCTTTTCCTCGTAATACATTTGTGCAATCTCTACCGGAGATTTCTGTTTCAGTTCTTCGATGCTCAGTTCATTGCGTTTCCGTTCACGGTCACTTTCTTCCTTTTGGATCTTTACATAGCAAAAGCGGCATTGCTTGCCTTGCAGCAGCCTTGTGATCCGCTCCACTATGTCCGGTGTTATTCCTTTTTCCGCTTTGATATTTACACGGATATAATCCTTCTTCTCTTCCGGCCACTGCTCTAAAGCCTTTATGGCTTCATCCAGTCCGCTTGCCTTTTGAGGAAAAGTTGTGAGCGGACGCGGATTCCGGATTTCAATGGTTTTCAGTTGTGGGAGTTCTCCGTGCTGCTGTATGTTTACCACTGTGATGGTATGTGGATAGTCTTCGTCAAAATCTACTGCCAGCGGGCTGCCGCAATAGGCTGCTGTCGGATAATCTTTCTGTACGATATGCGGATAGTGTATATGCCCTAAGGCCAGATAGTCATATCCGTAACCCAGTTCATTCACAGTGACAGTATCCATTCCGCCGATTACTTTCATTTCCTCCTCCGTGTCGTCAGTTCCGGTTACAGCCAGATGTGCCGTAAGAATGACCGGCAACCGTTTTTTGTTTCTTTGTTCTATCCGGGCTGACAGTTCATGAAAGAATGCCGGTTGTCTTTCTTCCCGGTTTAATGTTCCGTTTTGGGACGGGAAATTATGCGGATACACATGAGGAACCGCACCGATGTAGCCAATAGCGGTCCCCGAATGGTCCGTAATTTCGAGAATATGCTGCTCCCAGTCTGTGCTTCGGTCAGCGTTTCGGGCTATGCTTCCAATAACGGTGACGTTGAAATGCTGCCATAGACTTCGGTCTATTTCCAGTTTGGCACAACTGTCATGATTACCGGCAGTAATGATAATTCGGGTGTCGGGACTGGCTTTATGGATGGCCAGCAGTCCGTCAGTATACATCTTTTGAGTGGCCGATGAAGGGGTGGTTGTGTGATAAATGTCGCCACAGACCAGTAGAACGTCCGGTTGTTCGCAAGCCACGATGTCGTGTAACTGGTCCAGAAAAGCCTGTTGTTCTTCGCTGCGGTCATAGTTGTACAGGCTATGTCCCAAATGCCAGTCGCTGGTATGTATAATCTTCATAAGTGGGGTAGATCAGAAGTTGATAAATAAAAATCCGGAATAAGTCTGTTTATTGAAGCAAAGTTAGTAAAAACTTTCAGGAAGAAGGAAGTAGGACCATTTTTTTTAGAAAAGGAAATGAGGGTGATATAATAAAGGACCTTATCAAAGTCCCGAAAGAATCTTGATAAGGTCCTTTTATCCTAAGGTTTTGCTGTCTGCAATTTTTAGAAACTATGTTTTTTCCTGGAGGTTCTGTTGACGAACCGTATGAATCGGGTTTAATCCGTGTTTCCTGATTTTTAGTTCGTCGAGGAAAATTACAGCCATTTTACAAATTTTCTGATGTACCAGTTCTTTATAGCTTGTGTCAGGACACAATAAGACAGTAAAATTCCGATTAGCCAGGGAAAGTAACTCAACGGAAGCGGTTCCAGTCCGATGGACTTGCCGAAAGAGGTAAAGGGAATGATGATTCCGAGTACCATAATCAGCAGAGTAAGTCCGGTGACTGACCAGGAAGCACGGCTCTGTATGAACGGTATTTTCCGGGTGCGGATCATATGTACGATCAGTGTCTGAGACAATAGCCCTTCTACAAACCATCCGGACTGAAACAGAGCCTGATGTTCTACTGAATTACATCCGAATACATGCCACATGACCAGATAAGTCACGATGTCGAAGATAGAGCTGATCGGACCGATGAAGATCATAAACCGGCTCAAATCCGATGCGTCCCATTTGCGTGGCTTGCGCAGATAATCCGTATCCATGCGGTCAAACGGAATGGTAGTCTGCGAGATGTCGTAAAGCAGATTCTGAATAAGCAGATGGATTGGTTGCATAGGCAGAAACGGCAGAAAAGCGCTGGCGGCCATTACGCTGAACATATTGCCGAAGTTGGAGCTGGCGGTCATCTTTATGTATTTGGTCATATTGCCGAAAGTTTTTCTTCCTTCCAGTACGCCGTCCTCCAAAACCATCAGATCTTTCTCCAAGAGAATAATATCCGCGCTTTCTTTAGCGATATCTACAGCTGAATCAACGGAAATACCGATGTCCGACTGACGCAGTGCCGACGCGTCATTGATACCGTCTCCCAAAAAACCGACCGTGTTTTTCTGTTCCTGAAGCAGGGTGATGATTTCTGTTTTTTGCAGAGGGGTCAGTTTTGAAAATACGGTTGTCTCGATTACAGCCTTTTGCCTTTCTGCTTCATTCATCGTTTCCCATTCGATACCGGTAACCGCATTTCGGGTCTCAATGCCTACCTGACGGGCGATGGTCTGTACCACAGCGTCGTTGTCTCCCGACAGAATCTTCACTTCTATTCCATGTTCGTGTAATTGGCGGATGGCGCTGGCTGCCGATGGCTTGGGCGGGTCCAGAAAAGCCAGAAATCCGATCAGCACCATGTCATTCTCGTCTTTTACACAGAAATGACACTCTTTATCCAGATAACTTTTTTGGGCAACAGCCAGAACACGCATACCTTGCCGGTTCATTTGTTCGCTGATTTTTCGGGCTTTCTGTTTCAGTTCAGGTGTGAATGGCTGTACGGTTTTGTCGAATTCGGCATAAGAGCAGATTTCAATCATTTCCTCTACGGCGCCTTTGGTTATGATCTGGCATTTGCCCTGTTTGTCTTCAATAACGACAGACATTCGGCGACGGGTAAAGTCGAACGGAATTTCATCTACTTTCTTGTAATTGTCTTTCAGATGTTCCAGAGAGAGTTCTCTGACATGAGACAAGATCGCCTTGTCCATAAGATTTTTCAATCCGGTCTGAAAAAAACTGTTGAAGTAGGCATGACGTAAAATGCGTTTTTCCGTGTCACTGCTGCCATCTGCGTTGATGTATTTTTCCAGTACGATCTGATCACAGGTCAGTGTGCCGGTTTTGTCGGTACACAGAATATTCATGGCTCCGAAATTCTGGATGGCATTCAGATCCTTCACGATGGTTTTCTTCTTGGACATGGCTATGGCTCCCTTGGACAGATTGGCGGTTACAATCATGGGAAGCATTTCCGGAGTGAGACCCACCGCTACGGAAACCGCGAAGATAAAAGCTTCCAGCCAGTCACCTTTAGTCAGTCCGTTAATCAGGAATACAAAGGGAATCATGACGAGCATAAAACGGATCAGCAGAATGCTCACCTTGCTGATACCTTTGTCAAAGGCTGTGGCGGCACGATGTCCGGAAATGTTTTTGGCAATTGTTCCGAGATAGGTATGGTTTCCGGTAGCCAGGACGATTCCTGTAGCCGATCCGCTGACTACATTTGATCCCATGTAACAGATGTTGTCTAATTCAACAACGCTGCCTTTGCTGTATTTTTTCTTTTGGGATTCCGCGCATTTTTCAATGGGGTCTGATTCTCCGGTGAGCGATGACTGGCTGACGAACAGGTCCTTTGCCTGAATGATTCGGATATCGGCCGGAATCATGTCGCCGGCTGCGATCACCACCAGATCGCCCGGTACCAGTTCTGCGATATTGATTTCTTCGTCCAGATTTCCCGACCGTTTTACATAACAAGTGTTGGTTACCAGTTTGAGCAGAGCCTCACTGGATGTGTTTGCTTTCCATTCTTGCCAGAAACGTAGTATAGCACTGAAAATCACCATGGTCGAAATGATGATGATGGCTGTCCAGTCCTGTTCTCCCGGTTCGGCCAGAAGAACATCAAGAATAAAGGAAATGATGACCAGACCGGTCAGGACTCCGATAAACGGGTTGATAAAGGTTTTTACAAAGGTCGAAACAGGATTTTTCTTTTTTTCATGTACCACCTCATTCTTCCCGTAAAGTGCCTGTCTCTTGTCTACTTCTTCCGGACTCAATCCTACTTTTGTGGTCTGGAAATAACTGAATACAGAACTGATCGGTTGGTTGGCTACCCAAAATACCTTTTCTGCGTCAAAGGCAAATGTTGTCTGGTGTTTTTTGTTCTTCCACATTTTTGCTTTGTTTTACAAGTTATGATTCCTGTTTGTTTTCACGCTGCAAAAGTAGAAGTGTCTTTTGAGAAACACCGTTAGAGACCTATTAGAATGGTATTAGAAAACTATTAGAATTTGTTTCTCTGCGATATAGGCATTTCTATTACGGGAGGCTTTGGGGGAGTAACCTAAATGTGCGGCAGTTCTACAATAAAGGTAGTTCCTTTGTTCTGTTCCGAATGCACAGTAATATGTCCCTGGTGCAAATGAATGATTTTTTGGGATAACGCCATACCGATACCATGCCCTTCTATCGTCTTGTCCTGCTCGCCCCGATAGAATAAGGTAAACAGATTTTGCTTGTCTGTTTCCGACAGACCGATGCCGTCATCGGAAAGCCGGACTATGGTCCATTCTTTCCAAAAGGATATCTGGACAAAAGAAGAGTGATCGGCAGAGTATTTGCAATTGTTTTCCATCAGATTGGAAAAAGCGATGTTCAAGAGATAAAGATTTCCTTTGACGATGATCTGCCGGTCATCATCGTCCTCCTCTTGCTCAAAAATCAGTTCAATATGATATTCCGGATGCGCTTTAAGAATAATCTCTCTGGTATCCAGCAAGAGTTCGTCCAATCGGATTTCCTGCATCTTGATCTGTTCTTTCTGATAGCTTGCTTTGGCCAGATTTAAAAGACCGTCAATGAGTCTGGTCATTCGTCTGGCATCCTGTAATACATTCTGTATGGCTTTTTGATATTCCTGTTCTGTCCGTTCTTTTTGTAAAGACAAATCCAACTCGGCAATAAGGGCGGCCAGGGGAGTGCGCAATTCATGCGAAACATTGCTGACAAACATTTTTTGTGATTGAAACGATACTTCCAGGCGTTCGAGAAGATCATTGAAGGTCATGCAAAGTTCTCCCAACTCGTCCTTTTCGTTTTTTACGGGCAGTCGCTTGTCTATATACAGGGCAGTAATATTTTCGGCTTCGCGGGTGATGTCGCGGATTGGTTTTAAGGATGTATAGGCCAGAAAATAACAGGCTGCAAATAATAGCGTCAATCCGATGATGAATAGGTAAATAAGGTTTTCCTGCAGTTTTTCAATGTTGTCATAGCCATAACCGTCATATGCTGCAGCTGTAATGATATAATCTTTTCCGGAAAATGAGTATACCATACCGATGGCCTGATAGCGGCCGATGTAGAATTCTATTTCCTTTTTGTTCAAAATGTAGTCGATCATTTTCCGGTCTTCCTTGACGATGTCATTCTGTATGGCGTCATGATAAAGCATTTGAAAATCCGCATTATATACGGCAACCTCGACTTCATTGATAAATTTTTTGTTGTTCAGGTAAATGGATTGCATGGTTTGCGCGTCCACCTGATTTTTCAGAAATAGGTGAGCTTTTGTAATCGCTTCGCTTTTCAGGTTGTGAAAGAAAGTCCTGCTGCGTGTCTGTTCGCTGATAAAGTATATCATGACCATACACAGTAAAAAGACTGTAGCGATGACAACGGTGTTTTGTAATGTAAGTCGGGTTTTGATTTTCATAATTTATCGCTTAATATAAAACCTATTCCTGGTTTGGTATGAATCAGTTTAACCTCGAATTCTTTGTCTATCTTTTTTCGCAAATAGTTGATGTATACATCAATAAAATTGGTGCCGGTATCAAAGTGTGTGTTCCATACTTTATCGGCTATTTCCATTCGGCTGATGACTCTTTCGGCATTTTCCACCATGTAGACCAATAATTTGTATTCTTTGGGAGTCAGTTTTATGCCGTTTCCTTGCCGTTTTACTTCCTGTAGATCCAGATTAATGGACAGGTCAGCGTAACAGATCTGTTGCGGTGAGCGGCTTGCTGTTCCGGTTTCCCGTTTCAAGAGGACTTTTACTCTGGCGGTCAATTCCCGAAAATCGAAAGGTTTGGTCATGTAGTCGTCAGCTCCGGCATCGAATCCTTCCAGCTTGTCGTCTGTTGAGCCTAAAGCTGTGAGCATCAGCACGGGAACTTTGGCATTTAACTTGCGGATTTCCTTACAGAGTTCGAACCCGTCCAGATTGGGCAGGACAATATCCGAGATAACCAGATGAAAAGAGTTCGAACGGAACAGTCGTAATCCCATGGCGCCGTCATAGGCCACCATGGTTTGATAACCATTTTCTTCCAATCCTTTTTGCAGCAAGTCGGCAACTCTTTTTTCGTCTTCAATGATCAGTATATTTTGCATGATGGTTGAGGCTTTTAAAAATATATGGGCAGATATATAAATAAGAGTCCTATTAAACGCCATTGCCGGGTGATAATAGGACTCTTATTATAAATAACGGTTACCAAACCGATATGTCGAAAAATTTTATAAGCGGGTTGTTTTATTTAACAGATAGTAGTCCAGAATGACCATGGCAGCCATAGACTCCACAATCGGAACAGCACGTGGCAACACGCAGGCATCATGGCGGCCTCTGGCTTTCAGAACGGTATCCTCGCCATTGACGGTTACTGTTTCCTGCTCCATCAGCAGGGTCGCTACCGGTTTGAAGGCTACACGGAAGTAAATGTCCTGTCCGTTGCTGATACCTCCCTGAATGCCGCCGCTGTTGTTCGTATGGGTATTGATGCGTCCGTTGTCGTTGAAGAACAGGTCATTCTGCATCTTTCCGGTCTGGCTTACGCCGGCAAATCCCTGTCCGTATTCAAAACCCTTTACGGCGTTGATGCTGAGCATGGCTTGTCCTAACGCAGCATGCAACTTGCCGAAAACCGGTTCGCCAAGTCCTACCGGGCAACCTTTGATCACTCCTGTGATAATACCTCCGATCGTGTTTCCTTCGGCCTTGACTTCTTCAATTTTTTTTGCCATACGTGCTGCGATTTCCGGGTCCGGACAGCGCACGTTGTTTTGTTCGATCAGCGCCGGATCGTAGTGCTTATAGTCCTGTGACAGGGCAATGTCGCCCACTTGTGAGGTATAGGCATAAATCTGTACGCCCAACTGTTTGAGGGCCAGTTTGGCCAAAGCGCCGGCTACACAGCGCGCAATGGTTTCACGGGCTGAAGAGCGTCCGCCACCGGCATGATCACGCAGTCCGTATTTTTGTGTGTAGGTGTAATCCGCGTGCGACGGACGGAACACGTTCCGGATATTGTCGTAATCATTGGAATGCTGGTTCTGGTTTCGGATGATGAAACCGATCGGGCATCCCGTAGATTTGCCTTCAAAGATTCCGGAAAGGAATTCCACCCGGTCGTTTTCTTTCCGGGGAGTGGTCAGAAGGCTTTGTCCCGGTCTTCTCCGGTTCAATTCACTTTGGACAAACTCCTCGTCAATTTCGATGCCAGCCGGAAAGCCGTCGATGACTCCGCCGACCGCCGGACCGTGACTTTCGCCGAAACTGGTCAGTCTGAAAATATTTCCGAAACTGTTACTCATAACTGAATCCGATCAAAATGGTTGAATATCTGATTAATGGCAACCGCAACCGCTGCCTTCTTCGCCGCATCCGCCACACTCGTGGTCGCCACAGCCACCTCCGCAACCTCCGCATCCGCCGCCACAGCCTTCGCCGCTCAGCATGTTCAGCATTTCCTGAATTTCTTCTTTTGTAGCCTCACGGTTTTCTACAACTTCGCCTACAAAATGCAATTCCTTGCCGGCCAGCGGGTGATTCAGGTCTACGGTAACCTTCTCGCCAACAATCTCAACGATGGTACCGTTGAAGCGTGCGCCGTCAGCGTTCATCAAAGGAACTACGGCTCCCGGATAGATATGGTCTGTATCGAATTTGCCATTGATGGTAAATACAGCCTTGTCCAGTTCCAGAACTCTTTCCTGCTCATATGGGCCGTAAGCTTCGTCTACACTCAAGGTAAAGTCGAAATTCTCGCCTTTTGCCAGAGGTTTGATATGTGCCTCAAAAGCATCGAGGGTTGTTCCCATATCAGAAATAAAGTGGAACGGATGTTCTGCTGTAGCTTTTTCTACCATTTCGTTCTTGCCGTCAAAATCCGAGAAAAGTTCATAAGCTACATTGATGTACTTGTTAGATGTGGTGTTCATTGTTTTTTCTATTTTTATTAATTGAAAATTCATTATTCGGTATCAGTAAAGCCATTCTATATATAATTATAAAGCATATAAAATGAGTGTACGTCCTGATTCCATAAGGACAAAGATACAATTTTTTTGGTTATAGGACCATGCCTTCCATGCCTTTTGTCGTTTTTTTTGTGTCCTTACCCGTTTCAGGATTCCCGCTTCTTACTCCCGAATATCCTTTAAACTGACATTAATCTTTCTTTTTACGCTAGTTTTCTTATGATTTGTTTTTAAAACGCTTTATTTTCTTTTAGATTGTATTTTATGAGCTTTTTTTGCTAAAAAATTTTGTTTAGAATAAAAAACAATCTAATTTTGTGTTCAGAATTTAAAATAGAAGCTAAAACATGAAAAATAGATTACGTAGTGCACAGAGCACAGAAGGTCGCCGCATGGCCGGAGCCCGTGCCCTGTGGGTGGCCAACGGCATGAAGCGTGAACAGTTCGGCAAACCCATTATTGCGATCGTTAACTCTTTTACGCAATTTGTACCGGGCCATACCCATTTGCATGAGGTGGGACAGATGGTCAAGGCTGAGATCGAGAAACTGGGTTGTTATGCTGCCGAGTTCAATACCATTGCCATTGACGACGGTATTGCGATGGGACACGACGGTATGCTGTATTCCCTGCCTTCACGTGACCTGATTGCCGACAGTGTGGAATATATGGTCAATGCACACAAGGCCGATGCGATGATCTGTATTTCGAATTGCGACAAGATTACTCCGGGTATGCTTATGGCCAGCATGCGTCTGAACATTCCTACCGTATTTGTTTCCGGCGGTCCTATGGAGGCCCATAAGTACAATGGTGCCAATGCCGACCTGATTACGGCTATGGTGAAGGCTGCCGATGTAACGGTCAGCGATGAGGAGATCCAACAGATCGAATCCTGTGCCTGTCCGGGTTGCGGAAGCTGTTCGGGTATGTTTACCGCAAATTCCATGAACTGTCTGACCGAGGCTATCGGTCTGTCACTTCCCGGAAACGGTACTATTCTGGCTACTCATACCAACCGCATCCAGCTCTTCAAGGATGCTGCCCGTCTGATTGTGAACAACGCCTTGAAATATTATGAGGAGGGAGATGACAGCGTGCTGCCGCGCAGCATCGCTACCCGTCAGGCTTTCCTGAACGCCATGACACTGGATATTGCCATGGGGGGGTCTTCCAATACGGTGCTTCACCTGCTGGCTGTAGCCAACGAGGCCGGAGTGGATTTCAAAATGAGTGATATTGACGCTTTGAGCCGTAAGGTTCCTTGCTTGTGCAAGTTGTCACCGAATACGGCCAAATATTCCATTCAGGAATGTAACCGTGCCGGTGGTATCCTGAACATTCTGGCCGAACTGAACCGTGCGGGACTGTTGGACACCAGCTGTCATCGGGTGAACGGAACAATATTGGCCGAAGATATTGCCAAATACGATGTGACCGGTCCTACCGTTGATGCCGAAGCCATGCGTATCTATACCAGCGCGCCGGGAGGGGTATTCAGTAACAAGATGGGCTCACAGAGCAAGGTTTACGATTCGCTGGATACCGACCGTGCCGAAGGTTGTATTCGTGACGTGGCGCATGCCTATAGTAAAGACGGTGGTCTGGCCGTTCTCTTCGGAAATATCGCACAGGGCGGTTGTGTCGTAAAGACCGCCGGAGTGGACGAAAGCATTTGGCATTTCTGTGGTCCGGCCAAGGTATTCGATTCTCAGGAAGATGCCTGCGAAGGAATCCTGAACGGAGCCGTGCAGAGCGGAGACGTGGTGGTCATTACCCACGAAGGACCGAAGGGTGGTCCCGGTATGCAGGAAATGCTTTATCCGACCTCTTATCTCAAGAGCCGTCATTTGGGAAAGGAATGCGCTCTGATTACCGACGGACGTTTTTCCGGAGGTACTTCCGGACTGAGTATCGGACACATTTCTCCCGAAGCCGCTTCCGGCGGAAACATCGGAAAGATTGTCGACGGTGACCTGATTGAGATAGACATTCCGAGCCGAAGCATCAACGTGAAGTTGAGCGATGAAGAACTGGCTGCCCGTCCGCAGCGCCCGATGACCCGTAAGCGTGTGGTGCCGAAGTCACTCAAGGCCTATGCTTCGATGGTAAGCTCAGCCGATAAGGGAGGAGTAAGAATTATTAACGACTAGCCGATTTAGAAACATGGAAAAACAAAAGATAACTGGAGCAGAAGCGTTGATGCGCTCCTTGGAGCACGAAGGGGTAACCACCTTATTCGGTTATCCCGGTGGTGCCATCATGCCGGCATTCGACGCTTTGTACGATCATAAAGAAACTTTGAATCACATTCTTGTGCGTCACGAGCAGGCGGCAGCCCATGCGGCACAGGGTTATGCCCGTGTGTCCGGAAAGGTGGGTGTTTGTCTGGTGACCAGTGGTCCCGGTGCTACCAATACCATTACCGGTATTGCCGATGCCATGATGGACAGCACTCCGATTGTCGTCATCTGCGGTCAGGTGGGTGCCTCTATGTTGGGAACAGACGCTTTTCAGGAATGTGACCTGGTAGGTGTGACCCAGCCAATTACCAAATGGGCTTATCAGATCCGTCGTCCGGAAGATGTAGCCTGGGCTGTGAGCCGTGCGTTCTATATTGCCCGCAGCGGTCGTCCCGGTCCGGTAGTGCTCGATTTTGCCAAGAATGCGCAGACCGAGCTGGTAGACTACGAACCGGAGAGTATCGACTTTATCCGCAGTTATGTGCCGGTGCCGAAGATAGAAGATGAGGCCATTCAGGAAGCCGCCCGTATGATTAACGAAGCCAAGAAACCTCTGGTGCTCGTTGGTCAGGGAGTTGAATTGGGCGGTGCGCAGGAAGAGATCCGTGCTTTCCTCGAAAAGGCCGATATGCCTGCCGGCTGCACTCTGTTAGGACTCTCTGCTCTGCCTTCCGATCATCCGTTGAACAAGGGTATGCTCGGTATGCACGGCAGTCTGGCCACCAACCGCAAGACTCAGGAATGCGACCTGCTGATTGCGGTGGGAATGCGTTTCGATGACCGTATCACCGGAAAACTCAGCACTTACGCCACTCAGGCCAAGAAAATCCATTTCGATATCGACCCGAGTGAAATCAACAAGAATGTGGTGGTTGACCTGGCTGTGTTGGGTAACTGTAAGGACACCCTGAGTGCTGTAACCGCTCTGCTGAAGGAGCAGAAACACACTGAGTGGATCGAGAGCTTCAACGAACATTATGAAGAAGAGCGCGTGCGCGTGATCGAACCTGAGATTCATCCGCAGGAAGGACCGATCAAGATGGGTGAGGTGGTGCGCAAGGTTACGGAGATGACCGATAACAAAGCTATCCTGGTGACCGATGTCGGTCAGAACCAGATGCTGGCCGCCCGCTACTTCAAGTTTACTGAAAAACGAAGCATGGTAACTTCCGGCGGTATGGGAACGATGGGATTCGGACTTCCGGCAGCTGTTGGCGCCACGTTTGGAGCACCCGACCGCCTGGTATGTGCCTTTATGGGTGACGGTGGTATCCAGATGTCTATTCAGGAGTTCGGAACCATTATGGAGCAACGTGCTCCGGTAAAGATCATTCTGCTCAATAACAATTATCTGGGCAATGTGCGCCAGTGGCAGGAGATGTTCTTTAACCACCGTTATTCTTTCACTCCGATGCTTAATCCCGACTATGAGAAGATTGCTTCGGCTTACGATATTCCGTGCGAAACGGTTGTTGAGCGTGCCGATCTGGAGAAAGCCATCGACAAGATGATCCATACCGACGGACCATATCTGTTGCAGGTGGCTGTAATCGAAGAGGGAGAAGTACTGCCCATGTGTTGCCCCGGCAATGATGTGGACGATATGTTGTTAGAGATTAAATAAGGAGATTGAAACATGGAACAAGATAAGAAGTTTTATACCCTGATTGTTTTCTCCGAGAACTTTGCCGGTGTACTGAATCAGGTCACTGCCGTATTTACCCGTCGGCAGGTAAACATTGAGAGTCTGAATGTGTCGGCCTCCAGCATTAAGGGAGTACATAAATATACCATTACCTGCTGGACTACCGAAGAGCAGATTGTGATCATCACCAAGCAGATCGAAAAGAAAATCGATGTATTGCAGGCCAATTACTTTACCGATGATGAAATCTTCATTCAGGAAGTGGCTCTGTATAAGCTTGCCACTCCGGTGGTGATTGATGCTCCTCAAGTTTCAGAAGAGGTGCGCCGTCATGGAGCACAGATTGTGGAGGTGAATCCGACCTATACCGTTGTGACCAAGAAAGGACGCACGGAAGAGATAATGTCACTTTATCATGCGCTGAACCAGTGGAACTGCGTGTTGCAGTACGTGCGTTCCGGACGCATTGCCATCACCAAGAGCTGTATTGAATATCTGGACCGTTTCCTGGCCGAACGTCGCGAGTCTTACGAGGCCCAGAAGAAACAACAAGCCAACGGATAAGTCATGGAGTACGGTAAGATAGGAACCTATCGGCTGGTGGCCGAGCCGTTTCATGTAGACTTCAGCGGTTCGCTCTTTCTGGGTGTGCTGGGTAACCATCTGCTCAACTGCGCCGGTTTCCATGCCAAGGAGCGCGGTTTCGGTATGGCTTCTCTGAATGAGAGCAACTACACCTGGGTACTTTCGCGCCTTGTGGTCGAGATGGAGCGTATGCCGAAGGAATTCGAGGAGTTTACGGTAGATACCTGGATCGAAAATGTGTATCGCCTGTTTACCGACCGTAATTTTGCGGTGTGCGACGCTTCCGGCACTCCTATCGGTTATGCCCGTTCCATTTGGGCCATGATCAATATGGACACACGCAAGCCTGCGGATCTGCTGTTGATGAATGACGGTCATATCATGGACTATATCGAAAGCGAGAAGCCTTGCCCCATCGAGAAGTTTTCACGCATCAAACTGAGCAATCCCGAGTGTGTGCGCACTTATCCGGTGGTGTATAGCGATATCGATGTGAACGGACATGTAAACAGTGTGAAATATGTGGAGCATGTGCTTGATCTGTTTCCGCTTGATACTTATCGCACCCAGTATATCCGTCGTTTTGAGGTGGCCTATATCGCAGAGGGGCATGTGGGAGATACCTTGCTGTTTTACAAGGAATCCTGTGGCGACGGAGTGTATGATATAGAGATACGCCGGGCGCCTGAAGCCGATGGCAAAGAAGAGACATTATGTCGCTTTAGAATATATTTTAGTAATAAATAGTAGCTTTTTATTCGTTTTATAAAATAAATTTGTATATTTGCTGGCGATTAGATTTTAAATAGAAAAAGAAATACCAGCAATAAACAACACAATAAAAAATTAGAAAAATGGCAGAATTGAATTTTGGCGGTGTTATCGAAACCGTGATGACCCGCGAAGAATTTCCATTGGAAAAAGCACGTGAGATTTTGAAAGACGAGACTATTGCTGTCTTGGGTTATGGTGTTCAGGGACCGGGTCAGGCTTGTAACCTGCGCGACAACGGTTTCAACGTCATCGTCGGACAGCGTCCGGGCAAGACTTACGATAAGGCAGTGGCTGACGGATGGGTTCCGGGCGAAACACTGTTCTCTATCGAAGAGGCTGCTCAGAAGGGTACTATCGTCTGCATGTTGCTGTCAGATGCCGCTCAGATTGCCGTATGGCCACAGATCAAGCAGTACCTGACTCCGGGCAAGGCTCTGTACTTCTCACACGGTTTTGGAATCACTTACAAAGAAAGAACAAATATTATCCCACCGGCAGATATCGACGTGATTATGGTTGCTCCTAAGGGTTCAGGTACTTCTTTGCGTACCATGTTCCTGGAAGGTCGTGGCTTGAACAGCTCTTACGCAGTATATCAGGACGCTACCGGTAGAGCAATGGACCGTACTTTGGCCTTCGGTATCGGTATCGGTTCCGGTTATCTGTTTGAAACAACTTTCAAGCGTGAGGTTTACTCTGACCTGACCGGTGAGCGTGGTTCATTGATGGGTGCTATCCAGGGCTTGTTGCTGGCTCAGTACGAAGTGTTGCGTGAGAATGGCCACACACCATCTGAGGCTTTCAACGAAACCGTAGAAGAGCTGACTCAGTCTTTGATGCCTTTGTTTGCACAGAAGGGTATGGACTGGATGTATGCTAACTGTTCTACTACCGCACAGCGCGGTGCTTTGGACTGGATGGGTCCGTTCCACGATGCCATCAAGCCAGTGATGCAGAAGCTGTATGAATCCGTGAAGAGCGGTAACGAGGCACAGATTTCTATCGACTCTAACTCACAGCCGGACTATCGCGTGAAGTTGGAGAAGGAGTTGCAGGCTTTGCACGACAGCGAGATGTGGCGTACTGCCGAGACTGTTCGCAAATTGCGTCCGGAGAACAACTAAGAAAGTTCTGGAGTGAAAGTAGTTTCACTCGTTTTATGAATTTAAATATGAAGAGGAAATGCGCGTTGCATTTCCTCTTTTTTTTGTTTTGATACCGATCAGGTGAATGCTTCCTTAGGAGATTGCAAAAATTTCGTCCCGTCGGTACTCAAATTTCATCGAAACAATATTTGAGTACCGACGGGACGAAATTTGGAAAAGAAAATAACTGGCTGTTGAATTTGTTTAAAGGATATTGCGATATGATTGTGTTTGGATGCGTTCTTGATTTTTTGCATTTTTCTTTGTAATTTCCTTTTATGTAAGTAAAATTCTTTATATCTGTGATAGATTATGTAAAAATATATGATATATGTTTTTATCATAAAACTTTTGATATGAGTTTGATCTGAAAAATAAATAATGAAATATGATTAATTTTAGAATGAGTAGCTTATGAAATTCGTTTATTTTTTATCTTTTTTGTGTTGTGCTGTTTTGTTTAACTCATGCAGTACAGATAGTTCCGAAGAACAGTTCTCTGGAGAGGCTGGAGATTTCCCCTCAGGAGCAGTAGATCTGGGTTTGCCAAGTGGCATCAAATGGGCCAGTTGTAATATTGGGGCTACGAAGCCTGAAGAGTATGGTGATTATTATGCTTGGGGAGAAATAGTGGAGAAGGATGATTATGATAGTGATTCCTATTTAACGTGAGTTCGACGAATTCAGAACAAAGCAGGTAATGTATCAATCGTTCTTAAAACATTAATACATGGTTTCTTAGGAAAGCAGCAATATGCTGCAATTGCGCTCAAAAGGTTGACAATAAAATTATCAAAAGTCCTATGTCTGGAATGTTCGACCTGTGCTATATTTTTAAGTTCGTCATTGACAGTTTCGATAATGGCTCGTTTCCTGAGAAGCAGTTTGTCAGAAAGAGACATCAATGTTCCTTTCATGTTGCTTTTCAACTTGGTTATTAGTTGTATGCCATCGACAAACAATCTCTGAAACAATTTTTTCCGATATATCCCTTATCTCCGACAAGCTTTCCATGAATGAATTCCACAAAGGCTTTGTATTCAAGAGGTTTACGGTCATCCACGTCTCCGGGGGTAATCATGAAATTCAGAAGTTCTCCACGTTCGTTGCATATCAGATGCAGCTTGAATCCGAAGAACCAGCCCATGGAACATTTTCCTCTTTGAGCTATTCCCTTGAACGTTTTATGAATATGAATTCTCTGGTTCTTGCATACCCGTAAGGGGGTACTGTCTACGAAGCTGATTCCTGTGCACTTACCCAAAAGCACCTTCTTGATAAACAGGGCCAATGGGATGGCTACTTCTTTTTCCAATTCAACAAAACGGTTATAGGAGACGACCTTGGGGAAGAGATGGCGCATATGCTTGCAGATCTTTTCCTGATAGAAATGCTTCAGACAACGATAGCCCGAATCATGGAAAAGTATCATGACAAGCATGATTTCAGCTTTGGACATAGTGGATGCACGGTGATATTTGCGCTTTACGGTAGGTTTAAGCGTATATTTTGCCATCATAGCATCAAAAAATTTGCAGAAATCATCTGCCATACAAAATAATTCTATAACTTTGCTCTCGGTGATCATAGCGATTATTGTTTGTAAATCTTTGTAATTCAGCACTATAAAGTTACAACAATTTTCGCTAATCACCAAATTTACAGGAACTTATAATTCGTCGAACTCACGTTATTTATATTATAAGGAAAACGAAGGCTGGATTTTTATAGGCGATAATATTGGTAGAACCGAATATGATGTAGCCCGTACTCTATGGGGAGGTAGTTGGCGAATGCCCACAATGGAGGAAATGCAGGAACTCATAGATAATTGTGTTTGGACATGGACTCTTTATAATGGTATAAAAGGTCAAAAAGTAACGGGTCCTAATGGTAATTGTATTTTTCTTCCTGCTGTCGGTTATCGTCTTAGTGCAAACCATTATGGCTTGGGAGGAGGTGGTGATTATTGGACGAGCACACTTATCGAGAGTTATGATTCCGATGCTTATCACTTATATTTTGATAGTAATGGTGCTATTAAAAGCCAAGATTATCGTTTTCGTGGTCATGCCGTTCGTCCTGTCACAGATTAAAGGTATTTGTGTTCCGAGTTCGATTTTTTTAATGTGGGCTTGTCTCGCTTATTGATCTAAAAACTGCGAAGCAGGTCGAAAATTTTTATTTTTTTTGCTTATGACGATAAAAGAGAAATTACAAACTGAGCAGTTTCGTCCTGATGGGACGATTCTGTTCCTTGGTGAAGGCAGCTTTTATAAGGCTTATCAGGAAAGTGCTTGGTTGGCCTGTGGCTTGCTCCACCCGTTCAAGGCCTTTCGGCGTTTTGTTCGGAAGGCGGGTTGCGAAGTGGTTTATATCGGTTTCCCGAAAAGTAGTTTGGAAAAGTTTGTGTCAGGAAGAAGGTATGAGATGAAGGGTGATACTGTACTGGTCTATTTGAATGATGACGAACAGAAACTTTCCGAAGATTACGCCAGTTGGTTGGCTTCCATTCCGATAACCAGTCTGAGCAATAGCACGGAAAAACAGGATTCGCTTCGCGCTTTATGTCAAAAGGTGCTGGATTATCCGTTGGAAGAAAGCACACCGATGGCTTGTGTGGTGTTTCTGGCAGAATTGCGTAAGCAGATAAAAGAAATATGGGTAACAAAGGAATCTTGATATGGTATGGCTATTTATGTCAATTTTCCGGTATATGGAGCTTCCTATCAATTGATGCTTCAAATTGTCGGCCTGATGAAATACATGCAGCGTGACTTTCGTTTCATGTTGGGAGAAAAAATTTAAATATAGAGAGGTAGACCCGATCCATCAGTGATTTTCCAATGAGTGGATATTTTAGAGCAATTGTTTCGATTAAATTGTTTCGGGAGCAGATTTCCAATCTTCAATCGTTCCGGTTTCTGAAGAGAACACGGCGCCGATGAGATAAACCTTTCGCTTGTCCGCTTCGTATTCGCGGGCATAGCCTTTTGCTTCAATCTGGTGCATGGCCTCGTCGGCTGTGCCGTCCAGTTTGAATTCGAAGATATAGACATAATCGTTTGTCTCTACGATACAGTCCACCCGTCCATAGCTCTGCATTTTTTCCGTGTACACCGTATAGACACTGATCAGGCGCATGATGAGATAGAACGTGTAATGGAAATAACGTTCCTTTTCGCGTTCGTTCTCCTTGCGTCGCATGGTGTAAGGGATACTAGCCAGAAAAGATGTCAGTCCGCTGCGGAATTCGTCGAGTTTTCCGTCCTGTAACTGAAAGGCTGCATTCTGTATCCAAGAGTAAATACTCTCGCGTGTATTGAAATAACTGCCTGCAATCAGAGCCAGAAATCCTTTTTTCACTTCATTATTGGGATAATCAAGCAGGAAGGCGTTTCGACGAAAATCAAAATCCTTTATGGTGAGATAACCACTCTGATAAATCATCGGCAGGGGCTGCTCGATATTGGCCTTATAGTCGATGAATTCTTCAGCTGTGTAGTACTTTCCGGTAATCTCGCTCATATTCTCGTCCGTATGCGAAAGAAGGCGGATGAGATAAGTCGGGGTTCCGCTTTTGAACCAAAAGTCGCTGATGCGCTGGGACTCGAATGCGTTCAGCAGACTGAACGGGTTATAGATATCCGTCATGAGATCGCTGAAATGATACCCGTCGTATTGTGCCTTAAGCAGAGCCATCATTTCTTCATAGGAACATCTGTAAACTGCTGCCATTTCTTCAATCGGTTCCCGAAAAACCGCATTCAGTTCCTCCTGAGAGATACCGCAAAGCGTTTCATACTTGCTGTGCATGCTGATATCCAACGGTTGGTTGAATCCGCTGAATACGCTGACCTGTGAGAATTTGGTCACTCCGGTAAGGAATACGAACTGCAGATGCTCGTCAGCCCCTTTGAACACCGAATAGAAGCTTTTCAGAATGTTGCGGTGCTCCTCCTCCAGATTCTTGTCCACATCCAGCACATCGAGCACCGGTTTGTCGTATTCATCGACAAGCACCACGGCACGGCGGCCACTCTGCTCATGAGCGGCGCGAAGCACCCGGATAAAACGGTTGCCCAGATCTGTTGCAATCTCTTTGGATTCCAGTGAGTATAGTTTTTCCCAATCGGATATATAGCTTCCGATGCGGTTCTCCAGAATACCTTGTTTGGTGAAGTTGGAACCATTGAAATCAATATGGAATACGGGATAAACCTTCCAGTCCTTTTCCAGGGCGTCTATTTTCAGTCCCTTGAAAAGTTCCTTCCGTCCCAGAAAATAGTTTTTCAGGGTAGAGACCAGCAGGCTTTTCCCGAAACGGCGCGGCCGGCTGAGGAAATATATTTTCCCTTCCGTTGCCAGTCGGTACACCAGATCGGTTTTGTCAATATACACATACCCGTCTTCGATGATCTGGTCAAAACTCTGTATTCCTATCGGATATTTCATAGAGCAGTCTGTTTTATCGTTTCCTCACAAAAATAGTGTATTTCATGGGGATTATCAAATGAACGGTTGATTTTTATTTTTCCTCTATGAATCATGTCTCAATGCTTTTGGGTGGCATTGCTGAATTTCACGCTGATTAATATTTAATAATGTTAAATTGGGGGGGTAAAAATATTTTTTGTAATTTTATAACGAGACAATCAATTGGGGTGGTCATGCTATTATAGAAAATGCTTTCTATAGTAATCGGGTTGGTCATTTCCGAAGGATTGTGTCTCAGATGCTTTTTTTAGGTAGATGTATCATTTTTGTAAAGCAACAAGTATGAAAAGAATCATTTCCTATGTTTTGCTGGCTTTCCTGTTTGTGAATGTGTCTGCTGCACAAAGTGTTGATGAGCGTATCGGAAATGCCATGAACAGTGAGTCCTGGCATCAGTTGAGAAAGATTTACATGGAGGAGGGGGGGCATATACAAAGTCCGTTTTTGAGGACATTATCCCGCTTCTTTGTGGCCCATTTCTATAACGAGCCGGATTCGGCCATGCACTATGGCGGCATTCTGTTGGAGAAGTATCAGGGTGATTTGGGCGGAGGTGTGGCCAATGTATTGTATCTGATGTCGGATGATGCCGCCCGTTTGGGATTGTGGAATGATGCTTATCAGATGATGCATGCCTACAATACGGCTCTGGCACAGGCGCAAGTGCCCACAGAACCGCTGTTTGTGGCTACAGAAAACCAATATGCGGCGTTGTGTGATGCCGGTGGCTTTCAGGTAATCAAACCGGCAAAGGAGATTCGCATACCTTTCAGTTACCTTTCCGGAAAACGTGAGAATCCGGGTTTGATTTGTCTTTCGGTCCAGATTCAAGGAGAAACGGTTCGGGTAAATTATGATACGGGCGCGGGAGCCAACGTGATGTCGGAGGAGATGGCCCGCAAACTGAATCTCAAACTTTATGATTTTGCCGGGACTCAGATTAGCGGTGTATCCAATGTGAACAGCAAGTTTGCCATTGTAGACTCTGTTTGCTTGGGTGAAATCGTCTATAGGAACGTGCCTTTCCAGATCATTGATTTTTCAACGGGAAATGCCGAAGCCGATACCCAGCTTAAGGAAATCGGTTTGCATTGTGTGCTGGGTACTCAGACCATGATGCCGCTTGGTGAGATTCAGTTTGATTTTGCCAATTGTAATCTTATTGTTCCCGGGAAACTGTCTGCAAAACCGTCTTATGCTCCCAATATTTACCGGTCTGCCGGAAAGGCGTTCGTTTTGTCTTTGTATGACTGTAAGTCACAGACATATATAGATGCTCATCTGGACAGTGGTGCTGCTTATCACGGTCTTACCTTTAAGTATTTTGACCGTAACCGGAATCTGTTCGAAGGTATGACTGCAACAGATACCTTGCGTTATGCCGGAGCCGGAGGAGTGAGATCTGCCAAGATTGGTTATACAGACATGCATTATAAAATTGGGGATCGTACCGTTAAATCCGATTCTGTAAGAGTGGCCATGGAAGGCGATCTTCAGGGAGAAGAGTTTGATATGCTGTATGGATTGCCCGAGATGACAGCTTTTGATAAGATGATTCTCAATTTTAAGGATATGTGGCTCCGGATGGAATAGGCGTGCAGGTTATAGGCAGATAAAGTATAAGAATAACAGCGGACGGAAAGTTGTAATGACCTGTCTTTCCGTCCGCTGTTCTTTGTTTTGTTTGTATGGTTTGAAGAAATGTTTTTCAATAAGGTTATTCGCAAAAAGCGACGATGGCCGAATAGTTGTCGTGCGATTCGGTCTGACAGATCCGATCGATTTCTTCCACAATCTGCTCTGGAGTATCATGTTTCTTCATCAGGGCCTGAAGTGCTTCCGGAGTCATGCTTTTATAGACTCCGTCGGAGCATAGCAGAATACGGTCACCGGATTTGACGGGAAACTGCATGATATCCGGATAGGCCTTTATCGGATCGTAAGAGAAGAAACAACGGTTTATCACTTCCCATCCGAAACTGTTCTCCGTGTGGTCACGCGTTTGAAACAAGAGTCCGCTGTCTTTTCTGAAAAGATAACATCTGCTGTCGCCTACGTGTACCGCAGTGAACTGCTCCTGTTTGATGCTGGCCATGACTAAAGTGGTTCCCATCTCCAGATGATGCAATTCATTGGCCTTTGCATTCAGCTCTTTGAAAGCCGAGGCACAGGCATAGAGTATCTTTTCTTTGGAATCTTCCTGCTTTTCCTGGTCCGTCCAGTAATTCATAAAGGCTGTGATCACTGTATTGCTGGCTATTTCTCCGCCCTTATGTCCGCCCAAACCGTCGCAGACAATGCCGGTCCATCTTTCTCTTTCCGGTGCATCAGACACCAGAACAGCATCTTCGTTTTGCGGACGCTTTCCGGTCTTGCTGATTGTAGCGTATATGATCTTCATGTTCCCTAAAGTTTAGTTTTGGTTATTGTTTTATATTCAGAAAGAGATAATCAGTGTTTGAAATCTATCATCTCGGGCTTTTCAGATGAATCGGATTTTCTCCTTTTTATTTTTCCTCGATTAACCATTTTTCGATGCCTCGGATAGCATTGCTGAAGTTCACGCCGATTTTAAAAAGTTTCCGGGGATCGGACGCAAAGGGTAGGGCATAATGCTTTTCGTTGATCTGGCGCAAGGCCTCTTCGGCAGTGCCTTCCAGCTTGAACTCCATCAAATAAATATAGTCCGTGGTCTGCACGACAAGGTCAATACGACCTTCTGAAGTGTGATATTCCGCCTGTGTGTAGAATCCCAAAAGTTTGAAGACAATGAAAAGCACGTTCTGATAATGGCGTTCCAGATCACGTGCCAGCTCATACGGACAGTCGGCGAAGAAACTTTGCAGCCTTTTCATAAAGGCGTCAGTCTGACCGCCACGCACTTCCTGTACAAAACGACTCAGTTCGAATGCTGAGTTCCCGGAAGACAGATGCGCATAATGCGGAAGCAGGAATTTGGTAAATCCTTCTTCCACCTCTTTATTCGGAAAGCCTAAAGTATAGTACCGGAACTCCCGATCAAAGTCTTTGATGGTGAGATACCCGCTCTGGTAAAGAATCGGCACGGGGTTCTCTTCCATGGAGTCCATTCCGTTGAGAGAATCCGCCATGGCCATTTCCTGCGTCAGACGGTTCAGGTCATAATGACAGTGTTTCAGCAGTTCCACCAAGAATGTAGGTGTACCTGTTTCGAACCAATAGCTGCCGAATTGCCTTTGTGCAAAAGTATTGAGCAGACTGAAGGGATTATAAATGTCTTCGCTTCTATCCGAAAAGTGATAGCCGTCATACCATTGTTTCAGTTCCTGTGCAGTGTCTTCCGGAGACATTCCTTGGCTTTCACCCAGTAATCTGATGTCCTCTTTAAAGTACTGGTGTAGTTCCTGTTCCGTGATTCCGCAGATGGAAGCGAAACGTGAGGATAAGGAAATATCCATCAGATTGTTCAGATCGCTGAATACGCTGACCTTGCTGAATTTGGTGACACCGGTCAGCATGGCAAAGCGCAGATACTTGTCACAACTCTTCAATACCCCATAAAAGGCCTTCAGGGTGTTGCGGTATTCTGTTCGCAGCGCTTCATTGCCGATAGCCTGAAGCATGGGTTTGTCGTATTCGTCGATCAGGACAACGACTTGCTGGCCGTATTTTTCGGCGGCACGCTGAATCACTCCCTGAAAGCGCAGGGAATGGGTTGCTTCGCTAGAGCGTGTTTCATATTGACTTTCCCAGTTGCACAAAGCATCGTTGAGCATGCTGTACAGACTCTCCGGCGTGTCATACTTTTGTGCGTTCAAATCCAGATGCAATATCGGATAAATATTCCATTCCTGTTCCAACTGCTCGATTGCAAGTCCGCGAAACAGTTCTTTTTTTCCTTCAAAATAAGCCTGTATCGTAGATAGCAGCAGACTTTTTCCGAAGCGTCTTGGACGGCTCAGGAAGTAATATTTTCCACTCTGCACCAACTGATACATCAGCTCAGTCTTGTCCACATAACAGTAGCCCTCTTTGCGGAGGTCTTCAAAATTCTGTATGCCTACCGGATATTTTCGGATCATCATGCGCTCTGTTTTTTGTATCCCTGTTTATTTACAAAAATAGCGCATTCTCAACGGATTCGCAAATAATCCATTCATTTACTTTGCTTCTTCTTTTATCTGTATCATGAGAAGCAAAGAAAATAATTATAATACAGATGCAGTATTTCAAAGCCATCGGATCAGAAAAACAAACTGAATCATTAGAATTTGATTGAAATGAGGGGATAAAAAAAGTGCACCGCAAAACGGTGCACTTTTTATTAGATATAATGAAACGTGATTCTGATATTAGAAGAACAGATATCTATGATCCATTACTTCTGCTTTGTTATACAAATCCATGATGAACTGGCCCATGCCACGCATATTCTTGCTGTTCAACATGTTTTCTTCAGCCTTGGCGTCCATTTTTTCCTGTCCTTTTGTCTTGTTCAGTACCTGGAAGGCATACACACCGGCCATACCTTTTACGCCACTCTTGAACTGACCCTTGTTGGTCTTGTCTACAGCACCGTTAATGGCAGGTTCGTTACTACCTGTTGCGCTAACGAATACAGGTGAATTGAATGTAATGTGTTTTACTGTATCAACTACGGCACCTGTCATCTGTCGGGCATCGTTTACACTCTTCCATGCAGCCATCTTCTCTGAAATCTGTTTTGCTTTCTTGTCTTTGATCACTTCGCGGGTCAGAATGTCTTTTACGCTTTCCATTGAACGGTAACCTACAGGATTTACGGCAGTCAAGGCAACGACCAGCATATTGTCGTTATTGCCGCATTCATACATCTTGGAAACACTGTTCACTTCTGTATCCTCATTGAACAGCCATCTCAAAGCTTCGCTGGTGTTACTGATACCGGCAACTGTATGCTGGTTGCTGAACATATCTTTCTGCGTCAGCAACTGATAACCTGCTTTTGCCGCATTGGCTTCCATTGCCTCTAGGGTTGGATTGGCAGCCAGGAACTGACTGAAGTCATTGTATGCCTTAGAGTAAGTTTCATTGCTGAAAATAACCGGGCATTTTACAATAGCCACATCATACTTTGTATCCATGGCACGACGGTCTGTTACCTGTAGGATAATATTTGCCTGTGAGATTTTCAGGTTCTGCAATTCGTTTACATTACCGTTTCTGATTGCCTTGATATATTTCAGATCATCAGCGCCCATCGTGGCACCTTCATAATTTCTGGATGTAATCCAGATCTTTTCGCCTGTCTGGCCATATTTCTTGGCGATAGAATCAAATGGAGTACCATTATTCAAAGCAGTCATGATGCTGTCTGCTGTTTTGGTATTTGTAGCTTCATCAGCTCCTGCGATCTGAATCTGGCGATACTGGATAGAATCCGGTGCAGATACGCGATCCATCAGTTTTACGACATTATATGTCTGATCACCCGGATTGTAATAAGGACCTACAACCTTGTTCAGGGTCATTGTGTCTAACTGCATGGCGATGTCGCCTGGTAATGCAGCTTTGCCGACCGGGATCTCAGAATAGTTTACTAATGAACCTCCTTCGCGTACGATCTTGGCGATATTGCCTCCTTCTACCAACTGCTTGCTGACTTCGTCCATTTCTTTCTTCAAGTCTGCCTTATCCTTTTCGCTGGCTCTGACTCTTACGCTGATATATTTGAAGTCACGGCTTTCGCTGATTTGTTTGAAGTTCTCTTTCATCTCTTCGTATTTGGCCTTCAGATCCGCGTCTTCAACCTTGATGGTGCTGTCGGCAATTGTAGTGAAAGGTACGGAAGCCAACAGGACGTCACTTTCGTTGACGCGTCCTTCAAAATTCATCTTGGCTGATACCGGGTTGCTGATTACTGTATGTGCCAGAAGAGACTGGTATTTGTTGACAAGTGCTTCTTGCTTGATGCTCTTTTCGATGAACTGCCACATCTTGAACAGGCTTTCATAGTATTGGATATAGTCAGCCGGCATTTGTGACGGGTTCTTTTTCATGTTATCGTAGTCTGCAAGGAATTTCTTCAGCATGTTTACATCAAAAGCACCGGTCTGCTCGTTGCGGAATGGAGTCTGCATCAGATACTGGCTCTGTCCTTTGTTGATAATTTCCTGTACTTCTGCATCAGTAACAGTCAGACCCAGTTTCTCTGCTTCATGCTCAATCAGCTTGTTCTGTACGTATGTGTTCCATACCTGGTCTCTGATCTGAGTCATTTCTTCGCTGTCCAAAGAGTTGGCTCCGCGGGTTAACTTAACTACTTCGGTGTACTCGTCTACCATAGCCTGGAAGTCTTGGTATGACAAGGACTCTCCGTAAATTTCACCTACTCTCTGCTTGCTTTCTGCTGAGGCAGACTGCATAGAGCGGAAGAATTCTTCGGCGATGAATGCAAACAACGCCAATCCCACCACAATCATAAGAAGTGGGCCTTTGCTTCTGATTTTTTGTAAAGTTGCCATTAGTTTAATTATGAATTTTTGTTATTTATTTTTCTATAAAAGCGTACGAAGATACAAAAAAACCTTCAAAATAAGGTGTATTTCCACAAAAAAATGTCATTCAACGATTTTCAGACGTACTAATTCAATCTTGGTCATGGTATTTTTTATGATTTTGAACTCATATTTTCCGAATGAAACAACTTCATTGAGTTTCGGAAAACTTTGATATTGATGCAGAATCAGTCCTCCCACGGTTTGATAGTCGTCCGATTCGGGTAGATCCAGATCCAGCAGTTCATTTGCTTTCTCAATTTCCAGACGTGCCGAGATAATGTATTCATTATGTTCCAGTTTCTTGGCCACATAGTTGGAGGTGTCATGCTCATCTTCGATATCTCCGAAGATTTCTTCCACCAGGTCTTCCATGGTGACAATGCCTGAAGTTCCTCCAAATTCGTCAACGATGACTGCCAGTGACTTTTTCTGTTGCATGAAAGTCTTGAGCAATTTCTGTGCCTGCATGGTTTCGGGCACAATAGGAACTTCACGGATATTTCCCTGCCACTGGTCGTGTATTTTGAACAGTTCCGATGAATGGATGAATCCAACAATATGGTCAATGTCTCCATCATAGACAATAATTTTGGATTTGCCGCTTTCTACAAACAGGTTTTTCAGGTCTTCGAGTGAAGCGGTCCGGTCTATGGCCTGTATTTCTGTACGTGGTACAATGCAGTCACGCACCTTGACATTGGAAAACTCCAGAGCATTCTGGAAAATCTTGACTTCTTCGTTGATTTCTTCTTTATCGGACGTACTGTCTATACTGGATTGGATGAAGTAGTCCAGGTCAACTTTTGTAAAGGCTTGTTCCGTCTGGTCTTTGCTGGTGTTCAGTCCGATGAGGCGGAGAAACAGACGTGACAGTCCGCTGGTAAGTTCGGAAACGGGATAAAGTACTATATAGAAGATAAAAGCCGGGAAAGCAAAAATCTTCATCATTTTATTCGGGTTGATCTTAAACAGCGTTTTAGGGAGAAACTCTCCGGTGACCAGCACGATCAAAGTAGAGATTAGAGTCTGGATGATCAGTTTGGCTCCTTCGTATTGTCCTAATCCTAATGGCTCGAGCAGATAGAAATCGAGAACTCTGGCCATGAGGATACCATAAACTACCAGGGCAATATTATTTCCAACCAATAATGTGGAAATAAAATTGTTTGGATGTTCATAAAAGATATCAAGCACTTTGCTGGTAAAGTTTTGTGAGGATTTTTCCAACTCATAACGTAGTTTGTTGGAAGACACAAAGGCGATCTCCATACCGGAAAAAAATGCGGAGAGCAATAGAATAAATGCTATTTCTAAAAAAATTATTCCCATAATATTAATTTGGTTTGGCTGGCCCTTCACGCATGGCGGAGTCTTGCGGACTGGATGAGGCCGCATCATCGAAGGGTAATGAGCCTTTGGAGTTATAGAATGTATATTGGGTCATTTGTTCGTTGGACTGGAAACGGGTTCCTTCCACTTCGCGTTCGGGAGTGATGATCCGTACGTACATGTTGGAGTATACCTTGTGGGTGGACATGTCCCAAAACAGTTCTTCCGTTTTAAAAACAGTTCCTTCAACATTTCGGACCACAACGCGGCCTCGTAACTCCCATAATTTTTGATTGTAACAATAGGCCGTATCTGCCTGTACGAACCATTCCACATGAAAGGTCGTATCAAATTTCTCCAGTAGAATTCCCTTCAGAAATGTCCATTTGGGAGGGTTGGTCGTGTTGTAAATGTCCCAATTCTCCGCAATGATCTTATAACGGATAATTCCAGAGTCAGAAATCAGATTGCTGATTCCTTTGGCTTGCATGAACGGGAGAGAGTCATTTTCATTTACGGCCGGTGCTGTATTGTCTTTGGAGTCGGAACAAGAAGATATCAAAACATGCATAGCAGTTATCAGAAGTATAACTGCTATGCATGAATTGGCGTTCATATAATTATGTCTCTTTGATTTCATAGAAATTAGTTGATCTTCCACTTCATGAACCATTTTTCATTGAATGTAATGCCTACATTCAGCTTCAGGTAGTTTTCTGTAATCATAGAAGTGGCGCTCGGACTGCTATGTAACCACTGGAAGGATACATTTATCATGGAGCGACTGTTGATTTTATTGGTGATCGGGAAACCGAATCCGGCAGTAATACCGTATTCGCGAGGACCGTCTGTGCCATTCACTTTTACATATGGAGTGCTGTATGAAGCTCCTATTTTATATTCTACGCGCTGTAGATAATGGCGGCTTTCTCTGTCGGGTACAAATTCTGCACCGATTACGGCCTTGGTGCGGTTCAGGTACATACCTTTTTGGGCGACATAACGTCCGGTTTCGTCATCAATGGCAGGGAGCACACAGTCGGCCCATCTTTCGTGATGAATGTCCGCGCCAATGTTCCATTGGTTATTATGATTCCAACTGAAGCCAAAACCGAAACTGAAAGGGATTTGAAAAGCCTGATTAACTTCCTGAGTTACAGAGTCGCCTTTGGTGGTATAATTCAATAGGGTTGCCGTATTGTTGATCTTGTGACCGATACCGGCAATGGCACCTAGGGTTATTTGATTCTTTTTGTTGATCGGAATGTCATATTGAATACCTAAATCTACTTTATAAGAAGCGATGTCGGCATTGAACTGGCGGTACAAATTGTCTGCGTTTGAATCTACAGACGAACCATTGTACAGAGTCTGGCTTATGGTGTGATAGTAATTACCCCACAGATAACCGACATTGGCACCGATAGAGAAACCCTGAAACGGTTTCCAACCTATTCCCGCATATAGCTGGTGAATACCTCCATCGCCATAATAAACAGATTTGTTGGTGATGGTGTTTCCGGATACATAATCTGTTCCGACATGTTGCGATGTCGTAAAGTTGTATCCGATACTGGAATAAGGGACAAAACCAAATGAAAAGCCTAAATTTTTCCGAAGCCGGAACAGTGCGTTTACATAATCCAATGAGGTGTTATGTGCGTTTATACGATTTGTTCCGTCGCTGAAATTACCGTTTTGCAGAGACATTCCTACATCGAAAATGAAAGTAAGTGAATCTGCTACGGCATAAGATGCCGGGTTCAGCATATTTACCCGATTGCCGGCATGCAAACCGATTCCTAATCCGCTCATGGCTTTGTTGAACCCTTGTGACTGATCATCAAGAGTTCCCAGTCCGAAGCGTGAGTAGGGAGAATTGGTTCCGTTGGTCTGTGCTGTGGCCGGCAATATTTGTGTGGCGGCAAGTAATAAACTATAAAGTATCTTTCTAGAACTTTTCATTGTTGAAATTTAATATTCTGTTTAGTCCTCTTGGAACAAGGTATTTGTCTGCAAAGATGATATTTTTTATGCTGGAATCAAAATTAAACTCGTCTCCTCCTGTTAAAAAAACCAAAAGATCCGGATGCTTCTTCCGAAAGTGGCGGATATATCCCTCAATTTCGAAGGTCATACCGGTGATTACTCCCGAACGCATGGCGGTTTCTGTATCGTATCCCAACTCCGGTATCGGTCCCTGGCTGTCGATAAGCGGCAACTTGGCTGTAAAGGTATGCATGGCCTTCAGACGCATCTGTAAACCGGATGTGATGTTTCCACCCCAGTAATTGGCTTGATTGTCAATGAACTCGTAGGTGAGACACGTGCCGGCATCAATGACCAGAATGTTGTGTCCCGGATATTGCATTTGGGCGCCAATGACTGCAGCCAACCGGTCGGATCCCAGTGTTCCTGGAGTCCTGTAACGATTCTGAATCGGGATGGGTGTGGACGGACTGAAATAAAGTATGGGGAAACCTACGGAAGACAGCTGGTTTTTAATTGTCGGAGAAAAGCCGATCACAGAGGCGACAATTCCTTTGTGAAATTTGTATTTTTTTATGAATGAGTCTAATGCTTCCAAAGATTCGTTGGAGGTTCTGACCTCCTCAATGGGAACATCTCCGTCAAAAGCCACCAGCTTGGCCAGTGTATTTCCTATGTCTATAATCAGATTCACGTTATTCGAATGTATGCTTTTGGAATGCAAAGTTATATAAAAATGATTATTTGTGCTACTTTTTTCGGTATTTTGCGTGACTTTCTTTTTCTTTTTTCAATGAAAGGAAAACCATGGTTGTTCTGATTTGCGTTCAGATGGAATTCTGTATATTTTTTATATCAGTTTGTAAGGGTGATGTTGATTTAATGATTACTTTTGTGCTGTTTTTGAGAAAAAGAGGTTTGATTATCTCATATATAAAGAGCTTTATGAAGAAAATTTATTGGCTTTTATTGCTTTTGTGGACAGTCTGTACTTGCCCTGAAAAGGTTCAGGCACAGGACTTTGAACAAGACTCGATAGAGTTCAGTCTGCTGACCTGCTCTCCGTCAACCGAGATTTATGCGCTTTATGGGCATACGGCAATACGTTACCGGAATATGACAAACGGTGATGATTGGGCGTTCAATTATGGGCTGTTTGATTTTGGGGCACCTAATTTTATATGGCGTTTTACCAAGGGCGAATGTGATTATGAGTTGGGTATTATTCCTTATGACTTGATGGAGGAAGAATACCGTCGTCGTGGATCTGCCGTTTATGCTCAGGTCTTGAATCTGACGCGGGAAGAGAAAGAGAATCTGTTCCGTCTGCTGATGATTAATTATCAGCCGGAAAACCGCATGTATCGTTATAACTTTCTTTATGATAATTGTACCACCCGTGCACGCGACCGTATAGAGGAAGCAATCGACGGTACGGTTGAGTATCAGGAATACAAAGGGAGAGTGCTTACTTATCGCCAGATTATCCATCAGTATACGGCAGATGCCCCTTGGGCGGAAGTGGGGAATGACCTTTGTCTTGGAATAGACGCAGACAAACCGATTACCTTGCGTCAGGAGATGTTCGCACCTTTTTATATGAAAGATTATGCTTCTCATGCGGTTATCTGTACACCGGATGGAAAAAAACGTCCCTTTGTTCTTCGTGAAGAAATACTGGTTCCTTTACCGGAACAGCATCCGGCTGAAGGGACGTCATGCTTGTTTTCCGATTATCTTACCCCGGTAACAGTGGGTGTCGTTTTATGCGTCATGACATTGCTGGTTGGAGTTTTACAATATCGCAGAAACAGAATTTATTGGGGTGTGGACTTGTTGTTTCAAGTGCTGGTCGGTTTGATGGGCTGTGTGGTTGCTCTGCTGTCCTTTTTTTCCGAGCATCCGACTGTTGGCTCGAACTGGCAGATTTTACTGCTGAACCCATTACCGTTGTTTTTCTTGCCACGGGTTATCTGGTGCGCTGTTCATCGTCAAAAGACTTCTCTTCATATGATTTATTTGATATGGTTGGTGTTTTTTATGATTTTTTCAGTCTTTACACCTCAGGATTTTTGTGCGCCGGTTGTATCTTTGGCATGTATTTTGTTAATAAGATCTTTAGGATATATCCTTTATTATAAGAAAAATCAAATATAAATAAGATAATGCATTTAAAAAACTATCGTTTACTTACCGCTTTGCTGGGAGCATGGATTTTGTCCAATGCATCGGCCTATGCGGCTTCAGATGCTCCGCGTTTGGTGGTAGGCATTACGATTGACCAGTTACGCTCGGATTATATGCAGGCTTTCAAGTCGCTGTATGGCGAGCGGGGATTCAAGCGTCTGATGAAAGACGGTTATGTGTGCCTGAATGCGGAATATCCGTTTGTCAGTCCCGATCGGGCATCGGCGGTAGCCTGTCTGTTTACTGGCGCTTCTCCTTATGAAAATGGCATTGTGGCCAATATGTGGATGGATCGCAAGATTCTTCGTCCTGTATTTTGTGTAGATGATGAAAAATATCCGGCTTTGCCTAAGGGAACGGCTTCGTCACCGAAGCATTTGCGTACTTCCACTTTGGTGGATGAACTGAAAATGGCTTCTGGCGGGGCAGCACAGGTGTATGCTATTTCTCCTTTTCGGGATGCAGCCATTCTGGCGGCCGGTCATGCGGCAGACGGAGCTTTCTGGATAAATGATGAAACGGGGCAGTGGGTTACTTCCTCTTATTACGGCGGCTATCCGGCTTGGGCCAGTGCCTATGACCGTACTCATTCGCTGTGGGAGGCTGTAGATAACTTCAAATGGACGCCATCCAATGATCTGGTGGGTAACTTCAATTATTTGCTGGGCAGTGCTGTGGCTAATTCTTTTGAGCACCGTTTTAAGGGCGACCAGCGTATCTCTCAGTTCAAGACGACGGGCTGTGTCAATGAAGAAATAAATAAGTTTGCCAAAGTGTGTATGGAGAGTACCGCACTGGGCAAGGATGATGTTACTGACTTTTTGTCAGTGACGTATTATGCCGGAAATTTTGAACATAAAACTTCATCAGATTATCCGATAGAACTGCAGGATACGTATGTGCGTCTGGACCGTCAGTTGGGAGACTTGATCGATTATGTCGAAAAACGTGTCGGAGCAGGACAGGTGCTTTTTGTCATCACGTCAACAGGCTATGCCGATCCGGAACGGCCGGAACTGGCCCGTTATCGGATTCCGACCGGTGTGTTCAGTATGAAAAAAGCAGTCGCTTTGCTGAATATGTATCTGATGGCCATGTATGGCGAAGGGCAGTATGTCGAGGCTTCCTATAACGCGCAGATCTATCTGAATAAAAAGTTGTTGGAAAACAAACAGCTGAATTCGGCGGAAGTATTGCAACGGTGTCAGGATTTTATCATTCAGTTGGAAGGTGTGCAGGATGTATATACCAGTCATCGTCTGAATGTGGGTTCCTGGAGCCCGATTATCAGTAAAATCCGTAACAGCTATCATCCGAAATGCTCGGGAGATATTATGATAGATGTGTCTTCCGGATGGAAACTGGAGACAGAGAATTCAAATGAGCCTTTGTGGATTCGTGAAGGCTTTGTCAGCTTCCCGCTTTTTTTCCTGGGTTATGATATTAAATCGCAAATAATCAAGTCGCCGGTATCGGTTGATTGTGTGGCTCCTACGTTGTCACAATTTATGCGTATCCGTGCGCCAAACGCTTGCTCGGCTTATCCTCTGACGGATTTAAAGTAGAAAAACGCTATTTACCGTTAAGAGAATGTGTGTTTTTATGAAATTTATAATAACTTTGCAGTCGTTTGACAGATAATACAACAAAATAACTATGGATATAAATAAATTTTTAAGCAAGCTGTTTGGTAATAAATCAACACGGGATATGAAGCTGATTCAGCCTTTGGTAGAGAAGGTGAAGGCTGCTTATCCGGAAATTCAGGCCTTGGATAATGATGCCCTCCGTGCTAAAACGCAGGAGTTGAAAAATTACATACAAGGATCAGCCAATGACCTGAAAGATAAAATTGCCGAACTGAAGGCGAAAATTGAGCAGACTGAGATTCAGGACCGTGCTCCTCTGTTTGCTCAGGTTGACAAACTGGAGAAAGAAGTTTTGGAACGTTATGAGGTAGCCCTGAACGAAGTAATGCCTCAGGTGTTCGCTATCGTGAAGTCTACCGCCGAGCGTTTTGCCCAAAATGAGGATGTAATCGTTACTGCAAACGATTTCGACCGCATGCTCGCTGTGAAATACGATTTCGTGGATATTGACGGAGATAAGGCCGTATATCACGCTCACTGGACAGCCGGTGGTAACGACATCCGCTGGAATATGGTGCACTATGATGTGCAGCTCTTCGGTGGTATCGTATTGCATCAGGGTAAGATTGCCGAGATGGCAACCGGTGAAGGTAAGACATTGGTGGCTACTTTGCCGGTGTTCCTGAATGCGTTGACAGGAAACGGTGTGCACGTGGTAACCGTGAACGACTATCTGGCCAAGCGTGACTCTGACTGGATGGGACCGATCTATATGTTCCACGGATTGAGCGTAGATTGTATTGACCGTCATCAGCCAAACTCAGATGCACGTCGTAAGGCTTACATGGCTGATATTACTTTCGGTACTAACAATGAGTTCGGTTTTGACTACTTGCGCGACAATATGGCCACTAATCCGAAAGATCTGGTACAGCGTCGTCATAACTATGCGATTGTGGATGAGGTGGACTCAGTTTTGATCGATGATGCCCGTACTCCATTGATTATTTCCGGACCGGTGCCTCAGGGAGACAATCAGTTGTTTGGTGTTTATCAGCCGTTGGTAGAGCAGCTTGTTGCCGTTCAGCGTCAGTTGGCTACCCAATATCTGGCCGAAGCCAAACAGCTTATCGCTACAGAAGATAAAGAGAAGGTGGCTCAAGGATTCCTGCAGTTGTATCGTAGCCACAAGGCTCTTCCAAAGAATAAGCCGTTGATCAAATATCTGTCTGAACCGGGAATCAAGGCCGGTATGCTCAAGACAGAGGAGATCTACATGGAGAACAACAATAAGCGTATGCCGGAGGCTGTAGAGCCGTTGTACTTCGTGGTAGATGAGAAGATGAACAGCGTAGATCTGACGGACAAGGGTAATGAATGGTTGGCTCATGCTACTTCTAACCCTGATTTGTTTGTGTTGCCTGATATTACTGCAGCCATGTCTGCTTTGGAAACAGATACAACACTGTCAGCAGAAGAGCGTTTGCAGAAGAAGGATCAGCTTTATAGTGACTATGCCGTGAAGAGCGAGCGTGTTCATACTATTCAGCAGTTGCTTAAGGCTTACACCATGTTTAACCGCGATGACGAATATGTAGTGATCGACGGTGAGGTGAAGATTGTCGATGAGCAGACCGGTCGTATCATGGACGGTCGTCGTTGGAGCGATGGTTTGCATCAGGCGGTTGAGGCTAAAGAACATGTAAAGGTTCAGGCTGCCACACAGACATTCGCAACAATTACCTTGCAGAACTACTTCAGAATGTATCACAAGCTTTCCGGTATGACCGGTACGGCCAGCACTGAGGCAGGTGAGTTCTGGGATATCTATAAGCTGGATGTCGTTGAGATTCCGACCAACCGTCCGATTGCCCGTCAGGACATGGATGACCGTGTTTACAAGACTCAGCGCGAGAAGTATAAGGCGGTAATCGAAGAAGTAGAGAAGATGATTAAGGCCGGTCGTCCGGTACTTGTGGGTACTACTTCTGTTGAAATCTCAGAAATGTTGAGCAAGATGCTCCAGATGAGAAAGATCCCTCACAATGTGTTGAATGCGAAACTGCATCAGCAGGAGGCTGATATTGTTGCTAAGGCCGGACAAAGCAGTACGGTGACCATTGCTACCAATATGGCCGGTCGTGGTACGGATATCAAACTGAGTGATGAAGTGAAGGCGGCCGGTGGTCTGGCTATCATCGGTACGGAGCGTCATGAGAGCCGTCGTGTAGACCGTCAGTTACGTGGACGTGCCGGTCGTCAGGGTGACCCGGGATCTTCTGTCTTCTTTGTATCTTTGGAAGATAAATTGATGCGTCTGTTTGCTAGCGAACGTATTGCACGTATCATGGATAGACTTGGCTTTGAGGATGGTGAGATGATTGAACATCCGATGATCAGTAAATCTATCGAGCGTGCCCAAAAGAAGGTAGAGGAGAACCACTTCGGTGTGCGTAAGCGTTTGCTGGAGTATGATGATGTAATGAACAAACAGCGTACGGTTGTGTACGAAAAGCGTCGTCATGCCTTAATGGGTGAGCGTATTGGCATGGATATCGCTGATATGATTTGGGATCGCTGTGTTTACTTCATTGATGGTGGTGATTATGACAGCTGCAAGGAGAACTTCCTTGAAGTTCTGGCCATGGAATGTCCGTTTACCGAACAGGAATATAATGAAATGAAGCGCGAGAAACTGTATAATAAAGCCTATGAAGAGGCTATGAAGCGCTTCAAGATGAAGACCGATCTGATGGCGGCTGTGGCTAATCCGGTAATCAAGCAGGTGTATGAGACACAGGGAGCCATGTATGAGAATATTTTGGTTCCGATTACTGACGGACGTCGTATGTATCAGATTTCAACTCCGTTGAAGGAGGCTTATGAAAGCGAGAGCAAGTCTGTAATCAAGGAGTTTGAGAAAACAATTATGTTGCATACTATTGATGAGGCTTGGAAGGAGAATCTGAGATCTTTGGATGAGTTGAAGCACTCAGTGCAGAATGCAAGCTATGAGCAGAAAGATCCTCTGTTGATCTTCAAGTTGGAGAGTGTTACTCTGTTCGACAAGATGGTAGACAAGATCAATAACCAGACCTTGAGCATTTTGATGCGTGGTCAGATTCCGGTACAGGCTCCACAGGAGGTACGTGAGGTGGATCCGGAGCCGGCACACCAGAAACAGAATTATGTTGAAAGCCATGAGGATTTGAATGATCCTGATATGGCAGCCGCAGCAGCTCAGGATACGCGCGAAGCTCAGGCACAGCAGCCTTATGTTGCTGACAAGACTCCAAATCGTAATGATCCATGTCCATGCGGTAGCGGTAAGAAGTTCAAGAACTGCCACGGAGCAGGTCTGTAATTGTAAATTTTGTCTTATAGATGAAGTATGCCCGGACTCAAATGAGTCCGGGTTTTTGTTTGTATAAAGTTTCGTTTGTTTTTTTTGCTCGGAGGGCTGTCAGATAGTCTTTTGTATTCTTATTTTCATAGGCTTATTTTGTTTTTTTTTGCTTCAAAAGGTAGTATTACAAATATTTTTTGTAATTTTGGTTTCTATAAATATAAAAGACTTTTGCTTATGAGCGTAACATCCCCTACGATTCAACAGATAGAACGTGCTTTGAATAAAGTCGCTGCTAAATTTTCGATGATTCAGTCAGATCCGGTACTTACGGATATTCATTTGCAGATCAAGCCTGAGTCTGGCGAACTTCTTGTATATAATGATGATTTCGATGAATTGACCCGTTGTGTAGTTGAGGAATGGATTGATTCAAAAGATGAGCATTTTTATGAAACGAATGTTCCTGTGTTGAGGAAGTGCATTCAAAGTATGCATGATGTGTGGGAAAAACTTCCTATATTGAAGCCATTCTCTTTTGTGCTTATGGATGAGGAGCAAGATGTGGTGAGTGATCTTTATCTGGTCGATGATGATACGATTATTCTGGACAAGGACCTTTTAAAAGGTCTTGATGAGGAATTGAATGACTTTTTGAAAAAATTGCTTGAGGAATAATTCTTTTTTAGGTTGTATGGGATATTTTGACTTGAAAGAGGATGTGTCAGAACTAAATGATTGCTTCTTTTTCAAAGTTACAGATTATAACCGTGATATTTAAAAGGGCCATATCAAACTCTGTATTGAGTCATGATGTGGCTTTTTCTTTTATCTTTTAGGGGCAAATTTCAAATTCATTTTTCAAAAAAGAATTTTGACACCTTCTCTTTTATTGTTTTAGAAAATCGGAGTGTGCGGTGGCTCTGGAATAATCAGAGAAGGGTTGTTTCGTCATTTGCGAAACAACCCTTCTCTGATCATTTGTATATCTGAATAGAATCAGATAGAGAGGATACCCAATACGTTGATCAGCTCTTTTTTGATCGGCTTGTCATTTTTGATAGCATTGGTAAACGGAACGTAAACGATTTCGTCGTCACGGATACCGATCATTACGTTGCGCTGTCCTTCCAGAATGGCTGTAATGGCACCTACGCCCAAGCGTGAGGCCAGGATACGGTCGCTGGCACTTGGAGAACCTCCACGTTGCAGGTGGCCCAAGATAGATACACGCACGTCATATTCCGGATATTCCTGTTTTACGCGCTCAGCATAGTACATGGCACCGCATTTCGGGCTTTCGGATACGATGACGATACTTGAACTCTTACTCTTACGGATTCCGCGTCCGATGAACTGCTCCAACTGGTCGGCATTGGTGGAGTCTTCCGGAATGATTGCAGCTTCGGCTCCACTGGCGATAGCACTGTTCTGTGCCAGGAAGCCGGCATCGCGTCCCATCACTTCAATGAAAAAGATACGTTCGTGTGAGGTAGCAGTGTCGCGGATTTTGTCTACGCATTCTACGATTGTGTTCAGGGTTGTATCGTAACCGATCGTTGAATCTGTGCCATACAAGTCATTGTCAATGGTTCCCGGCAATCCGATACAAGGTACATCATATTCTTCTGCGAAGATTCTGGCACCGGTAAGTGAACCGTTACCTCCGATGACCACCAGTGCGTCAATACCTTGAGCTACCATATTGTCGTAGGCAATTTTACGGCCTTCTACAGTTTGGAAGTCTTTGCAGCGGGCTGTTTTCAGAATAGTACCTCCACGCTGGATGATATTACTTACGTTCTCGGTGGTAAATTCTTGAATCTCGTTTCGCAGAAGTCCTTCATATCCTCTGTAAATACCTTTTACCTTGAAGCCTTCAGCTATAGCGCTACGGGTTACGGCACGTATGGCGGCATTCATTCCCGGAGCATCACCTCCAGATGTCAGGACACCGATACATTCAATCTTTTTTTTCATGCTCTGAATTCTATTAATGTTTGTGAGTAGCACAAAGATACGACAAAACTGAGAATATTCGAATATATGAAGAGCGAAAAATCTATAAATATGTGACATTCGTTTTCCTTTATTTCATTATCTTTAAAATGCGGCTTTCCTTTCAAAGACGGAAAGAAAATATGATTTTATAGATAATGTAATAATATGTTATTTATGCTTAAATATATAAAAATAACAAGTCTTTTGTTTTTATATAAGTGAGAATTTGAGTTATCTTTGCGGCGAATTTTTAAACAATATAATGTCTAACATTATTAGTATTTTTATTATCAATTAATTAACTAAATGGCAGATTTGAAAAATGTAGCTCCTCTGGCAGATTTTGACTGGGAAGCTTATGAAAGCGGTGACACAACAAATGTAAGTCGTGAAGAACAGCAGAAGGCTTACGAAGGTTCTTTGAACAAGGTAAACGATCACGAAGTAGTTGACGGTACTGTTATCGCAATGAACAAGCGTGAGGTTGTTGTGAACATCGGCTTTAAGTCAGACGGTATCATTCCTATGAGTGAGTTCCGTTACAATCCTGATTTGAAAGTAGGTGATGTTGTTGAGGTGTATATCGAGAATCAGGAAGACAAGAAGGGTCAGTTGATCCTTTCACACAAGAAGGCTCGTGCTACTCGTTCTTGGGATCGTGTTAACGAGGCTCTGGAGAAAGAAGAAATTATCAAGGGATACATCAAGTGCCGCACTAAGGGTGGTATGATCGTTGATGTATTCGGAATCGAGGCATTCTTGCCAGGTTCACAGATCGATGTTAAGCCTATCCGCGATTACGATGTATTCGTTGGCAAGACTATGGAATTCAAGGTGGTTAAGATCAACCAGGAATTCAAGAATGTTGTTGTTTCTCACAAGGCTCTTATCGAGGCTGAGTTGGAGCAGCAGAAGAAGGAAATCATCAGCAAGCTGGAAAAAGGACAGGTATTGGAAGGTACCGTTAAGAATATCACATCATACGGTGTATTCATCGACTTGGGTGGCGTAGACGGTTTGATCCACATCACAGACTTGTCATGGGGCCGTGTTAGCGATCCTCGCGAGGTTGTTCAGTTGGATCAGAAGATCAACGTGGTTATCCTCGACTTCGATGATGAGAAGAAGCGTATCGCTCTGGGCTTGAAGCAGCTCACTCCGCACCCATGGGATGCTTTGGATCCTAACTTGAAGGTAGGTGACAAGGTTAAGGGTAAAGTTGTCGTTATGGCTGACTACGGTGCATTCATCGAAATCGCTCCGGGTGTAGAAGGTCTGATCCACGTTTCTGAGATGTCTTGGAGCCAGCACCTGCGTTCAGCTCAGGACTTCATGAAGGTTGGTGACGAAGTAGAGGCAGTTATCCTGACTCTGGATCGCGAAGAGCGCAAGATGTCTCTGGGTATCAAGCAGCTGAAGGCTGATCCATGGGAGAACATCGAGGCTAAGTATCCTGTAGGTTCTAAGCACACTGCAAAGGTTCGCAACTTCACTAACTTCGGTGTATTCGTTGAGATCGAGGAAGGTGTTGACGGATTGATCCACATCTCTGACCTGTCTTGGACTAAGAAGATCAAGCATCCTTCAGAGTTCACTCAGATCGGTGCTGAGATCGAGGTTCAGGTTCTGGAGATTGACAAGGAAAACCGTCGTCTGAGCTTGGGTCACAAGCAGCTGGAGGAGAACCCATGGGATGTATTCGAGACTGTATTCACTCAGGATTCAGTTCACGAAGGAACTATCGTTGAGATGCTCGACAAGGGTGCAGTTATCCAGTTGGAGTACGGTGTAGAAGGTTTCGCAACTCCGAAGCACCTCGTTAAGGAAGATGGTTCACAGGCTCAGTTGAACGAGAAGTTGCCATTCAAGGTGATTGAGTTCAACAAGGAAAGCAAGCGCATCATCCTGTCTCACAGCCGTATCTTCGAAGATGCACAGCGCGCTGAGGCTAAGGAAGCTAAGAAGGCTGCTGCTCCTAAGAAGTCATCAAAGAAGGAAGATGCTCCGATGATTCAGAACCAGGCTGCATCAACTACCCTGGGTGATATCGATGCATTGGCAGCTTTGAAGGCTCAGATGGAAAAAGGTGAATAATTCTATTCAAGAATAAACAGCGAAGAGCGGTGTCCTCGGGTCACCGCTCTTTTTTATTTATATTGTTTTATGGAAAAATTTGAAGTGAATATTTTGGGATGCGGTTCAGCATTACCTACCATGCGTCATTATCCTTCGGCGCAGGTGGTGAATGTGCGCGACAAGCTTTTTATGATTGATTGTGGGGAAGGTGCCCAGTTGCAGTTGCGTCGCTCGCATTTGAAATTCTCCCGTCTGAACCATATTTTCATATCCCATCTGCATGGGGACCATTGCTTTGGCTTGATTGGTTTGATTTCTACGTTCGGACTTCTGGGACGTACCGAAACGTTGTACATCTATGCGCCGGCACCGCTGGAGTCACTTTTGCGCCCCCAGTTGGATTTTTTCTGTCAGGGAATGCCTTATGAGGTGCAGATTCACGAACTTGCAGTCGAGGAGTATTCGTTGATTTACGAGGACCGTTCGGTGGAGGTTTATGCTTTTCCGTTGCGCCACCGTGTGCCTTGCATGGGTTTTTGCTTCCGTGAAAAACCGGTATTGCCACATATTATCCGTGAAAAAATAGATTTCTATAAAGTGCCTGATTATGCGATTGGGCGTATTAAGCAAGGCGCTGACTGGACGCTGGAAGATGGAACGGTCGTACCTAATGCATACTTTGTTCGTCCCGCCAATCCGCCGCGCAGTTATGCCTACTGTTCTGATACCGCTTATCAACCTGAGATTGTTCCTTTTCTGAAAGGTGTTGATTTGCTTTATCACGAAGCCACTTTTGCCGAATCGGACAAGCGTCGGGCACGTGAAACCTGCCACAGCACTGCCCGTCAGGCTGCTGAGATGGCACGTATGATTGGCGTGCGTCGTTTGTGTATCGGTCACTTTTCTGCCCGTTATGAGAATGAAGATGAATTGCTTTGTGAGGCACAGTCAATTTTTCCGGATACATTGTTGGCGCGTGAAAATCTGACTTTACATCTCTGATTTTTTTTAGAATTCTTGTTCTTTCGAAGAAAATACTTTATATTTGTGACATTGAGTAAGGATTTTAGGATTTATGAAGAAGAAATACGTTACACTTACATTGTTGCTAGCTTTATTTTTACCGGCTGTAACTCCTCTTTATGCTTTTCCTGATCTTCCTGTCTTCGGGCAGATGGATGAGCTGACACCATCAATCACGGTGCGTGGCAGTCAGATTACGGTGCAGCATGCCGAGGGATTGGTTCTGGAAATCTATAATCTGGCCGGTTTGAAAGTAGGATCATATAAGGTGGAGAGTTCTGAGTATACAGTCAGCACCTCTTTGCCGAAAGGATGTTATATCCTGAAATTGGGAAAACTGGTGCGTAAAATTTCAATAGGATAATTTCATGTGATGAAATTGGGAATATGCCGCTCGCTGTTTCTTGTCTTGTCTTGTACCTTTATGTTTTCCTGTGCTAAGGAAAAGGTAGAGGGCTTTTATTCTGTGTCTATAGATGACTTGCAGCAGTGGAATTCTGATTCCTGTTCTTTGTATAGCGGAAAGATCAGAACCGCTATAGAAGAACAGATTCGCAAAGCACCGGCAGCATTATATACTGACGCTTTTCTTAACCGTTACTATTTGGAAAAAGGCCCTTTTCTTTGGGTAACCCGTAATGGGATAGACGCCCGTGCTGACAGTCTTTTGGCTTTGTGTTCTGATGTCAAAAGATGGGGTATGCCTTCGGCGTTGTTTCCGACGAAAGATATCCGTAAGGATTTGAAACGGGTGCGCGCACTCGATTTTTCTTCTTCTCAGGACATCAGTGCGACTTATGGACGTCTGGAATATCGTCTTACACAGCTTTATCTTCGTTTGCTTTGTGGCTTGCGCTTTGGTTTGCTGGAGCCTTCGAAAGTGTTCAACCGGTTGGATGTCGCTGATTCGGAACCGCAAGTTACCTATATCCGTCTTTATGATATACCGACAGAGCGTGCGGATCAGGCTTATATCCATCGTGCGTTGAACAATCTGAAACATATTTCTTTTGTAGATACTATCCGTGCCAGTGAGTCTGACAATCCGGCTTATTTGCGCTTGTTGGCATTGTATCTTTCTTCGGAATCCGCCTCTTATAATAAGGATAAAATACTGTCCAATCTGGAGCGCCTGCGTTGGCGCCGCAAGCAACCCGATAAGCGCTATGTATGGGTAAATATGGCATCTCAGGAACTGACAGCCTATGATGAGGAATCCGGCAGGAGTCTGGAGATGAAAATCTGCGGCGGTTCGCTAAAACATAAGACTCCTTTGTTGCACAGTAAGATTGATTATATGCAAATTGATCCCTATTGGGTGATTCCTTTCAGTATTATCAAGAATGAGATAGCCACCCGGCATGTAGGAGATTTGGGCTATTTCGAGCGCAATAAGATCAAGATTATAGAAAAGGGCAGTGGTGAAGAGTTGAATCCGGCTGAAGTAAGTGCGGCCATGTTGCTTTCAGGCAATTATATGCTCCGGCAGGAAAAAGGAGAAGGGAATTCATTGGGGCGTATGATATTCCGCTTTACGAATAATTTCTCGGTATTTCTTCACGATACGAATAACCGTTCGGCCTTTGCTCGCAGCAACCGGGCTATCAGTCACGGATGTATTCGTCTGGAGAAACCTTTGGAGTTGGCTTCGTTCCTGGTCGATGACGACAAAACAATGGATAAGATACGTCTTTCCCTTGATCTGCAGCCGATTACAGAAAAGGGCAAGCGTTGGCAGCAGTCCGAGAGTTTTAAGCCAATGAGTTATTACCGTTTTTCCGCTCCGTATCCGTTGTTCATTACCTACCAGACTATGTATTTTGATGCGTCGGGGAAACTGCGTTCCTGTGGTGATCCTTATGGTTATGACCGTGTTATTATAGAGAAACTTAAAAACAGATAAAGATAAGCATACACTGTGCATAGGCAATGAATATGACAAGCAATGAAGAAGAACTGGTGAGGCAGTTGCAGGACAAATCCTTGCAGCGTGCCGCTTTTGCCCGTGTCGTGTCGATTTACAGTGAACCCATCTATTGGCAGATCCGTCGTATTGTTCTGTCACATGATGATGCAAATGATCTTTTGCAGAATACATTTATTAAGGCATGGACTAATTTAGATGCTTTTCGGGGGGACTCCAAGATTTCGACGTGGCTTTATCGCATAGCGATCAATGGGTCCTTGAATTTTGTGCAGAAGCAGAAAAACCATTTTAGTCTGGATGAGGATTCCAGTGTGGTTGATTTCCTGATGAGTGATGAATTTTTTGACGGCGATGAGTTGCAGGCCCAGTTGCAGGAAGTCATCGCACGCCTGCCGGAGAAGCAGCGTTTGGTTTTTCAGATGAAATATTTTCAGGATATGAAGTACGAGGAGATCAGTGAGATTCTCGGTACTTCTGTTGGCGCCCTGAAGGCTACATATCATCACGCAGTCAAAAAGATAGCGGAATTTTTTCAGGAGGAAGATTAAACCTTTTCCCCTTTATATTGTCATATAGGTGTACAAAGTAGGAGTCATTATGAGAGAAGAATATATTATTCGTAGAAAGTTTGGCAAGAAAGAACCGTTCACCGTGCCGGAGAACTATTTCGCAGATTTTGCGGATCGGCTGATGAATGAATTGCCGGAAAAGAATGCTCCGGTAGTGCATCAGCCTGCTGCCAGAATACGCCATTTGCGCTATTGGCTGGCTACGGCCGCGGTAGTATGTTCTGTGGCCATGACAGGTGCCTGGATTTATCTGAAGCAGATTTCTGCTTCTAAAACTCCGGTAGCTTCGGTTTCTGTAGAGCATGATATCAATGTTACGCCGGAAACTGAATCGGTATATATGGAGGATATGCTGGACTATGCTTTGGTAGATAATAGTGAGATAGCCATGTATCTCACAGGTTCAAATTAATTTATGAGTTTTATTGTTATGAAAAAACAAGTGTTACTGATTGTTCTGATGGCTTTTGGATGGCTGACCGGACTTTCGGCTCAGCAGAAGGGGCCGCACAATTTTTCTCCGCAGAAATTCCGTGAGGAAATGGAGGAATTTATCATTCTCAGTACCGGAATGACTGCTCTCGATGCCAAGAATTTCTTTCCGCTATATCATGAGCTGCATGACAAACAGCGAAAAATCAATAAGGAAATCATGAAACTCAAACGCATACATAAGAAAGAGAATCCTACAGAAAAAGAGTGTAAGGAATGTGTGGAGCGGATTACCGAGTTGAAGGTTGAATCGGCAGAATTGGAGCAGGCCTATTTTAAAAAGATGTGTAAGGTCGTTTCGCCCAAGAAGGTGCATGCGGTGATGATTGCCGAAGACAAGTTCCACCGCAGAATGTTGCAGAACATTCCCAATAACAAAAGATTTATAAAACTGATACCGTCGCAATGTCCGGCTAAATGAAAAAAGAGGGTGTGTCAAAATGTATGTTAATATGCATTTTGATGCACTTTCTTCATTTTTATGAAAAAAGGCCCGT
>CALUIU010000005.1 GCA_944320795.1 Candidatus Paraprevotella stercoravium | reverse complement strand
TGGTATGATTCAAAAAATTTGCGAGATACTGTCTGTGAACAATATCTCGCAAAAATGGGCTTTTTAAGGGACGACTAATTATATGTTTAATACAAATTATACTAAGATGAAGAAGATTTTACTTTTTACTTTTACTGTTTTATCGCTATCTTCATGTACTGTCAGCTACATGAATACTAAAGACTTAAGAGAAAATTATGAGGAAAAGATTAATAATACTAAGTTCTTGGGAAGAGTCTTATTCAAAAAGGATGTAAAGAAAAAAGATGTTTATGATAATATTGATGTTTATCTAAACGAAAAAGAAGTAAAAAAGAACTTTGAGGTTATTGCGTACGGTCAATATACACCACTTGTTATCCCTATCATTCGTCCTGAACGTCCACGTCTAGAGAAAAATTTACTATGGAAAGCTGCTCAAAAAGCTCGAAAATTAAAAGCTGACGCAACTATTATCGATGATAAAAACCACTTTAGAATTATAAAATATAAAGCAGAATAAGTTTAATAAGGAAAAGCAAACATAAAAATCATCCCGACCAGATTTTCAAAACATTTCGATGTTTTTGGAAAATGGCCGGGATGATTTTTATTATGCAACCACGCCTCTGCTTTCTGCATGGAAAAGAAAACATGAAAAACACTATCTGATATTCTTCTGATAGGCTTTTGGTGTACATCCCACCTTCTTCTTGAAATACCGTCCGAAAAACGACGGATTCGGAAAATGCAGCATTTCACTGATCTGCTGGATCGTATAACGGTGGCTTTTGATAAGGGCCTTAGCCTCAAGAATAACATAGTCGGAAATCCATTCCCCTGCCAACCGTCCACTCGCTTTCAGCACGGTCTGTGAAAGATATTTCGGTGTAATGCAAAGACGATCGGCATAATAAGCTACACTGCGTTCCTTCTGATAATTCCGCTGCACTTCACGAATAAACTGCATGTATATTTCATGCTGCCGATTATTTTGGATATACGCCGGAACCTGTTGCAATGTTTCCAATAACTTATGCAGAATGGTATACATCAAAGCCCGGACATATCCTTGAAGAATTTCTTTTCGGAACGGATTATCGGTTTCCGTTATTTTCTTTTTCATCAAATCATAAATCATGAGCACCTCCTTTATGGTTTCACCCGAGAAATGGTTCACCGGATTTTCATAAAGCATCTGCTGCATCTTCATAGCTGTTTCGGGATGATCGTTCATATGAAAAAGCTCATTACTGAAAGCGATCACGGCCACTTGCAAATCCGGACTGGAATGCAGGAATTCGCCGATAGCCCCCTTCTGTACCGTTATCAGATCATTGGAATAAGCCCAAAGCTCCTCCAGATTTATACGATAATGCATAGAACCGGAGAATACAATGATAACCACCGTAAACGACAGCTTTACCGGATATTGGGTAAAAAACAGAGATTCATCGTCAGATGTACTCGCAAAATTAAAGTTATCTATAAGTATCAGTTCATTGTTCAAATGCACCGCCTCTTTCAAGACAGAAAGATTTATCAGATTCAGATGCTGAAATGCAGATGTCGTCTTCTTGGAATGGTTCATACCTTTCAAAATTTATCCTTTAGAACAAAAATAGGTCTTTTTTCTGAATATACTAAAAACAATCCATCCTTTTGGACAGTTTATACACCCATTGGGAAATGCTTTATCAAAAGAGATTCAGCAAATTTGCAGATGCAAAAAATTAAAGTTCCAGTTATGAAGATAAGAAAAAACTTAATTCCGTGCGCAGCACTAATCACATTCGCATTATTAACCGCCTGTAAAAAAACGGAACAACCGGAAATACAACGACGCAGCGTGTTGCTCACCCAACCGACGCACGCAGAAAAGACCACCGTAAAGACATATTCCGGACGGGTATACGAAGCACAAACCATAAACCTGGGCTTTAAAGTGGCCGGACAAATCAGTAAGATCTATGTTCAGGAAGGCGACTTCATACGCCAGGGACAATTGGTTGCCCAACTGGACGATAAGGATTATCGTCTGGGGGTTGAGGCATTGCAAATCCAATATGAACAGGTCAAGGACGAAGTAGACAGAAGCAGAATCTTATTCGAGCAGCATAGCCTTTCTGCCAATGATTATGAAAAGGCCGAAGCCGGGCTGCAACAATTAAAAGTACAGCTGCAAAGCAACCGGAACAAAATAGCCTATACCCGCTTATATGCACCGACAGACGGATATGTACAGTCGGTAAATTTCTCACCGGCCGAAATGGTCGATGCGGGAACTGCCGTACTGTCGCTGATGAATACTTCTCAAATGGAAGTAGTCACGGATATTCCCGCAGAAATTTATCTCATGCGTGAGCAGATAACAGAGTATTCCTGTCATTTGGACGGAACAGAGCAGAGTCACGAGTGGCCGATGAGATTATTAAGCCTTTTACCTCGGGCGGATGGTAACCAACTGTACCGGTTGCGTCTGGCTTTCGACGGTAAACCCGAGCAGACCATTACTGCAGGTATGAATATTGAAGTACGTCTTCGCATTGCGGCTTCCTCCGATCAGGAAAACAGACTGACCCTACCGCTAAGCGCCATATTCCGTAATGGAAAACAAACTTGTGTTTGGGTGTTGCGATCAGACTCAACCGTAGAGCAACGACAAATAACCATCGCTGATGAAATACAGGGTGATCGGGTTATCGTAACTAAAGGTCTGAAAGACAACGAGCAGATTGTACGTGCCGGTGTACACGCACTACAACCGGGTGAAAAAGTAAAAGTATTGGAAAAACCGAGCGAAACAAATGTTGGAGGACTGCTATAATGAACATGAAGGTAACCGAATATTTCATGAAACGACCCATGTTGTTCTGGTCGTTCATGACGGCCATTCTCATTGCCGGAATACTGTCATTTCTACAGATGCCCAAGTTGGAAGATCCGGCGGTATCGGCCAAACAGGCTATGGTCGTGGTGTCGTATCCTGGAGCCAGTGCGCACGAAATAGAGCAGAAGGTGGCGTTGATGCTGGAAGATGAGCTCCGTGCCCTGCCGAATGTAAACAAGGTAAAAACAGAATGTCAGAACAGCATGGCGCTGTTTACCGTAGAATTTCAGATGACAGTGCTGAACAAGGATCTGGAACAGCACTTCGACTTGCTAAGACGCAAGGTCAGCGATGCTTCCATCCGGCTGCCCCAAGGATGTTCCGATCCTATAGTCATCGATGATATGATGGACGTATACGGTATCTTCTATGCGTTTACAGCCGACGGATACAGCTATCCGGAAATGTATCGGTACGCCAAATATCTGCGCCGGGAACTGCAACAGGTAAAAGGGGTGAAACGAATTAATATAGCCGGAAATCGCGACGAAGTAATTAACATCACACTGTCCAAAGAACAGATATCCCGTAACGGCCTGCTTCCGACTCAAATCATGGCCGTACTCCAGTCAGTAGGCTCGACAGTAAATGCGGGAAAGTACAACCAAGGAACGGAACGCATTGCCTTATACGTGGATGATGCCGTGAAAGACGAAGAAGATATACGCAATCTGTTAGTGCAGACTTCTGGCGGAAAGACAGTGCGACTGGGAGATATAGCTCGGGTAGAACGCGGTTTCTCAGAACCGCAACGCAACGGTTTCTTCGTAGAAGGCAAACCAGCTCTGGCCATTTGCATCGCTCTGGAATCATCGGCCATTGTACCCGATGTCGGCAAGTCTGTAGACGCCCGACTGGCAGAAGCCATGAAAAACGTACCGGCCGGTATGCAAACCGAGAAGATATTTTTCCAACCCGACAAGGTGGACGATGCGATTTCATCCTTTATGTGGAATCTTCTGGAGTCGGTGCTGATTGTCGTTCTGGTACTGATTTTCACAATGGGATTCCGCAGCGGACTGATTATCGGCTTCGGGCTGGTACTTACGGTTGCCGTATCTTTCCCTATCCTACTGATGTGCGGCACCACCTTGCAACGCATCTCCTTAGGAGCCTTCATTGTGGCCATGGGTATGCTGGTTGACAATGCAGTAGTGATTATGGATGGCATTCTGATTGACAAGAAAAGGGGCATGAGTCCGAAAACCTACTTCTATCGCATCGGAAAGAACACAGCCTGGCCTCTGCTGGGCGCCACCATCATTGCCGCCTCTACCTTCCTGTGCGTCTATCTGTCGCCCGATTCGGCCGGTGAATATGCCGGCGACCTATTTCTGGTGCTCTGCGTAAGCCTGTTGGCCAGCTGGGCGCTGGCTCTGGTTCAGGTGCCCGTTTGTGCCCGGGCCTGGCTGCCAGTACGTGAAAAGAAAGCCATAACGGAACAGGCTTCGGTCATGAACTCTCCGGTGCACACCTTCATCCGCCGAAGCATTTCCTTCCTGATTGGTCATAAGCGGAGCACTATCATCGCGGCCTTTGCCGTTTTGCTACTATGCTTCTTCGGAATGACCCGTGTCAAGAATCTCTTCTTCTCTGACTTTGATTACAAGCAATATGTGGTTGAATGTTTTTTCCCAGCAGATACCAATGCCGACGAGGTGCGCGACCGCCTGCTGGAAATGAGTGCCAGACTGTCCGAACGGTCCGATGTGGAACGGGTGTCAGTAAGTCAGGGAAGCGCACCGGCCCATTATTGCCTGGTACGCCCAATGACCAGTGGCGGCGACTGCTATGGAGAACTGATTGTAGACTGTAAGGACTATGCCACCGTGCTCAAGCAGATACCCGAGGTACGCCGCCAGCTTCGGGAACAGTATCCCGATGCCTATATCCGTCTGCGTAAATACAATTTCTCAATCTCTACCTCACACACCGTAGAAGTAGAATTCTCCGGACCGGATCCGGAAGTATTACGACAGCTGAGCCGACAGGCAGAGGACATCATGCGACGCTGCCCTTACGTAGACCGTTATTCGGTACAGAACAACTGGAAACCTTCGGGAAAGGCGCTCGTGGCACAGTATGTACCCGAAGACGCACTACGCGCCGGAGTGGGACGCGGTGATGTGGCCAATGCCCTGATGGCAGCCACGGACGGCATGACGGTCGGAGTTCTTCAGGATCAGGACAGACCCGTACTGATCAATCTGCAGATGCGCAACGCGGACGGAAGCCGTATCCGGAATCTGAACGATATCCCGGTGTGGAGCACAATGAATATGCACTTGCCGGAAGACAAACTGACATCAGCTCTGGCCGGTGGAGGAAATCTGGAAGAAATCCAGGACGGTATGTTTCGGGCCATACCGCTGAGGCAGGTATCACCCGGCATCAAGTTGCAATGGGATGAAGATGTCGTACTGCGTCTCAACGGACAACGGGTAATCGAGGCAGAATGTGACCCGAACCCCGATATAGACGAAGCCACCCCGGCAAAGGTCGTATCGGAAATTCAGAAAGACATAGAGGCCATTCATCTACCCGACGGTTATCACATGCGCTGGGTAGGCGAAGGAGAAATACAGGGTGAAGCCATCGGCAATCTGATGAAGTTCGTGCCCATCACCATCTTTCTGATCCTAGCCATTCTATTGCTGTTGTTCAACAGCTGGCGCAAGGTGATCCTGATTCTGATCTGCTTCCCGTTCGTGTTCTGCGGCATTGTACCCTCATTGCTGGCAACAGGACAACCCATGACCTTCATGGCCATTATCGGTATGATGGGACTTATCGGCATGATGGTTAAAAACGCCATTGTACTGGTTGACGAAATCGGACGCTTGCAGAAAGAAGAGCATTTGTCGCCCTATAAAGCCGTGATAGAAGCTACGGTGTCACGTGTGCGCCCGGTACTCATGGCATCACTGACCACCATTGTGGGCATGATTCCTCTACTTTCCGACCCGATGTACAGTTCCATGTCCATCACCATTATGGGGGGACTGGCAGTCGGCACGCTCATAACCCTTATTTTGCTTCCCATATTCTATATGGTACTTTTCCGCATTCAAAAAACTGAATAAGAACAATGATTATGAACAGCATATATCTTAAAAAAGCAGCACTGCTACTCACGGCAGTGCTGACCTTCCGCCCCTGTTTGCAGGCACAGGAAACCCTCTCTCTGTCGCTGGACGATTGCCGGAAACAGGCCTTGCAGCAAAGTGAAACCCTGCAACAGGCCGGCAACAAACTGCAACAGGCTGAATTAGACCAAAAAATCGCCGCTGCAGCTTATCTTCCGAAACTGGATGGCTCGGCTACCGGTACCTATATATTTCCGGATATGGACATGATGGGCATGAAACTGCAGATGCACGGCATGTATATGGCCGGCATCAGCCTGACCCAGCCTCTGTATGCCGGAGGCAAGATACGAACCGGACAACGGTTGGCGCGGATTGGCGAACAGGCTGCCCGGGAACAGGTTCGTTTGACACGAGCTGAAGTTATTTTTGAAGCGGAAAACGCGTATTGGACGCTCATTGCCGTTAAAAGCAAGGTTCGTATGTTAGAAGCGTATCATGCGCAGATGGATTCTTTATACCGCCAGGTGGAAACCTCGGTCCAGGCTGGATTTGCCACCGATGATGCCCTGCTGCGCATCGAATCGGAACGGAGCGAAATCAGTTATCAGCTGCAGAAAGCACGGGGAGGAGCCAATCTGTGCCGCCTGTCCTTATGCCGCCTGCTCGGTCTGAACCCGGATATACAGATAGAACCAGCCGATACCGCCATTCACATTTCAGCTCCCGAAAAGCTTCATGCCGACATCAGTAACCGTCCGGAGCTGCATCTGCTGCAACAACAGGCAAAGGCCGCCCACGAACAAATACAGATGAAACGCGCAGATATGCTTCCAACAGTGGGACTGGTTGCCGGTTACACTTATTACGGAAATATCAAGATGAAAGGAAGTGTCACCACGGCCAATGGGGTAATGCCCTACACGGAAGAATTTCGTGATGGTCTGGGAGCTCTGATGCTCTCGGTTCAAGTGCCGCTTTTTGAATGGGGTGCCAAACTGAAGAAAGTAAAAAAAGCACAATTAGAGGCCGAACATGCCAATCTGGAAATGCAGAAAAACAAACGTCTGCTGGAACTGGAAGTACAACAGGCCCTGCAAAACCTGAACGACGGCTACCGGTTAGTCCAAACCGCAGAATTGGCCTTGAAACGAGCTCAAGAAAATCTTCGTGTAACCGAAAACCGTTATTCAGTTTCAATGGCCATACTGACAGATTTACTGGATGCCGAATCACAAAAGCAACAGGCCGAGAGTAATCTGATCGAGGCCAAAACACAATATAAAATCTATGAGACTGACTATAAACGGACTATCGGCGATCTGTAAGCCACAATAAGCAGTATAAAACCAAAACAGGCTGTGTCTAAGCTTAGACACAGCCTGTTTTGGTTCAGTCGGGATGACTGGATTCGAACCAGCGACCACTCGCCCCCCAGACGAGTACTCTAACCGGACTGAGCTACATCCCGTTTTGCGAGTGCAAAAATATACATTCTGTTTGAATTATGCAAATTAATTCCTACTTTTGTATGCGTAAACAGATCTTTATAGTCGAATAGCCAATCATGCAATATCAGATAACAGCACCACAAACACTTACCGGCATCATAACCCTGCCGGCCAGCAAAAGTATCAGTAACCGGGCGCTCATCATCAGCGCTTTAGGACACAATAACCAGACACCGCAGAATATCTCTGTATGCGACGACACGGACGTCATGGTACAGGCTCTGAAAGAGATGCCGCAAACCATTGACATCGGTGCCGCAGGCACGGCCATGCGCTTCCTCACGGCCTACCTGGCCGTTACCCCGGGACAGCATATCATCACGGGCACCGAGCGCATGAAGCACCGCCCCATCGGCATTCTGGTAGATGCCTTGCGCACCTTGGGTGCAAAAATCAGCTATGTGGAGCAGGAAGGTTTTCCGCCGCTTGATATTCAGGGAGCACCGTTTGAGGGTGGCAGCATCGCACTGCCGGGCAACGTGAGTTCACAGTATATCTCGGCCCTGCTGATGATCGGTCCCACCATGCAGCGTGGCTTACAGCTTCACTTGCAGGGCGACATCATCTCCCGCCCGTATATCGATCTGACATTAAAAATGATGCGTGACTTCGGTGCCGACGCCCGTTGGACTGGAGCACAGGAAATTACCGTAGCACCGCAACCGTACCGCTCTACGGACTATCTCATCGAGAACGACTGGAGCGCCGCTTCCTATTGGTATCAGATGGTGGCGCTGAGTCGCGACCCACAAGCAGAAATCCTGTTGCCAGGCCTGTTTGCCGACAGCGCGCAGGGCGACTCGCATGTAGCCGAACTATTCCGCACCTTGGGGGTGGGCACAGAATTCCGCACGTTGGCCGACGGCAGCACAGCCGTGCGCCTATTCAAACAGGGACAGCCGGCAGCGCGTATGGAGCATGACTTCATCAATCAACCGGACCTGGCACAGACGTTTGTGGTGACTTGCTCCCTGCTGGGCATTCCGTTCCACTTCAAGGGGTTGCAAAGTCTGAAAATCAAGGAAACAGACCGTATTACGGCACTGATCTGCGAGATGGGCAAGTTGGGTTTTGTCATCGGACAGGCAAACGACTCGGAGATGTTCTGGAACGGCGAACGCTGCCCGAAGGACGAGCAGAGCGGCATTGACACGTACGAGGACCACCGCATGGCGATGGCCTTTGCCCCGGCGGCTCTGGTTCTGCCGGAAGTGCGGATCAACAATCCACAGGTAGTGAGCAAATCTTATCCTCAGTATTGGAACACCCTGCAACAGGCAGGTTTTAAAATAACAGAAGCATGTTTATAGTTTATTGTTTGATTGCCCTGGCGGCCCTGACCGTGATTGCTTTAATAGCCGGTTTCTTCCACAACCTTTATCTGCGCCGGAAAGTGGAGCGCGGAGAACTGGACAAGATGCCCGAAGTAAAGCAGGTGGATCAGGAATGCTGCGGACAACATGAGGTTTGTGAGAAAGAAAGTCTGCTGGCTGCTGTCAGCAAACAGATTGAATATTACAATGATGAGGAGCTGGACCGCTTCCGTGGACGAGAAGGCGATCAGTATAACGAAACGGAAGTTGAGGAGTTCCGCGAAGTGCTTTACACGATGAAGGACGACGAAGTTGCCGGATGGGTGCGCAGCCTTCAGTTGCGTAGTGTGGAACTGCCGGACGTGCTCAAGGACGAAGTGTTTCTCATCGTGGGTGAAAGACGCATGTCATAATGGAAATACTACAATACACATTCTTTCAGAATGCCCTACTGGGCAGTTTGCTGGCCAGCATCCTGTGCGGCATGATCGGTACGTACATCGTTACCCGCCGTCTGGTATTTATCAGCGGTGGCATCACGCACGCTTCGTTTGGCGGAGTGGGTCTGGGTGTCTATTTCGGCTTCCCTCCCTTGCCGGCTGCGGCTGTCTTTGCTGTACTCTCGGCATTCGGAGTGCAGTGGTTCCGCAAGCAGCGTGATATGCGCGAGGACTCGGCCATCGCCATTTTCTGGACTTTAGGTATGAGCGTCGGCATCATTTGCAGTTTCTTGTCACCGGGATTCATGCCCGACCTCTCGTCGTTTCTATTCGGTAATATCCTGACCATCACCACGACCGACTTGTGGGGATTAGGTATACTCACTGCCATAGTAGCCGTTTTCTTCGCTCTGTTTCTGCGAAGCATCGTAGCCATCTCTTTCGACAGCGAGTTCGCCCGTTCGCGTCATCTGCCGGTCACTTTCTTTGAATACGCCCTCATGGCGCTCATCGCCCTGACCATCGTAGCCACACTGCGTATGGTGGGCATCGTGCTGGTGATGTCTCTGCTGACCATTCCGCCGACCACAGCCAATATTTTTACACACAGCTATCGGAACATGATCATATTGTCCATGCTCATCGGCAGCCTGAGTTGTCTGGGCGGTCTGTTTCTTTCTTATCATTACAATATACCGTCAGGGGCTTCCATCATCTTCGTATCCATCCTGATTTACATGGTCTGCAAGACCGCTTCTGCATTATTTATCCGGAAAAAGGCAATAAATCCCTGATTTTTGGGTTCTCATTAAAACACAATATCAATTCTCTTGAAAAAAACAGCATTACATATCGTTTTTATCGCTGCGGTTCTGGCACTGACAGCCTGCTCCACGAAGAAAAACACTTCGGGAACACGCTTTTATCATGCCATGACGGCACGATTCAATACGTTCTACAACGGAAACGAAGCTTACAAGAACGGGGTACTGGAACAGGAGAAAGCGCATGTGGACAATTATAACGAATTGTTGCCCATGTTCATCTCCCGCGACAAGAAAACCAGCACCACAGGAGAAGGAAGCTTCAACACTGCTATCGAGAAATGCGAAAAAGCGATCAAGCAGCACTCTATTAAAGTACGGCCGGCTACAAATGTAAACAAAAAGAAAACAGAAGCCGACAAAGCTTATCTGGCACGCAAGGAGTTCAACCCCTTCCTGAAACATGCATGGATGCTTATGGGTAAGGCGCAGTTCCGACAGGGTAAATTCATCGAGGCGGCTTCTACTTTCCAGTATATCACGCAGATCTATGCCACCCAGCCTGAGGTACTGGTAGACGCTTATGCCTGGCTGGCCCGCTGCTATGTACAGTTGGAATGGCCTTATGATGCCGAAAATCTGTTTGCCCGCATCCAGCGGGATTCATTGGCCAAATACGGTACACGCGAACGCGATGCCTCATATGCCGATTATCTGATTCAGACACATCAGTATAAGGAAACAGTGCCTTATCTGATCTCGGCCATCAAGAATGAAAAGAGCAAGAAACAGAAGGCACGTCTGAACTTCCTGCTGGCGCAGGTTTATGAACTGAATGGCGAACAGGCACTGGCCTATAATGCCTTGCGCAAGGTGATCCGCAGCAACCCACCCTATGAACTGGAGTTGAGTGCACGGGTAAAACAGAGCGAGGTATCCCCCAAAGGACAGTATCAGCAAATGGTAAAAAAACTGCGCCGCATGGCAAAGAGCCAGAAAAACAAAGACTATCTGGATCAGATTTATTATGCTTTGGGCAATGTATATCTCTCGGTACAGGATACAGTCAGCTGTATCAATGCTTATGAACAAGGCGTACAGAAAAGCACCCGCAACGGAGTGGCCAAAGCGAATGTTCTGCTGCATCTGGCACAACTGTATTGGGAAATGGAAGACTATGTCGAAGCACAGCGTTGCTATGCCGAGCTGATCGGTATTCTGGATAAGGAGCATCAGAAATTTGCCGAAAGTGAGCAGAGAGCTAAAATATTGGAAGCTTTAGCTCCACATATAGCAGCAGTAGAGCTTCAGGACAGTCTGCAAGAACTGGCGCGTATGCCGGAAAAAGAACGTAATGCAGCCATCGACCGGGTGATCGAAGCGCTGATCAAAAAAGAAAAGGAGGAAGCCAAGGAACAGGCTTTACAGAATGCGACCAATAACCGGCCGACAACAGGCACCACCGGAAACACACAACAGAACACCGGAGCAACGGGCAGTCAGACAGGTATCGGCGGCATGGGCGCCGACCGTGGCAACTGGTATTTCTACAACCCGATGCTGGTGCAACAGGGCAAGAGCCAGTTCCAGAGGACCTGGGGACGGCGCAAACTGGAGGATAACTGGCGACGCAGCGACAAGTCTTCTTCCAACAATAATGAATTTGAAGAATACAATTACGATGAAGATACAGCACAAAATGACTCTGTAGCCACAGACAGCATCGCAACGGATACCGCTCCGGAGGAACTGAACGATTCGGCGGCCAATGATCCGCACAAACGGGAATTCTATCTGAAACAGATTCCGTTCACTCCGGAACAGATTGCGGCTTCGGATGCCATTATCGGCGACGGCCTGTATCAGGCGGGAGTCATCGAAATGGTGGATCTGAACAATTATCCGCTGGCACAACGCACCCTGTTACGGGCACTGAACGATTATCCGGATTATGTAGAAATGGATATGCTGTATTATCAGCTCTTCCTGCTCTACCGCCGTATGAACCGCCCCGAGGAAGCGGAGGTATACCGCCAAAAGCTCATTGCCGAGTATCCGCAAAACCGCTTTGCGAAAACGTTGGCCAATCCGAACTACGAACTTTTCGCACGCGAAGGAAAGGCCTTGGAAGACTCACTCTATGCCACAACTTACGGGCTGTATCAGGCAAACAACTATACAGCCGTGCTGGAGAACTTCCGCAAGGAGCAGACAGACTTCCCCGAAGGCGCGCACTATCCGAAGTTCCTTTTCCTGAAAGCGATGAGCGAGCTCTATACCGGCGAGCGCGACTCGTTCCTGGTTTCCCTGCGCACGCTGATCCAGAAATACCCGAAAGAGGAACTCACCGAAATGGCTTCGGTCATCGTCAAGGGAGTTGAAGAAGGACGTGCGCTGAATAACAGCAAGTTTGATGCCGGAAGCATCTGGAGCCGTCGTGGCATGGCGCTGGCCGAAGATTCCGTGGGCGGACAGGATACGCTCTCTACAGAACGTTACTGTAACTTTGTATTCCTCATGGCTTATCCGAAAAACAGCCTCAACGAAGACCGTCTGCTCTATGAACTGGCACGCTATAACTTCAGCAGTTTCCTGGTGCGTAACTTCGACATCGAGGTAACCGCAGACAACGAAATCGGAGAGATGATTGTACGCGGATTCCTCAGTTTTGACGAGGCACATGCCTATACACAGAAACTTTATACCGATCCGACCATGTCGGAAATTCTCAAAAAGGTGCGCGTCATTCTCATTTCCGAGGATAATCTGAAACTGCTGGGCAAGGCCTTCAGTTTTGATGATTATGCCGCCTTCTACGAAAAGCATTTCGCTCCGCTCCAGATCAAGGAGGATGTACGTCTGGACGAGCCGTCGGAAATCCGTATCCGTACCGAGGAAGATTTTCCGGAAACAGAAAACGGCGAGGCCGAGGACAAGTACAATGAGGACGAATATGGCTATGATTATTAACCGAGAAAAAGTGAATGGATATGAATAACGGTTCCCTGCTATGGGTGGACGATGAAATAGAACTTCTGAAAGCCCACATCATTTATCTGGAAAAGAAAGGTTATCAGGTCACCACAGTATCCAACGGTCAGGACGCTCTGGACTGCTGCAAGGATACGACCTTTGACCTCATTCTGCTTGACGAGAACATGCCGGGCCTCAGCGGTCTGGAAACCTTGTCGCGCATCAAGCTGATCTCTCCTTCCACGCCTGTGGTCATGGTGACGAAAAGCGAGGAGGAGAACATCATGGACCAGGCCATCGGAGCCAAAATTGCCGACTATCTGATCAAGCCGGTCAATCCGACCCAGATTCTGCTGACCCTGAAAAAGAATATCCATAAAAAGGAAATCGTATCGGAAGTGACCCAGACTTCCTACCAGCAGGAATTCGGACGCATCGGCATGCGCATCAACGATTCGCTCACCCTGGAGGATTGGAAGGAGGTCTATAAGGATCTGGTATATTGGGAACTGGCACTCTCTGAAGCGGACAGCAACATGTATGAGATGCTGTGCATGCAGAAGCAGGAGGCCAACCAGATGTTTGCCCGTTTCATCAAAAAGCATTATGAGGACTGGCTCACGGGCGATGACCGGCCGGTGCTGAGCACGGATCTGTTCAAGACTGCCGTATTCCCGGCTCTGAAACGGGATGAGAAGGTTTTTCTGCTCGTTTTCGACAACCTGCGCTTCGACCAGTGGAAAACTATCTGCTCGGAGATTTCAGACAGCTTCATCATCGACGAACAGCTTTATTGCAGCATTCTGCCCACGGCTACGCAATATGCCCGCAATGCCTTGTTCTCCGGACTGATGCCCTTGCAGATAGCCCGCATGTATCCCGATTTGTGGGTAGACGAAGAAGAGGAAGAAGGAAAGAATCTGAATGAAGAGGCGCTCATCGCCGCACATCTGGAGCGTTACCGTATCCGGAAATCGTTCAGCTATCATAAAATCAACGAATCGGCCGGATTGGAGAAACTGAATGCCCAGTTCCGTCAATTGGAACATCAGGACCTGAATGTGGTGGTGCTGAACTTTATAGACATGCTCTCGCATGCCCGTACGGAATCGCGCATGGTGCGCGAGCTGGCTTCGAACGAGGCGGCCTACCGCAGCATCACTTCCAGTTGGTTCAAGCATTCTCCGGTGCGCGAACTGTTCCGTCTGCTGGCTGCCAGCGACTATACGGTAGTCATCACCACAGACCACGGAAGCATCCGCGTGGGTAACCCGACCAAGGTGGTGGGCGACCGCAATACGAACACGAACCTGCGCTATAAGCTGGGCAAGAACCTGAGTTATCAGGCGCGCGATGTGTATGAAGTCAAGGACCCGCAAAAGTTGCAACTCCCCTCGCCCAACCTGAGCACAACGTACATTTTTGCCACGGGCAATTATTTCTTTGCCTATCCCAACAACTATAATTATTATGTGTCTTATTATCGCGACACCTTCCAGCACGGAGGAATCTCCATGGAGGAAATGCTGGTGCCGCTGATTACATTAAAAGGAAAAAAACGATAAACCAATCAAATAAACAAGCATTATGGAAATCAAGATTCAATCATTGGAAGAGATACACGAAGCGGCACGCACCTTCATCCGCGAAATGGGCGACAACACCGTTTTTGCCTTCTACGGCAAGATGGGAGCCGGAAAAACCACTTTCATCAAGGCGGTGTGCGAATGCCTGGGTGTAGAGGATGTAATCAACTCACCGACTTTCGCCATTGTCAACGAGTACCGCTCTGAAACCGGCGAACTGATTTATCACTTCGACTTCTACCGTATCAAGAAACTCGAAGAGGTGTACGACATGGGTTATGAAGACTATTTCTACAGCGGCGCGCTGTGCTTCATCGAATGGCCGGAACTGATCGAGGAAGTGCTTCCGGGCAATGCCGTGAAGGTAGAAATCGAAGAAGCCGAAGACGGTTCACGCGTGATCCGCTTCTAAAACAACCTCAGCAAACAAAATCAAAAAAGGTGCGTTCCAATGGTCATACCATTTGTGAACGCACCTTTTTTGATTATTTATTTATTCCTCCTCGTCGAGAGAATCACTGAATTCAGCCTCTCCCTGTACCACCCACATTACATCCTCGGGATCAAAATCGCCGATTTTGTCCTTGTGAGCCTGTTCCACCACGTACTTCACAACCTCTTCCAGATCGATGTCGATGAATCCGTCCTCGTCCGGCTGACTGTTTTCCAGTACTCCGCTTGTGGCGTAATAGTCCACAATCACATCCAGAAAATAATACAGTTCGTCGTCTGTAAACTTTCCTTTGACGTCCTGTGGCAGATAATTCTTGATGAATTCGACTGTGCGTGCATCGTCAGCGGCGTCCTGCAGCAAGTCCTGTTCAAAATCTCCCATAAGAAACGAAATTAAAGAATAGCCTTCAGTTTTTCTTCGAAGGTAGCCTTCGGAGCGGCACCCACCTGCTTGTCTACCACCTCACCGTTCTTGATGAAAAGTACGGTAGGCACGTTACGGATACCGAAACGGGTAGCCAGATCGTCGTTTTCCTCTACATCGCACTTACCGATGATAGCCTGTCCTTCGTACTCTGTAGCCAGGGCCTCGATATCCGGACCGATTTTCTTGCAAGGTCCACACCAGGTAGCCCAGAAGTCCAAAACGATAGGTTTGCCGGTTGCTACCAGTTCTTCAAAATTTGCGTCTGTAATTGCTAAAGCCATAGTTTTCTATATTTATTGGTTTGTTGATTTACAAATATACTAATTAATTTTATAGGACAATGCGGGTTTGCTCTCAATAAATGAAATTAATTTCTTTTTTACGGAAACCTTCGTACTGCGTGAATGCATGTTCAGATGCGTCTGTCCGTCGGAATCGGCAATCAGGAAATACAGATCGGAATTTCCCGGACAATCCCGTATAACGCATTGCAGTGAAAGCAGGGTATCATCGTCGAGCGCGTCCACATTCATGGCAATCGTGATTTTCTCAATAACAGAGTCCTTGATATCGGCCAGGAAATCAATCTTACCGATCTTCAGTTCCAGCTGGTTCGGGTTCCACTGACGGGGCTGGCAGCGGGCATAAATCATCAGCGTATTGCCCACTTCCATATACGATGCCCATTCGGCCCAGTCTTGCCCGAAAAGCGGCAGCTCCGTGGAACCGCTGTAATCCTCAAACTGCACGATGCCATAAGGTTTTCCGGTCTTGGTGATGCCTTTACGCACTCCTGTAACCATACCTCCCAATTTCAGATCGCTATTGGCATAGCGTTCCATCTGCTGCAGATCCGCCGTATGCACATTGCAGACATCGGTCAGAATCACCGAATAATCGTCCAGCGGATGGGCTGACAGATAGATACCGACCAGCTCACGTTCCCGATTCAACCGTTCCAAAGCGCTCCACGGCTCGGCCTGCGGAATCTCCGGGGTGGCCACTTCCACCATATCCATACCTCCGAACAGAGAATTTTGGGCTGAACTCTTGTCCATCTGATATTTGGAGCCATAGCGTGCCAGTGAGTCGATAAAGGTTTCGCCCTTGCTGTTCAACGCCAGGTATTGCTCGCGGGTCATCTCCGTGAAACAGTCAAAAGCTCCGGAAAGCACCAGACTCTCCAGATTGTTACGTTTGCAGGCACTGGTCGATACACGCTGGATAAAGTCAAAGATTCCCTTGAACGGACCATTGGTATCACGCTCCTTGATAATGGCTTCTACTGCCGAATCGCCCAGTCCCTTCACAGCTCCCAGACCGAAGCGGATATTTCCTTTGGAATCGACACTGAACTTGCGGCGACTCTCGTTGACATCCGGTCCCAGCGTATCGATACCGATAGCCTTGCATTCGCTCATCAGTTTGGTAATATCAGAGATATTCGCCAAACTTCGGCTCATCACGGCCGCCATATAGTGTGCCGGGAAATTAGCCTTGAGGTAAGCTGTCTGATAAGCCACCCACGAGTAGCAGGTGGCGTGACTCTTGTTGAAGGCGTAGGAAGCGAACTTGGTCCAATCCGCCCAGATCTTTTCCAGGACCTTCGGATCGTGACCGTTTTTCTTTCCACCCTCGATAAACTTGGGATACATGTGGTTCAGCTTGTCGATAAGTTTCTTACCCATCGCCTTACGGAGCGTATCACTCTCGCCTCGCGTAAAGTCGGCCAGCTGACGCGACAGAAGCATCACCTGCTCCTGATATACGGTAATTCCGTAGGTATCCTTCAGATAGGTTTCCATACAGGGTATATCATATTCCACCGGCTTGCGTCCCTGTTTACGGTCGATAAAGTCGGGGATGTAATCCATTGGTCCCGGACGGTAGAGGGCATTCATGGCGATGAGATCCTCGAAGGTTGAGGGCTGGAGTTCACGCAGATATTTCTGCATACCGGCAGACTCGAACTGGAAGGTACCGATAGTACGACCGTCACAGTAGAGTTTGTAAGTGGCCGGATCCTCAATATCCAGCTCATCAACATCTATATCAATACCCAAGCTATCTCGTACATTGGCTTGACACTCCTTGATGATGGACAGGGTTTTCAGTCCCAGGAAGTCCATCTTGATCAGTCCCGTGTCCTCAATCACCGAGCCTTCATATTGCGTACAACGGAGCTTTTCTCCGGTTTCCTTGTCTTCGGCCGTGCTGATCGGTACCCAGTCGGACACATCGTCCCGACAGATAATCACACCGCAGGCATGCACACCGGTGTTGCGCACATTGCCTTCGAGCATCTTGGCATAGCGGATGGTGTCGCGCAACACGGGGTTGGGCGAAGCCTCTGCTTCCTGCAATTCGGGGATGCAGGAGATGGCGTTCGGCAGGTTCATCTTGCGCTTCTTGCCGTTCTCATCGTCGGGCAATTTATCGGGAATGAGTTTGCAAAGGCCGTTTGATATGTCAAGCGGCAGTTTCTGAACGCGTGCCACATCCTTGATAGCCAGCTTTGTAGCCATCGTACCGTAGGTAATGATGTGCGCCACCTTTTCCTCGCCATATTTCTGAGTAACCCAGCTCAACACCTTTCCACGACCATCATCATCGAAGTCCACATCAATATCGGGCAGAGAGATACGGTCCGGATTCAGGAAACGCTCAAACAGCAAGTCGTATTTAATCGGGTCGATCTTCGTGATACCCAGACAGTAGGCCACTGCCGAACCGGCTGCCGAACCACGGCCCGGACCTACCGATACCCCCAACTCATGACGCGCCGCATTGATGTAGTCCTGCACAATAAGGAAATAACCCGGGAAGCCCATGGTCTTCATGATGTGCAGCTCAAACTTGATACGCTCCTCCACATGATCGGGAAGTGGGTCGCCATACATTTTGCGGGCACCGTCATAAGCCAGTTTGCCCAGATAGTCGGCCTCCAGCTTGAGTCGGTACAGTTTGTCGCAGCCGCCCAGCTTCTCCACCTTGTCCACGGCCGCCTCGTGACTCATCACCACTTCGCCGTTTTCATTGCGGGTAAACTCCTCGAACAGCTGCTCATCGGTATATTTCCGGCGATATTCTTCTTCGGTTCCGAAATCTTCGGGGATGTCGAAGCTCGGCATGATCGGTCCGTGGTCAATGCTGTAAAACTCCACCTGATCGCAGATGGTACAGGTATTCTCCAACGCCTCGGGCACATCCGCAAACACCGCGTTCATCTCCTCACGCGTCTTGAACCATTCCTGTTTGGAATAGAGCATACGCTTGGGATCATCCAGATCGCGGTTCGTACTCAGACAGATCAGACGGTCGTGTGCCTCGGCATTTTCCTGATCCACAAAGTGACAGTCGTTGGTACACACCAGCTTCACTCCATATTTATGCGCCAAACGGATCAGCTCCACATTGGCCCGCTGCTGCAAGGGATAGGTTTCGCGGTTGGCCCGCTGATTCGGATCGGTCACCTGATGACGCTGCAACTCCAGATAATAGTTCTCGCCGAACACGCTCTGATACCAGCGTATTGCCTCCTCGGCTCCTTCCAGATCTCCCTTCAGTATCTTGTGGGGAACCTCACCGGCAATACAGGCCGAACAGATGATCAGTCCTTCCTTATGCGCCTCCAACTCCACCCGGTCGGTACGCGGACGGCCATAGAAACCGTCGGTCCAGGCTTTCGATACAAGCTTGATCAGATTATGATAACCCACCTGATTCTTGGCCAATACGATCAGGTGATAACGGCGGTTGTCGCCCTGATCCTTGTCCATCTGAAACAGACGTCGGGGGGCCACATACATCTCGCACCCGAAAATCGGTTTGAAAAGCTTCTTCTCCGTTTCGGCCAACTGTTGCTGAGCCTGCTCCAACTGCACCTCTACCGATGGAAATTCGGGAACGGTCTGCCCCTCCTTTTCTTCGGCCGGCAGGGCATCCCATTCTTCCGAAGCCACATTGCGCCCGTCTTTCAAGGCCTTGATTTTCTGCTTCAACGCCTTGATCTCGCCTTTTACGGGACCGTTCTTTTTATTTGTATAATTAAAGAATTCCTTGATAGCCATCATGTTACCGTGATCGGTAATGGCCATTCCGCGCATTCCGTCCTTGATAGCCTTATCAACCAGACGCGGCACACTGGCCTGACCGTCAAGAATGGAGTACTGTGTATGTACGTGAAGATGAACAAAGTCGTGCATAGGAATCAGATAAAAAATGCTATATCAAAAAATGATTTCGTAAATCCGGAAAATCCGGATAAAGTTACGTCAGTTTCTCGGGAATGCCAAACGGGCAAACAACTTTTTCTGTACCTGCTCCCTAAAGAAGTTTAAAGCAACGGCAAGGAATAAATAGATTGAGGTTTTTTTTGGCTATTCGTTAAAATATATCTATCTTTGCCCATTAATATCATATTTATAACCAAAACAAGGCTTTTGACCATTCCGGATAAAAGCCACAGACTAAAAAATCCATGGGAAGAAGACTAAAGAAACTGAAGAAGATAAGACTGCACCGTGAAGGCACACATACCTTACTGTTTGGCGGTTTGGGACTGCTGGTCCTTAACGGAGCCTTGTTTTACGGAATCGAAAATAAGATACCTTTTTATATAGTAGCGACAATCAGTATCATCCTGTATCTGATTGTGGTAAACTTTTTCCGTTGCCCGATCCGTGTCTTTGAAGGAGACACGGAACGTATTGTCGTAGCTCCGGCCGACGGTAAGATTGTCGTCATCGAAGAGGTGGAAGAGAATGAATATTTCAAAGACCGCCGTCTGATGGTATCTATCTTCATGAACGTGGTAAATGTGCACGCCAACTGGATACCGGTAGACGGTACCGTAAAACTGGTGCGCCATCATAACGGAAACTTCCACAAGGCATGGCTGCCAAAGGCCAGTATCGAAAACGAACGCTCTACTGTGGTGATCGAAACCCCTGAAGGCACAGAGATTCTGGCCCGCCAGATTGCCGGTGCTGTGGCACGCCGCATCGTGACCTATGCCAAAGAAGGCGAAGAGTGCTACATTGACGAACACATGGGATTCATCAAATTCGGTTCTCGCGTGGATGTTTATCTGCCGTTAGACACCGAGGTGTGTGTCAAGATGGGACAGAAAACAACCGGTAACGAAACGATTCTGGCTCGCCTGAAATAACCCAAAAACATTTGTATTATGGCTAATATCATTACCAGACAGATACCCAATACGCTGACCTGCTGCAACCTGATTTCGGGCTGCATGGCTACCGGAGCCGCTTTTCACGGCAATATGGAATGGGCGGTTATCATGATTATCATCGGCGCCGTATTTGACTTTTTCGACGGTATGAGCGCACGCTTGCTGCATGTATCCTCGCCTATCGGCAAGGAACTGGATTCACTGGCAGATGTGGTGACTTTCGGCGTGGCTCCTTCAGCCATGGTTTTCTATATGTTTACCCAGGTAGTTTATCCGGAATTTCTGGAACCGATACGCGGCATTCTGCCCTATTCGGCATTTCTCATGGCAGCCTTCTCGGCACTGCGACTGGCCAAGTTTAATCTGGACGAACGCCAGACCAGCTCCTTCATCGGTCTGCCCACACCGGCCAACGCCTTATTTTGGGCTTCGCTCATTCTCGGCAATCGGGGATTCCTGATTTCGGAAAAGTTCAACGCCGTATTCCTGTTCCTTTTCATGCTTCTGTTCTGCTTCCTGCTTGTGGCAGAGCTTCCGCTCTTCGCTCTGAAGTTCAAGAACCTGAGCTGGAAAGACAACAAGATAAAATATATCTTCCTGATCGGATGCATTCCGATGTTTGCGTTTCTGAAATACAGCAGCTTTGCCGCCATCATTGTGTGGTATGTGTTCCTGTCTATGCTGACACGTAAACAGAACTGATTCGTTTTGGCACGCTTCTTGTACCTCTTCCCTACGAAGAAAATAAAATAAAGAAGAAAAGAATATGCAAACAATAGGTTGCCTACTGACATTTATCATCGCGCTGATCATCGCCGTACTGGTAGCTGTACGCCAGATTATCACCCGTTTTTTCGGAGTTTTCCGGAAAATGGATCCACGCCAGCAGCAAAACGACAACCCTTTTGGAGGACAAAGCAACAGTCGCACTCAAAACAGAAAAAAGAAACAGAAAAGTCCGGAAGGTAAACAGAAACTTTTCGACGACAACGAAGGAGAATATATCGATTTCGAGGAAATCCGTGAGAAACCGGATCAAAGAAACTGACATTCTGACAGATAAAACAAAACGGGACCAAGTCTTTACTTTGGTCCCGTTTTGTTTTATCTCATTACAGGCATCTTCTTTCCACCCAATCCAGACATCCTTAGAATTTTGTCAGGATGGTATTGAAAAACCGTTGAGACGAAATTCAAATACCGTCCCGACGATATTTTCACGTTATCGCTTGTTCCGGAAAAAACGACGCATCAATTCACCGGCTTCTTCGGCCATTACTCCCTGAACTACTTCCGTTTTAGGATGCAAGGCTCCGGGAGCCAGACGGGCATAACCTCGTTTCTCGTCCGAAGCGCCGTAAACCACCCTTTTCAGTTGTGCCCAACCGATAGCTCCGGCACACATCACACAGGGCTCTACGGTGACATAGAGCGTACACTCCGTCAGGTATTTCCCACCCAAGGCATTGGCAGCCGCCGTAATAGCCTGCATCTCGGCATGAGCGGTTACATCGGTCAGTGTTTCCGTAAGATTGTGCGCCCGTGCTATAATACGGTCACGGCAGACTACCACCGCCCCCACGGGTATCTCATCCTGCTCAAAAGCCACCTGTGCTTCTTCCAAAGCCTTTTTCATATAAAAAGAATCGTCCATCTATATACTCTATTTGGTTTTAACAAGGCACAAAAATATCTATTTCCCGCCAAAAGTGAAAAAACAAAGATAAAAAATTGGGTTTTATATCTATAATTACATATATTTGTAATTAAGAAACAAAATAAAAACCACAAAGATTTTTTACATCATGGAAGAAGATAAAATCAAGTCACCACAAGCGTCACAGCGCTATCGCCGGACACGCGCCAATCTGGAGCAGGATATCATAACTGCTGCAGAACAGTTGATTGGCGAGAAAGGATTCAGCAGACTGAAGCTGACCGAGTTGTGTGAGAGAGCCAAAATTGAGAGCCCCGTATTTTATAACCGTTATGAGGACATCGACGATTTTGTTGAAAAGTTTGTCAGAAACTATGACTACTGGTTGAGCGATAACGTCACACTCGACACTAAAAATCTCTCACCGGTAGAAAATATGAATCATATAATTCTGACATTGATTGATTCGCTTGCAGCCAACCCGGTGATGCAGAAGCTGATTGCCTGGGAGTTGAACGAAAACACTTATGTCACCCGCCGCACCGCACAGAACCGCGACAACAACTCGCAAGAAGTGATTCACTATTTTGAGAACCAGCTGAAAGCCAACGACATCAACTTCAATGTGGGCTGTGCCATCCTGATCGGCGGTGTATATTACCTGATCATGCACAAGGATCTGGCCACTTTCAACAATATAGATTTCAGCACCGACGAGGGCATGCAGATGCTGAAGGAAACCGTAAGCAAGATGATTTACAAACTGTTTGGCACTACCCGGGGCAGAGCGGCTTCAACAACAGAAAAACTTACCTCACAACGTATTGCCCGCAATCTGCTTCAAAGTGGAGTGGACCGTGACACCATTCTGAAGGCAACCGGATTGAGCGAAGACGAACTGAACGTCTTAAATAATCCCGAAGAAGCAACAGCAGAATAAGATTTTCTTTTTTCATCTTGTTAAATCAGGCATATCCCATCAGGAAGTGCAAAAAACTCCACTTTAAGAATATAGACTCATAATTGAGGACTGAAATAACTTAAAATATAATGAAAGGGACGTATCAATATGATACGTCCCTTTCATTATATATAATCTGTAATGTTTTAAAAGAATATTATTGTTTTATTCCATCCTTTTATTTACTCCATGCTTCTTTAAAGAAACAAATCTGAGTTTCACTGATACACACAAAACCATCCAACAAATTAATTGGAAATCACTAAAATACAGTTTTAACAATACAAAAAGAAAGAAATAATAAGAAAGTTTACATCAATAAAATCTAATATAAATTATAAAATAGCTCTATAAATTCATTGTTCATACAATATATTTATATTATATTTGTATAGTACAAATAAAACAAAAGCAATAGTAATTTTTGCATTCCCAAATAGACGCAAAGTCCATTTTCAGGCACTACATTCTCGATAAAAGATTTATATTCAGAAGAATAACAAACTGATATACTTTTTATTCACTGAAAGATAGATCTATTATATATAACTCTAATAAAAGAACAAAGTATCATGAAACACCATCTTCAAAATCCATGGATTGCCTGACGTTTTTATATAAACGCAACCTCTAGTTAAATCCAATCATTCGTATAAATGAATTTCATCTCTATGATCCATATTTCATAACCTTTTTATACCACAACTCATGAAAAGACTATTATTCCTTCTTCTCTGCGCTGTCTCCATAAGTTTGCAGGCGCAAGAATATTCACAACTTTCCGGTCGCATTATTGACGCGTTTACCGGAGAGTCCTTAGATAGTGTGCAAGTAAACATCCTGACCCAGGACAGCGTTCCGGTAACTCAATTCACAACCAGATATCAGATATTCTTAAATCGAATCGAGCCTCCCATCAACGGAACCTTTATCTTTAAGTTTTCCAAGGAAGGATACCAGAATCTTTATAAGAAAATACGTATCAGATATATCAAGAACAGAAAATACGCCTACTCGTTGGGATATATTAAGATGGACAAGAAGAATCTGATACACATGAAGGAAGTGTCTGTCAATGCCACAATGATCCGAATGGTTTATAAAGGGGATACTCTGATTTATAATGCAGCCGCCTTCAAGACGGCACAAGGCTCCATGCTGGATCGCCTGATAGCCATGCTGCCGGGATTCGAGCTGCATCCCAACGGACAGATATTTGTCAACGGAAGACAGGTAAGCAGTCTGCTGATCAATGGAGAGGATTTCTTCAAGGGAACACCGAGTGTGGCGCTGAACAACCTTCCGGCCTACATGGTGGACAAAGTGAAAGTATATGAAAAGATATCTGACCGGGACAAGGCGCTCGGCGTGGACAAGAATCGCTATGCCCAATTGCCATTGGTGTTTCTCCGACGATCAGTTCAATACGGACGACCTGCTTTGGAACATCAAGGCGAACAAAGCCATCATGAACGGAAACCTGATCCTTGAACTGGAGGCTTACGACCTGTTGAACCAGCTGTCGGGCACGCAATATTTCATCAACGCGCAGATGCAACAGGAAAAATACGAAAGCGTGCTGAACCGCTTTGTCCTTTTCAAAGTAATCTGGAAACTGAACCGCGAACCGAAAAAGAAAGGATAAAGGGTGACACAAAAAATGCCGACAGACAGAATTTTTCAAGGATTCCTTGTATCTTTGTGAAAAAAGAAACCTGAACCGTAGAAAACATGGCTTTACACAACGAACTGGGAAAAGAGGGAGAGGCCGCCGCCGAACAACTGCTTCTCCAAAAGGGATACCGCATTCTGGAGCGTAACTGGCGCTTCCGGAAGAACGAAATCGACCTGATTGCCCTGAAAGACGGCATCATGGTGTTTGTGGAAGTGAAAAGCCGGAGAAATACGGAGTTCGGAAACCCTCAGGACGCGGTGGACATGCCGAAAATAAGACGCACGGTCACCGCTGCCGAGGCGTATATCCGGAAAAAGAGATTTGACGGTAAGGTGCGCTTTGATCTGATCTGTGTGGTGGGACTGCAACCACCCTATCGCACGGAACACATCGAACAGGCCTTCTACCCGCCCCTGGAATTTTAAAACAAAAAGAAAAAGACATGGAAAAACATTTCTGTCTGGACGATGGACCGGGATTCAAGATGATTGAACTCGAAAGCATCGACTCTACCAACAATTTTCTGAAATCATACCGCCCCCTGCAACCGTGCGACATGATTCTGGTTACCGCTGAATATCAAAGCCGGGGACGGGGACAAATCGGCAACTCCTGGGAATCGGAACGGGGCAAAAACCTGCTTTTCAGTCTGAAGGTGCATCCGCGCTTTCTGGAAGCGGGACAGATGTTCCGCATCTCACAGGTGGCCGCTCTTGCCGTACACGATGCCTTTGCCCGCTACACCGAAGGCATCTCCATCAAATGGCCCAATGATGTGTATTGGAACGACCGGAAGATTTGCGGCATGCTCATTGAAAACGACTGGATGGGCAAGCAACTGGAGCAGAGCATCATCGGTATCGGCATGAACGTCAATCAGGAAACATTCATAGGAGACGCGCCTAACCCGGTGTCGCTCCGTCAGATTCTTGGTCAGGACACAGAGCGTCGCTTCGTGCTGGAGCTGTTCATGGAAAGCTTCCAGAAATACTACCGCATGTTGCAACGGGGCGAAGCCGATACGGTAGATGCCCAATATCGCAAGGCTCTGTACCGCAAGGAAGGCTGGCATCTGTATGAAGATGAAGGGGGACGCTTCCGGGCACGCATTGCCGATGTGGAGCCGGACGGGCATCTGATTTTGGAGGATGAACAGGGACAACAACGGAAATATGCCTTCAAGGAGGTGCGCTATATCCTGAACGGACCGCAGGAACAGGAGCTTACCCTATAAAACCCTACGGAAAATACACTTACGAATCGGGGCGCAGAAGCATAGTCCCCCACCCCACAAGGCCGCGGAACAGACATACTATGGAAACGGTTCCCGCCAGGAGGCGTAAGAAAACTTCCGGATTTTATTGGAACAAGAAAACGAAAAAGGTATCTTTGTAGGGAATTCGAATTAACTTAACAAACATCGTATCATGGCTAAATTTAAAAGAATCTTGCTGAAATTGAGCGGAGAGAGCTTGATGGGCGAACAGAAATATGGTATTGACGAGAAAAGACTGGCAGAATATGCCCAGCAGATTAAGGAAGTGCACGAAATGGGGGTACAGATCGGTATCGTGATTGGAGGCGGTAACATTTTCCGCGGACTGAGCGGCGCCGGAAAGGGATTTGACCGCGTGAAGGGCGACCAGATGGGTATGTGCGCCACCGTGATCAATTCTTTGGGACTGAGCAGCGCCTTGGGTGCCATCGGCGTAAAGAGCCGTGTGCTGACTGCCATACGTATGGAACCGATCGGTGAGTTCTACAGCAAATGGAAAGCGATTGAATGTATGGAGAACGGTGAGGTGGTGATTATGAGTGCCGGAACCGGAAACCCGTACTTTACTACTGATACCGGTTCTTCTCTGCGCGGCATCGAGATCGAAGCGGACGTCATGCTGAAGGGAACCCGTGTGGACGGTGTCTATACTGCCGACCCGGAAAAGGATCCTACCGCTACCAAGTTCACAGAGATTACTTACGATGAGATCTATAACAAGGGGCTGAAAGTGATGGACCTGACCGCCACCACCATGTGCAAGGAAAACAATCTGCCAATCTATGTGTTCAATATGGACATCTACGGCAACCTGAAGAAAGTGATGGAAGGCGAGAATATCGGAACATTGGTACATAACTAATCCGATATACGGATACAGCAAGGGCTGTTATGCTTCGGAAACATCCGGCATAACAGCCCTTGTCCGTTTTCAACAGCCTGTTGAAAACTCTGTATGCAGACCAAATGGTTATTTGATGACTCCTGCTTCGATCGAAGCATCCACCTGACCGCCTTTATTGGTGTACGTACCGGCAACCTTGATGCCCGAGCTGTCTTTTCCGGTATTGACCACCTTGATTTTGCCGGCTTCTACCGTCATGTTGAAGTCAATCTTCATACCCATACATTTCTTTACCTCCTGAGTTGTCGGATCGGTGTACGGACCACCGGTAGCCTCGATGTCGATGCTGGTAGGATAATCATTCTCATTGACAAACAAATGACCATCGGTACTGATACCCTTAGAACCATTACCGGTTACCTTTATCCGGATATCGCCACCGCTAATAGTAATATTCCGGTCGGCTTTCAAGCCCTTAACATCATTTCCGGATACCATAAGATCAAGCGTACCGCCCTTAACCAACAGCTGACCGTTGAGTTCGTCCAACGGATTATTGGTCAATTCTGCCTGTACCGCGTCTTCCCTATTTCCGGAAACAACCAGGTTACCTCCGTTCATCTGAAAATACTGTCCGCAGTGCAGACCGTCTTTCACGGCCTCCGTGACTGTAACCGTTCCGGTAGATTTCTTAATCAACAGATACTCATTGCTGCGGATGGCATGTCCGGTCTTTCCAGCCACCGTCAGGCTTCCTCCGTCCTCAAACTCCAGATGACCGTCGCAGTTGAGCGCTGCCTTCTGGACACCGCCCGGAGCGTCCTGCAAAGAATTGACTGTTCCTTCGTGCAGAATCATTTCAATACGTTTGCCGCACTGAATGTCAATGGCCGCTCCCTGATTGGAAACCAGATTCAGATTGTTCAAATAGAACTTGCACTTATAATCACCGTAATAAAGCAATGAACCGGCGGATGAAGTACCCTGCAACACATATTCCAGTTCATCGGTTGTATTGGTAGAAGTCAGGACAACATGTGCTCCGTTCACCTGAGCGGTAACCCCGGTAACCGTTGTCGGAATACTCACTTCAGCGCGATCGCCTTCATAACGCACCACCACCTTTCCGGTAGTATCCAGTACGGGAGGCGTAAAGGTAATACTATCCAAACGCGACACCGGATAGCTCACACCATCAATCTGCAGATAATAGCCGCCACCGGAAAAAGGCATATCGCCCACCGTGGAACGGTCTACCCGGGTAAAGTTCCCCCCCTGCCACACATACATGTAACGCTGGGCTGCCACCGGCAGAGCCAGCAGCAAGAGGAACAGCACTGCCAGCCCCTTGCCTATCTTCATCAGTCCTTTCTTCATGGCTTCACAATTTTAAGCGTCATTCCGGCATAATGCACCACATAAACACCTTTCGGCAAATGATTCAGCGACAGAGTTCCGCCGGCTGCTGCCATCCGCTCCTTGCAGACTACCATGCCGCTCAGCGAATACACCGTAGCCCAGGCGCCGGACGAAACCGCCGGCAATCTTATTTCACCAGTCTGTGCATTCCAAATCAGACGACCTGCAGTTCCAACCGGTTTCTCAATACCGGTAGTCTGCATCTGGAAAAACATCTTGTTCATATCTCCCAAAGCAAAACGCTCTGAAGTGTTGTCCTTCTTCTCCACAATCATTTCTCCACCCTGAAAAACCACTTTTTTCAGATCGGAAACAGGAACTTGCCGCTCACCGGACGATGACAGAAACACCATATATTCTGTCTCGTCGGCATAACTCCATTGAGGAGTCAGCAATGCGATTACGGGCAGAATGCCCCACCAACTTTTTTTCATAATTCTATTATTTTGTGTTTTGGTTTAGAAATCATATGAATAACCTAAAATCAACACATGACGGCTCTCATAAGGATGTGACTCCATCTCGGTATTATACAGATAAGACACATTCACTTTGTGCTGTTTGGAGATCTTATAGTCCGTACCACACATCACTTTATATTCACCGGTTTTCATCTGATTGGCCAAGTCATTGTAGACCTCAAAAGAAACAAACGGCTTCCAGTCACATTTTTTCTTGTCGTATTGGAACTCCAGACGGGAACGCAGCATGTGTGTGCTCTTCTCATGCTTCACATCCGGATCGGATTCAGGATAGCCAGGTTTGAGTTTGCCCTCATAGAAGCGGTATTTCATGCGTGGCACTTCCTGTTCCGGACGGAATGTATACTGATAACGTTCACGCAAAGAAATCTTCAACCACTTAAAGAATTTCTTGTCAAAAGTGACGTCAGCCTTAAAACGGTGACGCAATGACCAATAAGACTCTGTTATGTTATATCCCTCATAAAAGAAGGGATCCTTAATATCATTGGTATATTTTTCCTTACGTTCCTCTGAATGAAAGCCATACAATAACGCATATCCGGCTTTGAATTTCATAAATTTGGTGGCCTTGTATCCCAAACTGAGCGTCCCGCCAAAACGGTCTGTCTTACGCAGACAATCCTCCATACGATACTCGCCCTCAAACGACAATTCCAGATTATGTGGGAGGGACTTCGATACATTGATTTCCGTCCAAAGTCCGAAATCATCCCCTTGAGCCTTCAACGTGTTGCCCCAACAAAGCAAGGCACCGGCCAATACGAATATTTTCTTTTTCATCATTACTTGCGATTTTAATCAGAATCAATAAAGAACTCAATTGTTTTTAGGCAAGCGAATCATATCCTCCATTGCGCTTCCTTTCTCTTCGGCATCTTCATAATAGATTTTGAGCAAGGCACTGTCTCTCAGGAAATCAATGGTGCCCACCTCCACACGAATCACGTTCAGTCCGGTACGTTGTTTCAGATCGGCAATCAGATCGGCACGACGCTCGGGAGTAATCAGACTGATATTGTCATAACAGATGTATTTGCTGGGAACATGGCGCACAAGACGGCTACTCTCAAAGAGCCAGGCCACCAGAATAAAAATCAGATTCGGGATCATCAGTTCAATGATACTCATCTCCTCGGCCATACCGTTGATGACCGACAGAGCTACCAGGAAAAACAGATAAGTCATCTCACGGATAGGCACAGCCTCCGTACGGTAACGGATAATGCCGAAGATGGCAAAAAGGCCCAGTGCCGCACCGACTTTCAGTTTGGCCCCTTCCATATAATAAACGAGCATAAAAATGCTGACGGATATTAAAATGAAAGTAAAATAATAATCTCTGCGCTGGCTTTTGGGATAATAAAAGAAGCGTACAATACTGCCCACAGCCAGAATATTCAATGCAAAACGCACCAACAACTCCAACAAACCACGTATATCCAAAACGGGCACTCCCATCACACTAATTGGTTCTAAAAAAGACATAGCTATAATTTTTTATTTATCAGGGTTTATTAATTTAAAATTGCTCTTTTTCTGATCTCAGTCATCTTCTGTTTAAAACGGTTCTGCTTCAGCGCCGGGTTGGTCAGTAAGGAACCAATACAATATTTACTGAATCCTAAAGGACGCACCCGCAACTGGCGAAGTACCTGCAGCACAGGCGAAGGAACGTTGCCATCACGTTTCAGTTCAATAATCACCAGATTGCCGGTCTCTTCCCTGCTACCGGTTTCATAATTCTCAAACGACACGCCAAAATCAATAGTCAGACGTTCGGTCTTGCCTTTATTAACCAACGTAATCCGATAAAAATGATTACGCACAGCCGGATGAAAGGCTTCCAGCCCACACTGGAACTGTTCCTGTAAGAATTCTTCTGCGCCACTCTCCAACAGACGGTCCTCTCCTGCCACCATAATCCGTTCCTTGTGCGTACGTCCGTGATTATTTTTCTGTTTGATCTCCAGAAACGTAATATCAGAATCCAGATAAGTGCGCACCCGAATCTTTCGCCTCGGTATCTTACCATTGTGATGCATCCGGTAAAAGGCATGGTCGGGCGTATCCCAATAAATGGTCTGGTAAGCACAAATGCGCACCCCCTCCACCTCCTGAACAAAATAGTCATCACGAAGCAATTCCAGCATTTGAAACAGATGTCCGATATCGGTCACGAATTTCTTGTCGGTACGATTCATCAGGCGGATGGACGACATCTCGTGCAGAGAAATCGGCTCCATAGCTTCCAGTATAGGCTGAAGACTGTTTTTATAAACGATTGAATCTTCCACAAATGATATTATGTATTAAGTGTGACGATTAATACAATATAATTAAAAAGATATAGATTTTTTTTTTTTATTTTTAAAATAATATAATAAAAAAAAAAAAAAAAAACTATTTTTGCTCCATCATCAAATATTCATTCAATAACGACTAAAACAATTCAATATGATTGACGTAAAATCATGCCTCGCCGAGGCACAAGAAAAAATGGATGAAGCCGTAATGTATCTTGAAGATTCACTGGCTCACATCCGCGCCGGAAAAGCTGACGTACGTATTTTGGACAGCATCCGCGTAGACTCATACGGAAGCATGGTACCGATCAATAATGTTGCGGCTGTAAACACTCCAGACGCACGTACCATTGCCATCAAGCCTTGGGACAAGAGCATGTTCCGCATCATTGAGAAGGCCATTATCGACTCTGATCTGGGCATCATGCCGGAAAACAACGGTGAGATTATCCGTCTGGGTATTCCTCCATTGACCGAGGAGCGTCGTAAGACTTTGGCCAAGCAGTGCAGCAAAGAGGCAGAAACCGCCAAGGTAAGTGTGCGCAACGCACGCCGCGATACCATTGACAAGCTGAAGAAGGCCATCAAGGACGGACTGAGCGAGGATATGGAAAAGGATGCAGAAAATGATCTGCAGAAGCAGCACGACAAAGCGATCAAGCAGATTGAAACTCTGTTGGCTGCCAAGGAAAAAGAAATCATGACTGTCTAAATGAAGGGACTTGTCATCAAGAACACAGGAAGCTGGTATGTCGTCAAAACAGACGACAACCAGCTTATTGACTGCAAGATCAAGGGAAACTTCCGTCTGAAAGGGATCCGGAGTACCAATCCTGTAGCAGTAGGCGATCGTGTGACCATACAGCCGAATGCCGAAGGCACCGCCTTTATCTGCGAGATTGAGGACCGCAAAAACTATATCATCCGAAAGGCTTCCAACCTGTCCAAACAAAGTCATATTCTGGCTGCCAACCTGGATCAGGTCTTTCTGGTAGTTACCGTAAGCCATCCCGAAACATCAACCACGTTTATTGACCGTTTTCTGGCTTCGGCAGAAGCTTATCGGGTTCCGGTCTGCCTTATTTTTAACAAGACAGACTGTTACAGCGAGGAGGAAACCAGCTACATGCAGGCTCTGATTAACCTGTATGAGACCATCGGCTACCGCTGTTTCTGCTGTTCCGCACTAAACGGTGAAGGCATTGACATCCTGCAGCAGGAACTGTCCGGAAAAATCACACTCTTTTCCGGAAACTCAGGTGTAGGCAAGTCTACCCTGCTGAATGCCCTGCTACCGGGTATCGGCGCCAAAACAGCCGAAATTTCCTACGCGCATGATACGGGTATGCATACCACTACTTTCAGTGAGATGTTCGAGCTGCCTCAGGGAGGATACATCATCGACACTCCGGGCATCAAGGGCTTCGGTACCTTTGATATGGAGAAGGAAGAGGTGGCGCATTATTTCAAGGAAATATTCGCCGTATCGGCCGACTGCAAGTACAACAACTGTACGCACACACACGAGCCGGGATGTGCCGTACTTCGGGCGGTGGAAGAACATTACATCAGCCAGAGCCGCTACAATTCCTACCTTAGCATGCTTGAAGACAAAGACGAAAACAAATACCGTCAAGGGTATTAGTTTTCCCTCCAAACTTCTCATTCAGCGTTTCCACTTCCGGAAACGCTTTTATCCGCCTATTATCCTAATAATCGAAAAAATTATAGGCTTATGGACATTATTCTTATCTGTACCCTATTTGTACTTTGCGTATTCTTTATGGCTCTGGAGATTTTTATTATTCCCGGAACCAGTTTGGCAGGAATCGTTTCGGCCGCATGCCTCATCGGCGCCAATGTGCTGGTATTTGACGGCTATGGTCTGTCTGCGGGTATCATCGTATTGGCCTCATCCCTGATCATCTGTCTGCTGGCAGGTATCTGGATGCTCCGTTCCAAGGCTTTGGACCGCATCTCGCTGAAACGCACCATCGACTCGACAGCAGCCACGGAAGAGCAGCTTTCTGTTAAAGTAGGTGACCGGGGAATAGCGCAGACTCGCCTGGCGTTGATTGGCAATGCTGACTTCGACGGAAAGATCGTACAGGTACAATCCGCCGACGGTTTTCTGGATGAAAAGACTCCCATTGTTGTTACTCGGGTTATCGACGGACAAGTATGGGTGAAACGCGCAGAAAACCCTTCATAAAAGAACCTGTTTTTATTCACTTAATACCTGACATATCATGGAGATTCAATTTTTCGGACCGGTTATCATTGCGGTAGCGGTCATCATTGTTCTGAGTATATTCTTTCACTTCGTACCTTTCTTCCTCTGGCTGTCGGCCAAGGTATCGGGCGTTCACATTTCGCTCATCCAGCTGTTTCTGATGCGTATCCGTAATGTGCCGCCCAATGTCATTGTGCCTTGTCTGATAGAAGCGCACAAGGCCGGACTGACCAACGTGACACGCGATAATCTGGAAGCGCACTACATGACCGGCGGTCATGTGCAGCGCGTGGTGCATGCACTGGTATCCGCTTCGAAAGCCAACATCGACCTGCCTTTTGAAAAGGCTACCGCCATCGACCTGGCGGGCCGTGATGTATTCGAGGCTGTGCAGACTTCCGTAAACCCAAAGGTGATCGACACCCCGCCGGTAGCAGCAGTGGCCAAGAACGGTATTCAGCTGATTGCCAAAGCACGCGTTACCGTGCGGGCCAACATCCATCAGCTGGTGGGTGGAGCCGGAGAAGATACGATTCTAGCCCGTGTAGGCGAAGGCATCGTCTCGTCTATCGGTTCTGCCGAAAACCACGAACAGGTACTCGAGAATCCGGATTCCATCTCCAAACTGGTACTGAAGAAGGGTCTGGATGCCGGTACGGCTTTCGAGATTCTGTCTATCGATATTGCCGACATCGACGTGGGCAAGAACATCGGTGCTACCCTGCAGATAGACCAGGCCAACGCCGACAAGAATATCGCACAGGCCAAAGCCGAAGAGCGTCGTGCCATGGCTATTGCCGCAGAACAGGAAATGAAGGCCAAGGCGGAAGAAGCACGTGCCGAGGTGATTCAGGCCGAAGCCGAGGTACCTAAAGCGTTGGCTCAGGCTCTGCGCGACGGAAACATGGGCTTTATGGATTATTACAAACTACAGAACCTGAAAGGAGACACTGCCATGCGGGAACGCATCTCCAAACTGGGAAAAGAAGACATCAAGGATATTCTGGAGTAAGAACTCCGCCTCCTTTCATCCCTTTATTTTGTGCCGTAGTCTTAAAATCCGGCACGGAATAAAGGGATTTTTTCGTACTCTGACCCAAAAATGCGACATCCTTTCATTTTACTGCCCCGTAAGTAATGGATTACTGACAGCGCAATAATCCATTACCGACGGGACAGTAATCTGATAAAGTCAACAGAATGATACAAAAACGGGGCAACATCTGTATGATGTCGCCCCGCATTTTCATATCCCGTTCGGGAATTAATGCTGCTTGTAATTATAAACTTTCAAGTTGCTGATACGGCTAGAGAACAGACCGGCCTTCTCCAACGGGAACACCAGAGTGCGTGACTGGTACATCTTGTCCTTTCCGCCCTCGTTATAATACAGAGTGCGCTTGCCCAGTTCCTCAACCAGCTTTCCGTCGATATACAGACGGGTAGCCTGATTATCGCCCTCGATGGCAATGTTCACCTTACCCGGTTTCACACGATAACCGAAAGTATAGAGATAGCCGTCACGGGCATATCCCAGCATACCGCTGATCGGATCGGCCAGATAGAACACGGCGTCACGTGAGCGGAACAGCTCGGTACCCTTAGCCTCATCGGCTCCTTCGATGTCGAAGCTTACGGTGTAATCGTAGCCCACTTCGCGATAAGGAGTCTGCATGCCCGGAGTTACCACGGCAGTTTCATACACCATTTCCTTACCCTCGCCGATACGGCCCAAGATATTCACACCCGGAGCCTCGCTCAGAGCCAGGCGCTTCTGGTTGAAGTCGGCATACGGCAACTTGGCATCCTTACCGGTCCACATCTTCACAGCCAGAGTCTGCATGGCCGGGAAAACACGGTGGTGTACATCCTGCATCGAGATTCCGTTACCTACATGATCGTTCCATACGGCAAACATACCGCCCAATACATAAGGATCGTTCTCATCGAATGTCTGGTCGGCAATCACCGCCGGTGTCCAGTTCTCATACAGATACTGGCAGTTCAGGTAATCGTAATAATAACCGGCCTGAGGCACAATGTAAGTCAATCCGTCAGGAATACTGATCATCTTGTAGCCCAACTCCTTCATATCACGTGGCTGCGCATAAGGATTGTGCCAGATATTCATCACCACATTATCCACCTTCACCGGAGTATCACCTTTGGCATGGGTCAGAGCGCCCCACACGCAAGCCTGCTTGCCAAACTGCTCCACATATCTGATATAGTGGTCGGTAAAGGCACGGAACTGTTCTACCACCTGCTTGTCCTTATTGGAGTATTCATCGGTACCGATATTCACCCGTTTGCCACGGAACACCGGATTTTCTCCCTCAAGATATTCCTTGAACAGGCCGTCCATGAACTTGTAAGTTTCCGGATTGCCCAGATCCAGGTGATCCATGCCGTAAGTCTGGCTGCCGATTTCCGGCTTATAATGTGAAAAAGCCAAAGCATGAGCCGGGGCATCGATTTCCGGAATAATGTCCACATAGTTGTTTTCGGCCAGCTTCTGCAAGTCAATGAAATCCTTCTTGGTATAGAAGCCATCCTCGGCAGTCAGTCCCGGATAAGTGTCGCACTCCAGACGGAAAGCGGCATAGGTCTTGTTCCAGTCGTGCTCAAAGTACTGCTTGAAACCATTGTCATTCAAATGAATCTGGAAGGTATTCATCTTGTAGTAGGCCATGAACTTCACATAATCGCGCAGGAAGTCAATCGTGAAGAACTTACGGGCCACATCGAGCATGAATCCGCGCACGGCATAGCTCGGGAAATCACGCATATTACCTTTGACCAAACTGCGGCTGTCCGACTGCTCGGTCATCTGCAGCAGTGTACGGGTTGCCCAAAAAGCGCCCGAAGTTTCAGGAGCCGTAACCGATACGCGGTCAGTGATACTGATGTCGTAACCTTCTTTCGGCATCTTCTTGTCGGCCTTGAGCTGGAATACGAAATCTCCGGCCTTTGCCTTGCCTACCATAACCGGCATACGAACACCGAACATCTCTTCATAGTCGGCGGCAAAAGCCTGAGCTACTCGCAACAGTTCCGCCTCTCCGGAAGCACAAACGATGCGTGAAGAAGCGGTCGGAGCAAACTGTCCGTCACCACCTTTCCACTCTTTCAATTCCGGAATGACAAAAGGCTTTGCGTTCTGTGCCCATACGGCACCCGACAGACAGAAAACACTGCATGCCAACACTACAATTCTTTTAACTTTTCTCATAAGGGTAATTACAATTTATTGGTTAGTGAATAATTTATCGAGTTTCTGATAGAGTTCCTTGGACTCTCCGACAAAGATCTGTACCAGATTACCGTTCGGGTCAATCAGCACTTTGGTCGGGAAACCACTGACGGCATAACGAGTTGTGACTTCTTTTTCATACCCGTTATAAAGATTCGTCCACGGCAGACCGTGCTTGGCCACTCCGTTACGCCAGGCGTTCTCCGTATCATTACAGCAAATGCCCACAATCTCCATCCGGTCTTTATATTTCTGATAATATTCCTTCATCTGCGGAATGCCCTTGATACACCATCCGCACCAGGTTCCCCAAAAATCCAGAAGTACATATTTTCCCTGAAAATCAGCCAAGGTACGCTCCTGACCATTCAGATCACGCAAACGAAATTCTGGGACTCTTTTTCCGGGGATCAGCATTTTCTGAGCCTCCTCACGCTTAAGGGCCTGTTCATAATTGCTCTTCATCCGGTCAAAAACAGGACGGAACACACCATTCTGTATCTCTGTGCTGAGCAATGGAATCAGAGATACGGCATAATTCAACGGTTGCTGCATCACCAGATAAGCCGCAGCCAGGCTGCCGGGCTGCTGCATCACAATCTCCTTGCAAGCCTTTTCCTGTTCGGCATGAACTTCTTTCAACTGCACCATCAGCCGGGACAGGATTTCCTGATTTTTCTCTTTTTCCTGATAATAAGTGTTTATAATCCGTAACAATGAATCGGATTCCGCACGCAGATTATTCCAAGTCACACAGGCATCCAATTCTTTATAAAGCCGGGTACCCGAAGGTTTCAGAGCCGTAATCGGGCCATTCAGTTTCAGATGATCGCCCGGTAAAAACAGGAAAGCATTGAGGGGACTCATCATCATGGCTGCCACTGTATGGTCTTTTGGTTTGGCTATCACATGAATCTGCATCAAGCGGTCGGGTACGGTTATCGAGAACATTCCGTTCTGCAAAGTGACCGTATCACGCATCAAAGCCTGCCCATTGGCAGGATCATAACTACATACGATGACAGCCCCACTCTCAACACCCTGAATGTTTCCGGAAAGATTGTCGGCAGCAACAGTTCCTGCTAACAGACAAAAAGTCAAGAAGGAAAGAAACTTTGTTTTCATGTTATCTGTTCTTTAAATAAACAATCTGAGACCGGCGTATCATTAATGGTGTTCACCGGTCTCAGAATAAGAATAAGAGCCAAAAGAGGCTTCAAAAGACAAACCTCCCTTGTCTCCGAATATTATTTGCAGTTACCCAGACAGCGAGGCTTGATCTGCTTGAAGAAATCGTTGCCCTTGTTGTCTACGAGGATAAATGCAGGGAAGTCTTCCACTTCAATCTTCCAGATGGCTTCCATACCCAGTTCCGGATATTCCACACACTCGATGCTCTTGATGTTGTTCTGAGCAAGGATGGCAGCCGGTCCACCGATAGAACCAAGGTAGAAACCGCCATGCTTCTTGCAGGCATCGGTTACAGCCTGGCTACGGTTACCCTTGGCCAACATGATCATGCTGCCGCCGTGGCTCTGGAACAGATCTACGTAAGGATCCATACGTCCGGCAGTAGTCGGACCCATAGAACCGCAAGCCATACCGGCCGGAGTCTTGGCCGGACCAGCGTAATAAATCGGATGATCCTTGATATACTGTGGCAGTTCTTCACCGCGGTCCAGTTTCTCTTTCAACTTGGCGTGAGCTATGTCACGGCCTACGATGATGGTACCGTTCAAGCTCAAGCGGGTAGCTACCGGATACTTGTCCAGTTCAGCCAGAATCTCTTTCATCGGACGGTTCAGGTCAATCTTCACAGCGTTGCCCTCACCAGCCTGACGCAATTCTTCCGGAATCAGTTCGCCCGGGTTAGAATCCAATTTCTCAATCCAGATACCGTCCTTGTTGATCTTACAACGGATGTTACGGTCGGCAGAGCAAGATACGCCCAAACCTACCGGACAAGAAGCGCCGTGACGAGGCAGACGGATGATACGCACGTCGTGTGCATAGTACTTACCACCGAACTGAGCGCCCAGACCGATACGATGAGCCTCTTCCAATACCTGTTTCTCCAGCTCGATGTCGCGGAAAGCACGACCGGTTTCGTCGCCAGTGGTAGGCAGAGTGTCATAGAAACGGGTTGAAGCCAGCTTCACAGTGAGCAGGTTCTTCTCTGCAGAAGTACCACCGATCACAAAGGCGATGTGATAAGGAGGACAAGCTGCTGTTCCCAAAGTCTTCATCTTTTCAACTAAGAACGGAACCAGGGTAGCCGGATTCAGGATAGCCTTGGTTTCCTGATAGAGATAAGTCTTGTTGGCAGAACCGCCACCCTTGGTGACACACAGGAATTCGTATTCCATTCCTTCTGTTGCCTCGATGTCGATCTGAGCCGGCAGGTTACACTTGGTATTAACTTCCTCGTACATGCTGAGCGGCGCATTCTGTGAATAGCGGAGGTTTTCCTCAGTATAGGTCTTGTAAACACCCTTTGACAAAGCCTCTTCATCGCAGTAGCCGGTCCAAACCTGCTGTCCCTTCTCACCGTGGATAATGGCAGTACCGGTATCCTGGCAGAACGGCAGAACGCCCTTGGCGGCAACTTCCGCATTACGCAAGAAGGTCAATGCCACATATTTATCGTTTTCACTGGCTTCCGGATCAGTCAGAATCTTGGCCACCTGCTCGTTGTGTGAACGGCGCAGCATGAAAGAAACATCACGGAAAGCAGCGTTGGCCATAGCGGTCAAACCCTCAGGAGCAATCTTCAGGATTGGGGTTCCCTCGAACTCGCTGACTGACACATAGTCTTTGGTCAGCAGATAGTATTCAGTATTGTCCTTTCCTCTCTGGAACATAGGAGCATACTTGAACTCTGGTGCATTTGCCATAATCTTTATTTTATTAGTTTACAGTTATGTTTAATCGTGTAGCAAAGGTAACAAAAAAAGTCGATACGGCGGATATTTCCCGGCAGGAATATCCAGGAATCAGCACTCTTTTTCTTTAAGCCTTACCGCTCAGCCGAGCAATCAGTTCATTTCCCAGTTCGGTTTTCACCCGGATGTGTTCCTGTACAGCCATTACAAAAGGGTTGCTATTAAAGGCTCCACGCACTTCTTCAAAGTCCATCTGCTGCTCCTCACGGCTGCCATCGGCCCCAAAACCAGTCATGGAAGTTAAAGAAAATTCTTTGCGCGCATCTTCATAAACCATTCGGTCCAGTCCCACTACGGCAGCCTGCCAGCGCTGCACGATGTCGATCACATCCTGACGGGAAATCGTTTCGGGATTCAAATGATAGTATTCCAGAATCTTGCCATAGGCCCAGGTCCATTCATAAGCATAATAATTCCGATGCATCTCGGCAAACTGTTCGTGCATCTGTTTTACCGTACAGACCTGTTCCCGCTCAATTTCTTCCATCAGACGCTCTACTTCACTTTTGGGAGCAATCAGGCCGGAAATATCCACCCAATCTCCTTCACCGATCGGACAATCCGGTTTCAACCAGGCACGCAGAGCCTCATCATCGGTATATTCCAGCTGTTCCAAACGCTTGATAATCGAATTGCCGAGAAACTTCTGAATGGCTGTCTCATAAAACATGATACCTTTATTCAAAGCCGAATTCTTGATTTTGGCGCTCTGATAAGAGTAAATCTCAGAAGTCTCACCCGAAACCCGAGCCAGTTCTTTCAGGATACGGCGTCCGTTCATCATTTTCTGAATGGTATACGGACTCAACAGATTATAGTTTATCTGATCCAATCGGTACGGATCGGTGCGCTTGTCACGCTTCGGCCATTTCTGAGCGTCACGGATAGTGCCCACACTACGCAGATTGACTCCCGGCACCAGATAAGTAGTGTTCTGTTCTTCAATCAGATAGGAGAACGGCAGATTGGAAGTGTCGGGATGGTGCACATGGCGCCCCATGACCAAAGAAAAGGCACCGATACGGGCCGGCCAAAGTACATAGGAATCCGAAGTAGTCTTTGCGCCACGCTCCAGAGTTCCCTGATGAATCGGTCCCAGTTTATACATGTGGTTGCTTTGATTGGAACCCGAACCGGCGTTCATGAAGGAAAACATGCCGGCAATCAGCAAGGTTGACTTGTGGTGCGTTACGGTAAACGGGCCGGCAAAAATGGCGCAGGCTTCTCCGTTTTCCTCCTGACAATTGCTGAAAAACAGAGAATCGGATGCGGAATAGGTGTGTCCCATATGACAGGCCTGACCGACAAAACAGCGGGTGAGCATGGTACCGTCCTCCACACGGGAACCGCTGGAAATAATAAAGTCATCGCATATCACCCCCTGTCCGATATGGACGGGAGCCGCCTCATTGCTGTTCAGACTTCCGTTTTTCAGACGGCCAGCCCCCTTGATTTTGGCAAAGTCACCAATACGAACATTTCGTATATATCCGGAATCCACGATTGTGACATGGCTGCCGATGGTTCCGGTTTCCGAGGAATGGATATCGGCATATTCTTGAATCATATGGCGCATCTTATCAATCAGCAAAGGACGATGACGGTACAAGGCCATAAAATAAGCCTGATGAGCCGACAAGTGATCATGAATCAAGACTTCACGGCCACCGGTTTCGTTCAAGACCGACACCTCTACTCCATTTCCGAAACGGGTCTTTCCGTCAACCAGGATCGTATCGATATTTTCTATAAAGGTATGATCTCCGATACAATAATTTGCAATGTAATTCTTTACATTCTCAATCAGACAATTGTCTCCCACGGTGACATGATGCAGAGTTACATTCCTCAATCCGGAGTGTTTCACAATTCCACCACTCAAGGTAAACTCTGACTCAAAAACCCCCAGGCGCACTTTTCCCGAAAAGCGGGTATGATACACATATTGGGGAGAAAAATTTTCGGCGACCTCTATATTCTGCCAGTCATCCGCCTCACAAAACTGTCGTTTCAGACAGTCTATCTCCTCTTTCGTCAGTTTGCGATAAGTCTTCATAGTTACAGATTTTATAAAAAACAAAAAGAGGGTGAAGAACTGTGGTTACAGTTCTCCATCCTCATCATATTTCTGGAATAAGAAATCGTTATACGGATACTTTTGTACGTGCAATTCACGCACTTTGTCATACAGCACCTTCCGGAACTCCTCGATATTGGTTTTCTGTCGGGCCGAAATAAAGATGCAATTATCGTTCATACGGGCCATCCAGGTTTTCATCATATCATCCAGCGAGATATTCTCCTTTGTGGCCGGCGTCAGATCATCTTCATCTTTTTCGGTCCAGGTATAGGCATCAACCTTATTGAAGACGATCATTGACGGTTTGTCGCTGCAATCCAGATCAGCCAGTGTCTTCTCTACCACCTTGATCTGGTCTTCGAAATCCGGATGAGAAATATCCACCACATGCAACAGCAAATCAGCTTCACGCACCTCATCCAACGTACTCTTGAAAGAATCAACCAAATCAGTCGGCAATTTTCGGATAAATCCTACCGTATCGGAAAGCAGGAAAGGCAAGTTATCGATAATCACCTTGCGCACTGTAGTATCCAGTGTGGCAAAAAGCTTGTTTTCGGCAAAGACTTCACTCTTGGCCAGAAGATTCATCAAAGTACTCTTGCCCACATTCGTATACCCGACAAGTGCCACACGGATCATACGTCCGCGGTTGCTGCGCTGCGTGGTCTTCTGCCGGTCGATTTCGGCCAGACGCTGCTTCAAAAGCGACATGCGGTTCAAGATAATACGACGGTCCATCTCCAACTGGGTTTCACCCGGACCACGCAATCCCACAGAACCTTTTCCACCTCCGGAACCGGAGCCACCTCCCTGACGTTCCAAGTGTGTCCACAAACGTTGCAAACGAGGCAGCATATAACGATACTGCGCCAATTCCACCTGAGTTTTAGCATTGGCCGTCTGGGCACGCATGGCAAAAATATCCAGGATGAGCGAAGTACGGTCCAGAATCTTCACCTTTAAAACCGCTTCGATATTGCGTATCTGTTTGGCCGACAATTCATCATCGAAAATCACCATACCGATTTCGCGTTCCGCTTCCTCCTCGGCTTCGATAAAGGCACGTATTTCTTCAAGTTTACCCTTACCCACATAGGTCACGGCACTCGGACCGGCGGCACGCTGCGTAAAACGTTTCACGGTAACTGCTCCGGCGGTATCGGCCAAAAATTCCAGTTCATCCAAATATTCGTTAGTTTTGCGCTCATCCTGCTGCTGCGTAATCAAACCGACCAGAATGGCTGTTTCGGCCTGAGCTTCTGATATTACAAATTCTTTCATCTAATATAATTCTTTCGTAATCTAAATCGGTTTACAGACACGAAGCAACTGTAAAGTATCCGTTGACGCATCTTCTTCATAAACCGTCATGACATAAAATAAAGACAAAGATAGAACTTAAATTGTATTTCTCATAAAAAAGTACACACAGAAAATCAGGAAAAAACACCTGAGATACTTTTCTTTAGGAAGAAATCAAAAGAAGCACCTCTTAACCATAGAGATGCTTCTTTAAATGTATAAAATAAACGTGTGAAATTAGCGAACCTGAATTACCAGATATTTGCTCACACTCCAGAATTCAGTAGGATTGGTAATTTCCACCATATACTGTCCCTTGGTATCTTTTATCAATTTATAGCTTCCGGCCGGATGATTGGTCAACAGTTTTGCACTCTTAGAATAAAGCTTGATAACCTTGTCATAACGGATATCAATCTTGGTGAAGTAATCCTTGTTGAAGTTTCCGCTCTTCAATACATCACCGTTCTGCAGAATCTTCTGTTCCTTCAACTCAGACTTGGTACCGAATACGAACCACGCTGTATTCAACTGCTTGTCCTGAGCGGCTACAGTCTGGTTCTTGCTGTTATTCTCAGCAGCCAGATTCTCCACATCATTGTTCAGACTGTTAATAGCCTCATCCTGCTGAGCTATCACGATATCTTTTTCGGCCAACTGAATCTCCAGTTCCTGAATACGTTGTTTCTGTGTCTCCAGATCCTGAGTCAACTTATCAATTGTTTCTTTCAGTTTATCCGCATTAATAGAACTGGTACGCAGTTTGTCCTTCAGTTTGGCAATCATATCCCGGTTCTGCGCCATGGTGCTCTGAATGAATTCCATATTTTCACGGATCGCCTCCTTGTTTGAAGCTGATTCAGGATTGCCGTCTGCCACGGCAATACGTCCCTCAGCCTCATTAATACGGCGGAATCCATCCTGAATCTCGTTGAATGTACCCATAATCTCATTCAACTCCTGATCCTTGTTATCGATAATACGCTGCAAGGAATCACGCTCCGCTGCGGCTGAATTATCATTATTATTCTTATTTCCCGTACAGGAAGCAGCCATCAAAGATACACAGGCTGCCAAAAAGAAAAGTTTTTTCATATTCTTGTCGTTTTAAAATTTACAAATCAGGATTCACTCTCGTCGTTTTCTTCTTCGTCTTTACGGTTTCGGTTCTTGTTTTTCTTTTTCTTTTCTCCTTCCGCTCCGGCCAGAATAATGACAAACTCTCCGCGCGGCTCCACTTCCTGAAAATGTCCGAGTACCTTTTCCAAAGTTCCACGCACACATTCTTCGTGCACTTTGGAAATTTCACGGCACACAGCCACTTGTCTTTCCGCACCGTAGAATTCTATGAACTGTGCCAGTGTTTTCACGACACGGTGAGGCGATTCATAAAAGATCATGGTACGCGTTTCTTCCTGCAAACTTTCCAAACGGGTCATCCTTCCTTTTTTAGGAGGTAAGAACCCTTCAAAAGCAAAGCGGTCACACGGCAGTCCCGATGATACCAGAGCCGGCACAAAAGCCGTTGGTCCGGGCAAGGCAATAACCTGAATACCGGCCTGTACCGCGGCACGCGCTACCAGAAAGCCAGGATCTGAAATACCCGGAGTACCGGCATCGGATACCACTGCGATATTCTCGCCTCTTTTGAGTCGTTCCACTATCCCGTTTACCGTTTGGTGCTCATTAAATTTATGATAAGAAATCATGGCATTGCGGATTTCAAAATGCCGCAACAGATTTCCCGAGGTGCGCGTATCTTCCGCCAGAATCAAATCGGCCTCGCGAAGTACTTTCAGCGCACGATACGTGATGTCCTCCAAATTGCCCACCGGTGTGGGCACAAGATAAAGTATACCCATTTCTTTTTTTCTGATACGGGCAAAAATAAATAAATTAATATTGTTTCCGAATATTCGTTGCAAAGATTTAACAGAAGTTTATCATTTCTACTTTCTTTCTCGTTTTTATGAAAAGGAAATATTAATTTTGCGGCTTGATCATCATCAACCAAAAAGATTCACAACAAACAATGGAAACGAACGGAGAAAGAACAAGAAGAGGCCGTATTGAAGTGATCTGCGGCTCTATGTTTTCGGGAAAAACAGAGGAACTGATCCGACGAATGAAGCGGGCCAAGTTTGCCCGCCAAAGCGTAGAGATCTTCAAGCCATCCATAGACACACGCTATTCAGAGGCCGATGTCGTATCACACGAGGGAAATTCCATTCACTCCACACCGGTGGAATCATCATACAGTATTCTGCTGCTCGGTTCAGACACAGAAGTTGTCGGTATCGATGAAGCACAGTTTTTCGACGACAATCTGGTTCAGGTGTGCAATGAACTGGCCAATCAAGGCACCCGGGTTATTGTAGCAGGTCTGGACCTGGATTTTCTGGGAGTGCCATTTGGGCCTATTCCCGCTCTCTGTGCCATTGCCGATGATGTAACCAAAGTACATGCCATTTGTGTAAAATGCGGTAATCAGGCTTACATCTCCCATCGTACCGTAAGCGACAACAAACGCGTATTACTGGGCGAACAGCATGAATATGAGCCTCTCTGCCGGGTTTGCTATCTGGAATCTCTGAAACAGGATCAGAAGAAGCAACACAAAGATATGCCCACACAAGAATAAAATACACCTATTATTACAACCATGAGAAAAGAAATCACATTTGACCGGTTTGTCCGTGGAGCATTAGGCACAGCAGGAGTAGCACTGGCCATCTACATCATCAACCTGCTGAGCGATGTGCTGCTGCCGTTCTTTATAGGGTGGGTTTTTGCTTACATGCTTTATCCGCTGGTCAAATTCTTCCAATATACACTCCGCTTGCGCAGCCGCGTTATAAGTATCATTCTCGCAGGGATTGTCGTACTGGCCGTACTGACAGGCATATTTTGGCTGGTAATTCCACCGATTATTTCTGAAACCATACGTTTTAAGGATGTAATTCTGGAATTTATTTCCACGCGGTGGGGTGACTCCGTAATCACAGAACAGATCACCCTGTTTTTCCAAACTCATGTAGACCAAAACAGCATTCTGCAACTGCTGCACGAAAAGAATATTGTAGAAGCAGCCAAATCAGCCGTCATCCAGGCTATGGCTGTGGTATATAAGACCGTAGACATTGTCATCGGAGTCATTGCGTCACTCATTACGCTACTTTACATGTTCTTTATTCTGCTGGACTATGAGAAACTATCCAACGGGTGGATCAAACTGGTACCTAAAAAGAACCGTCGTTTTGCCGGGCGTCTGGCGCATGATGTGGAACATGGCATGAATGCCTATTTCCGCGGGCAGGCACTGGTAGCTTTTCTTGTGGGTGTGTTGTTCAGCATCGGATTTCTGATTATAGACTTTCCGATGGCTATCGGTTTGGGACTGTTCATCGGACTGCTCAATCTGGTACCTTACCTGCAAGTAATAGGCTTTATTCCAACCATTCTGCTGGCTCTGATAAAAGCTGCCGACACAGGAGAAAATTTCTGGTTAATATTGTTTCTGGCCTGCATCGTGTTCATTGTAGTGCAAACCATTCAGGACATGATTCTGGTTCCTAAAATCATGGGCAAATTAATGGGACTGAATCCAGCCATCATTCTGCTATCCCTGTCCGTATGGGGAAGTCTGTTAGGCATTATCGGTCTGATTATCGCTCTGCCGCTCACGACTCTGATCTTATCATACTACAAGCAATATATCGATTATAATGAAAAACAGTGGCAAAAACGTCACAGAAATCTCACACAAAAAGCCGATGAAGAAAAAAAATCGCAAAAAAGTGAGGAATAATTTGGAAAAACAAAAAATATATACTACCTTTGCACTCGCAAACAGCAAATAGGATGATTCGCTAGCTCAGCAGGTAGAGCACAACACTTTTAATGTTGGGGTCTTGGGTTCGAACCCCAAGCGAATCACAGAAGAAAGGTTCTCAAAAATGAGAACCTTTTCTTTTTTCAATCAGCCTCCGTCTCTTAGTTTATTTCTTTTTTTCCTTTTTACATTCTCTTTTAAAGAACAAAAATTTCTGAACACGCCACGCAGCGATATAAAAAAATGATGCCAACGAAAAGCAAACTCCGCCAGCACCATTTTCCCCAATTATCGGAAACAACTTTTCCGTTTCTCAAAAACCTTATTCTTCAAGAATAGTAAGCTCTCATAAAAACGTCTTCTCCAAAATCAAGCTTTTACCATGTGTCCCTTAAGAATATAGCGCGAAAATCGGGCCGTGGTAAGCAGCGTACAAATCAAAGCAGCCGCGCAGCAAAGCACCATAATCAGACTAGTGGTCTGAAGCATATCGCCCAATCCGGTCAATGGTGAAAGCACTCCCCCGAAGAGAAACATCAGAAATCCAAGCACAGCCGAAGCATTTCCCGAATTTTCACGTTCCAAATCAAGAGCCAGCATCGTACTGCTAGGCAAAATCAATCCCAGAAATATCATAAACACGAACAAGCAGACCTCAACAATCATCACCGAAGCACCGGAAACCAGCACCGCAGCCACCAACAGACTGAGCAATCCAAAACCAACTACACCTATACGCATGGCCTGCGTAGCTCCACGGAAAAACGATACAGTCAGACTGCCTAACATGACCGCCACAGCGTTGGCACCAAAACACAGACTGTAAGCTACCGGAGACAGACCATAATGATTCTGAAAAATAAAAGGAGAGGCAGCAATATAAGTAAACATCACCCCCATAGCAAAAGCCTGTACCAGCACATAACACATAAAGCGACCATGCCCCAATACGGGCACATAACGCCGGAAAGCTACCCAAACACCACCCTCACGGCGTGCAGCGCGTGGCAGCGACTCCTTGAAAAAGAACAGAGTCACCAGCAACAAAAGTCCGATAGCAAAGAGAATCCAGAAAATTCCCTTCCAGCTGGTTACTCCCAACAAAAACCCTCCTAAAACAGGAGCACAAATAGGCGCTATACCCTGCACACTGCTCAGCATGGAGAAAAAACGGGTTAGCTCCTTACCCTCATAAAGATCAGTAGCGATAGATTTGGAAATCACCAATCCACCGGCACCTGCCAACCCCTGTATCAGACGGAAAAAGATAAACCAATAAATATCAGGGGCATACAGGCAACCTAATGTTGAAACGGAAAAGACCATCAGCGACAGGATCAACGGAGATTTACGGCCATACTTGTCACTCAAAGGACCAATTACCAGTTGCCCCACTGCCAGTCCCACCATACTGAAAGTAAGACTCAACTGAACCAACGAGGCCGTAGTGTGAAAATATTCATTTAGTGATGGCAGAGCCGGCAGATAAAAGTCGGTCACGAAAGGACCAAAAGCAGAAATAGCTCCTACTACAAGCAACAAATAAAGTTCTGAATTTCTTGTTTTTTCGTTCATATTCATTTTATCTATTTAATCCAGATGCAAAGTTCCGAACTTTTAACGGATACCCTTCGCCCTATTTCATACAGAAAATGTTCAATTCGTGACCAACAGACAAACTCTGTCTGCAAAAAGAAGTATCTTTGCTACAAATTTACCCGATCATGAACAAAAATATCACACATTTCGGCATGACCGACCCGAATCAAGGCCTTCCCCCCTTTATGCTCACAGACCAGAATTGGCGTACTCCCATCGGACGAGTGCATTTCCTTCTGGTAACGCAGGGTTGCGCCAGAATGGAAATAGACGGACATCAACACAGTCTTGACGAAAACACGTTTCTCTTTCTCCTGCCCAACATGCTGATACGCACATTATCTTATAGTCACGACCTGCGTCTGCACAACCTGTTTTTCGACTTTGATTTCATCACCGACTTTCCATTGTTGCTCAAGGCAGAAATATCGCACAAGGCAACTTACGCACCGAGCTTCACCACCGATACACGAACTGCAAATCTTCTTCGGCGTTACTTTGAATTTATATACGAACGCTATGCTGTCCCAGAATGCAACGAAGATATAATCAAGGGATTGCTCTTCTCACTAATTTTAGAAGTGAACCGTCTTTACACCCACAAGACAACTAGTGTAAAAATATCCCGTCCGGATGAAATCACCGACCGTTTCTTTTATCTGCTTCACCGACACTGCAAGAAAGAACACAACGCCGCCTTCTATGCCGGAAAACTCTGTATTTCCGACAAGCATCTGATGCGTACGATCCGAAAGAAAACCGGACAGACCTTTCACTTCTGGCTCTCGGACTTTCTGATGCGCGAAGCCAAACTCCTGCTGAAATCCACAGACCGGAGCATCCAGGAAATCGCCGAAACACTGAACTTCCCAAACTCTTCGTTTTTCGCACGGTTCTTTCGCAAGAATGAGGGTATCGCCCCACTGCAATTCCGCAAAAAGAAATAGTATTCCACCGCCAAATATCCTCAAAAGGACATACACAAGAGCCGCTTTCCTGATTTAAATACATTTTTCCAATGATTTTCCTCTGATTATAAGTATACTGATTTAGAAAATTCGTATCTTTGCAGTTCAGAATCACAGTAATAGATAATAGAATACAGTATGGCAGAAACAAAGAAAATCAAGACAGCGTTAGTTTCAGTATTTCATAAGGACGGTCTGGACCAGATCCTGGCCGAACTGCACAAAGACGGAGTACAATTCCTTTCAACCGGAGGAACCCAGAGTTTCATCGAAAGCCTGGGCTATCCATGCCAGGCCGTTGAAGACCTGACAACCTATCCATCAATTTTGGGCGGACGCGTAAAGACCCTGCACCCGAAAGTATTCGGCGGTATCTTGGGTCGTCGTGCGCTGGAAGAGGATCAGGCACAGATGAAGAAATATGAGATTCCGGAAATCGACCTGGTCATCGTAGACCTTTATCCGTTTGAGGCAACCGTAGCCAGCGGTGCTTCAGCTGCAGACATCATTGAAAAGATCGACATAGGCGGAATCTCTCTGATCCGTGCAGCAGCCAAAAACTTCAATGATGTCGTAATCATTCCAAGCAAAGCCGAATATGCCGATTTCCTGAACATTCTGAAAGAAAATGGTGCGCAGACAACACTGGCACAGCGTCAGATGTTCGCAACCCGTGCTTTTGGTGTGAGCAGCCACTACGACACCGCTATTCACGCTTGGTTTGCAGAAAACAAGTAATCGAATACTAACAAACAGGAAATACTGATTATGGGATTTTTTTCATTTACTCAAGAAATTGCAATGGACTTGGGTACTGCCAATACGATCATTACCTGCGACGGGAAGATTGTGGTAGATGAGCCTTCGGTCGTAGCACTCGACCGCCGCTCGGACAAGATGATTGCCGTAGGCGAAAAGGCCAAAATGATGTACGAAAAGACACACGACAATATCCGCACCGTGCGCCCTCTGCGCGAAGGTGTGATTGCCGACTTCTATGCCTGCGAGCAGATGATGCGCGGACTCATCAAAATGGTACATACAGGAAGCCGTTTCTTCTCTCCTTCATTGCGTATGGTAATCGGTGTGCCTTCAGGTTCTACCGAGGTGGAATTGCGCGCTGTACGTGACTCTGCGGAGCATGCCGGCGGGCGCGAAGTTTACCTTATCTATGAACCGATGGCAGCCGCTATCGGTATCGGTATCGATGTAGAGGCTCCTCAGGGTAACATGATCGTGGATATAGGCGGTGGTTCTACAGAAATTGCCGTCATCTCATTGGGAGGTATCGTAACCAACAACTCTATCCGCATTGCCGGAGACGACCTCACTGCCGACATTCAGGAATACATGAGCCGCCAGCACAATGTGAAGGTGAGCGAGCGTATGGCCGAACGAATCAAAATCCATGTAGGTGCCGCACTGACCGATCTGGGAGAAGAGGCTCCGGAAGATTATGTAGTATATGGTCCGAACCGTATTACCGCACTGCCCATGGAAATACCGGTATGCTATCAGGAGATTGCCCACTGTCTGGAAAAATCCATTGCCCGTATCGAAACGGCCGTACTGAACGCTTTGGAAAATACACCACCGGAACTGTATGCCGACATTGTACACAATGGCATTTACCTGAGCGGTGGCGGCGCCTTGCTGCGCGGACTGGACAAGCGCTTGACAGACAAGATCAACATTCCGTTCCACATTGCCGACGATCCGTTGCACAGTGTGGCCAAGGGAACTGGTATTGCGCTGAAAAATGTAAACAACTTCTCTTTCCTGATGTAAGCCAGAACAGAGAAAGACTCATAACTGCGGGAAATGAAACCCGGCGAGGTTGTACCCGTCGCCTTTCATTTCCCGTTTTTCTTTAATCAGACAAAAACGTGCGTAAACTACTTGATTTTCTATCGAAATACAATTACTGGCTGGTCTTTATCCTATTAGAGGCCATCAGTTTGTGTGCCCTGTTCCGCTTTAATGGATACCAAGGCAGTGTATGGTTTACCTCGGCCAACACCGTTTCCGGAAAAGTCATGGAATGGCAGTCCAACATTCTGGCTTATCTGGCACTGGGTGACAACAACCGGGCACTGACCGAACGCAATGTCGTGCTGGAACATCGCATTGCAGAACTGGAGCACCAACTCAAAAAACTCGACACAGAACACAGTTATACAGAACAGAGAACCGACTCCCTGCTTCGTTCCTACCAGTTACTGCCCGCTACTGTTGTCAATAACTCCGTATTACTCCAGGACAACTACATTACCATAAACCGGGGAGAAGCCGACGGAGTGCGACCGGAGATGGGTGTTGTATGCGGAACCGGAGTTGTCGGAATCATATATCTTACAGCACCGCACTATTCCATAGTCATTCCAGTACTCAATTCCAAATCAAATATCAGCTGCCGCCTGCGTAAAAGCGGTTATTTCGGTTATTTAAACTGGGATGGCGGGAATCCGCTTTATGCGTGGATGAACGATATTCCCCGCTATGCAAAAATCAATACGGGAGATGTCATCGAAACCAGTGGATTCTCATCCGTATTTCCCGAGGGACTGTTCATTGGCAAGGTCAATCAGGTTAGAAATTCCAAAGACGGACTGTCATATCGCATAAAAGTACATCTGGGTACTGATTTTGCCCGTTTGCGCGATGTAAGCGTCATTATATCTCCAGATCAGAATGAACTGGATTCATTATCTGTTCAATTAAAAGAAAAATCAAGGAAGTGATAGCATGGTTTTAGTTTGGTTTTATAAAATATTGTGGATGATAGCACTCTGGGCCATACAAGTTCTGGTATTTAACCAGATTCATATATCAGGCTGTATTACCCCAATCATCAGTGTCTATTTTTTGCTGCTATTCCCCAAAAATATTTCCCGAAGCGCCTTATTGCTTTGGGCCTTTGTCGCCGGAATGCTGATCGATATATTTTCGGGAACTCCGGGAGTCGTTTCGGCTTCCATGACCCTGTCTGCACTCTGTCTTCCTCCTCTCCTGAAATTGCTGGTTTCAAAAGAAGCTCCCGAAGACCTGACCCCTTCGATCCGTTCTATGGGAAAATGGAAGTTCTTCCAACTGCTTTTTCTACTTACACTGTTACATCACATCAGTTTTTTCCTTTTGGAAGCCTTTTCATTCTTCAATTGGAAAATCTTATTGATCAGCATGGGGGGAAGCATTGCCTTGTCACTGCTTCTGATGATGACACTGGAATTTGTACGCAATCCTAAAAAGCAGAAAAACTAAGCATTTATGGGAAAATATGATTTCGAAAACCGTAAATTTGTTATCGGTGGCGCCGCCGTATTCATTGTTATCGTTTTTCTCATACGGTTATTCACGCTTCAATTAATGAGCGATGACTATAAAAAAAATGCAGACTCCAATGCCTTTCTAAAAAGAATCAAATATCCGTCGCGCGGTATCATTACCGACCGCAACGGCAAATTACTCGTGTACAACCAACCGGCTTATGACATCATGGTCGTCATGCGTGAACAAATCGGCGTGGATACAGCCGATCTGTGCAAAAGCCTGGGGATCACACCGGAATTCTATATAAAACGCATGGAAGAAATCAAGGATCGCAGGCGCAATCCCGGATATTCCAGCTATACCCAACAGCTTTTCATGAGCCAACTCTCCGCAGAAGAATTCAGCATGTTCCGCGAGAAACTGTTCCGTTTTCCTGGATTTTACATCCAAAAAAGAGCTATCCGACAATATCAGCATCCCTATGCCGCTCATGTACTGGGCGATGTGGGCGAAGTCTCACCCAGCGACATAGAAAAAGACGATTATTACCAGAGCGGCGACTACATTGGCAAGTTGGGTATTGAACGTTACTACGAAGAACAGCTGCGCGGCGAAAAAGGAATTGAAATTCTTTTGCGCGACGCGCATGGACGCATACAGGGGAATTACATGAATGGCAAGTTTGACAAAGATCCAATACCCGGAAAAGACCTCACATTGGGATTGGATCTGAAATTACAGGCTTTGGGTGAGCGCCTGATGCAAGGGAAACTGGGAAGTATTGTAGCCATCGAACCTTCAACAGGAGAAATATTATGCATGATATCATCTCCTACTTATGACCCACACCTGATGGTCGGACGCCTGCGCGGAAAAAATCATCAGACCCTCAGCAAAGATCTGATGAAACCTCTGCTCAACCGTGCCATCATGGGTGTCTACCCTCCCGGATCAACCTTTAAACCGACTCAGGCACTGACATTTCTACAAGAAGGCATACTGACGCCTCAAACCGCTTTTCCCTGCCCACATGGCTTTCATTACCGCGGCTTGAAAGTGGGTTGCCACGGACACGCATCTCCCATCAATCTAGTTCCAGCTCTTGGAACTTCCTGTAACGCCTATTTCTGTTGGGGACTGTTCTATATGTTCGGCAATCGTACCAAATACCAGAATGTACAGGAAGCGATGACCCGATGGAAAGACTACATGGTATCTATGGGATTCGGCTACAAATTAGGTGTGGACCTGCCGGGTGAGAAACGCGGTCTCATTCCCAATGCCCAATTCTACGACAAAGCCTATCGCGGCTCTTGGAACGGACTCACCGTAATCAGTATTTCCATCGGTCAAGGTGAAGTAAATGCCACCCCTTTGCAGATTGCAAACCTAGCTGCAACCATTGCAAACAGAGGATATTATTATGTGCCCCATGTAGTAAAAAGTATCAAAGGCGGAACATTAGACACATTATATAGCCGGAAACACTATACTATGGTTGATCAGAAATACTATAACTATATTGTAGCCGGCATGAGAAAGGCGGTAGAAGGCGGTACTTGCCGAGCCGCAAACAGTCCGAATTATGAGGTATGCGGCAAGACTGGTACGGCACAGAATCGCGGACACGACCACTCGGCCTTCATGGGATTTGCCCCGATGAACAATCCCAAAATCGCCATTGCCGTATACGTTGAAAACGGAGGATGGGGAGCCGATTACGGAGTACCGCTCGGTGCCCTGATGATGGAACAATACATTATGGGAAAACTATCTCCAGCCAGCGAAAAGAAAGCTGAAGAGTTTCAAAACAGAAGAATCAATTATGGTAATGAATCGAGATAATAAAAGTATATGGGCCTCTGTGGATTGGGTAACCATTCTATTATACATAGCCCTCATGGCATTTGGCTGGATCAGCATCTGCGGAGCCAGCTATGACTTCAGCCAGGGAGGAAACTTTTTCTCTTTTGACGCACGTTCGGGCATGCAGATCATTTGGATTGGCACTTCCATTCTATTGGGAACGATCATTCTGATGCTGAATGACCGAATTTACGATACTTTTTCGTATGTGATCTATGCCATTTTATTGGTACTGTTATTTATTACCCCATTTTTGGCACGCGACATCAAAGGCTCACATTCCTGGATCAAAATCGGCCCCTTCAGCCTTCAGTCTGCTGAATTTGCCAAATTTGCCACCGCACTGGCCGTAGCCAAATTTATGTCCTCCTACGGATACAATATTGCCCGCTGGCGCGATTTTGCCATGACTCTGGCCCTGATTTTCGTTCCCATGCTGCTCATCATCGCCCAGCGAGAGACCGGTTCTGCTCTGGTTTATTTTGCATTCTTCCTGATGCTTTATCGGGAAGGTATGCCGGGTTCAATCCTGTTTGCAGGTATATCAGCCGTGGTCTATTTCGTTGTAGGAGTACGCTATGCGGCCGATCCGCTCTGGTTCACCCCCACAAGTATCGGTGAATTTTCGGTCATGTTACTCATTATGGCCTTCACGCTAGGCATGATTCGCGTATATTGCGGAAAATCTAAGATTCTTACTCATCTGATTTATTGGACAGCAGGTATTAATCTGACCGCATTGGCTTTTGCATTCTACGTTATCCCCTTTGATATCGTTTGGGTGCAACTACCTTTATGTATCGGATTAGGCCTATACCTTATTTATATATCTGTCACAGCGCGGGTAAAGAAATATTTTTATATCGCAATGTTTTCATTAGGCTCTCTGGCCTTTTTCTACTCAGTGGACTTCGTTTTGAACAATGTACTCGAAGCACATCAGCAGATCCGCATCAAAGTATTGCTTGGATTAGAGGATGACCCTACGGGTGCCGGATATAATGTAAACCAGGCCAAAATAGCCATCGGCTCAGGAGGATTGAAAGGAAAAGGATTTCTGAACGGTACACAAACCAAACTGAAATATGTACCGGAACAAGATACAGACTTCATTTTCTGTACCGTAGGTGAAGAAGAAGGATTTGTAGGCTCTGCCACAGTCTTACTTTTATTTCTAACACTGATTCTAAGACTGATTCATCTGGCTGAGCGGCAACCCTACCGTTTTGGAAGAGTTTATGGATATTGTGTACTAAGTGTTTTTCTATTCCATTTATTCATTAATGTAGGAATGGTACTTGGACTCACCCCCGTTATCGGTATTCCACTACCGTTCTTCAGTTATGGAGGATCTTCACTGTGGGGATTTACCATCCTGCTTTTCATATTCCTGCGCATTGACGCCGCGCGCAATCTGGCCCAACGTTAAGGCCTCTGCTCTCTCTGAATGTGCAAACCGACCTGACATATGCCTGGCACCTCCTCACGGCGCAAAATATGAAAGACCTTGATTTCACCGGTCTGACCAGGGTGATAAACATGATCAGGCAGAGTTCCTTCAGAAAGGAACAAACCTATTCCGTTCTTACCAAGATCAGAGCGGGAAGCGATTTCACAAAAAACCGTATCAAGGAACAAAGTATCGGGATGATGCAATTTCTGGCATACTCCAATCCAGACCTTCTGATAAGGATAACCCGCATTTGTACGAACTCCTATTTGTCCCAGATAAAGCCCACCTTGTTCAATCTCCGGCAAAGTGAAAACTATTGTATCCGTCTTACTCCATCCATCAAATGAAACAGGGCGGTATTCATAAATCAAAGTTTCGGAATTGCTTGAACAACTGCTTGCTCCCGTTAAAGAAGCAAGCAGTATAAAAATTCCATATAGTATATTAAGCGTTTTTTTCATTATTTTTCTTAGCCTCCGTTTCTCCGCCTCCATTCTTGACATCTGAAGCCTGATTGCGATTACGGTTATCACGGTTTCTCTTTGGTTTCCTATTTTCTGCAGATTCACGGTTTTCTTTCTGCGCCGGACGGTTACGCTTCCGGTATTCACGCATATTTCTATTATCAGAGGAAGCAGACTCTTCAGAGTTGCCCACAAGCGGCTTATTCATCTCGGCAGATTTTTCATTCTGCACATGATCCACCTTGATATTCTCAGGAAGCGAATTCCGCTTATTGCCATCCTTCCGGTTCCGATTCTTCTTCTTTCTTTTATCGAAACGCGTCAGACTTTCCTGCTCTACCAAATCAATCGTTTTAGACGGAACATTACCGTTTCCTTCTGAAAGAGTTTCGGGTTTCTCTCCTTTTCTATTCATGGAAATAACGGCAAAAGCACGTTTGGCATGAATTGTAACCAGATTAGCAGCCAGATTCTTATCTGTAGAATAAGTAACCATCCCTGATAAAATATCTGCCTTAAAGAAATAATATTCACCCGCCTGTGTCAACAAAGAAATCTCTCTGCTGGGCAAACGCTTTCCTGCCTCCACATAAGCATCAACTTCATAATTCATGCAGCATTTCAGTTTGGCACATTGTCCGGCCAATTTCTGGGGATTGAGAGAGATATCCTGATAACGAGCAGCACTGGTTGATACGGAAACAAAATTTTTCATCCAGGTAGCACAACACAATTCGCGACCACAAGGACCAATACCTCCGATACGGCCAGCTTCCTGTCGGGCTCCGATTTGCTTCATCTCAATACGCACCTTAAAAGTTTCAGCCAACACTTTAATCAGCTGTCTGAAATCTACCCGACCATCAGCTATGTAATAAAAGATAGCCTTGTTACCGTCTCCCTGATATTCCACATCACCGATTTTCATCTCCAGCCCCAACTTTTTAGCAATCTGCCGTGAACGAATCATAGTATCATGCTCCTTGGATTTAGCCTCATCGTATTTTTCCATATCTACAGGCTTTGCCTTTCTGTAAATACGCTTGATATCCTGATCGGATTTCAGATTAGCCTTTTTAATCTGAAGCGGAACCAGACGTCCAGTAAGGGTTACGACACCGATATCGTGACCAGGCGAAGCCTCTACGGCAACAATATCTCCTTTTTCCAGCGGCAACTGGTTCGTATTACGATAATAGCCCTTACGGGTATTCTTAAACTGTACCTCTACCAGATCGGTAGCTTCACTATTACCGGGTACATCTGCAAGATAGTCGTATGTATTAAGCTGTCTATCCTGTCGTCCACATCCTTTGGCACACAGGCCTCGGCAACAGCCATTCATTTTAAAGTCTTGATCCATCATATCTCTTAAGGATTAGAAATATAAATTATTGAATAAGCAGAACGATCATTTTCAGAGCAAAATCAAAGAATACAAATTTGGGATTTCCATTCTGTTCAATGTCTCTTTGAGCCAGGCTCAATTCGTCCATAATAGGAATCACATTCCTTTCATTAATAAAACGGGCAAAATTTTTTGAGAAATTTTCCTCGTCCAATGTCTCATAATTCAAGTCAGGCTGTCGGAAATTATACATAAAATTTTCCCGGATCAGTTTTTGGGAATACGCCAAAAAGTTTTTTTGCCTTTCTCTTCCAAGGGAAGCGATCTGTTCACTCCACTTCTTCAGTTCTTTAATCTTACGTTGATAACTCAAACGCATCAGAATGACAAACAGGTCAAAAAATAAAGCCTGATCAGCATTATGATGCAACATTTGCTGCGCTGCAATAAAATTTCCATTCGCAGCATGAGCGATACGCTTTGCCGTATCTTGATCACAGGCATTCCCTGACTCTAATGCCCCTGCGATCTCGTCTTCTGTCAATCTCTTTATGGAAATACACTGTGCCCGACTGAGAATTGTGGGCAGCACAGCTTCAACATGCTCACTCACCAGTAAAAAGTGCGTCTCGGCAGGTGGTTCCTCCAAAAGTTTTAACAGTTTATTGGCACACTCCTGATTCATTTTCTCAGGCAACCAGAAAACCAGAACTTTCTTTCCGCCCTGGCTGGATTTCAAGCTCAGCTTTTTCTGTATAGCATCACTCTCCGCAGAGTAAATCAAGGCCTGCTGATTTTCTGCCTGCATATCACCGAGCCATTCATTCAAACCAAAATAAACATTGTTTTCCAATTGCTTTCGCCATTCTGTAAGATAAACATCAGAAATAGAATGAGCCGCGTCCTTATATTTGACTACCGGAAAAACAAAATGCAAATCAGGATGTGTCCAACGGGCGGTCATCCGACAATTATTACACGCCCCACAAGGTTCTCCTTCATTTGGGTGACTACACAACAGATAACGGGCAAAAGCCAATGCTAGCGGAAGTTTTCCACAACCTTCCGGTCCATAAAAAAGCAAGGCATGCGCCACTCGGCCATCATCAGCCTCCCGACGCAACCTGTCTTTAATATCTTTATGCCCGACAACATCACGGAACAACATAACGCAACGCTTTTTTAATAGATTTGGCGAGCTATCTCACGAATACTATCCACAGCAGAAACCGTATAGAAATGTATGCTAGGTACTCCATACGCCATCAATTCCTTACATTGCTGTACAGCCCATTCTATACCTAATTGTTTCACCTCTTCATCCGTCTTACACTTTTGCACCTCGGAAGAAAGAGCTATCGGTAAATCACAATGGAATGTTTTGGGCACCATACTCAACTGAGACAATTTAGCCAAAGGCTTAATACCCGGAATAATAGGAATATCAACACCGATTGCCCGAGCCTTTTCTACAAAAGAGAAATATTTCTCATTATCGTAATACAACTGAGTAACAGCATACTGTGCTCCCATATCTGCTTTCATTTTCAGCACCTGCAGATCTGTTTCCAGATTAGGCGCCTCTTCATGCTTTTCCGGATAGCATGCTACTCCATAAGAAAACGGAATTCCAGGAACCTTTATCGGAGTGTCATCCACAAAAAAGCCTTCGTTAAAACGGTTAATCTGACCGATCAGATCCGTAGCATGCGTATAACCTCCAGGGGTAGGCTTAAATGAAGCGTCCTCTTTGGCCTTATCACCTCTTAGTACCAATAAATCACTGATACCTAAAAACTGAAGATCAAGCAACATATACTCAATATCTTCTTTTGAGAAGCCACTGCACAAAATATGAGGAACTACATGTAAATTATATTTATTCTGAATGGCCGCAGCCACAGCAATCGTACCCGGACGACGACGCAAACGGGCGCGTTGCATCAAACCATTTCCGGCATCACGATATACATATTCACTACGATGTGTCGTGATATTCACATATTTAGGATCGAACTCCTTTAATTGCTCTATGGTACGAAAAAGAGCGTCAATGCCGGTACCTTTAAGCGGTGGCAAGACCTCAAAAGAAAATGCGGTACTCTTTGTACTGTTAATCAGATCTATAACGTTCATCTGTTGTTATATAATAATGAATAGTATTCCAATATCGTACAAAGATACAAAAAAAAACAGATTATCCCCTTTACACCTTGTAAAAGATCAATCCCCAACCCAAAATCAATCCGGGATGCCTTATAACAACAAAGAATATTAAAAGATAGAACCAGAATTTCATCTTACTCAAAAACACAAATATATAAAAAAAAATTACTAGATTTACGGGGTATACAAGAGGGATTTTCCCTTTGTTATTCACAGGAGTTTACAAAATCATTAAATTATAACCTCAAAAAATTATCACAAGATATGGACTTTATCACATTTATACAACAGGAGATATTCAATAAAAAGAAACAGGGAAAAGTTAAAACTGCAAAAAATTACGAGGCGACACGAAACACTCTTATTGCTTTTCTGGAAGAAAAAAAACATACGACCGTTTTGGAAATCGAAAATATCAATGCCTCCCTGATGAAAGAGTTTGAAGAATATCTTTTTGCCAAACAAGTCTGCAAAAACAGCACCTCATTTTATATGAGAATTTTGCGTGCGATATACAACAGGGGAATTCTTGTGGCAAACATCCCGTCTTGCCAGCCTTTTGCTCCTGTGTATACAGGCGTAGCCAAAACCATAAAAAGAGCTATCAATATAAGCACCGTAAAAAAAATCATGCAATTCAAACCAAACAATGCCTCTATTGAATTTGCCCAAGACGCTTTCCTTTTCTGTTTTTTCTCATGTGGCATGGCTTTTATCGATATGGCCAAACTCAAAAAAAGCAATATCCAAGAAGGAAGAATCATTTATAACAGGAGCAAAACAGATCAATTGATCTCCATTCGCATAGAACCGATTATGGAACGTATTATAAAGAAATATGACAACCCTAATCATGAATACATCTTCCCCATTCTTACTGGGAAAAAGAATCCAGACAGCAGCTATCAACGTGCCTTACGTCTGTATAATCTTAATCTACAAAAGATAAGTCAAGCCCTAGGTGAAGGCATTCATCTTACCTCTTATGTACCCCGACACAGCTGGGCTTCAATTGCTCATGAAGAAAATGTCTCCATGAATATTATCAGCGAATCATTAGGCCATTGCAACGAAGCAACAACTTCAATATACATCAAATCTTTAAGTACAAAAGGAACAGACCAAGCCAATGAAAAAATAGTGAAGAAAATATGCAATGAACCGACTAAGAAAAAGAGAAAAAAAACAGAAACATATCTAAAAATTACAATTCACAGAAGATTTTACGAATATAACGACAAAACGGATAAGAAAACATTTACATTCTCTTTTTAGCAAAGAACATTATCAGGAGACAGAATTCCAATTTTAAAAATCACTATACCATTTTATCCCTATACTGGCGATAGGAATCCTATCGTCCAGTTATTAATGTCTCACTTCTTGATCATTTTATTCAAAGACTTCAAAAGAGGAAATATAAATTTTGAAATCAAATCTTAATATAAAAGTTCAGACAGAAATAACTGAATAGTATTTTATTTTAAAATATAACTTTCTCTTTCTTTATAAGAAAGAGCATAATCTGCTGCAAATATACATATTCTGTTTGATTCGACAAAAAAAAATCCTTTTTTTTATCAACTCCCCTATTTTTAATATTTCAATTTATAATCTATATATTATTTCTTATTCCCCAAATAGTGCGACTACAGAATATATTAAAAATACAAATATTTATCTTATATATACTACTATCTGAAAACCAATGAATTAGACAAATTCATATAATACTATTCCATTTCTTATAAAGAGAAACCTTCAAGATTACATATAATATATTATAAACCAAACGAATAAATAATAAAATCAGAATCAAAGAAAGCGCAAATACAACAAGAATAATCATTACATAAAGAAAATTAATAACAAATTTTTAAACAATAGTTCTAATCAAAATTAATTAATTTATGAAAAAGAATTTCATTAAAGTGTCAGTTATCTGTGCGTTGACATTGACTTCATCCACAGCAGTAGTAAGTTGCTCTGACTATGATGATGACATCAAAAACCAACAAGAGCAGATCGACGCTCTGAAGAAGCAGTTAGATGCTTCCAAAACAGAAATCACAGAAGGACTGAACAGTGCCATTGAGGGACTGAAAGCTGAAATTACAGAAATTGCCGGAAGCAAAGCCGACGCAGCTTCTGTTCAGGCTTTGGAACAAAAAGCTGCTGAATTACAGCAGGCATTGGATTCAAAAGCCAGCAATGAGCAAATCGCAGCTTTGAGCGAAGAAGTCAAGGAATTGATCAACAGTGTAAACAGCGAGTTGTCTACCGCTATGGAGGGACAGAAAGCAGAACTGGAAAACCAGATCAAAGCCTTACAAGCTAAGCAGGACGAGTTGAACCAGAAAATCGAAGGTCTGGACAACAGCCAAGAAATTTCAGAAATTAAGGGACAGTTGGGAACTATCAGCGCGTCTTTAGCTGAAGCTCAGAATAATCTGAAAACTATTCTGGACGCAAACTATGGTGAAAAAATCACAGACTTGCAACAGCGTGTCACTAACCTGGAAGGCCTGAAGACAGAACTCGAAAACTACACCGATGAGGCTATCAAGAACCTGAAACCAGAAATTACAGCCGAAATCCAAGCTGCTATCAACGGTGTAAAAGAATTGATTCCTGAAAATCTGGACAGCAGACTGACAACCTTGGAAGAGAAAATTGCCAACTACGTTACAGCCAATGACTTGCAGGCTGAAGTAGAAGCATTGGAATCTCTGATCAACACAAAAGAAGAAGGTTTGAAAGCCCTGATCAACGGCAAAGTAAGCCAGAATGACTTCAACACCTTGAAGGACAAAGTAGAAGCATTGGAAGGCGAAATCGTTTCCAGCGAAGCCATCGACGAAAAAATCAAGACTGAAATCAAAGCCCTGAGAGATGACGTTAAGAAACTTTTGGGTGTAATGGTTCAGAGCATCATGTATGTGCCACAGTTCGACAGCAACTTGCAGCCGACTCAGGTCACATTCAACACATTGTATGCCCAACCAAAAACAGGTGGAAGCAAAGCAAAAGTTGCCGACAACGTGACTTCTAAGGTTCAGTTCCGCGTAACTCCGGCTTCTGCTGCCGCATCATTCAAAGACAATTACAAGATTGCTTTCGAAGGAAAATGGATTGGAGCAACCCGTGCCGCACAACCAAATTATCTGAATGCAGAATATGTTGCCGACGCCGATGCTGAAGCTAAGGGTATCGTTACCTTCAATGTATCTCGCAGCTCAGAGTTTGCTGCAGGACAGGCATATGCTTTATGCGCACACATCACAGCCATCAACGAAGAAGGAAAGGCAGAAAATCTGACTGATATCTCTTCTGATTTCTTTGTTTCCAGCCATAGCGATATTACCGTTAATAATATTGAAGTAGTAGCCCCAAACTTCAACGGTGCAAAAACAGTTGCATGGAACGACACAAAAACCAGCTTCACTCCGGGAACTGTTACACTGAAAGGAACAAAAGTTGGCGGTGGTACAATCAACGATTTGGCAAGCATCTTCGGAGCAGACAAGTTCGCTGTTAAATATGCTTTGACAGGCACTGGCGCCAACGCTTTCCAAATCGATGCAAATACCGGTGAAATCAAAGTCAAGAGCGCATCAAGTAGCGCCATCAACAGCAAAGCAGGTGTCAAGGCTACTGCAACAGCAGCAGGCGTATCTTACGAAACAACATTCGACCGGGCATCATTTGAAATCACCAAGGACATCAAGACATATTCTGAAACCGTCGATGTCAACTGGCTGACTATCGCAACACAAAAGATCACTGTAGACTTGCTCGACGCCGCTCATAAGACTAAGATTGCCGATGCATTCGGAATCAGTACAAACGACTGGGCAAATATTGTAGGTACAGCTCAAATTGATGACAACCTCGGATCAGTCAGCGGTGTTACTTTGACTAAGACTGGCGGAGCTCTGTCATTGGAGATTGCCCAGCTCACCCACATTGCAGCAGACAAGGTTGTAACAATCACCCTTAAGGACAATTCAGCAAGCGGTACAACTCAGTCATCAAGCGAATATGAAATCAAGCTGACCATCAAAGCAACCCAATATGTTGACGACAAGCTCAACCTGACCAAGCAGGAAGCTGTATGGGACAACAACAGAGTGACCCTGACTCCAACCTTTGAAATGAGCAATGGCAAAGTTAATAAGATGAATCTGAATGTAGATGTAACCTCTATCTACAAGAACTTTGATACTGACATCAGAAACATCCACAGCAATTTCGCTCATGTCACCATTGTTGCTCCAACAATTTCCGTAAGCGGTGTTACTCGAGCCAACTATAACAGTAAGACTGCTGCCACAGAAGATTACAAGACCATGAAGATCGACCAGGCAACTTATGCTGGCGGTGCAACAATCCAGGCTCAGACAAAATTTGTTTATGATAACAATCAGGTTGTAAACAGCAAGACCCAGAACTTCACATTCGGTGTACAGCAATTGTCCGGTACCTTTGTGAACGAAGCTCCTGCCGAAGTTAAGTTCGGCTCAAAGAATGAGAGCAAGCAGTTGACCGGCTTGAGCTGGAAGGACTACCTGAACAGAGTTATGTGGGTAGACGGCAAGAAGCAGATCTACGACGCACAGTCTATGCCGAATGCAGCATTTGCAGTAGATCCATTCAGCAATAATATCTACGCAATGACAGGATCCGTTCCAACATACTCAATCGAACAGGATAACAACTACCTGAACGTAAATAAAAACACAGGTGTTATTACCCTGACAGAAGAAGGTAAGAACAAAGCATTTGCTAATGACTATACCGCAACTCTGGTTGTAACCATCAACCAGCCACGCTGGGGTGCAATCAATGGATTGGGAACAGCTCAGAATGGTAAGTACAAACTGACATTCAAGGTTGTCATTCCAAAAGGCATTCAGTAAAATTACAGTAACGGCAAACGATAGAAACCCTGGCCTTACTGTATTATAGGAGATAGAGTGCGCCGAGAGGCGCGCTCTATTTACAATAAGCAGAAGCCCTGTGATACACGATTCAACATTACCGAAACAGACCGAAAGAAACTATCAGGAAAGACGAATTCAGTCTCTCCTATCAAAGAAATCTGTAAAATAGTAGGTTATTAGTTTTTAGGTTTTCACAGGTTTAAAGTTTGCTAACCTTGCTTACAAGCAAGTGTTTATCATGTTTCATTCATTTATTGACTCCTCCTCTGTTTACAGGGGAGGAGTTTTTATATACAATACCTGAAACAGTTCCTATATAAAAAAAAGCGTGCGAGCAAATGCCTTAACATTTTACACACACGCTTTATAAATCCTTATTTCTCTGGCTATAATCCGAACTATAATTGTGGAGCATGCGAGACTCGAACTCGCCACCTCTTGACTGCCAGTCAAACGCTCTAGCCAGATGAGCTAATGCCCCGATCTCATATTCTGTTCTATTGGAACACGCTGCAAAGTTACAAAAAACAATGAATAAAAAAAATATTTTTCTACTTTTTCATCATATTCCAATAAAAGAAAATCACTCAAATAAAAGAAAACAACTTCAGCCCTGAAGTCTTTTTAAGTTTCAACCTCAAACCGGAGCTTCCATTTCCTTATTCCTTCCTTTCAAACTCGCTAAAATTGATGCATAAGAATTCTTTCCCCACTAAATATCGGGTGAGCCCCGGTGAGCCGCGCCCCAAACCAACCCATGCGCCAAAGACATAAATAGAAAAGGCATCCAAGTCAAAACCTGAATGCCTTTTTATGAAATTGTAGCGGGACCGGGGATTGAACCCGGGACCTCATGATTATGAATCATGCGCTCTAACCAGCTGAGCTATCCCGCCGTAGGACGTTGTCCTTATCGTTTTGCGTTGCAAAGGTACGCATTTATTTTTAATCTCCAAACTTTTTGAAGAAAAAAAAATGAATTTTCTTCCAAAAAAAATGTAGATTCAGCCTTATTGGTAACAAAGAAAAGAAGGGAAAAAGCCAAAAATATCTACGAAAAACTTTAATTATCAAACACTTAATAAGAACATCCATCAAAAAACGTTTTTCCTTATTCATTTGGCAGATTTTATCGGTTCAAAAAGAAAAACGATATTCGATAAATTAAAGATTAGCAAAAAAAGATAAGTGTATGCTTTGTTCTGCAATTTTTATCTTAAATTTGCACATCATTCTCACGAGGATATATTAACATGAGATTATTCAAAAAATTAGACATATTTATATTCAAAGCATATTTATTGCTTTTTGTCGGCACTTTTTTCATTTGCTTGTTTATCTTTATGATGCAGTTTATGTGGCTTCACATAGACAAACTGATTGGAAAAGGCCTGAGTATTGATGTGCTGGCTCAGTTTTTCTTTTACGCCAGCATCACATTGATCCCCATGTCCCTCCCATTATCCATTCTGCTGGCATCATTAATCACTTTCGGAAATTTCGGTGAGCGCTTTGAGCTTCTATCCATGAAAGCGGCCGGAATCTCTCTGATCCGTGTCTTTCAGCCGACAGCCATCTTTGCCTTATTGCTCTGTGCCGGTTCGTTCTATTTCCAGAATGTAACCAGTCCTCATGCTACTAAAAAACTGGCAGCCCTGCTTTACTCCATACGTCAAAAATCACCGGAGCTGGAAATTCCAGAAGGCATTTTTTACAATGAAATACCCGGATACAATATATTTGTAGAGAAAAAGAACAAAAAAACGGGTATGCTTTACGGAGTTATGATTTACAATAACGCCAACAGCTCGGAAGACACACAGATTGTATTGGCAGACTCCGCCCAATTACAGAGTACAGCAGACAAGATGTACTTAAAACTGACTCTGTATCAAGGGGAACGGTTCCAAAGCATGCAAGGACAAAATTCTGCTTTGAGCAACACCAGCATCCCTTATATGCGTGAAACCTTCATTGAGGAAACAGATCTAATTGCCTTTGACTCAAACTTCAAGACAATGGACGCTTCTTTGCTCAGCAGTAACGCACAAACCAAAAACATGGTACAAATCAGAAATAGTATTGATTCGCTCACCACCCTGATAGACAGTGTGGGCCAGTCGGCATATACCGAAGCACAAAGAAGTTTTATGAACAAATCCACATCGGTAAGCCATAGCGATTCAATAAAAGTATGTGCTGCATCTACATTGCCATTCGATTCATTAATCAAAAAAATCCCTTCAGAAAGTAAGCAGCAAATTATCCAAAAGGCCGCGTATAAGGGCGCCAACGCAACATCAGATTACGAATTCAGGCAATACAATACAAAAGATTTAAACCGGATGCTGCGTTTGCATTGGGTTGAATATAACAAGAAAATGACTCTGTCCTTATCTTGCCTGATCTTCTTTTTTATCGGTGCTCCCCTAGGGGCCATCATACGAAAAGGTGGATTGGGTGTACCTGTTATCGTATCTGTAGCCATCTTCATCTTCTATTATATTATTAATGTATCCGGTGAAAAACTGGCGAAAACCGGAGAATGGGATGTCACCTTTGGTATTTGGATGAGCTCTATGATCCTGATTCCTATCGGAGCCTTCCTAACCTACAAAGCGAACAAAGATTCTGTAGTATTTAATTTTGAGGCCTATCAGGCTTTCTTCAAGAAACTCTTCGGTTTACGCATTACACGACATATCAGTCGTAAGGAAGTCATTATTAATGATCCGGACTATCCGGCCGTCAAACAGCAGATACAGGAACTGGTAATCCATTGCCGTGAATACTCCAGCAAAAACAGGCTACGCATGGCCCCTAATTATTTCAAACTGTTCTTTCAGTATCAGACTGATCATGAAATGACTGAGGTGTGTGACCGTTTGGAAGAACTGGTAACCATACTGTCCAACTCACGGGATGCTGCCATATTGGAATATCTCAACAAACTTCCGGTATTAACCCCTCATGCACACACACGACCGTTTGAGCGCAAGAGATTAAATCAGTTATTAGGAATTATTATCCCGGCCGGACTGTTTTTCTATTTCCGCATCTGGTTCTACCGGGTCAGACTATATAAAGATCTGAACAGCATACAGACTTACGGCGAACGAATTAACCAGAGAATTGAAAATATAATAACAACATAAAGATATCGATATTAAAATGGAGAATTTTAAATTAAACACAATTGAAGAGGCTTTGGCCGATTTCAAAGAGGGAAAGTTCCTGATCGTAGTAGACGACGAGGATCGTGAAAATGAGGGTGACTTCATTACCGCCGCCGAAATGATCACCCCCGAAAAGATTAACTTTATGCTGACCAACGGAAGGGGTGTTTTGTGTGCTCCGATCACCATATCTCGCAGCCAGGAACTGGAATTGCCGCATCAGGTAAGTGACAACACGTCTATTCTGGGTACTCCGTTCACCGTTACTGTAGACAAACTGGAAGGATGTACCACCGGAGTTTCCGCTCACGACCGTGCTGAAACCATTAAAGCACTGGCTGACCCGAACAGCAAACCGACAGACTTCGGCCGTCCGGGACATATCAATCCGCTTTATGCGCAGGACAAAGGAGTCTTACGCCGTGCCGGACACACTGAAGCAGCTGTAGACCTGGCACGCCTGTCTGGATTGCAGCCGGCTGCCGCTTTAATTGAGATCCTGAATGAAGACGGAACCATGGCACGCATGCCGCAATTGCAAGAAGTAGCACATAAGTTCGGCATCAAGATCATTGCTATCCGCGACCTGATCGCTTACCGTCTGAAACAAGAATCCATGGTAGAACAGGGCCCGGAAGTAGATATGCCAACTGAATACGGCCACTTCCGCGACATCACTTTCCGTCAGAAAAGCAACGGTCTGGAGCATGTGGCTCTGATCAAAGGTACCTGGACTCCAGACGAGCCGATCCTGGTGCGCGTTCATTCATCTTGTGCTACCGGCGACATCTTCGGCAGCCAGCGTTGTGATTGCGGTGCCCAGCTGCACGAATCTATGAGAATGATTGAAAAAGAAGGTAAGGGTGTCGTACTTTATATGAATCAGGAAGGACGTGGCATCGGCCTGTTCAACAAAATGAAAGCCTACAAACTTCAGGAAGAAGGTCTGGACACTGTAGACGCCAACACTCATTTGGGATTCCTGCCTGATGAACGCGAATATGGCGTAGGCGCTCAGATCCTGCACGATTTGGGGGTACGCAAAATGCGTCTGCTCACCAACAATCCCGTAAAACGCGTCGGATTAGAAGCCTATGGACTAGAAATCGTGGAAAATGTTCCCATCGAGGTTGGTGTAAACCCTTATAATGAGAAATATATGCGCACTAAGAAAGAGCGCATGGGACACAACCTTCATTTTAATAAATAACCCAAATTTATAACATCATGGAAGAAAAAAACATGTTTATCTTGCAACAGTCTCTTGGAAAAGAGCAGAATGCAGTTTTCGCAAAGTTAATGCGCAGTGTGTACTTATGGATGGTACTGGCGCTGGTTATCACAGGTCTTACAGCAGCTTATGTAGCTAGCAGTCCGGCCTATATCAGTGCCCTGATGAACAATTCGATTCTGTTCTATGGAGTCATCATTGCCGAACTGGCATTGGTATTTATCCTGTCAGGACGAATTCACAAGATGTCGTTTACTTCAGCTTCGCTGATGTTTATCCTTTATTCTCTGCTGACAGGAGTATCACTCTCTACCATATTCCTGGCTTACACAGAGAGCAGCATCGCTACCACATTCCTGATCACCGCCGGAACCTTCGGAACCATGAGTCTGGTAGGCTTTGTCACCAAAAAGGATCTAAGCAAACTGGGAGGTATCCTGCTTATGGCCCTCATCGGCCTGATCATCGCTACCGTAGTCAACATTTTCCTGGTCAGTGACACTTTAGGCTGGATCATCAATTACGTAGGCGTACTGATCTTTGTAGGACTGACAGCTTACGATACTCAGAAAATCAAGCAGATGGTGCGTGAATACGGTACAGACATCAACGAACAGACTCAGAAAATGGCCTTAATGGGAAGCCTTTCTCTCTATCTGGATTTCATCAATATGTTCCTGTACTTACTGAGAATTTTCGGAAATAGAGACTAAAAGTTGCCATAATGCACACTACACTTGGCAAAATGTAATCAAAATTACGAAAAACTATTAAAGGAGTAGGTTTTTCAAGCAAAAAGAGCTACTTTTGCAACAGCAATAATAAAATCAAAAATAAACAGAGAAAAATGAACCAATTATCAGATCGTCTCAACAGACTGTCACAGTCTGCGACATTATTAATGTCTCAAAAAAGCAATGAACTGAAAGCTCAGGGAATCGATGTGATCAACATGAGTGTGGGTGAACCCGATTTCAACACTCCGGATCATATCAAAGCCGCTGCCATCAAGGCTGTAGAGGAGAATTTCTCACGTTACTCTCCAGTTCCGGGCTATCCGGCTTTGCGTCAGGCTATCGTTGCCAAATTAAAGAACGAAAACGGTTTGGACTACACTCCGGCACAGATTGCTTGCTCTAACGGTGCAAAACAGTCTGTCTGCAACGTAGTAATGACTGTTGTCAATGCAGGAGACGAGGTGATTATTCCGGCACCATATTGGGTGAGCTATCCGGAAATGGTTAAATTGGCAGACGGTACTCCGGTTATCGTAGGAGCAGGCATTGAGCAGGATTTCAAGATTACTCCGGAACAGCTGGAAGCAGCAATCACTCCGAAAACCCGTGCCTTGATTCTGTGCTCTCCAAGCAACCCTACCGGTTCTGTTTATTCTAAGGAAGAGTTGGCTGGTCTGGCTGCCGTATTGGCAAAGCATGAGCGCGTGATTGTCATTGCAGACGAAATCTATGAGCACATCAACTACATCGGCAAGCATGAAAGTATTGCTCAGTTTGATGAAATCAAGGATCGTGTAGTCATCATCAACGGTGTTTCTAAGGCTTATGCCATGACCGGATGGCGTATCGGTTTCATCGCCGGACCGGAATGGATCGTTAAAGGCTGCAACAAATTGCAGGGCCAGTACACCAGCGGACCATGCTCTGTATCTCAGAAGGCTGCCGAGGCTGCTTACACCGGTTCACAGGAATGTGTTGAGGTAATGCGTCAGGCATTCGAGCGTCGTAGAGACCTGATTGTAGAATTGGCAAAAGAGATTCCAGGACTGGAAGTGAACAGACCTCAAGGCGCATTCTACCTGTTCCCCAAATGTAGCTCTTACTTCGGCAAGAAGGATGGCGATCGTGTAATCAATACTTCTACCGACCTGGCTCTTTACCTGTTGGAAGTAGGCCATGTAGCTACAGTAGGTGGCGACGACTTCGGTTCTCCTGAATGTTTCCGTATGAGTTATGCAACCAGCGACGAAAACATCAAAGAAGCCATGAAGCGTATCAAAGAAGCTTTATCTCGCTTGAAATAAAAACTTTGATCAATGTCTTGGCTTCAAAGGAAGTCAAGACATTTTTTATTTTTTACTTTTTCCATCAATCAGCGGTTCTGTATTCATTTGTCATAACGCACAGGACCACATTTACCGATAATCATTTTCAACATCAGAAAGGGATTATTCGAATTAACTTACTGATACAATTAATTATCAATTATGAGCAAACGTACAATTTGGATTGGAATGTTCGCTCTGTTGTTTGCTACCGACGCAGCGATTGCGGAGCAGTCAGCAGGAATATTCCCTCTTCTCAAGAAGAAAAAAAAGAAAGCGCAAAAAGAAGTTCAAATCTCCGAATACAAAAAACTTACCGGAAGAGATTCCGTAGCCTTTAACGGAGTGATGAATGTGGTCAAGAAAGAAGATACTTTTTATCTGGAAATCCCGACAGCCCTGATGGGACGCGAATTCCTCGTAACCAACCGCTTACAACGTGTTCCCAAGGAACTGAACGAAGCCGGTGTGAACAAAGGTATCAATTACGAAAATCAGACCATCCGCTTCGAATGGGACAAGGCAAGCAAAAAGGTTGCCATACGCCAACAAAGAAATACTCCGGAGTTTCCGGAAGGGAATGTAATCGGTTCTTCCGTATTGGACAATTACATTGATCCGCTGATTGCCAACCTGAAAGTGGAAGCAGTTGCTTCTGACTCTTCCAGTGTACTGATCAAAGTAAACGACCTGTTCAACGGCAAACAGAACTGCCTGAATGACGTGTTCAATCTGATCAATCTGGGCACATCGGCCAATACCGACCTGTCACGCATACTGGACATCCGAGCCTTTTCAAATAATGTAACTGCTACCTCCGAACTGACCACGATTGTACGCGAAGGCATGAGCAAGGTAAATATCAGCGTGGTAGTCAGTTCCTCGCTGACACTGCTTCCTGAAATACCAATGCCGGGACGCGAAGAATCGTCTCTCGTGGGTTATTTCACCACCCCACGCCTACACTATTCCGACACACAGCAAGAACTGAAAGAAAAGAACTATATTACCCGCTGGCGTCTGGAACCAAAAGACAAAGAGGCTTATCTGGCCGGACAATTGGTAGAACCCATCAAACCGATTGTTTTCTATATTGATGCCGCCATGCCAAAACATCTGCGGCCGTATATAGAAAAAGGCATCCTCGATTGGAACATAGCTTTCGAAAAGGCAGGTTTCAAGAACGCGGTACAGGTGAAAGATTATACAGACAGTATCGCGGCCGAAGGAGATGATATGAAATATTCTGTATTGACCTATGCCGCATCAGACAAGGCCAATGCCATGGGACCCTCTGTAATCGATCCGAGAACAGGAGAGATTCTTGAAGCAGACATCATCTGGTGGCACAACGTACAGTCCCTGCTGCGCGAATGGATTATGGTACAGACCGGACCGACCAACCCGCAAGCCCGTACCTTGCAGTTGCCGGACAGCCTGATCGGTGACGCAGCACGCTTTGTAGCCTGTCATGAAGTAGGCCATTCTTTGGGATTGCGTCATAATATGCGCGCCTCAAACGCTTATCCGACCGACTCTCTGCGGTCGGCAGAATTTACCTCTCGCGTAGGCGGAACCTCCACTTCCATTATGGATTATGCACGCTTTAACTATGTGGCACAGCCGGGCGACGGGGTTACTGTCACATCACCACACATCGGCGTTTATGATCAGATGGCTATCGAATGGGGCTATCGCTGGTTCCCGACTGAGGAAGAAGGTAAAAAGCCACTGTTTGATTTCCTGAAGAAGCATAACGGACCACTTTACCGCTACAGTGAAGCACAGCCGGCACGTGCCGCTGTCGATCCACGCTCACTGAGCGAGGATTTGGGTGACAACGCCATGAAGTCTGCCCGTTACGGTATCGCCAATCTGAAACGCATTATGCCGGAACTGGTTAACTGGACCACTACCGGACAGCCGGGACAGACTTATGAAGAAGCGGCCAAGCTATATTCCGGAGTCATCTTCCAATGGGGACTGTATCTGTATCATGTCATGGCCAATGTGGGAGGTATTTATCTGGAGAATACGACTGTGGGAGACGGTGAACAGACCTTTACCTATGTAGAAAAAGAGCGTCAGCAGGAAGCCATCCAGTTCCTGCTGGAAGAAATCTTCACTTACCCGGACTGGCTGTTCAATGCACCGATTACCAACTACACTTATCTGTTGAAGGATACTCCGGTTGGTTTGGTGGAACAGAATCCGAATCTGGCATTCAAAAACCAGCTGAACTATGTGTTCTGGGATTTGTTACACAATGAGCGTCTGGTACGCATGATTGAAAACGAATTCCACAATGGCGACAAGGCATTCACCGCCGTAAATATGATGGAAATGCTGCACAAACATATTTTCGGTGCAACTATAGCCGGTAAAAAGACGGATGTCATGACCCGTAATATTCAGAAAGCTTATGTTGACGCCCTCATTACGGCAGCAGCCGAAGCCGAAGGCGTAAAAATCAACAAAAGTCTGTATGAAAACTCCCTGTGGGACAAACCAAGATATCTGTGTTCTTGCGGAGAGAACCATCTGGAAGGAGAAGCCGAACGCAGTGGCGGTATCCGCAATATCGACCTGTACGGCAAGCAAGCCAACCGCATCAGTGACGCCATCAGTGTGAAGCGTGGCGAACTGGTACGTATTCTAAAATTACTGAAGAACAAGCGCAATAGCGGTGACACAGCCACAAAATTCCATTACGAGGACCTGATTCTGCGTATACAAACCGCATTAGGACTAAATAAATAAAACCATGTGTATGAAAATTATTCAATGTATTCTTTTTATATTGCTCTCAATAACAGGAGTACAAGCCCAAATCCGCACAATAAAGGGAACTATCCTGGACGGAGAGTTCTACAATGAACCCCTACCCGGTGCTACCATTTCAGTGCCAGCCTCGGGCAGTAAGGCCATGACCGGCACAACAAGTGATCTGGAAGGAAACTTTACCCTGAAGGTTGAAGGTGATGTTGCTTATCTGGAAGTACGCTTTGTAGGTTATCAAACTCAAAAAGTGATTCTGAAACCGAATGTGAATCAATACAAGGTAATTCTGAAAAGCGTCTCTAAAGAAATGGACGAGCTGGTTGTAACCGGTTATCAGAAAATTGACCGCCGAAAACTGACCGCAGCGGTAACAACCTTGAATATCTCCGACGAAAAAGTGGGAGCCGTAAAGAGCATTGACCAAGCACTGGCCGGACAGATCTCCGGTCTGTCTACCGTTTCCACCTCAGGAGCTCCGGGAGCGCCGACAAAGATCCGTATTCGCGGTACAGCTTCTATTAACGGTACTCAGGAACCTTTGTGGGTGCTTGACGGTATTCCTTTGGAGGGGACCGAAATTCCCGAAATGGAAGATCTGAAAGATATCGACAATATTTATCAGACATCCATTGCAGGTATTAATCCGTCAGACATCGAGAGCATCACCGTACTGAAGGATGCTGCAGCCACCGCCATCTATGGTGCCCGTGCAGCCAATGGTGTGATTGTCATCACCACCAAAAAGGGTAAAGCCGGAAAGCCTCAGATCAACTTCTCCACCAAGCTAACCTATAGTCCGAACATCAATATGGACCGTCTGAACCTGCTGAACTCTAACGAGAAAGTGGATCTGGAGCTGGATCTGCTCCGCTCAGACTATACGTTCCGTGAGAATAAGGGCGATGTAGCCCGCATTCTGAACAGTATGGGACTGACCAACGCCTACAAACAAGGAGGATGGGATGCCCTGACACCAGAGGCTCAAAGTGCCATCAACCAACTGCGTCAGATCAATACAGACTGGAACGACATCCTGTTCCGTGACGTATTCAATCAGGAATACAACTTCAGTATTTCGGGAGGAAGCGAAAAAGCCAACTATTATACTTCTGTGGGCTATTATGACGAACAGGGCAACGTAACCGGCGTGGACAATAACCGTTTCAACGTAACCCTGAAGACCAATTATCAGGTAAACAAATTCCTGAAACTCGGGGCTTCTGTATTTGCCAACCAGCGCCAGCAGAAAAGCTACATGACCGACTACAACGGTTTTGTCAATCCGGTATATTACTCCCGTTTGGCTAACCCGTACATGCGCCCGTTTGACGAAAATGGAGAGTATATCTACGATGTAAACGTACAAGGCGGCAAAGAAGACTCTGAACTGGATTTCAACATATTCGAAGAGCGTGCCAACACTTCAAATGAACGAACCGACCGTTCCGTAATGGCCATTTTCGACGGTGAGCTCAAACTGAATGACCATTTCAAACTGACTTCACAATTTGGCCTTCAGATAGATGCTTCCACACTGGACAAATATGCCGGCGAAAATAGTTTTGCCATGCGTAAGGATCACGAACGCGCACAATACTCTTATGCTGACGGCAAACGCAGCTTCTTACCGGAGGGAGGTATGCATAAAGTGACCGAAACCCATAACAACCAATGGACATGGAAAGCTATGGCCGAGTACCAGCAGCGCTTCAAGAACAAACACGATGTGCAGTTCATGGCTGGAACAGAAGTGCGCCATTCAGAATATAGCAGCACCTTCTCAGCCGCTTACGGTTATGACAACCGTACACTGACCTCACAACCGGTTATCTTCCCCAATGAAGATGTGGCCAAATATTTCCCGTTGCATCAGGAATCATATCTTGAAAATGCCTTTGTATCTTGGTTTGCAACCGCATCCTATACTTATAAGGCACGTTACACAGTAGGCGGAAGTATCCGTTTCGACGGTTCCGACGTATTCGGTGTTTCCAAAAAATACCGTTATCTGCCGCTTTATTCTGTCAGTGGTCTGTGGCGCGTCAAAGAAGAAAAATTCCTGAAAGATGTCGATGTCATCAACGATCTGGGAATCCGTGCCTCATATGGTCTGCAAGGTAATATCGACAAGACAACCTCACCCTATCTCATCGGAAGCTACCTGCAAGGTACTATCCTGCCTGGGTATTCCGAAGATATGATTGAATCGGAAACAGCTCCGAATCCTTCTCTGCGTTGGGAAAAAACTCAAAATGCCAATGTCGGTTTGGATCTGGCCATTCTGAACAATGCCATACGTCTGGGGGTTGACTATTATTACCGCTACAGTTCTGACCTGATTGGCATGAAAATGCTGCCTTTGGAGACCGGATTCTCTTCAACAACCATCAACTGGGCCAGCATGGAGAACAAGGGTGTAGAAGTATCTTTGGCTACACGAAACATTCGTACAAAAGACTTCACCTGGTACACCAATATCAATTTTGGATTCAATGAAAATAAGGTCTTAAAAGAAACTGTAGCCGAGAATGCCACTTACCCCGGCCGTGAAGGTTATCCTGTAGGCGCTATTTTTGCTTATAAGACTGCAGGACTGGATGAAGATGGTTATCCACTTTTCCTGACCAAAGACGGAAAGAAGGTTACTGCCACCGAGTTTCTGAAACTAAATCAGCATGGTGCCAGCACACTGAGTGCTGAGGAGCAGCGCAACTTGTTCACCTATATGGGAACTACTGATCCGAAGGTTTCCGGAGGTTTCATCAATACCTTTGAATACAAGAACTGGCAATTGGGTGTGAACTTCTTCTTCAATCTGGGAATGAAGGTGCGTGTAACCCCTTCTTATTCTCCAACCAACTTTGACCGGGGTATGAATACCAACCATGATATTCTGAACCGTTGGACTCCAGAGAACAAGAATACCATCTACCCAAAACTGATGACCAGCAGTGAACGTCCGGCCGAATACATCCAATACTCCGAATACCAGCTCTATAATTATCTGGATATTTGGGTAAAAGACTGTAATTACATGCGTTTACAAAGCCTTCGTCTAGGTTACAAACTACCGACTGAATGGTTAAAGAAATTTGGTATCAGCAGCGCTTCTGTATCGGTTGAAGGCCGGAATCTCGCCGTTATTGCCAGCGACTATACCAATTATCTGGACCCGGAAACCATGGGAAATCTTTATGCCCAACCAATTCAGAAGAGTGTGATCTTTGGACTGAACATTAACTTTTAAGGAAGGAAAAACTGATGAAAATAAAACATTTATTATATTGCATGCTGGCTTTAGGAAGCTTCACCCTGCAATCGTGTGATGGTTTTCTGGATATCCAGCCCATCGGAAAAGTCATCCCCAAGACCGGAGCCGAATATCGCGCCCTACTGACCAAGGCCTATGATGATGTACCCGAAGACCGTGGTCTGGCAACTTTCCGTTCTGACGAAATGAAAATGGACGGCTCCAGCAGTGAGGACTATAACGCTTACTTCGATATCTGGAGCTGGAACGATGATGCCCCTCAGGAAACTACCAGTAGTTTCAGTTGGCGAACTTTCTACCATACCATTTATGTGGCTAACTACATCATCGAACATCAAAACAAGATAACAGAAGCCTCAACCGAAGAAATCCGCCAGCTTGTGGGTGAAAGCTACATGCTGCGTGCCTATATGCATTTCATTCTGGTAAATCTGTATGGTGAACCCTATACACATTGCGACCCGAACACCACACTGGCTGTACCGTTAAAACTCGACACCGATGTGGATGCCGTTCTGAAGAAAGCCACTGTAGGTCAGATCTACGAACAGATTAACCGTGATATTGATCAGGCTGAAGCCTATCTGAATGTAGAGAAATGGGAAGCCGGAAAAACCTATCGTTTCAACAAAATCTCCGCTCAAGCATTGCGGGCGCGTGTAGCCCTGTATATGGGCAACTGGCAGGGAGCACTGGATGCTTCAAAAAAGGTACTCCAGAAACAAGACACATTGGTAAATCTGAATAACACCAAAGTATTGCCCAATCATTACCAGTCACCTGAAGCCATTGTTTCATTGGAGCAAGTAATGACGTCCAATTATTTCAACGCCGGTAAACCATCAGCAGAATTATTGGCCAAATACCGTAGCGGCGACCTGCGCAAGTCAAAATACTACAAGCAGGTAACCTCCAGCATCACTAATCTGGTTAAAGGAGGCAGCAACGAATATCGCTGCACGTTCCGTACAGCCGACTTCTACCTGATTGCTGCTGAAGCCTGGAATGAACTGAATCAGCCAGACTCGGCCAAAGTATATCTGGAGGCACTGATAAGCAAGCGTTATACAGCAGCTCAGTTCACCGTACAACAGGAAGCCTTGCAACAGATGGACCAAGCAGCACTGCGCGATGAAATCGCTGATGAGCGTCTTCGTGAACTGGCTTTCGAAGGACACCGATGGTTTGATTTGCGCCGTACCAATCGTCCGGCACTGTCCAAGACCTACAATGGAACGGCTTATACTCTTCCGGCTGAAGACAGTCGCTATACTTTACGTATCCCTTCTGAAGCCATTGCTGCCAACCCTGAATTAGGGAAAGAGTAAACGTAACAACTTTTACAACAGAATAAATATTCACTTAAAAACAAACGATTATGAAGAAAACATTACTTATTGCCTCTTTAGGCTTGTTGAGCCTGAGTCTGCAAACTCAGGCAGAGGAAGTAAACACATGGACTGCCAAGATCACCGGTGTTACTTCTTTAGAAGATCTTTATCTTCAGGCACCGGTCTGCATTGACAATGCCGGAAGCACTTACACTACCGGTCAGTTCACCGAAGCAATCACCATCGGTTCTACCACTCTGGAGCCGGTTGCCAACAGCGCTTATCTGGCCAAATACAATGCGGACGGTACCTCTGCCTGGGCCATCGGTCTGAGCGGAGCCGCCACCATCACCAGTGTCACTACTGACGAGAGCAACAATGTATATATCGCCGGAACCTTTGCCGATGTAGTCAAGGTGGGCAGCACCGATGGAAAGACTCAGGAAATCAAGGGAGCAGAGAATGAAACCAACAAGACAGCTTCTTTCATTGCATCCTATAATGCAAACGGAGAGTTGCAGGCTGTACGTACCTTCCTGGCACAGACCAATGAAGACGCGGCCAACAGCGGTCTGTATTTCCCGGACAACGGCTATCCTTACATAACAATCAAACATCTGGAAGTCAGCAACGGAAAGATTTATGCCTCGGCTACCCACACCGGTGATGTCAGCATTGACGACATGAAATGGAACGGCATGTATCTGAATGTATTCGACTTCATGTACAGCGATTTGGAGAGCGGCGGTATCTTTACCCTGAATGCTACAGACCTGAAGGGTGCAGCTTCTGTTGCACATATCGGTGTTGCAGAACAGTTCCAGTATACTCAGATGGGATTTGAGAATCTGAACTTTACCGTAGACAACGGCACCGTTTACCTCTGCTTTGTGGCCAACGGAAAGGTAAAATATGATACAGCCGGAAAATCAGAAGAGATTACATTGACTTACGATGACATGGGCTCTTTCGAGCACGCTTACATTGTTTCATCCATCAAGGACGCAACAGTAAACACAAAAGCATTCCACGCACCAGCACACATGGAGTCTGCAGCCTACAACCGCATCGGTGCACTGAAGACTGATGACAAAAACCTGTATATCGGCGGAACCTTCTTTCAGCAGTTGGCTTTCAATAACGAACAGACCCATACAGACGGAACCGACCTGTTTGTTGCCGCTTTGAACAAGGAGACTTTTGAATTGCAGTGGAGCAATGTGAGTGGTCTGTCTGAAGGCGATGGCAAATATTTCAGCGAAAACTTCAATACCATGACCGTAAACAATGGTGTTGTATCTGTTTACGGCTACGTACTTCAGGATCAGAACAATGAAAAGAAAATCACTTCTCCATTGGAATACAGCTTCAGCAACAACGGTGCTGCCAATGAAAATGCCACTGTCCTGATTACCGGTGCAGACCGTAAGGGCGAAACTTCTGCTTTGCGTTCTGTAGATACAGAAAGCTATGAAGCAACTCTGTCTGTTAGCGCTCCAACTACCGGTATACAGAATGTTCCGGCACTGGAAACTCAGCGTGTAGGCAACACCTTCTTCTTCGATCAGGCAACTGATGTTCAGGTTTACGATCTTCAGGGCCGTCTGTTGAAGCAGGCTCAGAAAGTAACTTCAGTCAACATCGACAACTTGCAGCAGGGCATCTACGTATTGTCTGACGGCAAAGCAAGCGTGAAAGTACAGAAGTAACAATGACTCAAATCCTTTAAAACAGGATTCCTGAAAATAGTTCTCCCCTTTATTCCGGGCTTTCCATACAGAACACCGGAATAAAGGGGAGATTCTTTTTATCTATATTCAGGAACTATTTTTTCATCCATACCCGGGAGAGCCATCGCCGCACCGGTTCATCATAAATCTTCAGCAACAGCCAGGCCAACAGAATATTGCCCGCAAACAACAGCAAGGCATAAGGACAGGCATCCGCAAAAGTCATCCCGTACTTCCGTGATGCCATAAACAGCAGATAAATGGAAGGATAATGGATAATGTATAACGGATAGGAAATATCTCCAAGGAACTTACAGATAGCAGTAGAGCGCGGATCGGTGGTACGACCTGATGCTGCCAGCCAAACCAGTAACGGGAAAACAACCACCACACACACCACTTCATAAAGCGCATTCATCCAAGGCCGACTGCCGTCGCCCATATAAGGCAGAGCCAACAACACAACCAGAACCAGAGAACAGATCCAAAAAGCGCCACGCACAGCCCACGGACGAAAAACACGCGACATCAGCAATCCCGCAGAAAAGGAGAAGGTCATACGCAGCATACCGCCCAAGAAATTATCTCCGGCAAAAGTCCAGCCCACGCCCAGATTGCCGAAACCCGACAGATTACCCAAAGCAAAGGCGGCCAGACCAGCTCCGGTCAGCGCCACCAAACAGGCCAATGTCCGGGTAGACATGCGACGTAGCCACAGGGCATAGAGTATGTTGCCGATATATTCAAAGAACAAAGACCATGAAGGACCATTCAGCGGATACATCTCGCCTGCCCCACGGACCTCGGCGGCAGCCCCCGGCCATAAAGGCAGCATCAGCATCTGCATCTGCGCTGCTAGCATTACACAGGAAAAAGCTACCTGTGTACCATCCCATTTCTCACATCCCTGGATACAGAAAGAAATGACACCCAGCACACAAGCCAACATCACCATAGGGTGCAGACGAATCAGACGACGCTTGAAAAAATCCTTCAGTGTCATCCGGCTTCCCCAACGGTCATCATAAGCATACCCGATTACAAAACCGGAAAGAATAAAAAAGAAATCCACTGCCAGAAAGCCATGATTCACACGCTGATCTACAGGGCTGGTGGCAAAAGCCTCAAAAACATGATACCAGATTACAATCAGGGCCGCCACACCACGCAAACCATCCAGCAAAGCATAATGGGGTTTACTGTCCGCAAAGGCAGACGAAGAAGTTTTATTCATAAAAGTTTTTCGTTAGGTATTATTTATTAAAGAATCTGTTATGTTCCTAGTCTAAAGGATTTTGAAATAATCTCTGAGAAATATCGCATACCTGATAAAAACAAAGAAAGGCCGCTCTTCAGAGCAGCCTTTTTAAATTCGTGATTCTGTATTGCAAATTACAGAGAAATTGCACCTGAAGGACAAACATCAGCGCAAGTACCGCACTCAGTGCAAGCATCAGCGTTGATTGAATAGATATCACCCTCAGAAATTGCACCTACTGGACACTCGTCAATGCAAGTACCGCATGCAATACAATCGTTACCAATTACGTAAGCCATTTTATCAATAATTTTAGTTATTAGTTCATTTTGTTCGATGCAAAAGTACATCATTTTTTAGAAACTCCTAATCAATAACCATGATTTTTTTATCGGATATAGTTAATATATATTAAAACAGAAATATTGTGATTTTCTCGTCGTTATTTTGTATAAAAAAGATATTATTTGGAATAATGAAGAAATTTCTATTGACTCTATGTCTGTTGCTGACGACCCTTTGCAGCCAGGCGCAGACCCGAAAAATACAGAATCGTCCCTACCTGGATCAACGCAGATTTCATTATGGATTTCTGCTGGGTTTCCATCTTCAGGATATGGAGTTGAAAAATACAGGAATCATTGATGAAGCCAGCGGTGAACAATGGTATGCCGATGTCGACAATTATAGTCCGGGATTCAGTGTAGGCGTATTAGGAGAAATGCGACTGAATACTTATCTGGCACTACGAACTACGCCGACCTTGCATTTCGGACAGAAAACCGTACGCTTCCACGAACAAATCTCAGGACGTGATTCAAGTCAGAATATCAAATCCATCTATATCTCCATTCCGATTGATGTGAAGTTCACCCCGCCACGCTTCAACAATTACCGTCCTTATTTTCTGGCAGGAATCAGTCCTACATTAGATCTTACGGTGAAAAAAAACCGCGCTCTATTGGTCAAACCTTTTGACTGCTATATAGAACTGGGTATGGGATGTGACTTTTATCTGCCTTTCTTCAAACTCATTCCGGAACTGAAATTCTGCTTCGGATTAACAGATATTCTTCAAAAAAAACGCGACGACCTGACAGACAAGTCGTTGCTAAAATTCTCATCTGGTTTGGAAAGTGCCTCATCCAAGATGATTGTCCTAACCCTATATTTTGAATAATCTTATTTTCGAACAGGCTGCATATCCACTTTCAGACAGCCCACAAAACGGCCGCTTTTACCCATCTGATTGCAGATGACAGGCTGCCCGTCAGCATTGGGCACTTGCAAAGGAACAGTGAAATAAGTGTGTGAATGTCCGCCCAAAACCATGTCGATATAGCGGGTATTATTAATCAGCGCTTCGTCATTCATTTTGCCGATAGCCCAACCTAAATGCGACAGGCAGATCACCAAATCGCAACGCTCCTGCAATTTCAAATAAGAAGCCACTTCGTTGGCCACCTTCACGGGATCCTGATACACCACATCGCCATAAGAATTTTTGGCAACCAAACCTTCCAGTTGCGGACTGATACCGAAAATGCCAATCTTCATTCCCTTACGGTGAAGAATTGTATAAGGCTTGACCACATCTTTCAGAATGGTTTTGCTGAAATCGTAATTGGCACATACAATCGGAAACTGAGCCATCTCAAAGATACGCTTCATGTTCTCCAGTCCGAAATCAAACTCATGGTTTCCGATGGTGGCGGCATCGTAATGCATACGGTTCATCAGACCAACTTCCACTTCTCCGTGAAACAGATTATAATAGGCCGAGCCCTGAGAGAAATCTCCGGAATCAAACAGGAGCAAGTCCGAATCCTTACGGCGCATCTGTTCCACAAAAGCCTCACGGCGCAAGTAGCCGCCCTTGTCGGCCAAAGCCGTATCGGCAAAATTCTTATTGATCGGCATCACACAGCTGTGCGTGTCATTGGTGTGCAACACGGTCAGGGTGATTACCGTGTCCTGCGTTCCCTGTGCTCCGGCCTGCTGTACCAAAGCCAGACAGAACAAAACTACCCAAAGAGAAATATTAGTTCTTATTTTCATATCCTTCCACCGTTATACGGCCCTCAATTTTAGCATCTACTTTCAGACCTTTGCGGGCCTGTTCCTTAATATACGACATCAAAACCTCACGAACGGGCAATGTAGTGGTTTCCACACAACTGGCCTTCTTGAAAGCATACATCTTATCATTACCCTCCGACAGATAGTCCAGTGTGGCTATGCGGTAATCACGCTTCGGATCCACCGGTTTACTGGCCACCGTTGCCTGAAGCAACTTTCCTTCTCTACTGACTTTCAGCTGTACGCCACTGACTCCTTCACCTTTCACGGCTGCAATCTGACTGAAAAGTTCCAACAAATGTTCGCCAGAAAGTGTCACCACACAATACATGTTTTCAAAAGGGGCAATCTCCAAAATATCGCCCACCGTAACCGGTCCTTTAGGCAATGCACTACGAATACCACCAATGTTACACACAGCCAGATCCACCGGTTTACCGACAACATCCTCTGCCTCCACCCGAAGAATATCGGCAATCAGGTTCGACAACGGGCTTTCCGGACGAAAGGAACGCATATAGGAAGCACTCTCGCCCAGTACCGGGCACATCATGGAATCGACCTTCTGTTTATACGGAGCCAGAAAATCCCGGGCTTCCTTCGGGATAGATGCATCGAGCGCCGAAGTGATCTCATAACGCTCTCCGCGAATACTTTTTACCTCAAAGTTTTGTGCCGAAAGCCACAACGGAGCAGAACACAAAGCCAGTAAAAAAAATGTCCTTAATTGGTTCATAAAACAAAATCTGTTTATAGTTATCCTTGCAAAAGTACAAATTTACGGCGAAGTAAACTCCTCTAGACAAAAAAAGAGCACAAATTATTGCATATGTTACAGAATATTAGTTACTTTGCAACCGCTTTCCGTGCAATCGCTGGCAGGATGTAGAGTTCCCTGTTATGTTGCACCGGGACGACAAACAATTTTATTAATAAAAGAAAAATGGCAGATTTAATTAAAATTGCAGAAGAAGCATTTGCTACAGGCAAAGAGTTCCCAAAATTCAAGGCTGGTGATACCATCACTGTAGCATACAAGATCGTCGAGGGTAACAAAGAGCGTATCCAGTTGTATCGCGGTGTTGTTATCAAGATTTCTGGTCACCAGAACAAGAAGCGCTTCACAGTGCGCAAGATGTCAGGTACCGTTGGTGTAGAGCGTATCTTCCCTATCGAGAGCCCGAACATCGACAGCATCACTGTAAACAAGGTAGGTAAGGTACGTCGCGCTAAGTTGTACTACCTGCGTAACCTGACCGGTAAGAAGGCTCGTATCGCTGAAAAGCGTACTATCGCTGCTGCAAGCGCAGAGTAAAAACTGCAAAAAATGAAACAACATAAAAGGGACATTCCAATCGGAATGTCCCTTTTATGATATTATTACCGTTCTAATTTATTCACCTCCGAAAAAGGAGTGCGGACAAAGCGTTTCCTGGAATCTTTTGTCGGATCAATCAGATACAATGCCGAATCTTCTTTCAACAGTTGGAATTTCTTGTCCTCAAAAAATGTAGCAAAAGAATTAGCATTGACAGAAAGAGGTATTCCCACAACAATGTTGCTTGAGGCATAGGAAACAGGAACCGGCTTCTCAAAAATAAGTTCATTTTTTATAGAAAGAGTACAAGACAACGTATCTTCCTTCTGAGTGAGATTCTTATGATTCAGGACAAAGAAGCCCGGCAAATATCCCTCACGGGCCTCATCAAACTCATCCGTTGTTCCCCAAAAAACAAGATCAACAGACTTTGGATAATAGCGCAAAGCAATGAACTCATCTTCATCCGGCTGGCGAACCGGCTCTTCATAGGCATAATGATAATAAACAATGGAATCGGGTTTGGAAACTTTAAACTCGTCTGCCACATCCGGTGAACGATACAGTTGCTCCACATCGAGGTCCCAAACAACCAGTTCCTTCTTCGCATTGAAGGCGGGCATATAAAAATGACCGTTTCTAAGAACCTGAATTTCTGCTGTAGGTCCCCAGTTCTCTATCGTATCACTCCTGCGGTCAAGTACATACCAACCAAAGTCTTCATAGGTAAGACCGGTCTTCCGAACTGTTTTTCCGGAATCATCTATCAGAGCAACCGTAGCATAATCGGTAAAGAAGAGGCGGTTTCCCTGATAACGTCCATAAAAGTTCAAACAGGATTCCGGAACATTCTGATAGTCGGGATCATACTGTGTACTTTTTCCCGTGGGATAAGAATATTCCCGAAGCAGATTCTGATGAAAATCGTAAACCTGGTCCACACTGGTTGTACTGTTCTTTAAATAAGACAGCGTAAAGGATTGTTTGGGTCCAATAAAACATCTTTCAAAAGGGGCAGCTTTCAATGGAATACGGTCAATCGCTCCCTTATTGTCACAATGCATCCGATACAGGGCGTGATCCTCACGATGAATCAGATAAAGGGAATCATTGATCAGACGAAAACTTACCATACCGGAGAAACGGATACCCAAAGGACGACGGTACACCAGCTTGTCCTGTTGATAACAGGTGAGCGACAGCGGATCACCACCCAAGAAATAGAACGTACCCTTACCATCCGTATCAAAACCGGATATGATCAGTTCATTTGACTCCGCTTTATAAACACAAGTTACAGAATCCGGGGAATTTTGGAAAGAAAAGATGTGTTTTTTCCACAATTGGCCGAATGCCTGAACAGAACAGGTTGCCATCAATAAAAACAGTACCTGCATCCATCTTAAGATTTGTCTTTCCTTTTTCATGGCTCAAATAATCTAAGTAACTCTATAAAATTAGAGTCTAAAACGAGGTTTTAACTCTATTGTTCGTCCAAAAATAGAAATACATTTTTTATCATAAAAATTTTCTTTGGACTTTTTTCACAAAAGTATACTTAAGTATACCTTTTGAGGAACCATTGTAGCATGCTGTACCAGAAAATTACTGTGACAAAAACAAAAACAGCGATAAAGCAAGAACGCTCTTTTTCTGCGTCTTCTTTATCGCTGTTGTTCTGAAATCGGGAACCACCATTCAGGATTCCCGATAAATTCTTATAAATCTGTTGCTTCGTCAGTAAGACGCAAGCCCTCCGGAGTAATCTCTATCAGACGGCGCTTATACAAATCGCCAACGGCTTTCTTGAACACTTTCTTACTTACTCCGAACACGGAATAAATCTCCTCGGCCGGACTCTTGTCGCCCAACACCGTGCTGCCACCATTCAGCTGCAAGTGATGAAGCAATACCTCCGAGAAATCGTCCACGGCATGCATTCCCTGACGCTGCAGGGTCACATCGATTTTTCCATCCGGACGCACGCGCTTGATGTATCCACGCAGACGATCACCGGTATGCAAGGGGCGGAAAAGCTCGTTTTCGTAAAGCAGACCGCTGTACTGATTGTCTACAATGACCTTAAATCCCAAATCGGTTTTCTGCCATACCAGCACATTCACTTCTACTCCCGGCTTATAAGGTGGCATTTCCTTGGAGAGATAGCGCTCCACCTTGGCCGAAGCCATAATGCGATAGCTGTCTTCGTCCACATGAAGGTGCACGATATAGCTCTGCCCTTTCTGCATCTTCATTTTCTGTTCACGGAAAGGAACAAACAGGTCTTTCAGCAGTCCCCAGTCGAGAAAAGCTCCGAAGTTATTCACCCAGGCCACCTGAAGATAAGCAAAATCGCCCACCATCGCCTTAGGGGTTTCTGTGGTGGCAATCAAGCGCTCCTCACTGTCGAGATAGAGGAATACATCCAGTTCATCGCCAATCTTGCATCCTTGCGGAGCGAGCTTAAGCGGAAGCAGAATCTCGCCTTCCACCCCTCCGTCGAGATAAAAGCCGAAATCAACCTTCTTGACGACCTTCAAACGGTTTATCTTACCTAATTCTATTTTCATAAAGGATAATTTTCAAAATCAAATTCATAAGTGGAGAGATAGCGCTCACCGGTATCGGGCAGAACAACTACGATGCGCTTTCCGGCATAAGCCGGCTCCTGCGCCAGCATGCGGGCAGCATAAACGGCCGTGCCGGAGGTGATACCGGCCAGAATTCCTTCTTCGGCAGCCAGTTCACGGGCAGTACGGATGGAATCATCGTCTGTCACGGTCAGCACACGGTCCACCACCGACGCGTCATAATTCTCGGGAATAAAGTTGGCACCGATACCCTGCAACTTGTGCGGTCCTGCCTTACCTTCGGTAATCAACGGGGAAGACGCCGGCTCTACGGCCACAATCTCAATCTGCGGATTCAGAGCTTTCAGACCGCGTCCCAGACCGGTAATGGTTCCTCCTGTGCCAACTCCGGCAATGACGACATCCACCTTTCCGTCGGTATCTTCCCAGATCTCACGGGCTGTGGTCTCCTGATGCGCCAACGGATTGGCCGGATTCTCGAATTGGGCCAGAATAACGGCGTTCTCTGTGGTCTGTTGCAACTCACGGGCCATACGTACCGAACCGGACATGCCTTCGGCAGCCGGTGACAAGACCACACGGGCATTCAAGGCACGGGCCAAGTTACGACGCTCCAGACTCATGGTTTCGGGCATGACCAGTACCATTTTATAACCTTTCACCGCCGCTACCATCGCCAGACCTACACCCATATTTCCGCTGGTAGGCTCTATGATAGTGGCTCCGGGACGCAGGATGCCTTTACGCTCGGCATCCTCAATCATATACAGCGCGGGACGGTCTTTGGCACTGCCCGCCGGGTTGAAACTCTCCAGTTTGACAATCAGATCAATGCCCAAACCATATTTCCGGGAATAGGCATTCAGGCGCAACAGCGGCGTGTGTCCGATCAACTGGGTTAAACTTTCTGCGATTTTCATATCTGTACGCTTTATTCCTTGATGGTATCTTCCGTATAAATCAGTCCGTCGCGCATATGGATCGTGCGGTCGGTAATGCGTGCCAGTTCCTCGTCGTGCGTCACGATGACAAACGTCTGTCCATATTGGTCACGCAAGTCGAAGAAGAGCTGATGCAGCTCGGTCTTGTTCTTGGTGTCGAGACTACCCGAAGGCTCGTCGGCCAAAATCACGGCCGGATTGTTGATCAGAGCACGGGCTACGGCCACACGCTGCTTCTCGCCTCCCGAAAGTTCATTGGGCTTATGCTCGGCACGCTCCCGGATTTTCATAAAATCGAGCAGTTCCAGAGCACGCTGACGCACTTCCTTTTCGCTTTTTCCGGCAATGAAAGCCGGCAGCATGATATTTTCCAAAGCCGTAAATTCCGGCAGCAGCTGATGGAACTGAAAGATAAAACCAATCTGACTGTTACGGAACTCCGCCAGTCTGTTCCGCTTCAATGCCGCAACGTCAACTCCATTGATCAGTACCTGCCCGGCATCGGGCTTGTCCAGAGTACCCATAATCTGAAGCAAAGTCGTCTTTCCGGCTCCACTGGGACCGACAATGCTGACCACCTCGCGCGGAGCGATATGCAGGTCGATTCCCTTTAATACTTGCAATGTACCAAAACTCTTGGTCACACCTTTTATATCTATCATGATTCTTTCTCCTTTCGTTTATATCATAATCGGGTAAGCACATACTGTGCCAGATAGCATCCGAACACGGCCGGCATATAGCTGATGGTTCCGGTGGTGGATTTTTTGTTCCGTTCGTTCACGCGCAACACGGCATTCGGATCGGCCTGTTCACTGGAGAATACCACGGGCACCTTGCGCCGCACTCCCTCTTTTTTAAGACGGGTGCGCACGGCCTTGCTCAAGCCGCAATGGTAGGTTTCCCAAAGATCGGCAAACTGCACCTGTGTAATGTCGGTTTTGGCACCAGCTCCCATACTGCACACAATGGGGATTTTACGCTTCAGCGCTTCCAGAATCAGGGCACACTTGGGAGCGATGGTATCGATGGCATCAACGATAAAATCGTATTTCTGCGCATCGAGCAACTCCGGCACGCGCTCCGCTTCCAGATATTCCGGAAGAACGGTCAGTTCTATGTCGGGGTTGATTTCCCGGAAACGCTCGGAAAAGATGTCCACTTTCCGGCGGCCCACCGTAGAGTGCAGGGCACACAACTGGCGGTTTATGTTACTGGGCTGCACACAGTCGGCATCAATCAGCGTGAGATGCCCCACTCCGCCCCGGGCCAGCAACTCGGCGGCATAGCCTCCGACTCCGCCAACGCCGACCACCAACACATGTGCCCGACGGTAACGCTCCATCCGTTCAGGACCTACTAACTGACAGGTTCTCTCCTGCCATTCTGCTGTTATCATATTGACTTTATTCCTTTAATTTACGCCACGGACCGAACCACTCGTTGCCGGATTCGTAACGGTCGCGCGCAGTGCGTGGCTGCATGATGCTCATGGCCGGCATGGCTCCCGGCGCATAAGTATCCGGGAATACCAGCAACAAGCTGTTCTTCATATAATATTTCTTGATCTGATGCGGGATATGTTCGAACGACGGGCGGAAAGAAATAGATCCGCGACGCGCGCATACCACCACCAGCAAATGATCTTCACGTATGATTTGTGACAGACGTTTCAACTCGTTACCGCCGTCGGTTTCGTGATATTCGGCACGAATGGAAGGATGCTTCTTCAGCAAATATTTCCGGATGTGCTTCAGAGTTTTGGGATGTCCGTGATAATCAATGCGGCATCCCAAGCCTTCAGCCAGACGACCGATGCGCTCCACCCAATGCAGGAAACCGGCCTCAAACTCCGCCTTTTCGGGAATGGCTACATGAATGCGACGAATCGTATTAATCGGCATCGTGCTGCGCACCATCATAATCTGCCGGTTCAGTCCGCTCAGCAAGCCAAGCAATACAGGACCGAAGAAGGACTCTGTAGGCGAAGACTGCACATGCAATCCGACCACCACCTCCGAATAATCATTTTCGCGCATGGCGTGAATGATACCGTTGGCCAGGTTGGTAGCCAGACGGACCTTGCTCTGCATCTGCACATTCGCGGCCGAAGCGATATGGGTGGCCTGTTCCAGAATCTTCTGTCCGCGCTCCCGGGCAGCGTCATCATCATCGAGCACCACATTCAGAGCCATCATCGGAAACTCACAATGTTCCTGACGCATCATCAAGGCCAGATTCACAATCGGATTCACCGTTTCGGGATAAGCCAATGCGATGAGCACCTTCTCATCTTCCAAAGGCTGGTCCTCAATGGTTTTCTCGGTCTGTAACGTGATTTTTCGCGCCGCATGCTCCGTAATGAACGAACTGACGATACAGGTTACCAGAATCAGAATCACCGTACCATTAAGTACATCTTCTCCCAGCAGACGGCTGCCATCGGGCATGATGATGTTATAACCCACCAGCACTGCAGCCAGTGTCGCCGCGGCCTGCGCATTACTCAGACCGAACATCAGGTCACGTTCCACACCGCTCATCTTATAGATTTTCTGGGTCACAAACGAAGCGATCCATTTTCCCAACAGGGCAATGACGATCATCACGGTAGCCACCCGCAAAGCATCTCCTTCACCAAAGAGAATCTGCACGTCGATAATCATACCGACACTGATGAGGAAATAAGGAATAAACAGGGCATTACCCACAAACTCCAGATGATTCATCAAAGGAGAGGAACGGGGAATCAGGCGGTTCAGCACGATACCAGCCAGGAATGCGCCCAAAATGCCTTCCATTCCGGCCAGTTCCATTAAACCGGCTCCTAAAAAGACCATGGCCAGCACAAAGATATATTGTACCACTCCGTCGTTGTATTTCTTGAAAAACCAACGACCAATGCGCGGAAAAGCATAAATCATAAATCCGCCCACAACCAGGACTTTAATAAACATCAAAGGCCAGAACCAGTCACCGGTAGACTCCTTGAACATTCCGGCAATGACAGCCAGGACCAGCAAGGTGAGCGTGTCGGTCACAATCGTACCGCCCACAGCTATGCTCACACTGCGATGCCGGGAAATACCGTAACGGATGACTATCGGATAGGCGATCAGCGTATGCGAAGCATACATACTGGCCAGCAATACCGAAGTGATCAGATTATATTCCAGTATCCAGATATTGGAAATAATACCTAAACCTAATGGAAAGAGGAATGCCAAAATACCCAGCACAAACGCCTTGTTACCGATCCGTTTCATGTCCTGCATGTCCATTTCCAGACTGGCCAGGAACATGATATAGTACAAACCCACTTTACCAAAAAGCTCAAAACTACTGTCTTTATCCAGAATATGCAAGCCATGTGGTCCGATCAGTACACCCGCAATAATCATTCCGATAATATGCGGAATTTTCAGGCGACCGAGCAATACCGGAGCAAACAAGATGATGCATAACACGATAAAAAAGATCCAGGTTGGGTCAGTTATCGGTAAATAGGCAGATAGTACGGGTATTTCCATATTCGGTACAAGTTTTAATCTTTTTGCAAAGAAACGAAAAAGTTTCGGTTTTTTTATCTTATATATATAATAAAATGCCTATTTTTGCAGCCGAAATCATCAAATAATTAAAGATTAATAAAATGAAAGTAGCAATTGTTGGTGCCAGCGGCGCCGTTGGTCAGGAATTCCTGCGTGTGTTGGAAGAGAGAAACTTCCCACTGGATGAGTTAGTGTTGTTTGGTTCTGAGCGTAGTGCCGGAAAGAAATACACTTTCCGTGGTAAGGAAATCGAAGTGAAACTTCTGCAACATAACGATGATTTTAAGGGTGTGGATATCGCCTTCACTTCTGCCGGAGCCGGTGTTTCCAAGGAGTTCGCAGCCGACATTACCAAATACGGTGCTGTAATGATCGACAATTCCAGCGCCTTCCGTATGGACGAGGATGTACCTTTGGTTGTACCGGAGTGCAACGGTGACGACGCGCTGAACCGCCCGAGAGGTATCATCGCCAACCCGAACTGTACTACTATTATGATGGTAGTTGTGTTAAAGCCTTTGGAAGAGCTGAGCCACATCAAGCGTATTCACATTGCCAGCTATCAGGCAGCCAGTGGTGCCGGAGCAGCAGCAATGGACGAACTGGAAACTCAATACCGTCAGGTACTGAACGGCGAAGAAGTAACTGTAAACAAGTTCGCTTATCAGTTGGCCTACAACGTAATTCCTCAGATCGACGTATTCCAGGACAACGGATATACCAAAGAGGAAATGAAGATGTTCAAAGAAACTCAGAAAATCATGCACAGCGATGTTCAGTGCTCGGCTATGTGTGTCCGTGTTCCTGCTTTGCGCTCTCACTCTGAGGCCGTATGGATCGAAACAGAAAGACCTCTGTCTGTAGAAGAGGCACAGAAAGCCATTGCCAACGCAGAAGGTGTACAGCTGATGGACGATCCTGCCAACAAGGTTTATCCGATGCCGCTCTTCCTGGCAGGCAAGGACGATGTATACGTTGGCCGTGTGCGTAAGGATCTGGCAAATGAAAACGGTCTGACCTTCTGGTTGGTAGGCGACCAGATCAAGAAGGGTGCCGCTCTGAATGCCGTACAGATTGCAGAATATCTGATTAAGGTTGGAAATATCAAGTAAAATCTGTTTCCAATTTTATTTACCCAATAATGAACTCGGGAAACGACTCTTTCAAAAAAAGGAGTTGTTTCCCGAGTTTCTTATTTTTTATTCTTCTCATAACACATTGATATACAAATAAAATCCTCTTAACCACAAAGATTTTTCCACTTTTTTTTCGAAAAAATATTCAGACAGAATAGGGGTATTTTTCAGGTTCTGCGTTTTGATTACGAAAGCGGTTCAGAAAATGCGACACGAATAAAGACAACGCTCCTGAGCGCTCTCCGGATAACGGACATGGCCCGTTTCCCCCCAAACTGCAAAAAACAAAAAATAAATAATCATTAAAAATTAAACGTTATGAACTTGAAAACTATCGTATTATCATTGTGTGTAGCTTCTTCCATCAGTGTAACCCGTGCAGAATCTAAATTCACTCCATCCGAGAACAAGCACGATATCCGTCTGTCTGTCAGCGACGGAACTCCTCTGACAATCACCGAGATATTCGGTGGCGCACTATCAGACGGCCTTTTAGGCAGCAAGCGCACTGACGAGAAAATGATTGGAGTTTTCGGGCTGGGATACCGCTACAACATCAACCGTTTCCGAGTAGGTGGTGACTTGGGCTTTGCCTTACAGAAAGACAAATTGACCTTAAGCGGTCAGAACACTCCTGCAGTTCAGGAACGTAAACTGAACTTTATGATCCTGCCTACCGCAGAATTCATCTACCTCAAACGTAATCTCGTAGAACTTTACGGATCAGCCTCAGCCGGAGTCAATCTGTGCCGCGAATCAGAAAAAGCACTGAATGATGAAGGAAAAGAAGCAGCTTCCAAAAACGCCTCTCTTTCTACCACATTTGCCTATCAGATCAATCCGATAGCTGTAAGAGTGGGCAACGACCGTGTAGGCGGCTTTGTAGAGGCCGGTTTCGGTACCAAAGGATTTGTCACAGCCGGAATAAGCGTAGGATTCTAAAAACACAGGAATTCAGACACCGGTTTCTCTTCTATAAATATTAAATCAGAATACCCGTACGTACGAAAGCGAACAGGAAAGAAAAATTTGAAACTTATTTCAAGGAATACTATCCCAGGCTATGCAGTATAGCCTATGGATATATTCCAGACACCGAATCCTGCGAGGATGTAGTTCAGGAAGCATTCATTGCCATGTGGGAGAAAGGTAAAGACTCCCTGCCCGAGAATGAATTTTATGCCTATCTGGTCCGCAGCGTACGAAACGGGTGTATCTCTTATCTCAGAAAGAACAAAAAGGAACTCATCCTGTCCATTGAGGATCATAAGCCAGGAATGGAACCACAGACCGAACACCCGGAAACAGAACAGCAGGCGCATCCAGAAGATTTGCTAAACGAAATTATGAAAATCCTTCCGGAAAGATGCCGGGAAATTTTTCTAATGAGCAAACTACATGCCATGAAATATCGTGAAATCGCTCAAAAGCTGAACCTTTCAGAGAAAACAGTGGAAAATCAAATGGGGAAAGCCATCAAACTCTTAAGGCAATATACGGCCGGACGCCCACTTCCATTCTTACTGACATTTCTTTTATTTGAACTCTTTATCCATTTATGGCAATGAAAAATCAAGATTATATAGACGATCTACTTGGTAAGTTCTTCGCTCAAGAGGAACTGAACAAAGAGGAAAGAAAGGAACTTGAAGTCTGGATTAACAGCAATTCCGAAGAGTTCCAGAAACTGAAACACATTATGGCACACACAGAGAAACAACTGCATAAGGCTCCAATGTTCAACGCAGAACTCGCCTGGAAAAAAGTGGAGCCCCAACTGCAAACACAAAAGCGAATTAGCCTACGTTCCTGGAAGATCATTACTGCCATTGCAGCCTCTCTTATTGTTGCATGGCTGGCCATACGGCTGATTCCGACAACAGAATCACTGCACTACGAAAATCGCACAGCGAGCATACAGAATGTCTTGTTACCGGACAGCTCAGAAGTCATTCTCTTCCCCAATGCAACAATAGATTGCCGAATCGCAGAAGCAAGCGGCGACCGCAAAGTAAGCATGGATGGAAAAGTATTCTTCAAGGTAAAACGTGATGTAAGCCGTAAATTCCAGATTAAAGCCGACGAGACTCTGGTAGAAGTTCTCGGCACCTCATTTATCATAGATGCCTCGCAGAATGACCAAACTAAAGTCCAAGTACGAACCGGAAAGGTAAAAGTATCATCCGGAAGTTCGGAAGTAGAACTGGAGAAAAATGAACAGGTAGAAATATCCGGAAGCAAAATCACCATGAAACGAATCGAACAACCGGCCAGTGTATTCGGATTCGTACAAAAACTACTGGTTGTTCAGGATGAACCTCTGAGCGAAGTGATCCGGCAAATAGAAACACTTTGTGGAGTACGGATAGTAGCAGATGCCGCAATTGAGAAGAACAGAATCACCACCCATCTGGATCTGACCCGAATGGATGAGGTGATCCAAGAACTGGCGAATCTTTGTCAATGCCAGTATCAAAAAACAGACGAACAAAATTACCGGCTTTTTAGCAAATAAATATGAGAATTAAACGCTCGTGGATTCTATTTTTACTGTTCTGTTGGCTGTGCCCCGCCGGGGTATAGCCACAAACGTCATATACAGACCGGCCAATTTATCTGAAACCGGGGAAAGCGAGTTTGCAGAATTGGATGCAATGGATTGAACAGAAGCAGGGCATTACCTTGTCCTACAACACTTCTCTTTTGGATCTGAACGAACAGATTTCCTTTGGAGAAGCCGACACACTGACCGTGGCACAACTGCTCGTACGCCTGATGCCTTCCTTTCATATATCCATTCAGGAAAGCTCAGCAAACAAACTGCTTCTCCAAATCACACCTCGAAAAAGCTATCAACTTACCGGAAACATTAAGGAAAAGGAAACAGGAGAAAAGCTGAACGATGCGTATGTCACCTTAATGGAAACCAGCACCGGAAAAACCTATACAGCCTTGACAGAGGACGGTATGTTTACTCTGAACATGCTAGAGGGAAACTATAAACTGAGAACCCACTATATGGGTTACCATCCGGCACAGCAGCAGGTGCTTTTAAATGAAAACCTGCACTTGAATATCAGAATGGCTCCCATATCCATCGAGCTGAAGGAAACCACCGTGCGTCCCAATATGTCTCCTATGGAACTGGACGAATCTTTACCAACTAACAAACTGACCTTCACAAATGCCAATCTGTTCTCGCAAATGAGTATTCTGCCCGGAGTCATCGGTTCGCCCATGGGGATTCATTTTCAGGTAAACGGCGGCGGTGACGATGAAAACCTGCTGCTCGTAGACGGAGTACCGCTATATCACTACGGACATATGAACAACATGATGTCCCCTTTCAATGGTGATGCCATCAAGAATGTTACCTTTCACCGTAGTTTCTTTCCGACACAATTTGAAGGAAGACTGTCATCTGTCACCGACGTGCATATGAAAGAAGGTAACAAGCAGGAGCACATGCGCACTTTGTCTTTGGACATGCCAGCAGCAGCGGCTACCTTTGAAGGACCGATCGTGAAGGACAAACTGTCGTATATCGTGGGAGGCCGGCGAAGTTGGCTGGATTTTTTTGACGAACTGGTCCGAGAAGAATTGCGCATGAATCATTCCTATTGGGATGCCCATGCCAAACTGTCCTGGGATATCAGCCCCAAACAATCCATGCAAGCTATGATCTATCAGGCTGACGACCAGTTTTATTATCCGAATGAGGCAAATGTGAATGAAACTCTGATGAAATTGAGAAACCAGATTTATCAGTTTGGTTATCAAGCCCTAATCGGAAAAAGTTTCTCTCTGTCATCAAATCTGGCTTATACAGACTATTCCAATCAGGCGCAAATGAGTACGATAGACCTTGACGAAACGACATTTCTGAAAAGTGGAATACGCTCCATGTCATGGATGGCCTCGTTCAGCTACCAACAAGACCCGATCTATCATGCCAGCTGGGGTATGCGTCTCTCACGTGACATCTATGAGATGGCCGTATTCGGTGATACGCTGATGAACCGCAATGAGCCGGTAAACCAGCTTTCACTGTTCTATGACAACCGGATTCGGATTACCCCCAGTCTGTCCGTTCAGGTCGGTGTCAACTTCGTATATTATGCGCCGGAGAATTATCGGAACTATACAAGCATACAGCCGCGCTTCATGCTCAAATATTCTTTGCCCAAAAACAATCTGATTTATGCCAGCGCATCACGTATGGAGCAGTTCTATCATTATATCTGCATCGAAAATTTCGCCTTGCCTACCGATTTCAGAATGCCCAGCATCGGCACTTTCCGTCCACGCACATCGGAGCATTACGAAGTAGGCTGGAAGCATTTTCTGACAAAAGGATACTGCGAAATATCTTCTTTCTTCAAAACACGCCACAATGTCCTGTCTCTCCGTCCGGATGTGTTTCCAGAAAATGATTTATGGAACGAATATATTATGAAAGGAAAAGGATACAGCTACGGAGCCAAAGCATATCTCACACAGAGTTGGAAAAAATGGTCACTGCAAGCTTCTTATGCCTACATCAGAAGTATGGAAAAATATCCCGTCATGGCCGAGTATGGCACAGTTCCCTCCCTTTACGATATCCCCCACTCGTTTGCTACGGCTGTCAGTTTCCAGTTTACCAAACATTCTTCTGTATCGATAGGTGGAGAAGTCCGCTCGGGACGGGTAAGAGACACAAGCGACAATACGGACTTTGATACGGAAATACAGTTCCGCGGATATCGTGACCCACTGATGTACCGGTTGGATGCCGGATACGGCTATCAACGGACTTTCAAGAAATCTATCTTAGCCTTGCGTGTCGGTCAGTACAGCATTGTGGGAAATCCACCGGACGAAGATATTGAGAATTTTTATTTTGTGGCTTACCAGCGGAATTGCCTGCCGTATGCTACCATCAGCTTTAAGTTCTAGCCGTCGGCATAAAACAGGATATAAATAAAAACGGAGTTGTGCAGTATGATCTGTCACAACTCCGTTTTCTATAATTGATTACAATGGAATGTTTCCATGTTTCTTTGGAGGCAGAGTATTCATCTTGTTGCGGGCCATCTCCAATCCCTGAATCAACTTCTTGCGAGTGTCCTTAGGCTCGATGATTTCATCGATATAACCCAATTCAGCCACACGATAAGGATTGGCGAAATTTTCCTTATATTCCTGAATAGCCTTCTGCTTGGTTTCCTCGTCAGCCTTGCGGTAAAGGATATTCACAGCACCTTCGGCACCCATTACAGCCACCTCGGCAGTAGGATAAGCAAAGTTCACGTCAGAACCGATCTGCTTGCTGGACATCACGATGTAAGCACCACCGTAAGCCTTACGGGTAATCACAGTCAGTTTAGGCACAGTAGCCTCAGCATAGGCAAATACGATCTTGGCACCGTGACGGATGATACCGTTGTGCTCCTGGTTGGTTCCGCAAAGGAATCCCGGCACGTCTACGAAAGTAACCACCGGAATGTTGAAACAGTCACAGAAACGGATGAAACGGGCCATCTTATCAGATGCGTCGATATCCAGCACACCGGCCAGATAAGCAGGCTGGTTGGCTACGATACCCACTGAGCGACCGCCCAAACGACCGAATCCCACCAAGGCATTCTTCGCAAAATGCGGCATGATTTCAAAGAAGTAATGATCATCCAGAACCGGTTCAATGATATCCTTCATATCGTAAGGCATATTCGGATCAACCGGAACTACAGTCTGCAAAGCCTCCTCAATGCGGTTTACATCATCCTTTGAAGGACTTACCGGCGCGTCGTCCATATTGTTTGACGGCAAGAAGGTAAGCAACTCACGGATAGCCATCAACACTTCTTCCTCGCTATTGCCCAGGAAGTGTGACACACCGCTCTTGCTGCTGTGGGTATAAGCGCCACCAAGTTCCTCCTTGTTTACATCTTCGTGAGTCACGGTCTTCACAACATCCGGTCCGGTTACGAACATATGGCTGTTTTCCTTTACCATGAAAATAAAGTCGGTCAGAGCCGGAGAATAGCAGGCACCACCGGCGCAAGGGCCCATGATTGCAGAAATCTGCGGAATCACACCCGAAGAAATCGTGTTCTGATAGAAAATAGAAGCATATCCTGTCAAGCTCTCTACTCCCTCCTGAATACGGGCACCACCTGAATCGTTCAAAGCAATGATCGGAGCACCGTTCTTCAGTGCCAATTCCTGAACCTTAACAATTTTCTTAGAGTTTACAGCGCTCAGTGTACCACCGTAAACGGTAAAGTCGTAAGCGTAAACAAACACCAGACGGCCATTGATCTTACCATATCCGGAAACCACTCCGTCACCCGGAATATGATTCTTATCCATACCAAAGTTGGTGCATTTATGGATGGCCAATTTATCCATCTCCACGAATGTACCCTTGTCCAGCAGCATATCAATGCGCTCACGGGCAGTCATCTTACCACTTTCATGCTGCTTCTGGATGCGGTCTACACCACCACCGGCTTCGGCAGCCTTATTGATCTCATGAAACTTGTTATATTGTTCTTCTCTTTCCATGTTTATTTATCCTCATCTAAAGTTAAAAGAATAAGAACTTGATCGGCTGCTACCGTATCTCCTTCTTTTATTAGGATCTCTTTTACTGTACAGTCAGAGCTTACCTTATAGTTACTCTGCATCTTCATGGCCTCAATAACCACGGCTGTATCACCAGCGTTCAGATGATCACCGACCTGAACCGGTACGCTGACGATCTTACCTGGCATCGGCGATACGATCTTATTGTCTTGCAGTTCATCTGAACCTTTCTTCATGCGCAAATATTTGGCACTTGAATCTATAATCTCTACATCGTAAGTAGAGAAATTGGTATTTACCTTATAGTTCTTTCCATTATCTGAACGCACGAACTCCGCATTGTAAGATTTTCCTGCATAAAGAACAGAACATCCGCCACGTTCTACCATCGCCACGTCTACTTCATATTCAACACCGTCAATGCTGATATGAACATTATTGCCTTCTTTGCTGAGCAGCTGTACATCGGCCACTCGATCACCAATACGTATTTCCATAATTAAATTCTTAGAACACCTTTATGTAAACCGAAGGCTCGCCAGCGACTGATCGGACTGTTGTCCTTCAAACCGGCAGAAGCATTCTCTTCCAAATTCATCAGATAGTCAATATAGGCTGCGATAATCGCAATATTTTCGGCAGTACCCTTAGAACTGTTCTTGTGCTTCAGGGCCTCGGCATTCTTTGCGATAAAGCCTGTATCGTAATGTCCCTCCACAAAATCAGGAGTTGACATGATCTTTCTCAAATAGCTGATATTGTTCTTTACACCTGTAATCTTGAATTCATAGAGCACACGGCGCATACGCTCAATGGCATACTCACGGTTAACCGCCCAGACGATCAACTTACCGATCATCGGATCATAGTGGATCGGAATTTCATAGCCTTCATACACATAACTGTCAAAGCGTACACCAATTCCATTCGGCTCTACCAGCTGACGGATCATTCCCGGTGAAGGCATAAAATTGAACTCAGTATCCTCCGCACAAATACGGCACTCAATAGCATGTCCGCGCTGCTTGATATCTTCCTGCTTCAGACGCAATGGCAAACCGCTGGCTACATTAATCTGTTCCTTGACCAAATCCACGCCGACCACTTCCTCGGTAATCGGATGCTCTACCTGCAAACGGGTGTTCATCTCCAGGAAATAGAAGTTACGGTTCTTATCTACCAGGAACTCAATGGTACCGGCACCTACATAATTCACAGCCTTAGCGGCAGCGACTGCAGCCTGCCCCATCTTTTCGCGCAGCTCAGGAGTAACGAATGGAGAAGGACTCTCCTCTACAATTTTCTGATTTCTACGCTGTACAGAACACTCACGCTCATACAGATGAATGACATTTCCATACATATCACCCAAAATCTGGAACTCAATATGATGTGGCTCTTCTACAAACTTCTCAATGTAAACCGTATCATCGCCAAAAGAAGACAAAGATTCGGATTTGGCAGAAAGATAAGCCTCTTTCACTTCACTCTCATCATGAATCAGACGGATACCTTTACCGCCACCTCCCATAGAGGCTTTCATCATCACGGGGAAACCGATCTCCTTAGCTACAGCCAAAGCTTCTTCCGGACTCTGCAAACCTTTCTCCGTACCCGGAACAACCGGAACCTGAGCGGCTTTCATGCAAGTACGTGCCGAGATTTTATCACCCATCATATCCATGGTTTCGGCAGTAGGGCCAATGAAAATAATGCCCTCTTCCTTGCAACGACGTGCAAATTCAGAGTTTTCAGAAAGGAAGCCATATCCCGGATGAATAGCATCAACCTGATGTTTTTTTGCCGCAGCAATAATCTTGTCAATGTTCAGATAGCTGTCTTTCGATGCTGCCGGACCAATACAGCAGGCCTCATCGGCATACAACACATGTTTGGCTGTTCTGTCAGCCTCAGAAAATACAGCCACAGAACGGATCTCCATCTCTCGGCAAGAACGCATGACACGTACAGCAATTTCTCCACGGTTGGCAATCAACACCTTACGAATTGCTCTGTGATGCGGGGTATTAGTAGATACAACCATATTTGTTTGATTTATTTGTTGTAATTTTGTTCACACGGAATCATATCCTTAGCGTCTCTGACAGTCTAAACGATAAAAAAGAATGCAGAAACGACCTTAAATATCACAATATTCCGGCATTTGTGCAAAATTAATGTTTTTTTTCGGATTCCACATCGCAAAACCTTACTTTTCTCTTATTTAAGTCCTGTTTAAAAATTTATACTTTAGTTACCGGAAAAGAAAAGAGACAAGGAATCTTTACAAAGAAGTCAGATCAGCCCATCCTTATAAACATAAAGATGGGCTGATCTGACTCCAATATCTCAATGCCAATCTGGGATTCCCTCTCCCGGATAAAAATAATCTACCAGCGTTACATCAAACATGATCGTAGAATATGCAGGAATTTTATTTTGGGCCGTACTTCCGTAACCCAAAGTCTCCGGTATATATACCATCCAACGGTCACCACAATGCATATACTGCAAAGCCGTACCAAATCCGGCAATAGTTCCGGAAACTCCGAATAGTTTTGGAAAAGCCAGATTTAAATCTAAAGGCGGCACAAAACTATAGTCAAAAACATCCTGTACGACCGTATCTTTACCGTTAATAATATCCTTGGTCGGCATCAATGTTCCACGATAATGCACACGAACGGTATCCGTGTATAGAGGACATCCTTTACCGGTGCCGGTCTCTAACACCTTGACACAAATGGAATCAGTCAATTTGGTAGTAACAGGTTTTGTATAAGCCTGATACATTCTCCAATCGCAATATTGCTCCCATTGGTCACCATACTCTGCTTTTGCGGCAGCTATAGCACGGCGTGCAGTATCGGCAACCTGCTCAAAATAAACCTTGTTCCGTTGCTGCCAGCTCTCGTATTTGTCAAAAGTCGCCTCATTCTCATCACAGGCAACAAATGCAAAAACAGACAAAAACAGACAACACAGATACCATACGTATTTTCTCATCTTTTCAAGTGGTTTTTAATATTATAATATCTTCTTCAGCAAAGAAGTAATGCTTACCTGATCTTCTATCAATGCACGCAATTCACTGATAGGCACTCGCTTCTGCTCCATGGTATCACGGTAACGCAAAGTTACAGTATTATCTTTCAATGTATCATAGTCTACTGTAACACAGAACGGAGTACCCACAGCATCCTGACGACGATAACGCTTTCCGATAGAATCTTTCTCATCGTACTTACAGTTGAAATGGAAACGGAGATCGTTGATAATTTCATGCGCCTTCTCTGGCAGACCATCTTTCTTTACCAAAGGCATAACAGCCAATTTTACTGGTGCCAAAGCAGCCGGCAATTTCAGAACGACACGGGTTTCTCCATTCTCCAGTTTCTCTTCCTGATAGCTGTGGCTCATGATGGTCAGGAACATACGATCCACACCAATAGAAGTTTCAATCACATACGGAGTATAGCTTTCGTTTGTTTCCGGGTCAAAATACTCGATTTTCTTTCCAGAGAATTTAGCGTGCTGGCTCAAATCGAAGTTTGTACGGCTGTGGATACCCTCTACTTCCTTAAATCCGAAAGGCATCTTGAACTCAATATCAGAAGCAGCATTAGCGTAATGTGCCAACTTCTCGTGATCGTGGAAACGATAGTTCTCCGCACCGAATCCCAAAGCCTGATGCCAAGCCATACGGGTTTTCTTCCAAGTCTCAAACCACTCCAGTTCTGTTCCTGGTTTTACAAAGAACTGCATCTCCATCTGCTCGAACTCACGCATACGGAAAATAAACTGACGGGCAACGATCTCATTACGGAAGGCCTTACCGATCTGAGCAATACCGAAAGGCAATTTCATACGGCCCGTTTTCTGAACATTCAGATAATTAACGAAGATACCCTGAGCTGTCTCCGGACGAAGATAGATCGTAGAAGCTCCTTCTGCAGTAGATCCCATCTCGGTTTTGAACATCAGATTGAACTGACGCACATCTGTCCAGTTGTGTGTTCCGCTAATCGGACAAACGATACCTTCATCCAAAATGATCTGCTTGATTTCTGCCAGATCATTGGCATTCATGGCATCGCTGAAACGCTGGTGCAAAGCGTCACGCTTCTGCTGATGTTCCAGCACACGCGGATTAGTGCTGCGGAATTTCTCTTCATCAAAGCTATCGCCAAACTTCTTGGCAGCCTTGGCAACTTCCTTATTGATCTTTTCGTCATATTTTGCAATCTGATCCTCAATCAGTACATCTGCACGATAACGTTTCTTACTGTCACGATTATCAATTAAGGGGTCATTGAACGCATCTACATGTCCACTGGCTTTCCAGGTAGTAGGGTGCATAAAAATAGCGGCGTCAATACCTACAATATTCTCATGCAGCAACACCATACTCTGCCACCAATATTGTTTGATATTATTCTTCAGTTCAACGCCGTTCTGTCCATAATCGTAAACAGCTCCCAAACCGTCATAAATCTCGCTGGAAGGGAAAACAAAACCATATTCCTTACAATGGGATACGATTTTCTTAAATACATCTTCTTGCTGTGCCATATTTTTGTTTCTTTATTAAATATTCTACTTAATATTGTCTACACTCAGACAAAGTGCAAAGATACAGAATAATATAAAATAATCCCATTTCTGATTTGTTTTTTATATGAGATTCACAAAATATCAGAACACAGCTGTAAAAACTGGAATTATTCAATTATTAAAAAAAACAAACAATCATCATAAAATAGGTTTTAAGATAAAAAAAAAATCTATTTTTACATCATAAAAGTCTCCCAACAGAACATAAATAATTAATACCAAAAAATAATCAAAAAATCTAATCTCACATGGTAAAAAAACTAGTATTTCTGCTATGCACGATCTTAGGCATTACGCAGGCAAAAAGCGCAGATCTGCCGGTCATCAGCGACTCCGAGCAGACAGTATGGTATCTTGTTCAATTCCTGAATCAAGGCAATGTACTGGAAGCACAGGGCAATGGCGCTTTGGTTCATACGGCCCAAGCCTCGGGATCTGACGCCCAGCTTTGGAAAATTGAAGGTGACGAAACCAACGGTTTTAAATTAACCAGCAAAACGAATCAAGTGCTTTATGTAAATTCTACTGCAAAAAACGGTAAATTCTATTCTGGAACAACCCCGTCTGGCAATCAGTTGTTCAGCATTGTCAGCACTGAAAACTCATCATATCTCGGCGGATTTGAGATCCAGCCTCAAAGCAATTCATCGGTATCCATGAATCAGTTAGGCGGAGCCGGCATTGGTAAGGAATTAGGACTTTGGGACAAAAACGATGGAAACAACCCTCTCAAGTTCATAACACTTGAAGAATTCCAGGCTATCGGCAAATACGGCATTATCCCTTATCCGACTTCTCTGAAAGAACGTAAAGAAGGTTCTTTGGCTTTGAACACTCTAAAAACCATTACATACGTACCAACTGAAGCACAGGATATCCAGAAATCCGCTCATGCGTTTGCAGAACAGCTGAAAACAGTCTCCGGCATAGAACTGACGGTTAAAGAAAGCACGGGTAGCAGTGAAGCACAGGCCATCAACTTGCTGTTTGATGAAAAGATGGACAAAGAGGCCTATAATTTACAGGTAGAAGATGACCGGATTACGATCAAGGCTTCTACTGGTGCCGGTTTCTTCTATGCCTTGCAGACTCTGAAACAAATGATGCCTCGTGAAATTTATGGAAAGGCTAAAGTCGAGAACATTGCTTGGGAAGTACCTTTCCTGAGTATAGTAGACAAGCCTCATCTGGGTTATCGTGGCTTCATGTTGGATATCGCCCGTCACTTCTTCAGTAAAGAAGAAGTCAAGCGCGTCATAGACCTGATGGCAACTTACAAACTGAATATCCTGCACTGGCATTTGACTGATGATCAGGGCTGGCGTATTGAAATTCCGGAATATCCCAAACTGACCGAAATCGGAAGTATCCGAAGCGGATCATTCGTAAGCCCGGGCGATGGCAGCGGCAAGTTCTTTGATGACACTGAATATGGTCGTGGAATGTGGTATACACAAGATGACCTGAAAGAAATTGTAGCTTATGCAAAGGAACGTTATATTGAGATCCTTCCGGAAGTAGACTTCCCGGGACATATGGTAGCAGCCGTTACTGCTTATCCGGAATTAAGTTGTGATCCGACTAAAAAATATTCTGTTCGCTTAGACAGTGGTATCTCCCAAGATGTTCTGAACATTGGAAATGACGAAGTTATCGATTTTCTGAAATGCATCTTAGACAACCTTGCCGGCATCTTCCCTTACCCATATATTCACTTCGGTGGAGATGAATGTCCGACTACACAATGGAGCACCAACGCCGATTGTTTGAGACGTGTACAGGAAGAAGGACTGGCTGGTGTTCAGGAACTGCAGTCTTGGCTGGTTGAAGAACTGGGGGTATATGTAAAAGAGAAATACAACAAGGATATTGTTGTATGGGACGAACTGTTGTCACACTGGCACGAAAGCAACATTGTCAAACCAGTTGTCATGGCATGGAACAGTATCGACAAAATGAGCGAAGCTGCCAATAAAGGGCTGAAGAGCATTGCGACTCCTCATTCTAATCTGTATCTGGACATGATGCAGGTTGGCCCCGACAAGACTACTGTAGACGAACCGTATTTCGGAGGATGGAGTGAAACCAAAGTCGTATCCTTAGAAAGCGTATACAATCTGAATCCTCTCTCACCATTGTCTGGCCGTGAAGATTTTGCGATGGGTGTACAGGCCAATATGTGGACTGAGACTTGTAACGACAGTATTGAATTGGAATATCAATTGCTTCCACGTCTTTTGGCACTGTCTGAAATAGCCTGGCTCCCAAACAGCAACAAAGACTGGAGCAGTTTCCTGCGCCGTCTGCAGACCCATGCGGCTACATTCGAACAGAAAGGACTGAATTATGCCAAACATTACTTTACACCAGAAGAACTGGACGAAAACGAACAGGCCCTGAAAGATGCCAAGGACATCCTGGATCAGGCTGTACGTGGTGGTGTCGGTTATCCTTCCGCCGATCTGCATGATGCTCTGAATACGGCTTATATCAAGGCTTCAGAAACGACCGACGAAACTAATATTGCTGCTTTAAAAGAAGCTACTGAGAATTACAAAAAAGGTGCTATCCAAATGCCACAGGCTGGAAAAGTCTATCAGTTGATTTCAGCATCAACTTATTATAAACAGCAATACGCCGGTTCTAGCATGTATCAGGATGGTGACCAGATCCGCATCCACTACACTCCGCAAACCGAACCTGAAGAATTATGGTATTTTGAACAGAAAGACGGCAACTACGTCATGGCAAACTACGGTTCCGGCAAACAAGTCCAAATGAACACTTTCAATGCCAATGCTTCTTTAAGTGACGCGAACGGTACGGTAGTACGTATTGACAAAGCAACTATAGCCAACGGAACTTATACCTTTATTCCGGGTACAGTAACAATTTCTACCGTTGCTGGTTATTCTGATGCAGCAACCGGAGCTGTAAAACGCCTTACAGGAACTGGAAGTGGTTTTGTTATGGTAAAGAATGAGCCCAAATTGTGTAGTGCAAGCACTTGGTATCTGGTCGAAGTAACGGATTTTAGAAAACAGTTGGAAGGATTGGTTTACAAATGTAACCGTATCGCAGAAACTCCGTTGACTGGAGATTACGGCGAACCGACCGAAGAGGCAATAATTTTCCTCAAAAATGATCTTATTTCTCCAGCCCAAAATACCCTGAAAGACGAAGGACTCATCTCCGAGGAAACTTATAAAGAATATGTAGCACTCTACAACAGATTCATGGAAATGCCGAGAAAGAGCCTGCTTGATGGTATTTCGGAAGAGTACTACTATCAGATACAGAATGCATATTTCACGAACTACTATGCCTTTGCCAATACAATTTATGTAGTACCGAAAAATCTGGTTTCGGGTTTGGATGGTTTCTTGTGGTACTTCAAGAAACAAAAAGACGGAACAGTTATGATTTACAACAAAGCGACGGATAATCCGGCTTATACCATTTCATCTGCCGAAGAACAGGCCATTAAAGTAAACAATAGTACTGGCGGCATTAAGAAATGGACTTTGGAAGAGATCAGCACCGACCAGTCAAACAAAGGCATTGCCATCATAGAACCAACCGGACAATACAGTTGGTACACCAACCCTGACGCCTTCAATAATATTATCCTGAAACCTAAAAGTTGGGGCGCCTCAATCTGGAACCTGATTCAAACTGACGAAAAGGTAATTACAACCAATATAGATCAGATTGAAGCCGTATCAGAAGATAATACCGCTTTCTACGATCTGACCGGACGACGTGTATTACACCCTCAACATGGAGTTTATATTCAACAAGGCAAAAAAGTTGTGATTAAATAAAGAAAAAACTTATCCTTAAAATGTGAGCGTATGTCCTTGTCACAGGCATACGCTCACATTGTTTATACCGCTTTTAGATTTTCGGGTCAACATTTTCAATATATAGTGATTTCTATCTCACTTTTTTTTCGTATTTTTGTAACAATTGTTTATAAACCACCGAATTAAGGAGTACTCATGAGCAAAGATACGACAGAAATAGAAGAACATTCTGACTATAAACCCGCAGCAAAAGACGACGAAAACGTAAAGCATCACTTAAGTGGCATGTACCAGAACTGGTTTCTGGACTATGCCTCCTATGTGATTTTGGAACGTGCCGTGCCGCATATCATTGATGGTTTCAAACCAGTGCAGCGACGCATTCTGCATTCCATGAAGCGCATGGACGACGGACGATACAACAAAGTAGCCAACATTGTAGGGCATACCATGCAGTTTCATCCGCATGGCGATGCCTCTATCGGTGATGCTTTGGTACAGCTCGGACAAAAAGATTTGCTCATTGACTGCCAGGGAAACTGGGGTAATATCCTCACGGGAGACTCTGCTGCCGCTCCCCGTTATATCGAAGCACGCCTTTCCAAATTTGCCTTGGACGTAGTCTTTAATCCCAAAACTACAGAATGGAAACTTTCTTACGACGGACGCAACAAGGAGCCCATCACCCTCCCGGTTAAATTCCCTTTGCTTTTAGCCCAGGGCGTGGAAGGTATTGCCGTAGGTCTGTCCTCCAAGATCCTGCCACACAACTTGAATGAAATCTGTGATGCCGCTGTCAGCTATCTGCATGGCGAAGAGTTTCAACTCTACCCCGATTTTCAGACTGGCGGTAGCATTGATGTAAGCAAATACAATGACGGACAGCGTGGTGGTATGGTAAAAGTACGTGCCAAGATCAATAAAATAGACAACAAGACACTGGCCATTACCGAGATTCCTTATGGAAAAACCACCACTTCGCTCATCGATTCCATACTGAAAGCCATCGAAAAGGGAAAAATCAAGGTACGCAAAGTAGAGGATAATACAGCGGCAGAAGTGGAAATCTTAGTGCATCTCACTCCGGGAGTCAGCTCAGACAAGACTCTGGACGCCTTATATGCCTTTACCGACTGCGAAGTAAGCATCTCTCCGAATTGTTGCGTCATCGAAAATCAGAAACCTTGTTTCCTGAGTGTGAGCGAAGTTCTCAAACGTTCGGTAGACAACACCAAAGACTTGATCCGTAAGGAACTGCTCATAAAAAGAGGAGAGCTTACCGAAAGCCTGCATTTCGCATCTCTTGAAAAAATCTTCATCGAAGAGCGTATTTATAAGGACCGTCAGTTTGAGCAGGCTAAAGACATGGATGCTGCCTGTGAACATATTGACGAACGGCTTACTCCATTTTATCCCAAAATGATCCGTGAGGTTACCAAAGATGATATTCTGCGACTCATGGAAATCAAAATGGCCCGCATCCTCAAATTCAACAAGGACAAAGCCGACCAGGCCATTGCCCGTATGCAGGAAGAAATTGCCGCAATTGACCGCGACCTGAATAATCTGACCGAGGTGACAGCCAACTGGTTCCGCTTCCTGAAAGAGAAATACGGAGCGACACATCAGCGCCGCACCGAACTGCGAAACTTCGACACCATTGTTGCCGCAAAAGTGGTAGAGGCCAACGAAAAGCTGTACATCAACCGTGAGGACGGCTTTATCGGTACTTCATTGAAAAAGGATGAGTTCGTGGCCAACTGCTCGGATATAGATGATGTGATTCTGTTTTACCGCGATGGAACTTACAAGGTGATCCGTAACAGCGAAAAAGTCTTCGTAGGCGAAACCGAAAAGAGCAAGAGGGAAAAACGGAAGGCCGAAATCATCCATGTGGCTATCTTCAAGAAAAATGACAAGCGTACAATCTACAACGTGGTATATCGCGACGGCAAAAACGGTAGTTTCTACATCAAACGCTTCTACATAACCTCAGCCACACGCGACCGAGAATATGACATCACTCAAGGAAAACCGGGTTCACGCATTGCCTACTTTACAGCTAATCCGAACGGAGAGGCCGAGGTGATCAAAGTAACACTTAAACCGATACCTAAGCTGAAGAAAATTTTCTTTGACCGTGATTTCAGTGAAATCAATATCAAAGGCAAACAGAGTATCGGAAACTTACTGACCAAACTGGAAGTGCAACGCATCGGACTGAAGAGCCGCGGCGGTTCTACTTTAGGCGGACGCAAAGTATGGTTCGATCACGATGTGAACCGTTTGAACTATGATGAGCGGGGTGATTATTTGGGCGAATTTATGAGTGATGATCAGATTCTGGTCATTTTGGATAATGGACAATTCTATACCACGAATTTCGACGTGAACAATCATTATGAGCAGAATATCATGCGTATTGAAAAATTCGCTCCGGAAAAGGTCTGGTGCGCCTGTCTGTTTGATGCCGATCAGCAGGGACTGCCGTACATCAAACGATTTACATTTGAGTCATCAGCCAAACCAATCAGCTATTTGGGCGAAAACAAAAACACACGTCTCATTCTGCTGACCGACTCACCGGCCCCACAGCTGAAGGTTACTTTGGGGGGCAACGACCAGTTCCGCGATCCGATTATGGTAGACGCTAACGAATTTATCGGTCTGAAAAGCTACAAAGCCAAAGGAAAACGAATCACTACCTGGACGATTGATACCATTGAAGAACTACCACAGCCTGCTCCGGAAATAGCAGCAGAAGAAACCAAAGAAGCCGAACCGGATCAGAATTCGCCAATCGGACAAATGCTATTTGACCTTTCAGAGACAGATTATGAAGAAACAACCGATAATAACGAAAATTAGTCGTAGTACAGTCCTCAAGACACTTTGTCTTTGGGGACTGCTCTATACTGTATCCGCAAAGGCACAAACAGACTTAAACCGTTACACGACACACAGCACTTTATTCGGTTTCGGACATCTGAACCAGTTAGATACCTATCTGTCTCCTTTTGAATACCAAGGGAAACAAGGCAATATCGTACACGAAAAATTCCGTCCCACACACTGGCTCGACGGACGCATAACCACTCAGCAAAAAACGGAAGCCTATCTGGGATTTTCTCAAAACCCCTCAAAAAGCAGTAACACCTTATCAGGTACCTTGTCCTATAAAATAGGCTGGCACTATTCATGGAAAATATCTACACTACAATTATTCGCAGGAGGAGGACTTCAGGTCCGTGCCGGCGGCATATACAACACACGCAACAGCAACAATCCGGCACAGGCTCTGGCACAGACCGGGCTATATGCATCCGGTATAGCTGCTTATCCGTTTTATATCAGAAAGCAACCATTCCAAATCCGATACCAGATTGATTTGCCCTTCTGCGGTATGATGTTTTCACCCAATTATAATCAATCATACTACGAGATCTTCACTTTAGGTAATTACGACCATAATATCCGATTCATTCACCCAGGAAATGCACCTACGTGCTACCAGTCACTGACCTTGGACTTTCCAATCAAAGGCTTTACTTTTCGCATAGGCTATGGATGTGATATTGAGCAAAGCCGGGTAAACGGTATCAAGAACCATTCCTACCGGCATTCTTTCCTGATCGGGTATGTCAAGGACTTTTATTTCCTGAAACGGAAAGATTACCCCAATAATAATATCCCCAATTTCTGATCATATTTATGAAACTCAAGAATATCTTTTCCGGACATCTCCTGTTGTTACTCATATTTTTGACTTGTAGCTCAAGCTGTATCCGTGAAGAAACATATCAAAACGACCCGACAGGAAACTTTGATGCTCTTTGGAAATGCATGGACCGGAACTATTGTTTTTTCGATTACAAGAAAGAAGTGTATGGACTGGATTGGGACTCTATCTATGCCGTATACCGTCCACGCGTCAACAATTACATGACCCAACAGCAACTGTTTGAGGTATGCTGTGATATGCTAAGCGAACTGAAAGACGGACATGTAAACCTTTATAGCAGTGAAGATATAGGACGCAACTGGAGCTGGCACGAGGACTATCCGGCGAACTTTAATGATAGTGTCCACAAACTTTATCTGGGCACCGACTACAAAATAGCCTCTGGACTGAAATATCGCATATTGGAAGACAACATTGCTTACGTATATTACGAAAGCTTCAGTTCAGCCATAGGCGACGGCAATATCACTGCTATGATGAACGAACTGAAAACATGCAATGGCATGATTCTGGACGTACGTAACAATGGTGGCGGCAACCTGACGAATGCCACCAAATTGGCCGGTTACTTTACAAATGAAAAAAGACTTGTGGGTTATATCGCGCACAAAAGCGGAACAGGGCACTCCGATTTTTCCACTCCGGAGGCAGAGTTTATAGAACCAGCCAACGGACTGCGATGGCAGAAACCGGTTGTTGTCCTTGCAAACCGTTCTTGCTACAGTTCGACAAACACTTTTGTACGCAATATGAAGGTATGCCCTCAGGCAACCATTATGGGAGATAAAACCGGCGGAGGATCAGGCATGCCTTTCACTTCAGAAATGCCAAACGGATGGTTGGTGCGCTTCTCGGCATGCCCTATGTATGATGCAGACATGCAACAGATTGAGTTCGGTATAGAACCGGATATTCAGGTAAACATGAGTCTTGAGGACCTGAAACGAAACAAAGACACCCTGATTGAAACTGCCCGCAGTTTTTTATCACAAAAGTTTGTAGAATAAAAAAAAAGCGCTACCTTTGTGTCACAATCCTGCGCCTGTGGTGAAATTGGTAGACACGCCAGACTTAGGATCTGGTGCTTTGCGGCGTGTAGGTTCGAGTCCTATCAGGCGCACGCAGAAAAAGAACTATATCGTTTGGATATAGTTCTTTTTTATTTATATACAATGTACCTCTTTATTAGTCTCTTTTGAACACTCTTAAAATCATTATGCAATCTTGTCCCAGCATTCAGCTACAGAACAGAAAAGCTCTTTCTCATGGACAATAAACAAATACATCATTAACCTCTCCATATCCATAGAAAACCGGAATACATCCAAGCATTTCCAGAATCTCAGACGTTTCCCGGAACCTCCAAAATCTGTACTATAGGAATCATCGCGGATACTGCCAATGGTATTCAGTCTCGGATACTTAGTGATCTCCACACGGAATCCCTGATCATCTGAAAGATGCAGATGTAACTTATTCATCTTATAGCAGGCCATCATATCCATAACTCGTTTCACCTCATCCACATCAAAAAAGTGACGGGCCACATCAAGCATAAAACCTCGATAACCAAATCTGGGTTCATCTGTTATCTGCATTAAAGGTAACGTATAGGATGTCACGTTTCGATCTTTTACTCAAGCCATCACATTTGCCGGAAGCATTTTTTTTATAGTTTGGAATGCATAAAAAAACCGTCCGTACATAATGCTTCTACCAAGATACCAGAATCAGTAATTCTCAAAATATATCCTTCTGGGTTCAAAATCTCAGGATTCAAACGGACCTTCAATAAAGTATTCTTACTACCGGAGATCTTGGATACTGAAATTCCAGAGGATGCCTCCAACGCCTCTATAAAGTGGTCTATTTCATCAACCACGGAATCACCTAACTGATAAATGTTAACTTCAAAACCAGAAGGCAATGACAAAACACCCTCCCGAACCTGAATGTTCTTGGGAAGCGGAGTCAGATTTACTTTCTGGTCAGCACAAAGCTCTGATACACCACAAACCGCAAGACCTAACAAACAAATGCGAATTGATTTTGCAAAACCTTTTCCGCCAATAAACGAATCAGCAAGTCTTCTAAAGTTATTATTCCACATTATTGTTTTTGGGTATTAGTATTTATAATATAAAGCAAAGATAGTAAAAAGGAAAAAACTGAATTGGTATTCCTCTTAGAGATAAAAAAACTCTATGATAAAAATATCTTTAAAAGAAAAAGAGACTAAAAATTTGTATGTATCAAAAAATAAACGTATCTTTGCAATCGCAAAAAGCAAATAGGATGATTCGCTAGCTCAGCAGGTAGAGCACAACACTTTTAATGTTGGGGTCTTGGGTTCGAACCCCAAGCGAATCACAAAAAAGAGTTGTATTGCGATATGCAATACAACTCTTTTTATTTTCTTCTCTGTATTCTACCTGTTAAGACAGTTCCATCAGACAAATTCTTTCCGTAAGCAAAAAGCTTCTGGTTTTATATCTATCCTCCAGTAGGATTCATAAGAAGCAACAAATAATGAGAAAAACATTAAGGTAGCAGATACAAAAAAATCCCTCCGGAGATTGCTCTCTGAAGGGATTCATCTGTAAAAGTGGCGGCTACCTACTCTCCCACGGGTGTGCAGT
>CALUIU010000004.1 GCA_944320795.1 Candidatus Paraprevotella stercoravium | reverse complement strand
AGGTCTGTTGTTTGTAACAATCACCGAAACACTGACCACACACAGCAATTGAACTATTTCAAAGCTCTTATTGCCGGAGAAAAGGCCATCAGTTCGACCGAAGTGATGCATCGCTATCAAATCTCTTCAACAACCTCAATATCCCGCTCAAGGGCTGCCCTTATCAAAAATGATATATTGGATAATAAAGCTGGTGAAATCTCGTTACAGGACCCGATTTATGCCTATTAATGAAGAGTGAGCACTTCGCAAAATAATCATAATGTGGCTCTCGGGTTCAGAGCCATTTTTGTACCTTTTCTCATCAAAAAACGGCATTTTTCACAAGTTTTTGTACCGCACATTTTGATATTCAAGAAATTACACTTACTTTTACTTTCCAAAATGGAGGTACAAGCCGAGAATGGTGCTAAAAATCACTAACTTACACATTCTCAGATACTTGCCAACCTGCTGGTTGTACCTTTTAGAGCGCTATACTATTGATAATCAACGATGTACACATACTGCATCGGAAAATAATCCGGAAATCCCGCCCCTATGCAGCAAAGGGCGGGATTTCCGATATTCTTTAACCACCAAAATCCAAAAGTCCTTTTCTCCATCCTTCAAAAGGACATTTTTCTTTTATTTCATTGTACAATTTGCAATTAAATGAGAACAATTTTTCCGCTTCATCTATGACATTCTTATCACCGATAAACTCCAGAAGATTGAAATTAGGTTTTGTATTCATCATAAGCGATACAGCACCAATATTATTTTCATCCGGAAACGAAATAAAGGAATAGGGAGTCTGTCCGGTAAAAAGATCGCAGACGGTGGGACAGGATTTTTCCAACTTTTGGAGTAGTTTTCCTGGATTTTCATGATTGTTCAAGCGATTAAAGAATGTTCCCCAACCGCATGTAATCCCCAGTTGGTCCACTCCAACTGGAATCAGGCAGATAATGCCATATACACCCTTGTTTACCTTAATAATCAGTTCTACATGACTCTGTCGAACGGCATATGTATAAGAATAGTCTTTCAAAAAGCTTGCACCTGCTTTCTTGTCAATAAAATTACGCATATCATTTTTTATTAAATATTGCTACTATAATCTTGTTCCATTTATTTGAGAACCGGTGGTATCCATACGGCAATCAGATTCACTTCTGTTGTATTAATTTTGAGAGCATTGAAAACAGGTTTCTCACAGTTTCTTTGTCCGGAACCGGGATTTCAATACTTGTTTTTCCTGTCTCCTTATCTTCTTTGACCAATGTATCTACAAGGGTTTGCGTCTTTTCTGGAGAGGCCAATGTTTCAACCAATCCTTGAAAGAACGATATGCCTTGACTTACCAGTTCATGAGGAGATGTACTTTTGTTTGTTTTCTGTCTGCTTCCCGTTTGTTGATTGTTGTCGGGGGCTACAGAAGTGTTTTTGTCAGTGTCATTACCGGTGCTGTCTTGTAATTGTTCTTTGTTGAAACCGTTATGATGATCTTTAATCGATTCATCTGTTGAATCTCCTGCTTTATCATCGTTTTGCATGGAAGTGTTTTCCGGGTTGTCTTCATTTGCCGTAATCTCTTCCACAGTCTCCATCAGTCGGTTGAATTTGCTTTCTTCCATGAATACAGCATCTGTACCGTTATCCAGAATTCCTTCGGACATATTTGATTTGAAGTTCAGTGTTGACAACATTCGTTCTTCAATGGTTTTTTCGGCCACCATGTTGAATATCTGTATCGGTTTGGTCTGTCCGATACGGTATATCCTTGCTATGCGCTGTTCAAGTACAGCCGGATTCCACGGCAAATCCAGATTTACCAATAAGGATGCTACCTGCAGGTTGAGGCCCGTGCTGCCTGCGTCTGTAGAAACAAATACTCTGCAATCCGGATTTGATGTAAAGTCATCCATTAATTGTTTCCGTTTTTCTGAAGGCACGGAACCGTTCAGATTAGCATGTATGATTCCTCTTTTTTCAAGTTCCTGACAAACTAATCTGGTCATGCGTTCCCATTGGCTGAAGACAACCATCTTGTCATTACCGTTCTCAATCATGTCTTCCACCATTTGCATCAGTTCCTCTATCTTTGTATCGTGTCTGCTGCGTTGGTCTAATATAAATGTGCTGTCACATACCATTCTCATTTGACTCAGCAATAGGAGAAGCCGTTTCCTGTCTTTTTCGCTCAAGAAATGAGTCTTATTCCATTTGGTTACGATTTGACTGACAATGGAATGGAATTCTTCATGCATGGCCATCTGCTCTTTGGTCATAGGCACAAAACGTATGTTGTCCATTCGTGACGGTAACTGTAGCTGAACATCAGCTTTGCGCCGTCTTATCATGATGCCTTTCAGTTGTTCGCCTACTACATTGAGGTTTTTATATCCGATGATTTGTCCGGAAGGTGAGAGTATGGTTGTGTTTGCAATAAATTCATGCAGGGGACCGAGCACAAACGGATTTACCAGTTGTACTATAGAATACAGTTCTTGTAATTTGTTTTCGAGAGGTGTGCCTGAGAGAACTACCATATAGTCGGCATGAATGCGTCGTATAGCTTGGGCTATCTGGGTATTCCAGTTTTTCAGACGCTGTGCTTCATCTATAATCATCAGGTCTGTATTCATGTATTTGAGTATTTTTATGTCATTACAGATGCTGTTGTACGAAACTATTTTATAGAAGGTCGGTTCATGATACATTGATTTGCGTCTGAGATGGTTGCCCTCTATGACGATCGACTGGCATCCGGTGAATCGCTCTATTTCTTTTTTCCACTGGTATTTTAATGAAGTAGGGCATATGATCAGTACTGATGAGATTAGGTTTTCCTTGCGCATGAATTCCGCACATCCTATGGACTGGAGGGTTTTTCCAAGTCCCATCTCATCAGCTATTATTGATTTGCCGTTTTTTATGGCAAAGCGTATGCCTTCTTTTTGATAAGGGTACAATTGTACTTTCAGGAGCTTTTCTAAATATTTGTCCGTACATTTTTGGCAGACCATTTCTGAACGTCGCTTTTCATCGCGTAAGTCAAGGATGTATTGCAAGGCATCAGGATAACATCTGAACGTGTCACTTATCTTTTGGGCTCTTGAAAGAAAAGTAGAAAATGAATCTATTGATTCCGGTTTCAGATATCCGTCATTTGTGAAATATTCTGAAGCAAGTTTTGTGAACTCTTCTGCTTTTTCGGTTCCTATATGTATACCTATTTTGCGCCCTTCCGGATAGAGCAGATAAACAGCGGTATATGGTGGTAATGCCTTATCTATAGTTTTCCTGCGTTTTCTGATCCAAGTGCAGACTGCTTCAATATGCTTGCAGGTACCCAAACGGCTTACCTTGAAATCCATGCATGAACAGTAATTCCATTTGCATTTGGCACCACGATAAATTACCTTATATTCCTTGTCTGTCTTGGGGTTCAAGACAGAATAACAGCCCGGTTCATCTGTTTGTGTATTTTGTGAAATGACAAATCTTTCCTGTATGGCAATCTGCTTGCGAAGGGCTTTCTGCCAGTCTGCAAGTTCCATATTTTCAGGTTTTATAATATTGGAAAGCTTCTGTACTTTCTTCTTTTTGGGCTTGTTCTTTTCCTTCTTTTTAGCCATATTCTCAGAATTGGCCTCGTATTTATTGCTCATAATTTGATTCTTTATTCGTACAAAGTTACGTTTTTCGGGTGAATGGAATAGGGGTTTATCCTGATACGTTTTTATTTTTGTGGGGTGTCATTCTGTAAAGAACGGTTGTCTGTTATGAATGACTATATATGTAACCCTCCTGATCATATGCTTTTCGCTCATGATGAATTAAGTCGATCAACTGCTGCAGCTCGGGTACATCTGACTTGATGTCCTTAAAACGGCAATATTGTTCATCAAATCTTTTTATGGAGCCGGATTGCAGACGGGACTCAATATCGTCCGGAATTAAATATGAAGAACGTTCTGTGCCCAAATATTTTTGAAATTCAGAGAGAAATATATTGATTCCTGCCAGATCAAAATCACCGAAGTGGAGATAATGATTGGATACAGAACATAACCATCTTCTGAGATCGGTTGATTGTGGATATCTGGACACAAAAAGCACTTTGCTTGAAAAGCCGTGTGTTTGGAGATATTTTTCAAAGAATTCTTTTTGCTGATGAATCATTCTGAAATTTTCCATATTCTCAATACCCATTACTGTCACGTCTTCGGGAACTGTAAATTGTTTCCAGTCAGAGATAAAGATAAAGCTTCCTTTTTGAGGATTTACCAGAAACGGCTCTCCACAAAGAAAACATTCAATGGGTTCATAGCTGTTTACAGGAAATCCGGGGCAAGAGCGGACAGTAACAAGTTTTGAGTTTCCTGTTTCTGCTGCCATCGATGCTCGGGAGCCCGAATGATTCACCTCAAGAATCCGATAACTTTCATCCTTGTCAAGAAAAAATCTTTTCAAAGCTTTTGGGTCACGGGCACGGTATGATGTTCTGGAGCCGCGTGGCACGACCAATAGCATACCTTCTGCCAGTGGCTCTTCAAGTAATTTTCGGCTTAGCTTTGAGCCGGCAATTTGCTTGCCAGCCAGCAAAGCCTGTATTGATGCGCTTATCGTCATAGGATCCGATTAATTTATTCGTTTCAACAATTTTTCTACTCTTGTTTTCACTCCATGTTTGCTTAACAGATAGGTGTATCGGTAATCATAAGGATTATATGATGTTGGTGAACTGTTTATCAGGTAGATATTGCGTGAATTGGCAAACTGCAGAATGCCTTTTATGTTGTTTGGATGCAGGCGTCCTATTTCGTCCATCATGCAGTGTATCATGAATTCGCCGCTTTTTTTGGCGGCCTTTTTCTTAAACACATTGATGAGCATGATATTGACCATTGCTTTTACCAGAATATCTGTACCATCCGACCCGACATTATGAATGCGTTCAACCCATCCGGTGTCATTGTCATTCTCTTTAGCACGGAACTGTAGGCGGAAAGCGTCACCTAAGGATACTGCCGGTCGGCCAGGCTCGTTCTGCAGCTGATGAGACAGGCTCTTCAGATAATCCACTACTTTACCGTTCACTTCATCTCGGTTGTTGCCGGAGAAAAGACTCAGTTCGCCGATGGAAAAAGCATTCTCTACGGCATAATCGTGAATAGATATAAGCAGTTGCATGAGCTTGTCTGATGATTCGTTCGCTCTGAGTTCTATACTCTTGATGACTCCCGCAAAGTTCTTCTCTATAAAGTCCCGGTTAATGTCTTGTATCACTCCGTCAACATCTGATCTGCGCTTCATCAGTGAGCCGATTTCTGTAGAGATGCGTCCCAGAATATCTTTATAGTGTTCACTTGTGCGCCTGCGGAAATCCTCTATTTTGTTATTGTCCATAAAGTCCTGTAAATCTACGGCTATTTGCAGATAGTCATGATCTGTTACAGGCATGGTATTGAAATGAAAGGTATTCTGAGGCTTGAAGTTGCGATTAAAGCTGACTACGATATCTTTCAGTTTGTCAATTGATTCCCGTTTTTGGTTTACGGTACCCCTAAGTTGGCTTAAAAGTTGCTGACAGTCCTGTTCTGTTTTCTTGCTCTTTTCATCTGAGAGGAATGTATCGGGTACCAGGTATTCGTGCTTTACCATTTGATGATACAGTTTCAGCCCCTCTTTTCTATGTGTCAGTTCGCGGAGAATTTTTTTCAGCCGCTCTTCCATTTCTCCGCTTTTTTTCTCGATACGTGTCCTTTTGTCTTCGTAACGCTGACGGAGCATGACTAGTTGCAGCTCAATCGTTTTTATCGTATTCTTGATTTCCGGTTCCTTGGCAAAAAGATTTTGTTTCGCGTCGCGGTATCGGATTACCATGTAACGTTCATGGTCAATCCTATTTAATAGCGCCTTTAAGTTGTCTAAGGATTTTCGATATTGTTCAAGCAGCTTCGTATCAACACCTTTGCCGGAAAGTTCTGCTGTCTGCTGTTCGTCAAGTTGCCTTTTTTGATTCTCAAATTCGCGATGACGTACATCCGCTTCTGCCTTTTGGGAATCTCTGAAAACGCATAGTGCTTCATCGAGTGCTTTTGCTGTCTTGTTAAATAAGGAATCCAGTTCCTTGAGATCTTTTTTATTTTTTGCATCATTTTTTTCCCGGGTTTCCTTTTCCGCCTTTACTTTTAGTACTGCTTCGTTGAAGGAACGTTCACGTGTTTCTTTTTCCTGAAGAATCAGTTCCTGCTCTTCCATTTCCAGTTGATGACGTTTGTTTTGCAGATTCTGGCGCTTGGCTGGTATCTGTTCTTCTTCAACCTTCAATAAAGTCATTTTCTGACGAAGCGGATTGATGTGTGTGGCATATTTCTTACCGAGCTTGGTTAGTTCTTCTTGAAGAATAACCGGTAATTGTGTGAGTTGGCGGTTGATCCGTTGCACCTGCTCTTCCAGTTGCTCCTTTTCCTGTCGATATTCATCGGGTGTACGATGTATCGAAGCAACATTCTCCAAATTTAGTCTGATGCCAAACAGATTATCAGATGTATGGACCGACTGAGGTTCAAGTCCCGTGGCATATAAAATCCTTTCTTCATCAACGACCTTGCCGATCGTATGCTCCCAACCTTCGGCATTTTTGCAAAGCCATTGATAAAGAGAGCCATCCAGATGCGACAATAAATCATTAATCTTCGCGATCTGTTCACGAAGATGTGTCCGTTCTGTATCCTGGCGTTCCTGTTCACGTTGGGATGCTTGCTTTATTTCCTTTTCTTTCATCTCAAATTCAGCTGTAATTTGAGCAATCTGACTCTTTACAGCTGTCTGTTGGGCAGCATTCTCTTTCTCTGAAAAATCCAATTGCTGAAGTTCCTCATCCACCTGTTTTATTTGCTTTGCCATGGGGTGCCAGTGCCGGAGCTCTTTCAGTGCGCTATCCGTCCTGTTCTGTTCGGTCAGCAGCATTTGCAGGCGTTCGTCAGACTCGTGTCTCCAGTTGCTGAAATTCTCCATGATCCGGTTTCTGTCTCTGGTGCGTTCATCCTCCAGTCCCTTACGCTTTGTCTGTAGTTCGGCCTGTTTTTGATTATATGCTGTTCTTTGGGCATTGTCAAATGCCTGGCGTGCATTTTCCAGCTTTCCCCTTGCCATGTTATACTTTTCTTCTATCGTTGCATGGGTTTTCAGCAAATCCTCTAAAAGTGCCTGCTTTTCAGAAAATTCCTGTCTGATGGCAGATTCACGTTCGGCAAGTTTTAGTATTTCGTCAATATCAACGGTTTCGAATTCTTTCTTTACCCGGGATATTTCCTTCAGTTTGCTTTTCTGGGCACCAAGGTCTTGATTGAGTGAGTCTTTTTCTTTGTCATATTCTGTGGTAAGGTCTTTTTTGCGGCTATGTTCTTTCTTTATGTCAGTTTCAACGTCTTTTGCTTCAACTTCCAAAAGAGGAATCTGTTCTTCACTATAGGCTACAGCATAATTGAGCATATGCCATACATCGGCCAATTGCTGGTCAAGCGCAACAATAGTGCGCCCTTGTTCCGCTATTTTCAATGCTTGCTGGCGCACCGGATAGCTGCCGTCCCGATTTTGTCGGAACCAACAGTCTATCTCGTCATACTCCCGTTCAAAGTCGGTGACAAGCCGTCTGTAGGTTTGCAGGTCAATAGGCAAATCCTCGTCGCTCATGGATTGTATGATTGTGTTTTTGATAAAGTCTGCATCCAGTTTGGTATTCAGAAATACATTCTGGATGCTCCGTGGTATATTTTGATAATGAGAACTCTTGGCCAATGCGTAACGAGTGTATTTGTGGTCAAGAGTATTGCCGAAGATGATGTCCTTGAACATCGCACCGGAGTCAATCCTTGCAGAAACCACTATATTTTTGTCTATCCGTTCACGGATTTTCACCCAGTCGCTTAATACCAGTTTGTTGGCATCAATGAACCATTCCCGTTGGTAGGGAGCGTCAATAAACCGCCATGAAGCACGTCCCTGATATCTGCTGACGAGGATCGTATATGCGCCGTTTTCGCGCATCACTTCATAAAGTATATAAGAGTTTGACTGGCGGAAATAAAATTCATCAAACGATTTTTGTCCCTGTTGGATACCCAAACGGTGTTTGTCGGCGTTGTAGAAAAACAGCAAAGCTCTCAATACGGTACTTTTACCCACACCTTGTGTTCCTGTGAAATGTACATTACCGTCTACAGAAATCTCTGCATACGGAATATTTGCGCTATTTATAAAAATGATTTTATTCAGGTACTTCATCTTCGTTTGTCATTTGAATTATTTCCACCAGATCCTCGGCATAGCGGAATGCCGAAGTTACCTTAAATGTCTCATCAAGTTCGCTGATACATTCTGTAAAGCCTATATTCTGCATTTCCTGAAGCAGTTTGTTTACAATCTCGACATTAGATCCCGCACCATATTTCTTGAACAAGTGGTGTGCCTTTTCCTTTAGTTCGATGTCCAGACTGATCTGTTCTAACAAGTGACTTTTGCGAAACTGGTACCCTGCTGCGAATGACTGATTGTAGCATTTCAGGAAATCCAGATAATCGAGCCATTTTGAAAAGCTTTCCAGTTTTTGTTCTATACTCTGTTTGCTCTCTCCTGTTCTTGAAAAATAGAAATAACCATTTCCTGATTCCAGTTGTAGTCCGATTTCCTTGAAGTATTCTGTATAGTCTTCTAGATTTTCTTCTATATCCTCGTATAAATGGCGTATAGAGGTGTCGGAACTGTCTACCGAAAGGAATTCTCCCCGGCTTAACCGCTCGTATATTCTTTGAGTATTATTTCGCATAAATTATAGGATATTCTATGTCTTGATATATTGCGTATTCACCTGTTGCCCGGCATTCATCCGGATGCAGGATAACTAACTGACAGAAAAGGGTAACATGTTCTTCAATGTTACGTTTCACTTTATAGTCATACCTTAGAATAAATTCAAATAAATGATAACTTGATGCCAAAAACGCGTTCCAGACCTCGGTGGAGTCTACCTCCTTCAATAGTTGGAAATGATCTTTCAGATCTTCCTCGGTCAATGGGGCGGCTTCTGTTCTCGCTGTTTTCTGTATTCCGTTTCGTTCGGCTATGCGCTTCAGCAACTTGACGACTAGCTCGTTTTCCCTCAGCATCTCCAAAGACAGGCGGGTTTTGTTGTAGTGACGGGATTCCATCCAGACGGGATTTTTTTCTTTCAGTACGTTTATGAGATTCGTATCTGTCTTGATAAGCAGCTGATCTTGCAGATATTTCAGTTTTCGTATCTTCTTGTAAAGTTTGTTTTGAAGGTCTATCTGATTGATGTAGGAGATAATCTGCCGGTCAATCTCCATTAATGCATGATAGGCTTCAACAAAGTCGTGTTTCACATCGCTGCAAGTTTTGGTCATGTGCGGATCATTGGCCATGATGAAAAAAGCGTGTTCCTTATCCATCAGTTTTTCGCATTCACGTATCATGGCACGAATGCTGTGGCTCTTCTCGTCCAGATTCTGCAGCTTCTTTTTTTTGATGATATAATTGGGTTCCTGTTTATAGGTATTATCCATATTGCGTTTCAGATCCACCACATTCTTCAAGGTTCTGAATCCGGTTTTCTTTAAGAGCTGACGCACACTATCCTGATATCCTGCCTTACGGTTGGGATTGGTTTCCTGCAGAAAATACCCTATGTGTTCCTTCAATGTATTGATACATTCCTGTACACTCAACACACTGATCTCCTCATTGACATTCAGAACTTCCTCAAAGAAGTTAAGGTAGTCGCTCTCTATTTCAACCATATTGCCGGTTTGCACCAATACCCCATATTCTACCAGTTTCCTCAATCTTGTTTCATTCCCACCTGTAAGGTTAATGGCAAGTCCAATCGGAAACTTCATAAGTTTTCGTTTCTCAAACATCTCGCTCAGCAATCCTTGTTCTCGTGAGAGTGTTTTGGTTAATTCTTCTATGCTTCTAAAATGCGTCAGAATATCCATATGTTTAAAACTCTGTAATGGTCATTATATTGTCTTATAAGCGTCTTTTTCTAATAGTGTGTTTCATGCAAGTCGTCATAATGAGGTTGGAAAAAACCGTTATGGCGTTGGTTGGGAAGGATCGTTTTCATTTTATATGGTATTTTCGAATACAATAATACTATTTTTAGTCCGAACAGCAATACTTCTGGCATAAAATATTTCCGGGAAAATACACGATACTTAGAAATGTTTATGGTATCTTTGTAGGAATCATGAAAATAGAAGAAGCGATAGTTTATGTCTTGATGAAACGGAATGGCGGAATGACTACGGAACAGATAGCCGATGCCATTAACCGCTTCGGGTTGCACATGCGGAAAGACAAGATGCCTGTAACCGGAAAGCAGGTGTATGCTGTAGTGTGCCGGTTTCCCGGTATGTTTACCAAAGAAGCCGGTAGAATCATGTTAATGATATGAGATTTTATGAAAAAAGAGTTGTTGCATTCTTCCCTGGAACTGATTGACTATATCAATCAGATTGGCTTCCTGCCTTTATTGAGTATGGGGTTGGGCTGGTCGGCCGAGGAAGTGGTGGATGAAGACTGCCGGTATATAAAGTTGCCCGATGGCAGTTGGGAGTGGCTGCTTTGGAAATGGAAAGGATCCATTTTGCAGGAAAGCGGTTGTGCCTACGGTAAATTTTTCAATCGCAAGGCGGCTTTTATCAGCAAGGCGTGGTGGCCGGACTTCTGTAATTACCGCCGGAGCATTTATCCTTATCCGGAGGAGGGGAGTGTGGAAGAAAGCATTCTGGATATTTTGCGGAGTGAAGGCAGTATGATTACTCGTGAACTGCGGGCAGCATGTGGTTTTACCGGCCCCAAAATGCGGAGTAAGTTCGACGCTTATCTGGCCCGCCTGGAAATGGGAGGGTATATCGTAACGGAAGATTTTGTCTATCCTCGTGACCGGCACGGACGGGAATATGGATGGGGATGGTCTTTGCTCACCACACCCGAGGCTCTTTTGGGGCGGGAGCTCTGTCATCCGGACCGCACACCGCAGGAATCCCGAGAGCGGATGATCGGTCAGTTCCGGAAAATTATTCCCGATGCTTCAGAAAAGCTGATTGATAGCTTGTTACAATAAATGGTGACTGTAGACTTATTTGATCGGGATCATTTGAAAAAATTATTGGGACGAAATTCTAGTTTCATCCCAATGATATTTTGGTATACTTACAGGTGCGCTTTGACCTGCTCTAGCAAAGCCGGAAGAGGTAAGGCGCCACTCTGTCGCCACAGGGTCTGTCCGTTACGGAAGAGCATTAGGGTCGGTACGGACTGGATTCGGTATTGTGCGGCGGTATTCTGATAGCGGTCTACGTCAATTTTCAGAATACGAATCTGGTCGCCGAGGCGTTGTTTCAGTTCTTGAAGCACCGGATGCATGGTTTTGCACGGACCACACCAGGTGGCGTAGAAGTCCACCAGCACCAGCTGGCCGGACGAAATGACATCATTAAAACTTTCCATATTCTTTTCGTTTAAAGAGTTCTACATGATTTAGGCTTTTCTTTGACTATTCTTTTCTGTTCATCTCCTGATCAATCCAGGCAAGCAGAACATTTACGGCATATTCCTGTTCGGCGGCTGTAAGCATTCTTCCGGGTGGGATGTGATGCCATTTGTAAAAGCAGCCGCGACAACAGCAGCCTGTGGCATGTTGCGCCCGGAATACGGGATGTCCGCACATGGGAGTCTGTTTGCCGTCGTTGGGGATTACCGCCGGAGCAAGCCTTTGTGCGATGAAGTCTGCGGCATGGTGGCGCAGCGTGTCCCATCCCTTTGTGCGTACATAGATCCGGTCTTTCTCCGAAAGATGGAATCCGCTTCGAAAGGCTGAGCGGGACAGACGTTCGAACAGGTCGTTGTAGTCCGCACGTGTGGGATGAGGGATGTCGTCCGGTTGTCCTTTTTCCGGTAGCGGAGCGAATGCTTCTTCCGGAAAGAGTGAGTTTGTACTTTCAAAGTGACGTTTTTTCATCAGCCATATTTTTGTTGCGTAAAGTTACTTATTTTCTTCAGGAATTTTAGGAAAGAGAATAAAAAATTGTATCTTTGAATTTATCGAACAGAAATAGGAATGATGAAACTGACTTATATTTTCCACAGTGGCTTTGCCATAGATACCGGTACCTGCCTTCTGGTGTTTGATTATTGGATGGATCCGGCCGGTGTGATGCCACAATTGCTACAGTCGGGCAAACCGGTATATGTGTTTGCCAGCCATTTTCATGAGGATCATTTTAACCGGGCGATATTTGCGTGGAAGGATATGGCCCGGGAGATACATTTCATTCTGTCTAAGGATATTCTGAAACGGAAAAGAGCCCGAATGGAGGAAGCCGATATCTGGTTGGCCAAAGGAGGTGTCTGGCAAGACGAGCGGATTCGTGTAACGGCAACGGGAAGCACCGACAGCGGGGTTTCCTGGGTGGTGGAATGCGAAGGAAAGCGCATCTTTCATGCCGGTGACCTGAATAACTGGTATGCGCATCTGCTTGCCGAGCATCGTCGGGGCAGGTCGGGATTCAGTGGCGACTTTTACGGATGGATTAATCCGGAGAAGGAAGAGAAGCGTTATTTGGGTGAACTGAAGGATATCCGTAAGGTGACGGACCGTTTTGATGTGGTGCTGTTCCCCATAGATGGACGTATCGGGAACGGTTATACGCGCGGGGCCCGGCAGTTTATCGAGCAGTTTTCCGTGGGCTTGTTCGTGCCGATGCATTTTGTAGCCTTGGGATTTGAATCGGCCTGGCGCATGAAGGAGTTTACGGCTCCGCGTGGCATTGCTTTCTGGAGTGTATCCGGCAATGGGGAAACGTTTGAATATTAAAAAATCAGAGATACTTTTATGAAACAGATAGAAGTGGTGGCGGCCGTACTGGTGCGACAGGGAAAGTTTCTGGCCACTCAGCGTGGCTATGGAGAGTTTCGGGGCTATTGGGAGTTTCCCGGAGGTAAGATAGAGGCTGGAGAAAGTAGGGAAGAGGCTTTGCAACGGGAGATCCGGGAGGAACTGGAAACGGAAATTTGTGTTGGTGAACATCTCATTACCGTGGATTATGATTATTCCTCCTTTCACCTCACGATGCATTGTTTTTTGTGCTCTTTGCTTTCGGAAAGTCTGGTGCTGAAAGAACATGAAAATGCCTTGTGGCTGAGTCTTGATGAACTAGGTTCGGTAACCTGGCTGCCGGCCGATGAGGCGGTTGTCCGGAGTTTGCAGGACAGACTGGGAAAACTTTAGAAATAGGAGAGTGGGTCAAGATTCATTTTTGAGAAGATGAGCTTATAATTTGGAAATTGAACACCTTAAAAGACTTAAGAAAGGACCGCATCATTACTCAATATAGAGTTTGATACGGTCCTTTTAAATATTACAGTTACAATTTGTAATTTCGGGGAGTAGTCATTTGGTTTTTTGAGATATCCTCTTATTAATGCTTACTTATGAATTAGGATTTTTTTCCTCAAAATTGCGGTGTAAGCAGGGCTTCTGTGGCTTGAATCAGTTCTTGGGGTAGCTGAAAACGCTGGTCGGTTTCTTCGCTCCGGATAGCTTCGATAAAATGCGGCCACTCTCGGCTGTACACTTCATACATATGCCGGTTGGCGGCATTGTCGCTTTGGGCAGATTGCTGGCTGTGTCGGGTATTGGCATAGCGGTCGCAGAGTTTGACCAGTGGGGCATAGGGAGTGCTGCGGATACCGGCATAGTAATGTGCTCCGGCACGTTCGCTTCGGGTGCGCCCCTTATCGTTAGTCAGCGCATAAACGATTTCTGCCGCTGTCAGTGCCTGTTCTTCGGTCATGAAGTGGGCGGCCAGTTTACGCACATCGTTATACGACAGTCGGGCATCTTCGATACTGTCGTGATAATAGGCTCCGAAGACCAAAGGCAGAATATCTTCTTCCGTGGCAATGGTTTCGTGGCCGTAGGCTATTGCGGCATCGGCTACCATGCAGAGATGATATCCATAAGGCAAGGTATGGTCATAAGTTTGTCCCACGCTTTGATGTAAGGCACAGGCGGCATTGCGTATTTGTGTGATCTCCTGTTGATGTACTTCGATAAAGGCTTGAAATGTTTCTTTATTCATGGCTTTTTGTATATATAAGATTTTCTCAATCGCTTTTTCGGATTCTTTCCGAAACGGTTTGAAGCGTATTTCTGACTCTTTGTGGAAAGATCATTCAAAATTACTGTATTTTTAATTTTTAGAATTATATTTGTATGAAAAAATTAAAAAGAAAGCCATGAAATACGTAGATGAATTTTTAAAGTCTCCCTGGATGACTAAGGCCAAGGAATATTTGTCAAGTCCTCAGAAAATCATTAGAATGCTTCCGGATCTGAAAGCTTATATCAATAAGGAAGGATTGAGCAAGGTAAAAAACGATTTGTGTCTGATGTATTATTATATTAAAGATGTAGCAACCGGGGAATATAAGGGGTATGATGGCACTCGTTTATTGATTATTCTGGCAGCACTGATTTATGTGGTTTCACCGATTGATCTGATTCCGGATCTGGTGCCTGGAGGATTGGTTGACGATGCTACGATTGTGGCCTGGGCTTTTAAGGAGGCCTATGATGAACTGGAGAAATATAAAGCTTGGAAAGGCAGGTAAATGACCGGATATCAAGAAATGGAACCGATGCCCCTCTCATGCGAGAAAGGCATCGATTTCTGTTCTTGTCGGTATGGAACTTTGAGCTCCCGGGCGCATGACGGCAAGTGCGGAGGCGGCACAACCGAAGCGGGCGGCATCAGCTGTGTTTTTTCCTTCGGACAAAGCTACCGTGAGAGCTCCGTTGAACACATCTCCAGCAGCTGTAGTATCTGTTGCTTTTACTTTATAGGCTGGGATTATTCCCTGAAATTCGTCTGTAAAGACAAACGCTCCCTGTGCTCCCAGAGTGATGATAACCTGTTTCACTCCTTTCTTACGGAACCACTGTGCAGCCTGTCGGGCACTTTCCGTATCACGAATCCGTATGCCGGTGAGAATCTCGGCTTCGGTTTCATTGGGCGTAATCAGGAATATCTTCTGCAGGAGTGAATCGGGCAGCGGACGTGCCGGAGCCGGATTCAGAATCAGCGGTTTTCGGGCATCTGATGCCATTTCTGCTATGCGAATTACGGTAGGAAGCGGGATTTCCAGTTGTGTCAGTACAAAGTCGCAACTCGACATTTCCGCCGACAGGTTTTCCAAATCCTTTTCCGAAAGGCGGGCATTGGCCCCAGGGATAACGATAATGCGGTTTTCTCCTTTTTCTTCTACGGTAATCAAGGCTGTTCCGGTGGGAGAGTCCGTATCGGTTAGGATATGGGTCATATCCATTCCTTCTTCAGAAAAATGTTGGCGCATTTGCTGGCCGAAGGCATCGTTTCCCAATTTGGTCATGAAGGACACTTCCGAGCCGATACGGGCTACGGCTACTGCCTGATTGGCTCCTTTTCCACCAGGGATAGTGGTAAAGGAGGTGCCGAAGAGGGTTTCTCCGGCAGCCGGATAATGTGGCACCTGAGCTACCAGATCCATATTGGTACTGCCAATAACGACTATTTTACTCATTTTATTTCAGTTTCTTCCCGTCAGAAAAGGCATTTCCTACTTCGGCTCCGATTACGTGATATTTGTGACGGATCGGATCGTAGGTAATGGGTTGCAGACGCATCAGGTCGATCTGACCTTCTTCGTTCAGGATACTTTCATCGGCAGAGATATTCACGATACGTCCCACCATATGGCAACTTTCCGGATCGTAGGATACCAGTTCGCATTCCAGGGTCATGGGTAATTCCTCAATTACCGGAGCATTTACAAACTCAGATTTGACAGTATGAAATCCGGATTTGTTCATTTTGTCGGTTTCCTTATTGCCGGATACGAGTCCCAGATAGTCGCATGCCGCTACATGATCGGCGGTAGCCATGCTTACGGTAAAGGCTTTTGTGCTCAGAATGTTCTGGGTGGTCTTGTGATTGTCGGCCAGACAGATTCCGACCATATCGTCTGTATAGATTCCGCCCCAGGCTGCGTTCATGGCATTGGGCGTTCCGGCTTCGTCGTAGGCGGCCACAATAAATACAGGCATCGGGTACAACCAGGTTTTTGTTCCAAAATTCTTTCTCATGATTTCTTGTTTTTATAGGGTTATACGGTAATGGCTACTTTGATTACTCCATCCAGATGATGCTCAAAGAGATGATAGGCTTTTTCTATTTCCCGTAAAGGAAAGCGGTGGGTAATCAGTGGGGTGGTATCGATCTGGCCGTCGGCTATCAGCCGGAGAATTTCGGCGCAGTCGCAACCGTCCACACCTCCGGTCTTGAAGGTCAGGTTCTTGCCATACATGTCAGGTAACGGAAGCGTTTGTGGATGGTCATAAAGAGCTACGACTGTAACAATGGCATTGGGGCGGGCACATTGCCATGCCAGTTGGAAAGTATCCGGCGCTCCGGCCACTTCAATCACGATATCGGCTCCTCCGTGGTCACTGTTCAGGCGGACAAAATCCGCGCATTGGTCTGGTGTGGTGACCAGTACGTCGGGATAGTGCTCCCGAATGAAACGGATGCGTTCCTCTGATTTTTCGCAAACAATAATGCGGCGTGGTTTCTTCAACTGTACGCAGAGCAGGGTGCAGATGCCGGTAGGACCGCCACCGATCAGCAGTACAGTGTCTTCGGAAGTGATTTCCGAAATACGGGCGGCCCAAAATCCGGTCGCCAGAATATCGCCGACAAAGAGAGCCTGCTCGTCGCTCACTCCTTCCGGGATATGGTTCAGGCCCTGATCGGCATAAGGTACTCGTACGAATTCTGTCTGTCCGCCGTCAATGCGGCATCCCAAAGCCCAACCGCCATTCGGGTCCTGACAATTGTTTACATAACCTTTGCGGCAGAAAAAGCATTCTCCGCAAAAGGTTTCTACATTTACGGTCACTCGGTCGCCGGGTTTGACCGTGGTTACTTCTGCACCGGTTTGTTCGACAATGCCCACCATCTCGTGGCCTACGGTAATGCCGGGAACGGCGCGGGGCACAGAGCCGTGCTTGATATGCAGGTCGCTGGTACAGATGCTGCTCATGGTGATCCGTACGATGGCATCGCGAGAATCCAGAATCTGCGGCACAGGTTTGTCGGTCCAGGCGAATTTTCCGGGTTCGATATAAGTGTATGCTAGCATAATATTATTTTTTCAACCTATACAAAAATAGGAATTTTAATTTAGAAAAGGTTTCTTCTCTCTGACTTATTTAAATCTTTTGTTTATCTTCGCAAGCAGACTCATAAACTCTGCTTCCGATGTATCGGGCAGAGTTTGTTTTTAACCATTACCTGATAAAGTTACTCTATAAATGATGAAAAAGAAACTGTTGGCGATATTGCTCCTATTTGGGGGGATGTGTTTTTCTGTCAGTGCAAAATCTGATTCGGTGGGACCGGTACCCGCTGCCCATCAGCTGAAATGGCATGAAGCAGAGATCGGAGTTGTGTTTCATTACGACCTGCATGTGTTCGACGGTAAGGTGTATGGTCAGGGAAATAACCGGATAACTCCTGTCGAGGACTACAATATTTTTCATCCGGACAGTCTGGATACCGATCAATGGATTCGTGCGGCCAAAGCGGCCGGTGCCAAGTTTGCCATTCTGACGGCAACTCATGAAACCGGCTTTGGTCTGTGGCAGAGTGATGTGAATCCTTACTGTCTGAAAGCAGTGAAGTGGCGGGATGGCAAGGGAGATATTGTTCGTGATTTTGTCAATTCGTGTCGTAAATATGATGTTCAGCCCGGTATCTATATCGGTATCCGTTGGAATTCTTTGTTCGGAATCCATAATTTCAAGGCTGAGGGGGAAGGTGAGTTTGCCCGCAACCGTCAGCAGTGGTATAAACGATTGTGTGAAAAGATGGTTGAGGAAATCTGCACACGTTATGGGGATCTGTTCATGATCTGGTTTGATGGAGGAGCCGATGATCCGAAAGGACTGGGACCCGACGTGGAACCGATTGTAAACCGCTATCAGCCGAATTGTCTGTTTTATCATAATGTGAACCGGGCAGACTTGCGTTGGGGAGGTTCGGAAAGCGGTACGGTTGGTTATCCTTGCTGGTCCAGTTTCCCATATCCGTACAGTCATAGCAATGCAACCGATAAGGTAACCGATCATAACAAGTTATTGGCTCATGGCGATCCGGAAGGAAAGTACTGGATACCGGCCATGGCAGATACTCCTTTACGCGGGTATAACGGGCGGCATGAATGGTTCTGGGAGCCGGGAGATGATGACCGGGCTGTTTATCCGCTGGAGAACCTGATGGATATGTATGAAAAATCCGTAGGACGGAATGCAACCCTGATGGTGGGACTGACTCCAAATCCGGATGGACTTATTCCCGCTGGAGATGTGGCACGTTTGCAGGAATGGGGAATTGAGATCCGACGTCGTTTCGGTACTCCATTGGCACAGACTTCAGCCACCGGAAAACAGAAACTGTCGTTGAAACTGGAAAAGTCTCAACCGGTGAATTACTATCAGATACAGGAGGATATCACTAAAGGAGAACGTATTCGGGCCTATCGGGTTGAGGCACGTGTTGACGGAAAGTGGACGACTGTGGCGAAAGGTTTTTCGGTGGGACACAAGCGGATAGAAGCATTTCCGACAACCAATGCCCGGGAATTCCGATTGGTGATCGAAGAAAGTACTTCAGAACCACAAATCCGTAATTTCAGTGTTTTTAGCGTAGAATCATAGAGTTAAAAAGAGCAACGGGAATCCGTTGCTCTTTTTTTATAAGTACGATAAAACTTAAGGTTTTATCATATGGATGGGGCTTGAATATAATCTATGGGCGGGTACAGATAATCTCGGACAGTCCATGGCGCAAAGCGGCAACATAGCTGTGCATGTTATATCCGCTGCGGCAAAGTTCTGTTGCGTAAAGAGGATGTTTCAGACGGAATACCAAAGTTGAAAAAGTATCTCCGGGAAGTAGTTTGGCATTTTGTGATTCTACGACAATAAAACGATTGTCTCCTAAATACCGTAAGGAACACATGCGATCAGGAAGCCATGAAATTTTTACCATATCATTTATTTTCAGGTCACAGCTTCGTACTTCCATATTGGTCAGGAAATCTGATTCTATTTCGATGGAACGACAAAAATCAGAAAAATCGTAGAAGCCCAAAAAGCGGGCTAGAACAGACAATGTGGAGAAACGTGTAGAACTGCTTGCTGGTACGTAGTTCCAGATGCGTTTTAAGGTAGACAAGCTGAGTGTATCCGCTCCTTCTTCTTCCATCCTTAATATAAGAAAGTCAAAGTCAGCAGGTGTTCGTAGGGTTCTTCCAATCTTCTTTTCTATGGCTTGTTTTAATAAATCTACATAATTTTCTGGTAACTGTTCTTTCATCATGATTGTTTTTATTTTACAAAAGTAGAGAAAAAAACAGCATAAAACAGACTGTTTTTTTAATTGAACCAATTTGAATCAAATTGAACCAACATGAACTAAATATCCCATTGTAACAGTACAAATTTATAGATAATTTCGCTTTTGATAAAATTATCCATGAAAAATCAAAATGGGAATATCATGAAAAATGTAATAAAATGGGGGGCTACAACTTATATGTGGTGCGTTTAAGTCTGATTTTATTTCTTGGATCTGTATTGTGCAGCGCTTGTGATGATGCGGACCTGCCCTGTTCGGCAGACGGACTTTAATTTGAGATATCTCTGTTCATTGGAGATTGTTAAGTTAATATGATGAATCATGAAAAAATTGCTTTGCAAAATGGGAGAAAACAATGTTATGAACAAACAAGTTGTATGTAAATCCTTGTTTTTTGTGTTAGGATTACTTTTTAATGTCCTTATATTAAATGCTCAAGCTCTCAAAACATACTCGGGCAAGTATAAATTTGGGACAGCTACTTATACCTATAAAGACAATCCGGAAGGTGGACGTATTTATGAAGGGGATTTTGTCTATGTCAGAAATAATGGCATGGATAAAGTTACAGGTAAATTCAAGAATGATAGGAAAGAAGGGAAATGGACATATACGAGTAGAAGTTCTTTGATGTCTATGCCTGTTTTGAAAGCCACATATAAAAATGGGATGCTGGATGGACCATATCAATATACGTCTAAAGATGATTGCATTTCTCTAACAATAAGCAATGGGAGATTTATGGGAGATGTAAATGGAAGAAACCTGAGTTTTTGTTATAAAAAAGGTATATCCAATTATATTGTTACTTTGGAGTCATTAAAGGGACAATTCGATGAAAACGGGTATTGTGACGGGAAATGGACCTTACAACAGAACGATATTGTTCGTTTCTACGGACTTTATGAACATGGTGTCTGTAAGAAATTTTGTCGGGAAGATTTGACTACGGGAGACATTGAGAATGTGGAGGGCGATATTACTTATATGCTCAATATGATTATAGAAGATAATTATAAGAATTTGGAATCCATGATAAAGCGGAATAACGTTGAATGGAAATGGTGGTCTGTTGAAAGGGAAGAAAGTCAAACGGTTGAAAAGGAGGAAGAACAAACGGTTTCTAGCGTTGTGGATGAAATGCCTGAATTTCCAAACGGTGATGGTGCTTTGATGAAATATCTGCAGGAACATATAAATTATCCGATTGCTGCTCGGGAGAATAGAATTCAAGGCAGAGTCATCGTCTCTTTTATAGTAAACGAAGATGGTTCTATTTCTGATGTAAAAGTAAAGAAAAGTGTAGATCCTGATTTGGATAAAGAAGCGGTTCGTGTGGTTCAATCAATGCCAAATTGGAAGCCGGGAAGAATGGGTGAAAAAAATGTAAGAGTTAACTTTACGATTCCTGTAACATTTAGATTATAGGAGTGTTTTCCTTAATATCATTTAAAATACAATCATATGGAAGAAATGAAATCATGTCCTTATTGTGGACAGGAAATCTTGGCAAATGCGAAAAAATGTAAGCATTGTGGTAAATGGTTGGAAAAGCAATGTCCGCAATGTGGAGAATGGATTAATGCTGAGGCTAAAAAGTGTCGTTATTGCGGGTATTGGTTTGATGCTTGGCAACGTCGTCTTGAAGAAAAATCTGAACAAGAACAGAGAGAGGCTCAAAGAGTAGTTAGTGTTGAAGAAGTGAAAGCGACTATAGAAGAGGAAAGAGAAAATAGCGATACCGGATGTTTGCTTTATGTTGAAAGTTTTATCATAGGAATGTTTGTGGGCTATATTTATGATTTCAAATGGTGGGGATATGTTGTGTTTTTCAGTATATTTTCCATATTATTGAGTATTCATTTTTTAAGAATACTTTATTGTATCGTGATTTCTTTGGTATGGGGTATAATAGGCGTTGCTCTTTCACCTTATTTATTTGATGAGTCGGAACTGCAAATTGCAAGCCGGATATTAACCGACAATTATTCTGATTATTGGTGGATGGGGGTTATTTGTACGGTTGTATCACTCATTTTTCATCAACCGGCTATGCGTTCTCGATTTGATTATTAATGGGTTATGGATAATAAGATTAAATATTGCCCTTATTGTGGTGAAAAGATTCTCAAAGAAGCCAAGAAATGCAGGCATTGTGGTGAATGGTTGACCGAAGAAACGAAAAAGGCAGCAGAAATTAAGAAAAGAGAACAGGAACAAGCCAGTTTTGAAAAATGGAAAGAAGAACACTCGGAAAAGCAGAAAAAGAATAATGCGTCAGACATTTTAATATCAATTCTCATGTATGCAATATTCTGGGGAGGAATTGCTTTAATCGTTCATGGTACTGTGCCTTCTGATACAAGAATGGAACGTGCTATCATTAAAGATATGCAGGAATGTGTTAGAGATAAGACGACTTCTTATACAAGTCTGCTTTTAGGTGATGAGGCTGCTGAAATAGCTTCTTTGTTTTTTGATAGTAGCATTTCTGACGGAAGCATTTTTGAACAGTTCAAGAAGAATAATTCTATAACTATAGAATCAAAATGGTTGTGGTCTGTTGGAAAAATTCATAATCGCAATACTGTTGATGAAGGGACGGTTGTATGTTTCGGATTTTTAGGTATTGTTATCCCTTTTGTGGAATGGGAAGATTTTATATTAAAGGATGAGAAAAAAACAAACTGATAAAAAAATAGAAAAATGGAAAGTAAAAAACATTGCCCTTTTTGTGGCGAAGAAATTTTATCTACAGCAAAGAAATGTAAATATTGTGGTGAGTGGTTGCCAGAGCAGGAAGAAAAAAAGGAGGATAATGAATCCGGAAAAAGTATGATTTTATGTCCGATATGTTCTGAACCGATTGAAAAAGGTACAAAAGTCTGCCCTCATTGCCATGAAGTATTAGTGGATGAGGATGTTCGAGCCGCACAGCTAAAACCTGCGGTAGAGAATACTTCTGTGTCAGATCATCTTGAGCATACGGCAACTGATGTGCAGGACGATAAACCTCGCAGCTTGTTTGCATATTATTTTGTTGATGTTTTTATGAAGCATTATGCAGATTTTTCCGGTAAGGCATCACGCAAACAGTACTGGATGGGCTATCTTTTTTATGCCTTGATTTTAATCCTCTTTTATGCGCTGGATATGCTTATTGGAATCCCTGTGTTGTCGCTCATTTACATTCTGGCTACTTTGGTTCCTTATATGGCTCTGGTGGTGCGTCGCTTGCATGATATCGGAAAAAGTGGATGGTGGTATTTAATTTCGTTAGTACCTGTAATCGGAGTTATCTGGTTGTTGGTATTACTTTGTAAGAAAGGTGAAACTAAAAATGTTCCGGTAAAAGGAGTCGCTATGGATTGGATCGCTTTGGCGCTGATTGTGATTGTATCTGCAGTAGGGATTACGGTTGGAATAAAGAACCTTTCGGAAAAAATGGCAGAGGAAATGCTTCGTGCGATAGAGGCTTCGGATACTTCAGATTCATCTGCTGCCATTACGGATTTTCCCATTGATGAAAACACTATGTCTGGTGAGGATACTGCAGACGGAACTTCTGTGTTGGAATATGCTAGTTTTGTAGGTTCCTCCTCTTCCGGTCAATATGACTATTATCTGAAAGAGGGTGATTTGAACATCTATCAGAAAGATACGAATACTGGTACTATATACACGATCAGCATGGAGCAGCTCTCTGATGAGTTTATCGTTAGCAGTATTTCGGATTATGCCGTTGCGGGCAGCAAAATCGTTTTTATTACCAATAATGGTGCAGCAGGTATGACAAATGCAGATACTGCATTGGCTTATGATATGGATTCTGAGTCCTGGACTTATATCACAACTGCTAAAAGTATCCGTTTTGATGACTCTAAAACTTCATTGTTGACTTCTTCACCGACAGATGCAACAATGGAACACTTTGATGAGTCTGAAATCAAACTATGTGATTTGTAAATCATCTTCCTATTTAATGTTACATGACCCATATCAGATGATTGGAATGGATGCAGCCTGCCGCTTCTGGCGTTGGCTGCATCTTTTTTGTATTGTTTGAGTATTTGTTTACGGTTTGTTGATTATATATGGATGTTTGGCATTATACTCTTTCATGGTTTGAGTCATTTGTGTGATTGCCAGATTCAGATAAGTGGTATACTCCAAAGAGTTCGGATTGGCAATTTGCGAGACTTCTTTTTTGATACGGTTTTCAATGGCAAAATACATATTGTTTCCGTAGGCAGCTCGATCTATCTCTGAAATACTAGTATCTTGAGCTATTTTACTGGCCTTTTTCATTTCCTGTAAGGTATATTCTCGAGTGAAAGCGATTAGTTTCTGAAGCTCTTTCTTTTCTTTCTGCTGCTCTATATAGTTTTTCTTTCCGACTAAAACGGTATCAGTATGTTGCTGGATGATTGTATCCGTCCGTACAATATATAAGGTATCTTTAATCAGTGTAGGAGCCTGAGTTATCTGATTGGGTGCGGAATTTTTTTGTTCCATCCGCCAGACTAGTCCGCCGGTCAGCAGCAGAACAAAGGTAATCAGGCTTATTGTCCGTACTTTGGTTGAGGTTAATGCCTTGTTTACTTCCTGTGCGGAATTATAGCGTCTGCTTCGCTCTTTGCGGCTACATTTTCTGCCGATATGTGCCAGTCGCCAGGAACCTTTCCACCAGGGGGTATTCATTTCCTTGAAGATGATACCTAATGCGAATAGATCAGCACGTCCGTCAGGTATAATATTCGGATCAAATAATTCTGGAGCTGCATAATGTCGGGTTCCCGCTGGAGCTTTCAGTATTTTATAATTGTCTGCATCCGAACATCCGAAATCAATTAATTTGACAAAGGAACCATTCGTGGTAATCATGATGTTTTCCGGTTTCAGATCTCGGTGCAGGATGCCTTGGGCATGTAGATAGCTCAGAACTTCACACAGTTCACGGGCAATGCGGAGACGTTCTTGAAGTGACGGGTGGCAGGTTAACCATTTGCGCAATGTTTGTCCTTCAATCCATTCCAAAACGATACAGAGACCAATTCCCGGTACTTCTTCCATACCGATGGTCTGTACAACATAAGGATGCAGTAAACGGTAACCTATGTCAAATTCTTTTTGTAGTGCACTGCGGTAGAACATGTCTTCACTCAGTTCGGGTATGAGCGCTTTCAGCATAAAATATTTACCCATCCGGCTTGCCCGGTAGAGTGCTGTATACCCTTTGGCAGACTGATAGATCAAAGTTATGTCTGTAAATTCTTTGGATAAATAAGGGGATTCGCTGTTAAACCAAAGTGAAGTGGAGCTTTCTGTTGTATTTGTATTCATTATTTGTAAGCTATTTTTCTTCTAAAGGTTTGTAGATACTGCCACCACATTATTGTTGACTTCTATCTGTGGTCTGCTGACAGATATGGTTTGGGCAATAGATTGATTTATAAATCAAATCCGATGAAATCTCTGCTTTATGCTTACACAAATATAAGTTTTTATTTTCTCAGTTCCCAAAAAACTACTGCGGATGCTGCTGCCACATTCAGGGAATCCACTCCGTGAGACATGGGGATACGGACTACATAGTCTGCTTCTTCAATGGTATGTTGCGGAAGACCGTCACCTTCCGTTCCAAAAATCAGGGCCAGTTTTGATTCCGCTTTTAATGCCGGGTGATCCAATGGTATGGAACATTCGGTCAAAGCTAATGCTGCGGTGCTGAAACCCATCTGATGCAGTTCGTTGATCGGATGATCTGTCCATGTCCAGGGAATCAGGAACACACTGCCCATGGAAACCCGTATGGCACGTCGGTTCAGCGGGTCGCAGGAGTCTCGGGTCAGTACTATGGCATCTATACCCAGTGCAGCTGCCGAGCGAAAGATGGCTCCAATATTGGTTGTATCTACAACTCCGTGAATCACGGCTATGCGCCGGGCATCTTTGCAGATTTCCTCTATTGGTTGGGAGTGTTTGCGTTGCATGGCGCAGAGAACCCCGCGGGTCAAAGTATATCCGGTCAGTTGGGTCAGTAATTCCCGGGATCCGGTATATACAGGTATGTCACCGCATCTATGGATGATATCCGCGGCGTCTCCGGTAATATGCTTGGTTTCGCATAATATTGCTTGAGGTTCATATCCGGCATCAAGTGCCACCCGGATTACTTTGGGACTTTCTGCGATGAATATTCCCTTTTCAGGATCCAGCCGGTTGCGTAGTTGGGCTTCGGTAAGTGAACTGAAGATTTCTACTCCCGGGTGATCTAATGTTTGGATTTCTATGATAGGCATAGAGGTTTTGAAGTATTTTGAAGGTTGTAGGACAAGGATTTTATTTTTCTGTTTTCGATAAAGGAACTTACGGTCTTCATGAGACTTTCTTTTTTGAGGTGTCGCTTTACTCAATCACTTCCAAAAGAAAGCTTACAGGACGGAATCCGTCGTTGCAGGAAATCATGGCCGAATGTTCATTTTTCATCCAACCGTCATAAAGATTTCCGCCTCCATGTGCCAAGACCATCACAAATGGCAGCATACTTTGCCATGCACTTTCACAAAGTCCCTGTGGCTTGTTGCCGTTTTCAGAAATGAAGACTTGCCCTTTTTCTATATCACATGCATGTTCAATGGGATTTTCATATTTTTCCATCAAATCCCGATAACAGGCTTTCCTCATTGCTGTAATCCTGATTTTTTTCATATCTTTCTTGATAACCGTTTTGCTTTGTTCTTCCAAGGCAAAGTTATGATTTATTTGGTATAGCGATGAATTCTTTTTTCGGTTTTTTATTGATTCGTATTGAAAACACTTAACTTTGTAAGACTATAAATAATAAAGAATACATCATGATACATTTTAATTCTGATTATATGGCAGGAGCACATCCTGAAGTGATGCGCCGTTTGGTGGAAACGAATCTGGAACAGACTGTCGGTTATGGTATGGATGCTTATACGCTCCATGCGAAGGATTTGATTCGTAGTGCTTGTCATACTCCAGATGCCGCTGTACATCTGTTGGTGGGAGGTACACAGACCAACGCTACGGTAATTGATGCCTTGTTGCGTCGTCATGAAGGAGTTTTGGCTGCGGAAACAGCTCATATCAATGTGCATGAGTCGGGAGCTATTGAAGCGACAGGGCATAAGGTGCTTGTTTTACCGCAACATGAGGGAAAACTGTCGGCAGCAGAGATTCATGCTTTTATCACTGATTTCTATCGGGATGAAACTTATGAACATATGGTTGCTCCGGGTATGGTATATATATCCCATCCTACAGAGTTAGGAACCTTATATTCTCTTTCGGAACTGGAAGCAATAAGTCAGGTCTGTCATCAGGCCGGTATTCCGCTTTATCTCGATGGTGCCCGTTTGGGCTATGCTCTTTCTGCTCCTTCGTCAGATGTTGCCCTGCCGGACATTGCCCGACTTTGTGATGTATTTTATATTGGAGGTACCAAAGTGGGGGCTTTGTTTGGCGAGGCGGTTGTCGCTGCCAATCCGGAACGTTTGCCGCATTTTTATCCTCTGATGAAACAACATGGAGCTTTGCTGGCTAAAGGTCGCTTGCTGGGAGTACAGTTTGAGGCTTTGTTTGAGGATGGTCTTTATGAACGTATAGGAGAACATGCCGTACGCCTGGCTTTGAAGTTGAAAGATGCTTTTCAGAACAAGGGATATCGGCTCTTTTTGGATTCTCCGACTAATCAGCAGTTTGTCTGTTTGCCTAATGCGGTGATAGACCGGTTGGCGGAGCAGGTTACCTTTGAATTATGGGGACCACGAGGGGAAACGGAGAGTGTTGTTCGTTTTGTGACGAGCTGGGCTACCCGGGAAGAGGATATTGATACCTTGATTTCTTTATTGTAACGATAGAATGATTCTGTTCTTTGATGATACGTCAGAAAAAGAGCGGAATCATTTTTATTAATGGGTAAATAGTTAAATGTTTTACTAAATGAAAATAAAGTATTACCTTTGCGGCACAATTTAAAAAATGATACTTTGATGCAGGAAAAAGTCAATAACACTTCGCGTGAATGTTTGCGTCAGTTAATTCGTACCCGTATGGCTTCCCGGCAGGCCATGCAGCGTTTTTTGAAAAATGTCGGAGCAGACATCACTTTTGAGATGTTGCAAATCATGAGTTGTCTTTGGTATGAACAAGGGGTCAGTCAGCAGGTTCTGGCTGAGCGTACGGCAAAAGACAAGGCTTGTCTCACCAAACTAATGCTGAATTTGGAACGTAAAGGGTATGTCTGTCGTAAAGAGGATAGTCATGACCGTCGTAATAAACTGGTTTTTCTTACGGAAGAAGGTGAGGCTTTCCGAAATTGGTTGGCTCCTCAGTTGAAAGAGTATTATCGGCGTTTGGATGATTTGGTGGGAGAAGAAAAGCTAAAACATATTCAGGATTTGCTTCAGGAGGTACAACATGCGTTGGAAACTTATTGATTTGTTGGTTCTCTTCATTGGATTATGGGGATTGACCGACGGTATTTATGCACGACAAGACACCCTTTTTTTATCATTGCCTCAGTTGTTTGAACGGGGCAGCCGGGAGCATCTTCGTTTGGCGGCAGACCGGTTGAAAGAAAATATAGCCAAAGAGCAGGCACGTACGGCGCGAACGGCTCGCCTGCCGGAGATGAATATCGGTTTGAAAGGAGGATATTTGGGGCAACCGGTTGTATGGCAGCATGGCTTGAATGATGCCACGCGCCCGGAATCGCCAGACTGGCAGCAGAATTATTCTTTTGATTTTTCGCAACCGGTTTATCAGGGCGGACGTATCCGTTATGCTATCCGACAGGCTGATTTGGCACAAGAGTTGGCTGTGTTGCAGACCAAAGCGGATTGTGCGGAGATAAAACTGGCTTTATTGGATCAGTATCTTTCTTTGTTCAGTCTTTATAAACAATGTCGGGTATTGCAGCGTAATATCGAAGAGTCGGAACAGCGGTTGAAGAATATACGCCGTCTTTGTGAGGAGGGGGTGATTACCAATAATGATGTGTTGCGTAGTGAAATGCAGTTGACAGATAATCGTCTGTCATTGTCTGAGACACAGAATAATATACGCTTGGTGTCCCGGCAATTGGATATTTTGCTCGGCATGGATGAAGAACTGCTACTTTTGCCCGATACGGCTTTGTTGGAACAGAGTTGTCCGATAGTGGCATACGAAGATTATGTGGACCGGGCTTATGTTATAGAGCCTTCTATGCTTTTGTTGCAAAAACAGACGGAAATGGCTCAGAACCAGATTCGCCTGACACAGGCGGAGCAAATGCCCCGGCTGTCGCTTTATGCTTCAAACACTTTAGCCCGACCGATAACGCGCACCATGGCCGATTTGTATAATAACAGTTGGAATGTAGGACTTACGTTTTCCTATTCTTTATCCTCGCTTTATCAGAACCGTCATCGTCTGAATGAAGCACGCCAACAGGTGAAACTCTTGCAGAATACTACAGAGCAGAGTCGTCAGCAAATTCGTATGGCTGTTCAGAAAGCTTTATTAAGGCATCGTGAAGCTTTGGATCGGGTAGAGGCTTTGAAACTTTCTGTCCGTCAGGCTGAGGAGAATTATCGTATTATGAACAACCGGTATCTGAATCAGCTGGCCATACTTACGGATTTACTTGATGCTGATAATTTGCGTTTGAATGCCGAATTGCAACTTACTACTGCCCGTACCCGGGTGCTTTATACTTATTATGAGTTGCAGCGCATGATCGGTAATTTATAATTCAGAATTTTTAGTTTTTATAGAATATGTCAAAGTCATTCATTCAAATCCGATATGAGCGCTTGAAAAAGAAAAAGCGCCGGAACATTATCCTGAATATTGTCTGTTTGCTTATTGCCGGTTCTGGACTAACCTGGACGGCCAATTATTTCTGGCGTTATATCAGTTATGAGATTACGAATGATGCTTTTGTGGACCAATATGTGGCACCGGTAAATGTACGGGTGTCGGGATATATCCAGGAAGTCCGCTTCCGGGAACATCAGTATGTGCATGCGGGGGATACTTTGGTGATTCTGGATAACCGTGAGTATCTGATTCGCCAGAAAGAGGCTCAGGCTGCTTTGCTCGATGCAAAAGGTGAAGGACAGGTGCTGGCTTCCGGAATCCGAACTTCCCGAAGTCGTATAGATGAGCAGAATGCCAATCTGGCCGAGGCTAAGGCCAAGCTTTGGCAAGCAGAACAGGACTATCATCGTTATGAGCGTCTGTTGCGTGAAGAATCTGTTCCGCGTCAGCAGTATGATCAGATGAAGGCTGCTTACGATGCGGCACAGGCTCGTTATGATGCTTTGTTGAAACAAAAGGATGCGGCTCATTCGCAATATGATGAGGCTACTCATAAGCAGGTGGGAGTACAAGCCGGTGTGTTGCGTGCTGAAGCGGCACTCGATCTGGCTAACCTGAATCTTTCGTATACCGTAGTGACTGCTCCTTACAGCGGTTACATGGGGCGTCGTACTCTGGAACCGGGGCAATATGTTTCTGCCGGGCAGACTCTTTCTTATCTGGTACGCCAGTCCGGCAAGTGGATTACCGCCAATTATCGGGAAACACAGATTGCACATATCTACATCGGACAGCCTGTCCGTATTAAGGTTGATGGTATACCTGGAAAAGTCTTTCAGGGGCATGTTACGGCCATATCTGAAGCTACGGGTTCCAAATATTCTTTGGTGCCTACGGATAATTCTGCCGGTAATTTTGTGAAAGTACAGCAACGTATTCCTGTCCGGATAGATTTGGATAATGTGGATGAGGAGAGCATGAGCCAGCTGCGTGCCGGCATGATGGTGGTTACTGAAGCGGAGCGAAAGAGATGAAAACAGCACGAGAACTGGATATACCGGTACGTAACTGGGTTCCTGACCGTTTGGCGGTAATCCTTCTGTTTCTGGTGATGCTTCCGATCGCCATGCTCAATGGCACTTATACAGGAAGCATTGTTGAGGTATCCAATACCCTGGGTGTCTATACCGAAGATATTACAATAGGATATTATGCCGCTTCGGCAGGCATGGCTGTATCTTATCCGATTGTACCCAAGATTCTGGCTACGTTTTCTTCTAAGACTCTTTTGGTGGCCGATCTCACGTTACAGCTTTTGCTCAGTTGGTTTTGTGCCCGCCAGTCACAGATTGAGCTGTTGATTGCCGCTAGCTTTGTTATTGGCTTTCTGAAAGGTTTTCTGATGCTTTGGGTCATTCGTCGTATTAAGTTTATTTTCAGTCCGGCCGATGTACGCAGTGAATTTTATGCCTATTTCTATCCGTTGGTGTTTGGTTGCGGACAGTTGTCTATGGTAATTACCGCTTTGCTGGCTTATCATTACGACTGGAAATATATGTATTATTTCATGATGTTGCTTCTGCTGGTTGCTCTTTTGGCTGTACTGCTTTTTATGCGCCATGATCGTCCGGCAAAACCGGTACCTTGGCGGGAACTGCATTTGCGTGAGATGCTCATCATTTCTACCGGACTGCTCATGCTTATTTATGTGATTACGTATGGTAAGGTTCTTGATTGGATGGCTTCTTCACGTATTATTCTCTATGTTATTCTGGCTCCGTTACTGATTGCTCTTTTTCTATGGGAGCAGTTTCATTCTACACATCCTTATGTCAGTCTGAAACCTTTGTTTCAGTGGAAGGCCATTTTGGGATATTTGTATATGATGCTGGTCATGTTTTTCAGTACCTCTACCAGTCTGCTTACCAGCTATCTCACTACGATTCTCCGGGTTGATAATACGCACAGTTATACTCTTTACATCTGGTTGTTGCCGGGTTATCTGCTCGGAGCTGTTGTCTGTTTCTGGTGGTTCCGCTGGCAGCGGTGGCGTTTCCGTTTTCTGATAGCTGGGGGTATGGCTTGTTTTGCAGCGTTTTTTGGAATGCTTTATTTCGGTATTTCACCGGACAGCACTTATGAGATGCTTTATCTGCCAATGTTTTTACGTGGCTTGGGGATGCTTACACTGATTATTGCATTTGCCCTTTTTGCCGTGGAAGATCTTCCGCCGAAATATTTGTTGGCGAATGCTTTTTTCCTGATTACATTCCGGTCTGTATTGACACCGGTGGTGGCTTCCGCTTTTTATAATAATGCCTTGTATCATTTGCAGCAGAAATATCTGGTTCAATTGTCAGAGAACGCTACATGGGTAGATCCATTGGCGGCTTCCCGTTGGGATTCATCCTTTGCTTCAGCCTTACAGCAAGGACAGGGAACCTCCGAGGCGATGCAGTTGGCTACGAATACTCTTTACACGGTGTTACAACAGCAAAGTACTCTGTTGGCTTTGAAACATTTGCTTGGTTGGCTGTTTGCTGTTACTGTCGTGCTAACGGTGGTATCTCGTTTTATTCCTTTCCATAAGACCGTCCGGGTTCCGGTGATTCATACAGGTGAAGATATGGTGTAATTGGGTTTGAAATGAATTATGGATCAAAATGGACCAAAGTGATTATGTGGGTTTTGTTTATCTTTGTTTGGTATATAAATTTAAGTAGCATTGCGTAAGCGATGTTTGTTGGTTGTTTAAAATAATTATATCATGAGAAAAAACAAAATTTTTACGGTGGCTATGATGGCTTTTGCGTTAATGTCGTGTGGAAATGCAACTAAGAGTAATGATGTAGCGGAAGGTACAAAGGACACTTTATCTGTTGATTCTGTGCAGAGTCAGCCGGATTCTGTTGTTGTGTCTCCTTTGGAGGATGAAGCAAAGGTAAAAGCTTTCTTGCAGGATTTTTATGATAAATATGTTTTCCAGACTCAAAAGGGAAAGCTGACTTATGAAGAAGCGGTACAAACCTTCTGCACTCCGGAACTGCAGAAATATCTTTCGGATAAGTATGAATATGAATGTACTGACGGCCCTTGCTATGATCAGACCAGTTTCCGCTCAGACGCACAGGATGGACCGTCTGAAGAATATAAGGTTGTGGAGATTATCCCTGAGGGAGAAGATTGGTATAAGGTGACTTTCCTGGATATGGGAAACCGGGGAAGTGTTAAGATTCATTGCGTAGCAGAAGGAGATGCTTTGAAAATGAGTGAGATTAAGAAGAAATGAGCCATTAAGGCTTTAAATATTGGGTCGTCCGAATCTTATTCAGAATCCGGATAATCTTTTTAAAGTTTTTGTGCCCGTCCTGTTGATTCTGTACTTGTGGAATCGCGGACGGGCATTTTGTATTTGTAGGTTCTAAGGTTAAAACCATCTTTTGTTCATCTTTCTCAAAAGAACTTCTGAGAGTTCGTACGGACCGCTCTGCGGCAATAGGGCATCGGTGTCACAATAAGGACAAAGTGCCGTCTTTCCTCCCATATCTTTGATATAATTTTTAATTTCATAAGAAGGGAAGACCCGGCAGCAGGAGAAGCACCCACAGTATTCGGATCTGTTGATGAATTCTTCATGATTGCAGGAATATTTATGGGCATCCCGTAGTATGGCTTCTGTCATTTTATTGCTGGCCTTATGGTTTGGGCTTCTGTCTATCTCTTTTTGTGCGATCAGACAGCAAAGGGTTTCTGCTGCGGATTCCGACAGATGATGCCCGGAATAGAGCATGCGGGGCGGACGGCCTAAATCATCCTGGATGTCGTAATAATACTTTTCACCGAACAGCTCGTCGGCATTACCGATAAAGCAGTGGATCCTTTCCTTGTCGCTTTGAGGAAGATATCTCCACTTGTATTCAAAAGGTTCGTAGGTATCCACCATTTCTGTTGAGGCTGCCGGCAGGCCGTTTTGTGTTTTCAGCTTGGGCAGTTCGATGCTGGGTAGATAGCAGGGATTGACGACAAACCGTTCCACCCCCTCGGCAAGGAGTGTCAGAAAACCGCCTAACGAGCAACCGATAACCAGATCAATGGACTCTTTCTGAATCGTTTCTTGTATTTGCTTCAGGGCCACATCACAGTCATTCTGATTATAATTCATGCCGATGAGGCCACATCCTTCCGGTAAGTGTTTCTTTAATAAACTATAGCTGTGTCCTTCCGGTGAACCGTTAAAACCATGTACGTATAAGATTTTCATGTTTAGTATATTTAAAGTTTATGAATTCTGTTAGAAACAGAGGTAATATAGACTCTTTAAATTAGAAATTCAAAAAAAACATGGATTTATTTTCACGCGAAGAAGATATTGTATGATAAAGTTCTTTGAGATTTGTTTGTATATGTATTGATTTTTTACTACAATTGTATTGTTTAAAATATTTATCAAATGATTATGAGAATGTCAAAAGTAAGATTTCAGACCATAATTATGGCTGTTCTTTGTTTATTTGTAAAAATTCAGGTGGCTCATGCATCGGCTAAAGTAGGGGAGGCTACCGTTTATGAAGATCGTACGGTTACGGTTAATTTGCCGGACCCATACAAGAGAACTCTGATGCAGTCAACGGGAGTAACCTGTCAATGGTATTCAGAGAGCAACTCCTATGCTACGGTGACCAGTTCTACACGTTACAGTGCAACCATTAAGGGAGTCAGAGCAACGTCTTCATGTAAAGTATATTTTAAATGCAGCTATTTTATTGATGGTTTTTACCGTACTATGGATTTTTATTATGATATTACGGTGAAGGCAACCACCATAAGTGTCACTAATGTGTCGCTTTCCCGCTCGTCTGCTACCATGAAGGAAGGAAATACCTTGCAGTTGTCGGCTACGGTATACCCTTCGAATGCTACCAATAAACAGGTCTACTGGTCTAGCAGCAATACTTCTGTGGCAACAGTCAGCTCCTACGGTCTGGTTTCAGCCAAATCTGAAGGAACAGCTACCATAACCTGTCGTGCAGCTGATGGTAGTGGAAAATATGCGACTTGCCGCATTATGGTTGAGTCTTCTATGGTTTACATATCAAGTATATCATTGAATGAAACCGAAAAGGCTTTATATGCAGGAGAAACTTTGCAGCTTCGCGCTGATATTACTCCCTCTACCGCTACCAACAAATCATTGGACTGGTCTTCTGACAATGCAGCAGTAGCTACAGTTTCCAGCAACGGTCTGGTTACTGCAAAATCTACTGGAAGCGCAACGATAATCTGTAAGGCGAAAGATGGCAGTGGAAAATCAGCAGCATGTTCCATTGTCGTAAAGGAATTCGTAAAGCCGGTATCTGTTTCGCTGAATCAAACAAAAGCTGTTTTAAAGGAAGGAGAGATCTTGCAGCTGATAGCAACGGTGACTCCGGAAGATGCTACAGATAAATCATTGACCTGGATCAGTGATAATAGGGAAGTTGCTACAGTTGATAATCATGGAATTGTCACCGCACAAAGAAAGGGTACTGCCAATATCATTGTGATGACTGCAAACGATTTGGCTGCGATTTGTGCCATAACTGTGGAGTCTGAATCAACCGGAGAAATATCGGAGTGGCAGGGCAATTATCATGTTTCAGCAAGTCACGTAGAGAACAATCCGACACAGACTTATCCGGATGAATTTGAATTGGTCATCCAGAAGAATGAGGGTGCTTTTTATATCACTTCTATGTTTGGTTGTGATTTGACCCAAAATAATAATGGGGGATTAAGGTTGAAAGATCAGGGGAATGGCACTGCTACAGTTGATATATCTGAGTATAACATTCTGAATTATACTAATAGCAGTAATCCGTTGTATACGCTTTATGTTTTCGATGAGGCTACAGATGACTGGAGCGATACATGGACTTTGAAAATGAATGATGATGGGTCTTTGCTGTTGGGAGATTTTTATGTTGCTGCCTTTTTATGGTCTGAGGAGAACCAAAAATGGCAGGATGGAGAACTGGAAGCCTTGTATTATAAGGTGACAGCAGAGAAAAAGAATCTTACCGGAATTGTTGGCCAGCCGGTAGAGATGCCTGCTTTATATTCGACTCCTGGAGTCCTTATTCTGGACCGGATTACCGATATTGCTGTGTATCGGGATAATGGTGTTCTGGTTTATAAGGGAAAGACAAATCAGGTGAATCATCTTTCCAAAGGGGTATATATTGTCCGTATCGGTAGTCAGAGCCGAAAAGTTCTGGTAAAATAGGTGAAGAAAAAACAAGTCGTCCCGGCTCAGAGAGATTTTGAGCCGGGACGACTTGTTTTGTTTCAGGAAATCTGCTTTTTACAGATTTCCTGCTGTAAGCACGCTGCAATCCATCTGTTTCAGTACTTCCAGACTGCGATTTAGGTCACTCGGGCGGATCACGACATTGGCTTTGTCGCCTTGGGCAAAGGCATACATATACTCAATGAAGATGTTCTGTTCGGCGAGACGTTCCAGAATTACGGACAGAGAACCGGCGGTATTGGCGCAGCTGATACAGATCACTTCGGTTTGAATAACCGAGAAGTTGGCGGCACGCAGTACTTCAATGGCACGGTCCACATCCGATACGATGAGGCGCAGAATACCGAAGTCGGTTGTTTCGGACATACTGAAAGCATGCATGTTGATACCGGCCTTGCCCAAAGCTTTGGTCACATCATTGATGCGCCCGCTTTTGTTTTCCAGAAAAACGGATATTTGTCGTATAGTCATAAGGCGTAGTTATTATTTGATGATTCGTTTATCGATGACACGTTTGCTCTTGCCCTCACTGCGTGGGATAGAGTTTGGTTCCATCAGTTTCACCTGGGCGCTGATGGAGAGTACACTCTTCAACCGGTCGGCCAGTTTTTTCTTCAGGTTAAGCAGCGAACCCATCTCGTCGGTATAGAGTTCTTTGCGCAGTTCTACCTGTACTTCCAGAGTATCCAGATTTCCCTGACGGTCTACCACAAGCATATATTGTGGTTCGAATTCCTTCATTTCCAGGATGACACTTTCTACCTGTGACGGGAATACATTGATACCTCGGATAATGAGCATATCGTCCGAACGTCCGATAATACGGGTGATGCGTACATTGGTTCGTCCGCATTCGCAAGGCTCGGTAATCAGCGAGGTCAGATCCTTGGTGCGGTAGCGCAACAAGGGCATACCGGTTTTCGTCAAGGTGGTCAGCACCAACTCTCCGGTTTCTCCGGCCGGAAGTACATTTCCGGTTTCCGGGTCAATGATTTCCGGATAGAAGTGGTCTTCGCTGATGTGCGAACCGTTCTTGCAAGAACATTCGTAGGCTACACCCGGACCGATAATTTCACTCAGACCGTAGATATTATAACCTTGCAGTCCCAGTTTCTGCTCAATTTCCTGACGCATGTTTTCGGTCCAGGGTTCAGCTCCGAAAACACCGACACGCAGATGAAGGTCCTCTTTCGTCATTCCTTTTTTCTGCATGGTTTCAGCCAGGTATAGAGCATAGGACGGAGTACAGGCCAGACCGGTTACTTGCAGGTCTTTCAGCAGGTGCAGATGTTTTTCCGTATTTCCGGTCGATGTCGGTATTACGGTCGCTCCTAAGTGTTCCACACCATAGTGTAATCCCAAACCTCCGGTAAACAGGCCATATCCATAACCCACAGAGAATACATCATTACGTGAAATGCCGAATGCTCCCAAAGCTCGGGCGGTCACTTCTTTCCATACTTCCAGATCATGACGGGTATAGCCTACAACAGTTGGGTTTCCTGTGGTTCCGGATGAGGCGTGTACACGTACAATCTCTTGCATGGATGCAGCCTGCAGTCCGTAAGGATAGTTGTCGCGCAGGTCTTGCTTGGTGGTAAATGGCAATTTGACAATATCATCAATTGTCTGGATATCCTCAGGGGTAAGATCCATTTCCTGCATTTTCTTGCGGTAGAAAGGGGTATTGTGATAAACCAGATCAACCAGTTTGTGTAATCTCTTGCCTTGGAGCATGCGCATCTCTTCACGGCTCATGCACTCCTTGCTTTCGTTCCAAATCATTGTTGTGTTTTTTCGGTAATATTAAAAATTAGTGTGTTATAGCGGATGGTCGGCATGGAAGGCTTTCATGCGTTCTTCCAGTACCGGATAAAGTTCTTCACGCATACGCGATGTGCAGGCACGCACTCCGTTCTGCTCACAACCGGTGGTGCTTAGGGAAATACTGCTGACTCCGTAATACAGCAGTTCTTTAAGCAGCTGTCCGCTCGGCATGTTGCCATAGCCCAAGGTAAAGAAGAAGCCGTCGCCAACCGGTTGGGTCACATCATGGTCGTATACGATATGGAACCCGTTGTCTGTGAAAATCTTTTTCATGCGTTCGGCGCGTCGTCCGTATTCCCGGGTGTCTTTCACAAAGTCAATGCGGCCTTCTACAGATGCGTCCAGCATGGCGGCATAGGCATATTGTGTGGAGGCGGTACAGCCCGAAGTGATCATGTAAAGGATGGAGGCAATCAGCGTCTGTCCGAATATTCCGGAGTCACCGTAGCGTTCGGCCAGTGCCGGATAGTGGGTGTGGAACAGTTTTTCGGGTACACAGAGTACAGCCATACGCTGTCCGGCATAACTGAAGATTTTGGATGAAGACAGCATCAGCACGTAATTGTCGGTATAGCGGGCTACGGTAGGAGGGTAGGGCGGTTGCCAGGGTTTACCCAAATCACTGCGGAAGTCCATACAGAAATAAGCCATATCTTCCATGACGATGGCATCGTAGCGTGTGGCCAGTTCTCCGATAATCTTCAGTTCGGAGTCTTCCAGACAGATCCATGCCGGATTATTCGGATTGGAGTAGACAATGGCAGCAATATCCCCTTTGCTCAGATAAGACTCCAGTTTCTCGCGCAAGGCTTCTCCGCGATAATGATAGATGTCGAACCATTCCCATTGTGCTCCGATGATACGTAGTTGTGACTTTTGGATCGGGAATCCCGGATCAATAAATAAAACCTTGTTCTTTCCCGGAATACGTTGGGTACAGGCTATAAAGGAACCGTATGATGCGGCCACAGAACCGGTGGTCGGGATACATCCTTCGGCCGGAATGTCTATGTCGATAAAGGCCTTAACAAAACGGGATGCTGCCGCTTTCAGTTCAGCCACACCGGCTGCTGCCGGATATTGTGAACCGACACCGCGGTCCAAGGCTGCTTTTTCGGCCTCAATGCCAATCTGATTGGCCGGAAGGCCGGGTGATCCCTGATCCATTCGGATGAAGGGAATACCGGTTTTTTCTTCCAGTCGTGAAGCTACCAGAAGCACTTCGCCGATGGTGGCCTGTTCCAGATTGGCAATCTGGAGCTCATTCACCACAGAGCGGACCAGTTCTTCGCTGAATACTTGATGTTTCATGGTTCCGGTGTTTTATTTGTTTTCTGCGGCAGCATGGCCCAGATCAAAAGCTTTCTGATTCATTTCTACTACAGCAGCCCCCTTGGATCCGAATACACGGGCGATGCTGTCGCGCAGTTCGTCAACAGAAACGATGCCGAGATAACGTGAGGCTGCTCCCAGAAGGATTACATTGGCACATTTGGGCATATTGTGTTCGTGGGCGATTTTTTCAACATCTACCAGAATAATGTGAGGCAATTGGGCCAGTTCGTCCTTCAAGGCTTGTTCGTCCGGATAGTTCGGAATATTCTTGAATGGGGCCGATGAAGTGATGATCCATCCTTCGCGGTCCAGATAAGGCAGATAGCGTAAGGCTTCCATCGGTTCAAGCGAGAGGATCATGTCGGCTGTGCCCTGTGCGATCAGATCGGAAGCGATAGGACTGTCTGACAGGCGGAGGTTGGATTGTACATCACCACCGCGCTGGCTCATTCCGTGTACTTCGGCCTGTTTCAGATGCAGACCGCTGTGTGTGGCTGCTTCACCGATAATGGTGGCGATGGACAGGATGCCCTGTCCGCCTACACCGGATAATATGATGTCTGTTTTCATGCTTGTTGTTCCTTTCTTTTTTGTTTCAGTTTACGGTTCAGGGTTTGGATACACTCACGGCGAGGAATGATGACCGATACTCCGTTGTATTCGATCTCCTCACGGATCACCCGGGTTATCTCTTCCATATTCTTGGGCAAGGGAACGACTACACGTACGTGTTCCGGTTCTACTCCCAGTCCCAGACAGATAGCTTCAAACTTATTGGTTCCGGCGGAATCCTGTCCTCCGGTCATGGCCGTGGTCAGATTGTCCGAGATGACAACGGTGATATTGGCTTTGTCATTGACAGCATCCAGCAATCCGGTCATTCCCGAATGAGTAAAGGTTGAATCACCGATTACAGCGATAGCCGGGAACAGGCCTGCGTCTGCGGCACCTTTGGCCATAGTGATGGAGGCGCCCATATCCACGCAACTGTCAATGGCCCGGAAAGGTGGTAGAGCTCCCAGTGTGTAGCAGCCGATATCAGCAAAGACACGGGCATCAGGATATTCACGCACCACTTCGTTCAGCGCGTTGTACACATCACGGTGACCGCATCCCTGACACAGGGCCGGCGGACGGGGTACCAGATTCTTCGGAGCTTCAAAGAAACGCTTGCTGGCAACTCCCATCGCGGCAGCTACATTGTCGGGAGTCAGTTCACCGGTACGCGGCAGATCGCCGGTAAGACGTCCTTTAATCGGATAGTCTGCTCCCAATAAGGCATGTACCTGTTCTTCAACGAAAGGTTGTCCGTCTTCCACGACCAGAATTTCCCGGCATTGTGCGGCCAGCTCGTGAATTAACGTAGAAGGCAGCGGATATTGTGCGATTTTCAGAACCGGGAAATCATCATGTCCTCCTTCGGCTTCCTTGACATAATTGTAACCGATACCACAGGCGATGATACCGATACCCTTACTGTTGCTGCCTGACTCCAGACGGGTATGATGCCCTTGGGCTGACAGTGATTCCAGTTCTGCCTGTTTCTCGATGAGTGCGGCATATTGGCGGCGTGCATTTGCCGGAAGCAGAACCCACGATGCGGGATCTTTGGCAAAAGGCAGTTGCTGAATGGGCTGTGCTTCTGTTTTTACGGTCACGGCGGCACGGGAGTGTGCCATGCGGGTGGTGATGCGCATCAGTACCGGAAGTTTCTGCTTTTCAGACAACTCGAAGCCGTAGGGCATTAAGTCATAGGCTTCTTGTTGTGATGCCGGTTCCAGAATGGGCATCAGGGAGAATTTTCCGTAAAAGCGGGAATCCTGTTCATTTTGTGATGAATGCATGGAAGGGTCATCGGCGACGATGACAATCAGACCTCCGTTTACACCGGTCATGGCTGAATTGACAAAGGCATCAGCCGCTACGTTCAGTCCCACATGCTTCATGCAGACAATGGCGCGGCAACCGGCATAGGACATTCCCAATGCGGCTTCCATCGCTGTTTTTTCATTGGTGCACCAGGTGTTATGCACTCCCCGTTCCCGGGTCAGCGGGTGCTTTTGTATGTATTCGGTGATTTCTGTGCTTGGGGTTCCGGGATAGGCATATACGCCTTTGATACCGGCATGTAAAGCGCCCAATGCGATGGCTTCATCGCCTAAAAGCAATTTTTTATCTGTCATATTATATTTCTTTTTGAATATTCTGGTAAGTTAAGGGGTAAGCGTGAAAGGATCGGCGTCATTCAGCACCGGGAATTTTTTACGGAAGCTTTCCAATCCTTCCAGGTCGATCAGGGTGGATACGGCATCCTCTTCATTCGGCTTGCAGGCCGCCAGTGTTTTTCCATAGGGATCGATCAATATGCTGCCTCCACAATATGCGCAGGAAGGATCGGTTCCCACTCGGTTTACTCCTGCTACATAGCATTGGTTTTCAATGGCTCGTGCGTGCAACAGGGTATTCCAGGCTTCAATACGTGTTTCTGGCCAACTGGCCACATAAAGGATCATATCGTAGTCTTTTCGGTTGCGGGCCCATACCGGGAAGCGGAGATCATAGCAGACTTGTAACAGGATACGTACACCTTTATAGGTTACAACGACGCGCTCCTGTCCGGGGGTGAAGGTAAGGTGTTCTCCGCCATAAGTAAACAGGTGCTTTTTGTCGTAAGAATGGTAGCTGCCGTCAGGATATACAAAATAAAAACGATTGTAGTATTTTCCTTTTGCGTGCGTAGCTACACTACCTGCCAGAGCACATTGTTTTTTTTGTGCGGTAGTCTGCATCCATTCCAAAGTTCCGGGCTTGTCGGCTTCTTCTGCTATCTGATGAGGTTCAGTACAAAATCCGGTAGAAAACATTTCCGGAAAAACATATAAATCGGCCGCAGGAAGGGTGTTCAGCTTTTCTTCCATTCTGCGACGATTTTCTTCCGGATTGCTCCAGATAATATCACTTTGAATAATACTAATTTTCATGGCTTTTTAATTTTTCCGACCCTAAAAGTATCATTTTATTTGTATCTGACCAAATTTTTATTCGGATTATTAAAAATAAAGCCTGTCAAAAAAGATTTTTTTTATTATTGTTCTACTGGAATCAGTTTTTCGGTATCATATCCGCGTTGTTGTAACCGTTGCAGCAGATTGGAATAAGTCTCTTGTGGCAAAGTCTTGGTTCGGCTTAGAATCCAGAGATATTTTTCCGAACTGCTTCCGACAACGGCAAACTGATAATCGTCATCCAGCTCCAGAATGTAATAACCTGAATAGAACCATAGGAAAAAAGATACTTTCAGTTTTCCGGGATCGTTCTTATCGGGCTGATAGGTTTTTCCGAATATTTGCTTGTGCTTTCCTTTTTTATATCCTTCATTGAGTACGGTGATTTTTCCGTCGGTTCTGATCGCATATGTTGCGGAGACTTGATGCAGTCCTTTTTCAAAGTAATGATCATACCGTGCAATTTTATACCAGGTACCCAGATAGCGGTTTAAATCAAAATCAGGAACCGTGTCTTTGTTTATTTTTTTACCTTCCTTTTTCATGGTTTTTCATTCTAAATCTTTCAAGAATACCAAAGTTTATCGGGTTCGGCAAACTTATCCGAGGAAAAAGAAAATATTTTGGTGAAAATGATCTGTTATGAACATTTGTTCATTATCTTTGTGCCGATAAACAATGATTATGTCACCACGTCCTAAACTGATCAAAAGAATAAGCGGAATTCCGGCTTCCTCCGGTTTTGTACCGTTGCATGGCGAGAATGCCGAGCCTGTTGTGTTGCTTTTTGAGGAGTATGAGTCAGTTCTTCTTTGTGATTACGAGGGGCTTACTCAGGCTGAAGCCGCACGGAAAATGAAGGTATCCCGCCCTACCGTGACACGTATTTATGCCTCAGCCCGGAAGAAAATTGCCGAGGCTCTGGTCTGTTCCAGAAGTCTGGTAGTGGAAGGAGGACGTGTTTATACGGATTTGGGGTGGTTCTCATGTCCGCGTTGTGACTTGCTTTTCAATACTTTGTCCGTGCAGTCCCGTACAGATGGGGGAACTTGTCCCCGATGTGGGGATCCTTGTCGCGAAATTGATTCGGAAAACATTAATCTAAAAAAATATAGAACGATGAAGAAAATAGCGTTGCCTACTCGTGGAGGCCAGATTGATGATCATTTTGGTCATTGTGAATTTTATACATTAGTGTCTGTCGATGAGGCTGGACAGATTGTGCTGACGGAAACAATGCCTTCACCACAAGGTTGTGGCTGTAAGTCGCATATAGCCGAGGAACTCCAGGAAAAAGGAGTGACGGTTATGTTGGCCGGAAATATGGGAGCCGGAGCATTGAACAAATTGTCGGCTTGCGGAATTCAGGTTTTTCGGGGATGCCACGGTGCGGTACTCCAGGTGGTAGAAGCATATTTGCGTGGGGAGATTCAGGATTCCGGTGTTTCCTGCCAGCATCATGACGAAGCCGGGCATTCGTGTGGACATCATTAGAAGTCGGTTCCTGACGAAACGGAAGGGATATGAGGGGAAGAATCTTGATTTGTCTGTATTTTTCCTTTACGGTGTAGCTATATATTCCACAAGAGTTTTCTTTTTTTTGTTGAGAATTATAACTATATTTGTCGCAGATAATTTTATTTCTGAGTAGAAATGATGCATATTGGTAAGATAATCAAGCAAGAACTTCGGAATCAGGGACGTACGGTGACCTGGTTTGCGAAATGTTTATATTGTGACCGGACCAATGTGTATAAGATTTTCCAGCGCGAAAGCGTAGATTCTGAATTACTTTATCGTATTTCCCGGATATTGTCTCACGATTTCTTTAGATATTATTCTCGCGAACTGGAAGAAGACGAAGGGGAAGAGGAGATTTAGAGAAAATAAAATAACACAAAAAAAGCAGTCTGAAAAGACTGCTTTTTTTGTGTTATAATGATAACAATTATGCTTCTGCCTTAGGCTCAACAGAAACAACGCTTCTGTCCTGACGTCCTTTGTAGCTTCCTTTCTTGAAAGTTACTACACCGTCTACCAATGCGTAAAGAGTGTGATCGCTACCCATACCTACATTCTTACCTGGGTAGTGAACTGTACCACGCTGACGAACGATAACGTTACCAGCGATGCAAGCCTGACCACCAAAAATCTTAACGCCTAATCTTTGTGATGCTGATTCACGGCCGTTCTTAGAACTACCTACACCTTTCTTATGTGCCATTTCTTTCTACGTTTTTAATGATTAAGCAATAACTTGTTTGATAGTTAACTCAGTGAACTGCTGGCGATGACCATTCAGTTTACGATAACCTTTTCTTCTCTTCTTGTGGAATACCAACACCTTGTCACCTTTTACCAGTGGAGATACAACCTCACATACAACCTTAGCACCTTCTACAGTAGGAGCGCCTACAGTGATGTTACCGGCGTTGTCAACCAATAATACTTTTTCAAACTCTACAGTTTGGTTTGCTTCAGCGTTCTGAATGTGGTAAACAAACAGTTTCTTACCTTCTTCAGCTTTGAACTGCTGACCGTTAATTTCTACAATTGCGTACATTTATTTTAAATAATTAAACGGGTTTCTCCGCAAGGCGAATATCTGGGATATTTCTTGACCGAGCCTCCACGGACTAAAATCGGCTGCAAAGATACATCTTTGATTTCGTAAATAAAAATCTTTGCAGCCGGAATTTGTTTATTTAATGTTTTTTATAAATTATTCTCTGTCAGATAGCGTTCTGCCTCAATGGCAGCTTTACAGCCGCTGCCTGCCGCTGTAATAGCCTGACGGTAGTGTGGGTCGGCTACGTCACCGGCTGCAAATACACCGGGAACTCCTGTACGGGGAGTCGCTCCTTCGGTCAGAATATAGCCTACTTCGTCTGTCTGGATCCAAGGTTTGAATATGTCGGAATTAGGTTTATGACCGATAGCCAGGAAGAAACCGTCAATGGCGATGTCATAGCGGGTTTCGTCAGCTTCGCCCAAACGTTTTACCAGATGGGCTCCTTCCACTCCGTTTTCGCCGAAGAGACCTACGGTGTTGTGTTCAAAGAGAACTTCGATTTTCGGATTGTTCAGCACGCGTTCCTGCATGATTTTTGAAGCGCGCAGATAAGGCTTGCGTACAATCAGATATACTTTGCTGGCAAGTCCTGCCAGATAGGTTGCTTCTTCGCAGGCTGTGTCACCGCCGCCAACTACGGCCACGGTCTTTTTGCGGTAGAAGAAGCCGTCGCAGGTAGCGCAGGCGCTGACTCCCATTCCGGCATATTTTTTCTCGTCGTCCAGTCCCAGATATTTGGCTGTGGCACCGGTGGCAATGATCAGGGTGTCGGCACTGACTTCGTCACCGTTGTCAAAGGTGATCCGGTAAGGACGTTCGCTCAGGTCGGTCTTGATGGCAATGGCACTGCGGATGTCAGCGCCGAACCGTTCGGCCTGTTTCCGTAGGTCGTCCATAAGTTCCGGACCGGTAATACCTTCCGGATATCCCGGGAAATTCTCGACTTCGGTTGTGGTTGTCAACTGACCGCCCGGCTGTATGCCTTCGTAGACCACTGGGCTCAGGTTGGCACGTCCGGCATAAATTGCCGCTGTGTATCCGGCAGGGCCGGAACCGATGATCAAACAACGGATATGTTCCATAACTCTTTATCTGTTTTGAATTTAATTAATGTAATGTTTATCTTAAATCAATGATTTCTGCGTGCGGATAGGCTTCTTTTGGGAATACAAAATCCTGTTCCTTGAAGCTTTGCTTGTTTTTGAAATCGCGTACGACAATTTTGGTCCAGACCCCGTTCTTCTGACGGAAACGGATGCAGAAGGGGGTATAGTTGCTTTGGGAAACATCCAACAGAATTTCCTGCAGGTCGTCCGATGGTTTCTCTGCCGTCAGATGTACCGTGTATACTCCTTGTCCGCGCAAGCTGCCTTTTTGCATGGTATAGCGGAATCCTTTTTTATATATACTCAGAAAGGCATAAGGATTCATGCCCTGAAGTTCGGCTTTTGAAGGGGTACTGACATTGACCTCGTCATTCTGTTTCAGATAACTCCATTGGGTCTTGCCGTCAAACCAGGTGATGACCTGATCGGTGGTCAGCTGGAATTTTTGATTTAGGATCATCATGGTTCCTTCTGTCTTGCCCTGAGATTGTCCGTTGACGAAGTTCTCTGCGCTAAACCGGGCTTTTACACCTCCGCCTTGGGTAAAGGCTTTTTCGGTAGCTTCCAGTACTTTGCGGGCTTGACTGTCTTTCTGGGCGGAAATACTTTGCAGTCCGCATACAAACAAAAGTAATAAAAAGATTTTCTTCATAAGTTTCTGCTATCTTAAATTATTTAAACGCATTTCCAGATCGGTTTCATCCACACAAAGAACCTCGCGGGGCTTGCTTCCTTGTGCCGCGCCCACGATGCCGGCTTTTTCCAGTTGGTCCATCAGGCGTCCGGCACGGTTGTAGCCTATGGAGAATTTGCGCTGGATCATGGAAGTGGATCCTTGCTGGGTTCCTACAATCATGCGCGCAGCCTCTTCGAAAAGAGGGTCCAGATTGGTCATATCCACATTGGCACCGCTTTCTTCGCCTTCCACTTCTACGCGCGGCAGTTCGAAAGGACCGGCATAACTTTGCTGGCGGGCAATATAGTTGGCGATGTGTTCCACTTCTGGGGTGTCAACAAATGCGCATTGCACGCGGACCGGCTCGCTTCCGCTCAGGAAGAGCATGTCACCTCGTCCGATCAGCTGATTGGCGCCGGGACGGTCCAGAATGGTGCGGGAGTCAATCATGGAGCTCACCTTGAATGCCATACGGGCCGGGAAGTTGGCTTTGATGGTTCCCGTAATAATGTTGGTGGTCGGGCGTTGGGTGGCGATAATCATATGAATACCTACCGCACGGGCCAGTTGGGCGATGCGGGCAATCGGCAACTCGATCTCTTTTCCCGCAGTCATGATCAGGTCGCCGAACTCATCGATGACCACTACGATATAAGGCATGAAGCGATGCCCGTTTTCGGGGTTGAGCTGGCGGTTCTTGAATTTGGTGTTGTATTCTTTCAGGTTACGGGCCCTTGCCTTTTTCAGCAGGTCATAACGGCTGTCCATCTCCACGCAGAGGCTCTTCAGGGTCTGTACCACTTTGTTGACATCGGTGATGATCGGTTCGCCGGGTTCATCGGCTACTTTAGCCAGAAAATGATTCTCGATGGGGGCATAGATGCTGAACTCCACCTTTTTGGGATCCACCATGACAAACTTCAGTTCTGCCGGATGCTTCTTGTAAAGCAGTGACGTAATGATGGCATTCAGTCCCACAGACTTACCCTGTCCTGTCGCACCGGCAACCAGCAGGTGCGGCATCTTGGCCAGATCGACCATAAAGACCTCGTTGGTAATGGTCTTGCCGAGGGCGATGGGCAGTTCCATGTCTGCTTCCTGGAATTTCCGGCTGTTCAGGATACTTTCCATGGATACCATTTGCGGACGGGCGTTGGGCACTTCGATACCGATGGTTCCCTTTCCGGGGATAGGCGCGATGATTCGGATTCCCAAGGCACTAAGGCTCAGGGCGATATCATCCTCCAGATTCTTGATTTTGGAGATACGTACTCCTTTGGCCGGAGTGATTTCATAAAGGGTGATGGTCGGTCCGACTGTGGCTTTGATGGAAGAAATGCCTACCCCGAAGTTTTGCAGCACCTCAATGATCTGGTCTTTGTTCTTGTTTTGTTCTTCCATATCGATGCCGCATCCCGTATCTTCGTATTTATTGAGCAGTTCGAGCACGGGATATTGGTAGTTTTCCAGATCCAGCTTGGGATCGAATGGCTCCAGGGCTCCTTTTCCGCTTTCGTTGGCGGTTTCTTCCTGCTTGACTTCGGCGATGTCGAGCGTGATGTCAGCGTCGGAATTTTGTTTTACGGCAACGGATGTCGTTTTTTCCGGCTTTTTCCGGGGAGCAAGTTCAAAATCGATGGTGCTTGGCTGGAGAGGTTCGTCTGCCTCTTCATGAGAGGGCTCGGATGGTTCCTCAATAATCTTTACGGTAGTTTCCGGTATTGTTGTGTCTGTTTTCAACTGCTCATTTCCGTCTTCCTCGCCAAGTGCTTCCGGTTCCTCCGAAGCATGGCTGTGGGGCATTTTGGATTTGAGATATTCTACCGGGTTCAGAATCTTGCGCACGAAAAGAATGGTACTCCGGCTCAGATAAATGAAATAGACCAGGGCGCTCAGCAGGATGATCAGGAATACGCCGACAGTGCCGGCACTCTGGGTGAGACGCTCTACGACAAACTGTCCGTGGCTGCCTCCCGGATTCAGAAAGTTCCATTCCGGAATATCAGCGACGACGCTGTCGAAAAAGAAAGAGGCGGTCAGTGATACCCAGATGGTCAGGAATGAACAGTGCAGGAACCATTTCCACAGACGTATGTGATAGGCTTTGGTCAGTTTCATCGAAGCGGCCAGAAGAAAAACCGGAATGAAGAAGGCTGCCACACCAAAACACTTGTTCATCCAGAAATTGGCACAATAGGCACCGATGCTCCCGGCATAATTGGAAAAGCCTTCGGTTGCGTTTGCCTCGACAAGTCCCTGATCTTCTGCTCCTGTAAAGATATAGGAAGAAAAAGACAAGAGCATCAGCAGGCTGACCACCAGCAGGAAGCTTCCGATTACAAAGTGAATCGTTTCCGTACGGTCGGGTTGGTCGTTGTCACTCACCGGCTGTTTGCCTTTCTTTTTGGCGGCTGTTTTTCCGCCCGGTTTTGTCTTGTTTCCCAGTTTGGTTATTCGTATGGATGTATTTTTTGTCGACATGTAAAAAGGGGTTTAAAAAGAAACTTTCGCAAAATTAATCTAAAATCGTATATCCTTATATATTTTCGTGTGAATTTTGTTACCTTTGTAACGTGAATTTATTTAAAAGAACCACTGCTTTTATGGAAAGTATGAAGTCTGTGATTTATCATAAAGATGTTTTGGAGTTTGTTACTGTCGGAGTGCAATATTGTGCCTTTTTGGAGCGGCATACCGAGGTCCGGCAGAAAGATTTTATAGAAACTTTGTTAAAACTTCTTCCTTTGCTTTATTTAAAGGCTCTTCTTCTTCCTCGTATGGAAGATCTGGGAGATTCTTTTCCCGAAGAATTTGTTACAGAGCAGGATTATGAGGCGGTCCGTATGCAGGTGAGCCGTATTTTGGGTGAGCGTGATGCTTATCTGGATCTGGATCTCACCAGTCTTGATTATGTCCAGGAACCTCAGATGAAAAGTATTTCGGAAGATTTGGCGGATGTATATCAGGCCGTGCGTAACTTTGTTACGACTTATAAACTGGAGATAGAATCAAGTATGTATGAAGCTCTGGTGCAGGTGCGCGAGCAGTTTGATCTTTATTGGGGGCAGACCTTGCTGAGTGGCTTGCGGGCATTGCATGGTGCGCGGCAGGTGGCCGATCGGGAGACGGATGCTGCGGATGCCGGGGATTTGTTGGATGAAGATTCGTCGGAATTATTATGAAAACACTGTACAATAAGTTTGATAAAAATGAACTGAATACCTTACCCCGGGCGGTTTTTGAAGGACGGATTTTTACGATCCAGACAGAGGGGGAAGCACAGAAAGCCGTAGATTATCTCCGGACTTTCCCATTGTTGGGCGTGGATACGGAGACTCGTCCTTCTTTTAAAAAAGGCAAGGTGAATGCTGTGGCTTTGCTGCAGGTTTCCACGGAAGATACCTGTTTCCTGTTCCGTTTGAACCGGATCGGTCTTCCGTCGTCACTGACTTCCCTTCTGCAGGAAAAGACCATTCTGAAGGTGGGCTTGTCCCTAAAGGATGATTTGGCCATGCTGCATAAAAGGGGAAACTTCTCTCCGGCCAACTTTCTGGACCTGCAGGATTTTGTGAAGAAGATAGGCATTGAAGATATGAGCCTTCAGAAAATCTATGCCAATCTGTTTCGGGAGAAAATATCCAAGGGGCAGCGGCTTACCAATTGGGAGGCGGATATACTGACCGACAGTCAGAAACTGTATGCGGCAACGGATGCGTGGGCCTGTGTGCGCATTTATAACGAACTGGTATCCTTGGGCCGGACCGGTGATTTTCAGCTGTTGGTGCGTACGGAGCAAGCAATCAATAATAATGCAATATAACATCTTTATTTTATGTATAAGAATATTTTTCTGAAAAAAGGAAAAGAAGAGAGTCTGAAGCGGTTTCACCCCTGGATCTTTTCCGGAGCGATTCATCATATTGAAGGTACTCTTGAAGAAGGGGAGGTGGTCCGTGTGCTGTCGGCCGATGGAAATTTTCTGGCGGTAGGTCATTGGCAGGTCGGTTCCATTGCGGTACGCGTGCTCTCTTTTTCGGATATCGAGATCAACGCGGCATTCTGGGAAGAACGGGTGCGGGTGGCTTATGAAATGCGCTGTGCTATCGGAGTGGCAGGAACGGAGAGAAACAACACCTATCGTCTGATTCACGGCGAAGGCGATTGCTTGCCCGGACTGGTTGTGGATATCTATGGCAAAACAGCCGTGATGCAGGCACACAGCGTGGGCATGCATGTGGACCGTATGATGATTGCCGATGCGTTGCTGAGTCAGACCGGAGGTGCGGTGGAGCATGTCTACTATAAGAGTGAGACCACTTTGCCGTTTAAGGCTAATCTGGGACAGGAAAATGGCTTTATCCGTGGTGGAAGCGCGGATAATGTGGCTGTAGAAAACGGACTGAAGTTTCATATTGACTGGCTGAAGGGGCAGAAAACTGGCTTTTTCGTGGATCAGCGTGATAACCGCTCTCTGCTGGAACATTATGCCCACGGACGGGCCTTGCTGAATATGTTCTGCTATACCGGTGGATTCAGCGTTTACGCCATGCGCGGCGGTGCGCGTCTGGTGCATTCGGTCGACAGTTCCGCCAAGGCTGTGGATCTGGTCAATAAGAACATAGCCTTGAATTTTCCGGATGATCCCCGTCATCAGGCATTTGCCGAAGATGCTTTCAAATATCTCGATGCCATGGGCGACCAGTATGATATGATTATTCTGGATCCTCCGGCTTTTGCCAAGCATAAAGATTCCTTGAAACAGGCCTTGAAGGGATATACCCGGTTGAATGCCAAGGCTTTTGAGAAAATTCAGCCCGGGGGAATCCTGTTTACCTTCAGTTGCTCACAGGTGGTGAGCAAGGATCATTTCCGTACGGCGGTCTTTAGTGCGGCTGCGCAAAGTGGCAGAAAGGTACGCATCTTGCATCAGCTTCACCAGCCGGCGGATCATCCTATAAATATCTATCATCCTGAAGGTGAGTATCTTAAAGGACTGGTGCTCTATGTAGAATAAAATTATATATGTTAATTGATGTAAAAGTGAATGAAAATACACTTTAAACTATTGCAAGTTCATGAAAAAGCACTACCTTTGCATCGTGTTTTTCATGGTATTAGATTTAAGGTTAACGAAAAGATTGGTTGTCGAGATGACAACCTTCTTTTTTTTATATAGGTTTCTTCCTTAGTAAGAACCGGAGCGGGCCAGAAAAACATTTTCATTTTCACACTTCATGATTTTTTTTACGGACGGGCAGATAATCAAAAAACTTTTTTAATTTTGCAATTTATAAATTGTTGTTTCATTGCAAAAGAAATGAATTATGAGTTTGAAGATTAGACTAACGGTCATGAACTTTTTGGAGTTCGCTGTATGGGGAGCATATCTGACGTCTATGGGAAGCTATCTGGCTCAGGTCGGTCAGGCTGAGAATATCGGTTGGTTTTATTCTGTTCAGGGAATTGTCTCCCTGTTCATGCCGGCTCTGATCGGTATCATTGCTGACCGCTGGGTAGAAGGACAGAAACTGTTGGGCATCTGTCATTTTCTTGCCGGTGCGTTTATGTTTGCCGCGTCCTATTATGGAACGACTGCCGGAGCGGATGTCGTCTTTTCCACTTTGTTTTCTTTGTATACTTTAAGTGTGGCTTTCTTTATGCCGACGATCGCTCTTTCCAACTCGGTCGCTTACTCGGTATTGGACCGTGCCGGAATGGATACGGTGAAGCATTTTCCTCCGATTCGTGTGTTTGGCACCGTGGGCTTCATCTGTTCCATGTGGGTGGTCGATCTCGGAGGTATGCAGCAGAATGCGCTGCAGTTCGCCTTTTCCGGTATCCTGAGTTTTATCCTGGCGTTTTATGTCTTTACTCTTCCGGCTTGTCCGGTCGATCGCGAGGGAGGATCCAAAAGCCTTTCGGAAGCTTTGGGACTTCAGGCCTTCCGTTTGTTTAAAATAAAGAAAATGGCTGTTTTCTTTATTTTCTCCATGCTGTTGGGTATTTGTTTGCAGATTACCAACGGCTTTGCCAATCCGTTTATTTCTTCTTTCAGTCAGATACCGGAGTATGCCGATACCTTCGGTGTTCAGCATGCCAATATCCTGATTTCTTTGTCGCAGATCAGCGAGACATTGTGTATCCTGCTGATTCCGTTTTTCCTGCATCGTTTCGGCATCAAGATCGTGATGCTGATGGCTATGATTGCCTGGGTGCTTCGTTTCGCCTTTTTTGCCATGGGCGATCCGGGAACGGGCGTCTGGCTTTTCATCCTCTCCATGATTGTTTATGGAGTGGCCTTCGATTTCTTTAATGTTTCCGGCTCTCTGTTTGTGGACAAGGAAACGGACATTCACATCCGCAGCAGCGCTCAGGGCTTGTTTATGGTGATGACCAATGGTTTGGGAGCTACGATCGGTACATTGGGAGCCCAGATGGTCATTAATAAATATGTCTATAATCTGCAGGATGCTACCGGACATGAGATTGTCGAAGGATGGAGCACCTGCTGGTATCTGTTTGCGGCATATGCCCTGGTGGTTGCCGTCCTTTTTGCATTTGTTTTCCATTATAAGCATGTGCCTGAAAAACAGTAAGCCATGGAAGAAAAAGAACCATATAAATATTTGGAAATCTCTAATGTATCCCAGTGCTCGAAAGAAGGAAACGCGTATTTGGCGATCCTGAAGGAAACCGACGGAGAACGCATGTTACCCGTGCTGATGGAGCGCCAGGATGCCTTGCATCTGCTTTTGAAGATGAAGAAGGTGTTTGTTGCCGCTACGCCGATTGACTTTTCGGACATCATGCTGAGCACCTTCAACAGCTTTTCGATTCGTTTGCGCGAAGTGCGTATCTGCGCCGTGCGTGGTGGGGTGACTTACTGTCATCTGATCTGTGAGCAGTATGGGGAGCGTAAAACGATTTCTTATTGCCGTGCTTCAAACGGACTGGTACTGGCGGCCACGTTCAAGTGTCCTATTACCATTCATCCGGAACTGCTTGAGTTGCAATACATGCGCGAGGTTTCCGAAGGCACTTATTCCATGCCCATCAATTCCGTGAGCAATGAGGCGCTTTCCGAAGCGCTGAAACGGGCTGTGGAGACAGAGAATTATGAACTGGCTTCTTTATTGAGAGACGAAATCAAGAGACGAAAATGAAAGAGATACGTTTTTTTTATGTGCCTGATGCCGCAACCGCGGATCAGCTTCCCGAAGAGGAAGCGCAGCATTGTCTGCGGGTGCTCCGCCTGCAGGTGGGCGATGAAATCATGCTGATGGACGGAGCCGGTACTTTCTATCGGGCAGAAATCATTAATGTGCATTCCCGGAAATGTTTTTATCAGATACTGGAAAGCGAGCCGCAGCCCAAGGAGTGGGCGGGCTGGCTGCATCTGGCGCTCGCGCCTACCAAGAATCTGGACCGTATCGAGTGGCTGGCCGAGAAGGCTACGGAGATCGGATTTGATGAACTGTCGTTCCTGAATTGCAAAAACTCGGAGCGTAAGGTCGTTAAAACGGAGCGTATCGACAAAATCCTGATTTCGGCTGTAAAGCAGAGCCGGAAAAGTTTCAAGCCGCTTTTGAATGAGATGACGGATTTTCGGACTTTCCTGCAGCAGACCGGGGAATACGAACAGAAATTTATCGCACACTGTTACGACGAGCGTGATGTGGCCGGAATAGAAGACACGGAAGAACGTGCCAAGGATATGGGGGCCGGAAAGGCTTTTCTGTATGATGTCTTGCAGCGTGACCGCAAAACCGTAGTGCTGATCGGGCCGGAAGGCGACTTTTCTCTGGAAGAGGTCCGTATGGCGGTGGAACAGGGCTTCGTGCCTGTATCTTTGGGAAAAAGCCGCCTGCGCACGGAAACGGCGGCTCTGGTGGCAGTGCATATGATGCATATGAAGAATTCTTACTAACGGTTAAAATTTAAAGCCTTATGAAAAAACAATGGATCGTGGGCGTTATCGCTCTGCTGGTCGTGGTATTGGCCGTGTGGTTTTTCTGGCCTAAGGACCAGTCTGCTCATGTGCGGGTCGTTCCGGCTGATGCGACAGCTCTGATGGAACTGGATCTGGAAGGGTTCCTGCAGGAGAGTGAGCTTTCCGAAGAAAAGATCAAGACTTTGCTTCCTGAGCATATGGATGTATGGAACTGCGGTATCGACTGGGAAAAGCATGCCTATGTTTTTGTCGATGCTGTGGGGATGAACGGCTGTTTGCTGGCTGTGAAGGATGCTGGCGAACTGAAGGAGTTCCTGGCCCAAAACGGTGAGCGTATGGGAATCACTCCGGTGGAAGAACAGCAGGGATATTATTGGAGTTTGGTATCCGGCAGTTTTGTCTTGGGGTTCGACGATGATGTGCTGATGATTATGGGACCGACCCTTGCTTCGGCACAGGCCGAGATGCGCCAGCGTATGTTGGGATACCTGAAACAGGATAAGAGTGAGAGTGTTCTGAAAGCGCCTTTATACAAGAAAATGCAGGAGCAGGACGGAGTCCTGAAGGCTGCCGTTTCTCTGGAGATGTTTCCGGAGTATTACCGGATGTTTCAGAATCTGGGATTGCCGGAACATGTGGATTTCAGCAAGATGCTCATGACCTTGTCTATAGAGTCTAAAAAGGGGCAGATCGTTTTCCATACCGGTGTGTTGTCCGAGGATCCGGCTCTTGCCCAGAAAATGAAGGCCTTGGATGATCTGAGCGGACAGATTGACGGAGACTTCCTTACTTCTGTATCTCCGAACACCACTCTGTGGATGGGAGCCAATCTGAAAGGAGACAAGCTGATGCAGCTCATGAGTGAGATTCCTCCGTTGCGTCTTTATCTGATGGCCATGAATCATGTGATGGATGTGGAACGGATGATCCGGAGTATTGACGGAGATGTGGCTCTTTCCGGAACGGTGGACGGCGAACCGGTTGTCTGTGTACAGGCGCATATGTCCGATCTTTCCTTTATGGACGATGCGGATTATTGGATCAGTTCGGCACGGGCTTCCGGCAACTATGAGTTTGAACGTGTGGATGAGGATCTGTACCGGATCGGAAAGGTGGCTCCTCAGGATCTGTTCCTGGGACTGAAAGACCGGAATGTGCTTTTCACCACAAGCCGCTCTGCGATGAACGGGCTGCAGAAAGGTATGGATAGTGATTTGCTGAAGCCTTATGAGGATGATATCCGGGAGAGTAAGTTTTATGTCTGGGGAAATCTGGGAGCCGTTAACGGAGTCATCCGCTCCATGGGACTCTCGGAACAGAATCCGCAGGTACAGCAGGTAGAGCGTTTCTTCGGAAAATTCAAGGCCGTGGCTCTGCGTTCTACTAAAGCTACATCAATGGATCTGATCTTTTACCTGAAAAACAAAGAAAGTGGTTTGAAACAATTGTTTGAATAATGGAACATATAGCGCTGAAGAATGTCCTGCCGGAGGTTTTTGCCACCCGGTCGGACATTCAGAGTGAAATCTGGCATCAGGAAGTTTCTCTGGAACGGGGAAAACTTTATCTGATTGAAGCCAGTTCCGGTACGGGCAAGTCTTCCTTGTGTAGTTATATTACCGGATACAGACGGGATTATCAGGGAATTATAAATTTTGATAGAGAGAATATCCGCAATTTGCGTATCCGTGACTGGGCGCATTTGCGGCGCGAGTCGCTCAGCATCCTTTTTCAGGAACTGCGTCTCTTTCCCGAACTGACAGCTTATGAGAATATCAGTATCAAGAACGGTCTGACAAAATTTAAGACGAAAAAAGAGATCTTGAGCTGGTTCGAGGCCTTGGGTATCGGAGACAAGGTGGATGCTCCGGTCGGCCTGATGAGTTTCGGACAGCAGCAGCGTGTGGCGATGATCCGTGCCCTGGTGCAGCCGTTTGATTTTCTGCTGGCCGATGAGCCGATCAGTCACCTTGATGAACAGAATAGCCGTATTATGGCCGAACTGATGATGGAGGAGGCTCACCGGCAGGGAGCGACAGTCGTAGTGACGAGTATCGGAAAACACATGGATTTAAATTACGATAAAGTGTTCAGATTATGAATTTGGTTTGGAAATTGTTGCGTCAGCATATCAGTAAACCGCAGTTGGCCGGTTTCTTTTTTGCCAATCTGCTGGGTATGTTGATTGTGTTGTTGAGTTTTCAGTTCTATCATGACGTTCTTCCGGTCTTTACTCAGGGAGACAGCTTTATCAAGAAGGATTTTCTGATTGTGTCCAAACGCCTCTCCGTGGCTCATTCTCTTTCAACATCTGCCGCTACTTTCAAGCCGCAGGAAATCGAGGAGATGAAGGCGCAGCGTTTCACGAAATCGGTAGGCACCTTCAACTCCAGCCGCTATTCTGTAGATGCCAGTATGGGACTGGCCGGAACACCGGCTTTCCGTACCGAACTGTTCTTTGAGTCGGTTCCGGATGCTTTTGTGGACACCGATCTTTCCCAGTGGCGCTTTGATCCGCAGCAGGGAGTCATCCCTATTATTCTGCCAAAGAATTATCTTACCATCTATAATTTCGGCTTTGCCCAGAGCCGTTCCTTGCCGAAAATGTCCGAAGGGCTTATCGGAGCCATCGATCTGGCTGTCCGGATTCGGGGAAACGGTAAGGAAGGTTATTACAAAGGCAAGGTGATTGGTTTCAGCACACGTCTGAATACCATTCTGGTGCCCGAGGCCTTTTTGGAATGGAGTAACCGGGAATATGCTCCCGAAGAGGGGGCGGAACCTTCCCGTCTGATTGTCGAAGTAAAGAATCCTACGGATGATGCCATCACCAGCTATTTTAAGAAAATGAATTATGAAACGGACGATGATAAGCTCGATGCCGGAAAAACAACCTTTTTCCTGAAAATGGTTTCGGGCATTATCATGAGTGTGGGTCTGCTGATCAGTGCCCTGTCTTTCTACATCCTGATGCTCAGCATTTATCTGCTGGTAGAGAAGAATACGCAGAAACTGGAAAATCTGCTGCTCATCGGATATACGCCGCAACGGGTGTCTTTCCCGTATCAGGCATTGACCGTGGGCATGAATGTGCTGGTACTTCTGCTGTCTCTGGCTCTGTTGGCTTGGATCCGTGCGTATTATATGGATATGTTGTATCAGATCTTCCCGCAGATGAACGGAGGAAGTATGCTGCCGGCTTATCTGCTTGGCGGATTCCTGCTGTTGGGGGTCAGTGCCATTAATGTTTGGGCCGTTCACCGTAAGGTTATTGCCATTTGGTATCGGAAAGGAGTGCGATTATGAACAGACTGTTGACTTTATACCGGGACTGGAAAAAGAAGGAACCGGTTCGTGTGGAAATGCTTGCCGGTGCCGGAAGCAACCGGAAATATTATCGGTTGTATGAGGAGGACGGACATTCGGTGATCGGGGTCGTGGGTACTTCCCGTGAGGAGAATGCCGCCTTTATTTACCTGAGCGGCTTCTTTCGGGCACAGGGATTGGCCGTACCCGAGATTCTGGCCGCTGACGAGGAGCAGATATGTTATCTGCAGACCGATCTGGGAAACCGTAGCTTATATGATGCTCTGGCCGGAGGACGGAAAAAGGGCGGGCAGTATGACAGCTACGAGCGGGAACTGCTGAAACGCACCATCCGTCTGCTGCCGTCCGTGCAGTATGCCGCGCGTCAGGGACTTGATTTTTCTGCGTGTTATCCGCTTCCCGAGATGAATCACGAGGCGGTGATGTTCGATCTCAATTATTTCAAATACTGTTTCCTCAAACCCAGCGGCGTGGATTTCCATGAAGGAAAGCTGGAAGAGGATTTCCGGGCTTTGGCCGCCGACTTGTTGCAGGAATCGTCACAGACGTTTCTGTATCGCGATTTTCAGGCCCGTAATGTCATGCTCTCTGCCGCAGACCAGCCGTTCTTTATCGATTTTCAGGGAGGACGGAAGGGACCTCGTGAATATGATGTGGCCAGTTTTCTGTGGCAGGCTTCCGCGCATTATTCGGCTGAACTGCGCGAGGAGCTGATAGCCGTTTATCTCGAAGCCTTGCGGGCTTATGATTCGGTCGATCCGGAGCATTTCCGGAAACGTCTGGATCTTTTTGTCTTTTTCCGTACTTTACAGGTGCTGGGCGCTTATGGCTTGAGGGGCTATTGCGAGCGGAAACAGTATTTTATGGACAGCATACCTTTTGCTCTGGATAATCTGCGCGCGCTGCTCGAACAGGGAATCTGTACCTGTCCGTATCTGGAGGAAGTACTCTGGAATCTGGTGCGGCATCCGAAATTCTGTCCTAAAGGCGAGGAGCCGGCCGCTCCTGTTCCGGCATCCGCACCTCAGGTGAAACTGGAAGGGACCGCCGCGCTGAAAGTGTCGGTCTTCAGCTTCTCTTACCGCAAGGGGATTCCCGAAGATCCGTCGGGTAACGGGGGAGGCTACGTGTTCGACTGCCGTGCCGTACATAATCCGGGAAAATACGAGCCTTACCGGAATCTCACCGGTCTGGATGAACCGGTCATCCGCTTCCTCGAAGAGGATGGCGAGATTCTGACATTCCTGAATTCGGTCTATGCGTTGGCTGATGCGCATGTGGAACGCTATCTGCAGCGCGGCTTTACACATCTGATGTTCTGCTTCGGTTGTACCGGCGGCCAGCATCGTAGCGTGTATTCGGCACAGCATGTGGCCGTACATCTGCACGAGAAATATGGGATAGAAGTGAATGTGTGTCATCGGGAACAGGGAATCTCGACCAGTTTCCTGCCCCGGAAATAAAGGAAATATCATGAAAGCAATGATTTTTGCGGCGGGTCTCGGAACCCGCCTGCGTCCGCTGACCGACCGGATTCCCAAAGCGCTGATTCCGGTGGGCGGTACGCCGCTGCTCGACCTGCTGGTCCGGAAAATGGATCGTGCCGGTGTGTCGGACATCGTGATCAATGTGCATCATCACGCCGATCTGATGAAGCGCCACATCCAAACCTTGCAGACCACGGAACGTCCCCGTCTGTGGGTCAGCGACGAAACGGAGGAGCTGCTGGATACCGGTGGAGGTATCAAGAAGGCGGCCGCCTTCTTTTCTTCCGGTGAGGAACCCTTTCTGGTGCATAATGTGGACATCCTGTCCAACGTGTCGCTGGAAGAGTTTTACCGGCAGGGGCGGGATTTCGATGCTGCGTTGCTGGTCAGTGAGCGGAACACGTTCCGCTATCTGCTCTTCGACGAGAACGGCAGACTGAAGGGATGGATCAACGAAAAGACCGGACAGGTCAAGTCTCCTTACCCCGACCTGGATCCCGCGACATGTCGTAAATATGCTTTTGCCGGCATCCATACTTTTTCGCCGTCGCTGTTTCCGGAAATGGCCGCATGGCCCGACAAGTTCTCCATCATCGACTTTTATCTGTCCGTATGCCATCGGGCGCATATTCAGGCCGTCTGTCGTCCCGATCTGAAACTTCTGGATATCGGAAAGCCGGAAACTCTGCCTCTGGCCGGAGATTTCTTGAGCGGCATCATGTGAGAACAATCTTTTTTTTATATCTTTGCAGACAAATCAGATAAATATCCTTTTTATGCAACAAAAAATCATTATTTTGGATTTTGGTTCACAAACGACTCAGCTGATTGGCCGTCGTGTACGTGAGTTGGATACCTTCTGTGAGATTCTTCCGTATAACAAGTTTCCCAAGAATGATCCTTCTGTAATCGGTGTGATCCTCAGTGGTTCACCTTTCAGCGTATATGACGAGAAGGCGTTTAAGATCGAACTGGATGAGATCCGCGGTAAATATCCGATTCTGGGTATTTGCTATGGCGCTCAGTTTATGAGCTATGCCTTGGGCGGTAAGGTAGAACCGGCGGAAAGCCGTGAGTATGGACGGGCAAATCTGGAAAGCTTTGACCATGAGAATCCTCTGTTCAAGGGATTTGATGAGCATTCACAGGTTTGGATGAGCCATGGAGATACCATCACTGCGCTGCCGGAGGGCTTCAAGGTGATTGCTTCGACAGACAAAGTGGTCAATGCGGCCTATCAGGCAGAGGGAGAACCGTTGTGGGGCGTACAGTTCCATCCGGAGGTGTTCCATTCCGTACAGGGTTCTTTGTTGCTGAAAAACTTTGTGGTAGATATCTGTGGAGGCAAGCAGGACTGGAGTGCTGCTTCCTTTGTAGAGACAACGGTAGCCGAACTGAAGGCACAGTTGGGTAACGACCGGGTTATCCTGGGCTTGAGCGGTGGAGTAGACTCATCTGTTGCCGCCGTATTGCTGAATAAGGCTATCGGAAAGAACCTGACCTGTATCTTTGTGGACCACGGAATGCTTCGCAAGAACGAATTCAAGAACGTGATGCACGATTACGAGTGTCTGGGACTGAATGTGATCGGTGTGGATGCCAGCGAGAAATTCTTCAAGGATCTCGAGGGAGTGACCGATCCGGAGCAGAAGCGTAAGATTATCGGCCGCGACTTCGTGGAAGTGTTCGATGCCGAAGCACATAAGATTACCGATGCCAAGTGGCTGGCACAGGGTACCATCTATCCGGACCGTATCGAGAGTCTGAATATTACCGGTAAGACCATCAAGAGCCATCATAACGTAGGCGGTCTGCCCGAAGAGATGAACCTCAAGCTTTGCGAGCCGCTGCAGTGGCTTTTCAAGGACGAGGTGCGTAAGGTAGGACGCGAGATGGGAATGCCGGAACATCTCATTACCCGTCATCCGTTCCCGGGACCGGGTCTGGCCGTACGTATTCTGGGAGATATCACTCCGGAGAAAGTACGTATCCTGCAGGATGCCGATGATATCTTCATCCAGGGCCTGCGCGACTGGAACCTGTATGATCAGGTATGGCAGGCAGGTGTTATCCTGCTGCCGATCAAGAGTGTGGGTGTGATGGGCGACGAGCGTACCTATGAGCGTGCCGTGGCTTTGCGTGCCGTGACCAGTACCGATGCCATGACGGCCGACTGGGCTCATCTGCCTTACGAATTTATGGCTAAGGTAAGCAATGACATTATTAATAAGGTGAAAGGAGTGAATCGTGTATGCTACGATATCTCTTCAAAACCACCTGCCACCATCGAATGGGAATAAGAAAAACAGGATACGGACCAGGGGGTGCCCCGGGTCTGTATCCTGTTTTTTTAGGATTACAGGTTCCGGGGAATGTTCTTTGGCCGATGATTAGTCCGGCTGAATTTACCGATAGATTTTTTTAATGATAATTTTTCCGGGATTTTGGAACATATATAAAAAGATTTTATTAATTTTGCAGTGAATAAAAGTGAGGTAAATGAGACGTACATATTACATCTGTATCATAGTTCTGTCGGCTGTTTTGCTTATGTCATGTGGCACGGCGCATTACTGCAACTGCGGCTGATTCTTCAGCCAGAAAAAGTATTTGGAGATAAATAATTTATATTCTAACCTTTAATTTTTAAAGACAAAGAAAGATGATTAAAGTAGGTATTAACGGTTTCGGTCGTATCGGCCGTTTCGTATTCCGTGCAGCTCAGACTCGTGACGACATTCAGATCGTAGGTATTAACGACTTGTGCCCAGTAGATTACTTGGCTTACATGTTGAAGTATGACACTATGCACGGTGCTTTCCAGGGTACTATCGAGGCTGACGTTGAGAACAGCAAGCTGATCGTTAACGGTAAGGAAATCCGTGTAACTGCAGAGCGTAACCCTGCTGACTTGAAGTGGAACGAGGTTGAGGCTGAATACGTAGTTGAGTCTACTGGTCTGTTCCTGACTCAGGAGAAGGCTCAGGCTCACATCGAGGCTGGTGCTAAGTACGTAGTTATGTCAGCTCCTTCTAAGGACGCTACTCCTATGTTCGTATGCGGTGTTAACGAGAATACTTATGTTAAGGGTACTCAGTTCGTTTCTAACGCTTCTTGTACTACTAACTGCTTGGCTCCTATCGCTAAGGTTTTGAACGACAACTGGGGTATCACTGACGGTTTGATGACTACAGTTCACTCAACTACTGCTACTCAGAAGACTGTTGACGGTCCTTCAATGAAGGATTGGAGAGGTGGTCGTGCTGCTTCTGGCAACATCATCCCTTCTTCAACTGGTGCTGCTAAGGCTGTAGGTAAGGTTATCCCTGCATTGAACGGTAAGTTGACTGGTATGTCAATGCGTGTTCCTACTTTGGACGTTTCAGTTGTTGACTTGACAGTTAACTTGGCTAAGCCAGCTAAGTATGAGGAAATCTGCGCTGCTATGAAGGCTGCTTCAGAAGGCGAATTGAAGGGTGTACTGGGTTACACTGAGGATGCAGTTGTTTCTTCTGACTTCTTGGGTGACACTCGTACTTCTATCTTCGATGCTAAGGCTGGTATCGCTTTGACTGATACTTTCGTTAAGGTTGTATCTTGGTATGACAACGAGATCGGTTACTCTAACAAGGTATTGGATCTGATCGCTCACATGAAGAAGGTTAACGGTTAATCAATCGTATCCAATAAATGAAGCCACTCAGTTTGCCTGAGTGGCTTTTTTTGTATTTTTGCACCGCAAAATTAGTGAAAATGAACAGAAAAAGACTGAAAGAGGCATTGCTGCAACGCAAAACCGTAGAGGGGTTTGTGTTTATCATTGTTTTTATGGGGGTGTTCACCTATATCGGCCATATTATGGGGCTCTCGAATATGTTGAATACCATTATGAATACGGCGCATGACCTGTTGTTGCAGACCGTTTTTTATCTGATGGGAGTCGTTGTCCTGTCGGGAGCGCTGAGCCGTCTGTTTATCGAGTTCGGCGTGGTACGTATCATGGAATTCCTTTTCGGGCGCCTCATGAAACCGGTGTTCGGTCTGCCCGGAGTGGCTGTATTGGGTGCCATCATGCCTTTCCTTTCGGATAATCCGGCGGTGTTGACCCTGGCCAAGGACAAGAAGTTCAGCGGATATTTCAAGAAATATCAGTTTGTTTCCTTTATTAATTACGGTACTGCCTTTGGTATGGGACTCATCGTGGTGGTGTTCATGTTGGGTAAGGGATATGCCATAGAACCTTTGTTGGGAGTGTTGGGTGCCATAGCCGCCTGTGTGCTTTCCACCCGTTTCTTTCAGCGGATGCTCCTGAAGCGTGATCCCGCGTATGCGGAACCGATGCCGGTGCTGACCGTCGAACAGAAGGAAGTCCGCACGCACGAGGAGCGGCGCACCGAGATGCTTCAGGCAAAGGAAAGCACGTTTATCCGTTTCCTGAATGCCTTGCTCGACGGAGGAAAGAATGGAGTGGAACTCGGACTGGCCATTATCCCCGGTGTGATTATCATCTCCACCGCAGTCTTTATCCTGACTTTCGGTCCCGGTCCTTCGGGCGTGTACGACGGTTCTCCTTATCAGGGCATTGCCTTGCTTCCCGATCTGGCCGGAAGAATCAATTTCATTTTCGACTGGCTTTTCGGTTTCAAGCATCCGGAACTGGTTGCCTTTCCCATAACTTCACTGGGTACTGTCGGTGCCGCCCTCGGTCAGGTTCCTTTGTTTATCTCACAGGGCTTTCTCGACGGCAATACGGTGACCGTTTTCACGGCTATGGGTATCAGCTGGAGCGGTTTCCTTTCCACATATTCGGCTATTTTTGATGCCATCGGTTACCGTCAGCTTACTTCACAGGCTATGTTGATTCATCTGGTCAGCGGTTTGGTAGCCGGTGTTTTTGCCCATTGGCTTTATCTGTTGTATGCACTTTTTTAACGGCATTGGATTATGAAGTATGATATGATTACCATCCTGGGTCCTACAGCTTCCGGCAAGACAACGCTGGCGGCCCATTTGGCGGCTTCGCTGCAGGGAGAGATTATCAGCGCGGACAGCCGGCAGGTATACCGCCGTATGGATCTGGGTACGGGAAAGGATCTGGATGATTACCGGATTGACGGGGTGCAGGTGCCTTATCATCTGATTGATATCTGCGAGCCCGGCACGCAATATAATGTCTACGAATATCAGAAGGATTTCAAGAAGGTGTGGCGCGAGCTGCAGGAACGTCAGGTGCTGCCGGTTCTGTGCGGTGGTACCGGGCTTTATCTGGAGTCGGTGCTGCGGGGCTACCGCATGGATACCGTTCCGGAGAATACTCCGTTGCGCGAGTCTCTGGCCGGAAAGTCGCTCGAGGAACTGACGGCTCTTTTGAGCACTTACAAGACCCTGCATAACAAGACGGATGTCGATTCGGTCAAAAGAGCCATACGTGCCATTGAGATTGCCGAGTATTACCGGACACATCCGGTGGATCAGACGGAGATGCCTCCTTTGAATTCGCTGGTCATCGGAATCGATATTCCCCGGGAATTGCGTCGCAGCAGAATCTCCGCCCGTCTTAAGCAGCGGTTGGACGAAGGCATGATCGATGAGGTGCGTTCCTTGCTCGCCGAAGGGATTCCGGCCGACAACCTGATTTATTATGGACTGGAATATAAATTCCTGACGCTTCACGTACTGGGGCAGTTGAGCTATGAAGAGATGTATCATCAGCTGGAGATCGCGATTCATCAGTTTGCCAAACGCCAGATGACCTGGTTCCGGGGGATGGAGCGCCGGGGTGTCTGCATCCGCTGGATTGACGGAACCCAGCCTCTTGAAGAAAAGGTGCGTCAGATTGTGGGATGCTACCGTTTGCCATAAAATAGCTGTTTCAAGGCGTATTCTTTTATTTTTTGTGTACCTTTGTCATACAAAAACGCTTCGCTATGTCAACAGATAAGAACAGATGGGGCATCATTTACTGCCCGAAAGAAGGAAAGACTGGATCTCAGAAACATTGGATGGCCATTCGTAAATATCTGAAAGAGAAGGGTATCCATTATGATTTTGTTCAAAGTGAGGATAAGGAGTCTGTAGAACGCCTGGCTGCCATGCTGGCGGGCAACGGATATACCACGCTTGTTGTGGTCGGCGGTGACGCGGCGCTGTATCGCGCGTTGAACGGATTGATGACAGTAGATGCCGATTGTCTTTCGCAGATAGCCCTGGGAGTGATACCTTATGGCTGGGCTAATGATTTCGCGCGTTTCTGGGGTTTGTCTGAAGATGATTATAAAAAGGCGGTAGATACGATTGCGGAGCGCCGCCTGCGTCGGATCGATGTGGGTTATTGTCAGTTGGAAAATGGTAACCGGCGCTATTTTCTGAATTGTGTCAACATCGGACTGGTAGCCGGTATTATGCGCATCCAGCATAAGACGCAGCGCATTTGGGGCATGCGCAACCTGTCTTTCTTCGCTTCCATGTCCCAGTTGCTTTTTCACCGGATCGAACATACGATGCATCTCAAGGTCAACAAGGACGAGATCCGTCAGAAAATCATGACCGTATGTATCGGCAATGCCTGGGGCTACGGACAGACACCGAGCAGTGTTCCGTATAACGGATGGCTTGATGTGTCCATCGTTTCCCATCCGGAATTGAAAAAGATGATTGAGGGATTGTGGATGCTGCTTGGGGGACGTTTTCTGAATCATAAGAATGTGCGTCCGTATCGCACCCGTGAGATTTCCGTGCTCAGTCACGGAAAGTCGTGTGTCAGTCTCGACGGTGCCGTATGGGAGGAGGCCGTGACTCCATTTCAGGTCAGAATCCTTCCGGAATGCCTTCATTTTATCATTCCCGCCTGATACGGCCGGCCTTTGTTCCTGCCGTATCCGTTGCGGTTACCCGAATTTGGAAATTCTTTCCAGGGCCGCCTCGTCTATCAGCTTTATTTTTCTTCCGTCAATGGCAATGAGCTTCTCCGATGAGAAATTGGAGAGGGTACGTATGGCATTGGCTGTGGTCATGTTCGACAGGTTGGCCATATCTTCACGTGACAGATAGATGCTCAGCGTGCATCCGTCTTCTTCTACTCCGTAGTTTTCCTTTAAAAACAGAATGGCTTCGGCCAGACGTCCGCGGATATGTTTCTGGGTGAGGTTGACCGTACGTTCGTCGGCAACTCCCAGATCGATGGACAGCTGGCGGATAAAGAACCAGGCCAGCTGGTGGTTTTCGCATACCAGTTTGGTAATGATGCTCATCGGGATCATGCCCACGATCGAATATTCAAAGGCAGCGGCGGATGTCAGGAAGCTTTGGCCGGCAAAGGAAGCGCGATATCCGAAATATTCCACCGGTTTGATGACACGCATGATCTGGTTGCGGCCGCCGGCACCGTTTTTAAAAATTTTAACCTTACCTTGAAGCAGGCACAACAACTGGTTCGGAAGTTCTCCTTCTGAATAAATGGATTCGTTTTTCTTAAAGGTTCTGATGGTGAGGTGTTCTTTCAGAAAGTTTCGCTGTTCTTCGTTCAGCGGGCTCCAGATATCGTCCAGTTTTTCGATAGCCTCGTCCAGTGTCATGCTTTGTTTTACCATTGATATCGCGTTAAAAATATGTTGTTCGACACAAAAATAATCATTTTCTGATTTGACGACAAAAAACAGATTATAAAATATCTCCTATTTTTTATAAAAATAGGATTTTAGCGATATTTTTCTCTTTTTCTTTCTTAAAATAAGATTTTTATGATTATATTTGAAAACACGAAACCTAAGAGTGAACAATAACAATAATATAAATTTCAAAACCTTAAGGAATCGACTATGAGTTATTTGCATTTTGATAAAACTCTGATGACGAATCTGCAGGAGTCTTTACCCAAAGAGATCTTGCGATCCAATCGGTCGGGTGCCTATTCTTGTTCTACTATCGTTGATTGTAATACAAGAAAATACCATGGATTGTTGGTAGTTCCGATCCCGGAAATGGATGATGAAAATCATGTGTTGCTTTCATCTCTGGATGAAACAGTGGTTCAGCACGGTGCTGAGTTTAACCTGGGTTTGCATAAGTACCAGGGAGATAATTTCAGTCCGAAAGGACATAAGTACATTCGTGAATTCGACTGTCAGCAGGTCCCTACCACCATTTATCGTGTGGGCGGTGTGGTCCTGAAAAAAGAAAAGGTTTTCCAGCATTATGAAAACCGTATCCTTGTCCGTTATACCTTATTAGAGGCGCATTCAGCCACTACCTTGCGTCTCCGGCCGTTTTTGGCTTTCAGAAGCGTTCGTGAATATACTCATGAAAATCAGTATGCCTCCCGTCAGTACACGGAAATCAATCATGGAATCAAGACCAGCATGTATCCCGGTTACCCCGAGCTTTATATGCAGTTGGACAAGAAGAATCAGTTTGTCTTCGCGCCCGACTGGTATCGTGGCGTAGAATACCCCAAGGAGCAGGAGCGCGGCTATTCTTTCAATGAGGACCTGTATGTGCCGGGATATTTCGAGTGTGACATCAAGAAAGGCGAGAGTGTCACCTTCTCGGCCGGCCTTTCGGAGATCAAGGTTTCCCAGTTGCAGAATGTTGTGGATTTTGAGGTGAAGTCACGTACCCCGCGCGACAATTTCTATCATTGCCTGGTCAATGCGGCGCATCAGTTCTACAACCACCGCGACGGAGAAAACTATATTCTGGCGGGCTATCCCTGGTTCAAGTGCCGTGCCCGTGACATGTTTATCTCTCTGCCGGGACTGACTTTGGTAAACGATGAGATCGAGAAGTTCGAACTTTTCATGGAGACGGCCCGCAAGGGTATCGAGGACTTCCTGAACGGTCGTCCGCTGTCGGTGCGGATCTATGAGTTGGAGCATCCCGATGTGCTGCTTTGGGCCGTATGGTGCATCCAGCAGTATGCCAATATCGTATCCGAAGCGAAATGTATGGAGAAATACGGTGACCTGCTGCGGGCCATCATGGATTTCATGATCGAGGGAAAACATCCGGGACTGGAAATCCGTGAAAACGGTCTGGTATGGGCCGAAGGTAAGGAAGAGCCGGTTACCTGGATGAACTCCACTTCCAACGGACGCCCCATTGTGCCTCGTTCGGGATATATCGTAGAGATCAATGCGCTGTGGTATAATGCCATGAAGTATTGCGCGCAGATGTGTGCGGCCATGAACTATAACGAGCGCGGAGCCATGTATGAGGAGCGTGCCCGTCAGGCAAAAGATTCATTCGTACAGGTGTTCTGGAACGAACACGGATATCTGATGGATTATGTGGATGAAGGACCGCAGGACTGGAGCGTGCGCCCGAACATGATCTTTGCCGTGGCGCTGGACTTCTCTCCGCTGGACAAGAAGCAGCAGAAGTCCGTACTGGATATCTGTACCAAGGAACTGCTCACCCCGAAGGGATTGCGTTCGCTCAGTCCCAAGAGCTCGGGCTACAATCCGATGTATGTCGGTCCGCAGGTGCAGCGTGACTATGCCTATCATCAGGGAACAGCCTGGCCTTGGCTGGCAGGATTTTATATGGAGGCTTGCCTCAAGGTGTACAAATACAGCCGCCTGAGCTTTATCGAGCGCCAGCTGGTGGGTTATGAGGAAGAGATGTTCTATCACTGCCTGAGTACCCTGCCGGAGCTCTTCGACGGTAATCCGCCGTTCCACGGCCGGGGTGCCATCTCTTTTGCCATGAATGTGGGCGGTATCTTGCGTGTGTTGAAACTAATGGAAAAATACAACATGGAATAAAAATGAAGGAGGAAGAAAGATGAAGGTATTGATGTTCGGATGGGAATTTCCTCCTCATATTCTGGGAGGATTGGGTACAGCCAGTTATGGACTGACCAAAGGATTGTCGGTACAGCCGGATATGCAGATCACGTTCTGTATTCCCAAACCTTGGGGGGATGAGGATCAGAGCTTTATGAAGATTATCGGTATGAACAGTGTGCCGATTGCCTGGCGCGACCCTTCTTGGGAACAGGTTCAGGAGCGTGTCGGCAAGTATATGGATCCGCAGCTGTATTTCGATTTGCGCAATCATATCTATGCTGATTTTAATTATATGCATGTCAATGATCTGGGATGCATGGAGTTTTCCGGATGTTATCCGGATAACCTCCATGAAGAGATCAACAACTATTCCATTGTCGCCGGTGTCGTAGCCCGCCAGCAGGAGTATGACATCATTCATGCACACGACTGGCTGACTTATCCGGCGGGAATCCATGCCAAGCAGGTGAGCGGCAAGCCGCTGGTGATTCACGTGCATGCCACAGACTTTGACCGCAGCCGCGGCAATGTCAATCCTACGGTCTACAGCATCGAAAAGGACGGTATGGACCATGCCGACTGTATCATGTGTGTGAGTGAACTGACCCGGCAGACCGTAATCAACCATTATCATCAGGATCCAAACAAATGTTTTGCCATGCACAATGCGGTGTATCCGCTGGCCGACCATCTGCAGGCCATCGTGGATCAGCGCAAGCCGGCTTCCGAGCGTAAGGAAAAGGTGGTGACCTTCCTGGGACGTATCACCATGCAGAAAGGACCTGAATATTTCATCGAGGCCGCCCGTAAGGTATTGGAGCGTACGCATAATGTGCGTTTCTGTTTTGCCGGAAGCGGTGATATGATGAATGCCATGATCGAACTGGCCGCTTCTTACGGTATCGCCGACCGTTGCCATTTCCCGGGCTTTATGAAAGGGGCGCAGGTGTTCGAGTGCTTCCGCGACAGTGATGTCTATGTCATGCCGTCTGTGTCCGAGCCTTTCGGTATCTCGCCGCTTGAGGCCATGCAGAGTGGGGTGCCTAGCATCATCAGCAAGCAGTCGGGCTGTGCGGAGATTTTGGATAAATGTATCAAGATTGATTATTGGGACATCGACGCCATGTCGGATGCCATGTATTCCTTGTGTACCAATCCGGCCCTGCATCAATATCTGCAGGAAGAGGGTAAGAAGGAAGTCGACGGCATTACCTGGGAGAAGGTAGGCGTCAAGATTCGTGCCTTATACGAGAAAACCATAGAAAAATGTAAATAATTAAAAAGGTCTATATATGAAAACCATTTGTTTGTACTTTGAGATCCATCAGAATATTCATCTGAAGCGTTACCGCTTTTTTGATATAGGTACCGATCATTATTATTATGATGATTATGAGAACGAGCATGCCATCACCGAAACGGCCCTGAATTCTTACATCCCGGCCTTGCAGACCTTGCTGGACATGGCCCGTACTCATGCCGGATACTTTAAGTTTGCCATCTCTCTGTCGGGTGTAGCTGTAGAGCAGCTGGAGAATCACGCTCCCGATGTTATGGAACTGTTGCAGGAACTGAACGAGACCGGTTGCGTGGAATTTCTGGCCGAGCCTTATTCTCACGGCTTGTCTTCGCTTATCGATGAAGAGGCGTTCCGTGAGGATGTACAGAAACAGTGCCGCCTGATGAAGCAGATGTTCGGCAAGGAGCCGCAGGTGATCCGCAACTCTTCCCTGATCTATTCCGATGATATCGGTGAGGTGGTGGCTTCTATGGGATTCAAGGGAATGATCACCGAGGGAGCCCGTCACATCCTGGGATGGAAGAGTCCGCACTATCTTTATCACTGCGCCCTCAATCCGAACCTGAAACTGTTGTTGCGCGACTATAAGTTGTCGGATGACATCGCGCTGCGTTTCGCCGATACCAGCTGGTCGGAATATCCGCTGTTTGCCGACCGTTATGTGGATTGGATCGCTACGCTGCCGGAAAACGAGCAGATCGTGAACATCTTTATGGAGCTTTGTGCTCTGGGTATGTTCCAGCCGCTGTCTTCACATATTCTCGATTTCCTGAAAGCTATTCCGGACTATGCCCGTGAGCGTGGCATTTCCTTTGCCACTCCGTCTGAGGTGATTGCCGCCCAGAACTCTGTGGATGCTCTGGAGGTTCCTTATCCGATGTCTTGGACCGATGAGGAGCGCGACACTTCTTTCTGTCTGGGTAATGTCATGCAGCGTGAGGCTTTCGAGAAGCTGTACAGTGTGGCCGAACGGGTACGTCTGTGCCGCGACCGCCGTATCAAGCAGGACTGGGATTATCTGCAGGCCAGCAATAATTTCCGCTTTATGTCTACCAAATCATCCAGCTATGGCGGATACCGCGGTATCTATGATTCTCCCTACGATGCTTTCACCAACTATATGAATATTCTGGCGGATTTCATCAACCGTGTCAATAACCTGTTCCCGTCAGAGGTCGAGAACGAGGAATTGAACGCCTTGCTGACAACCATCCGTAATCAGGGTGAGGAACTGGAAGTGAAGGACAAGGAGATCGCCCGCCTGACTGCCCGTCTGAAAAAGCAGGAAGGAGATTCCGCTGCCGGAGATACGGCTGGTGCGAAACCGAAAAAGCGTCCTGTAGCAGCCAAGAAACAGACCAAGTCTTAGTAAAGTATTTGTTATTATTGTTTGTAATTATTTGTTCACTAAGTTTTGGAAACTTTATAAAGACTTGCGTAGGAGATGTGCCTTTGGGGGCACATCTCTTTTTTTATGCTCGGAAGGACATGATGGTTAGAAAGACATACGGAACAGGAAGCGCACGCCCCATTTCTGCGTGTCTTCCTTCAGATAATTCATGCGGCGCACATATTCCACATGGAATAATTTGAAGATATTGTGTACACCGACAACGAGCTCCACATAAGGCACCTTCGGGTTCATGACTCCTGATTTGTAGGTAAACTGTCCGTTGCGGTCAAAATTACCCGGGAAATAAAACAGTTCCGGATCATTCAGGTTCCGTGCCAGGAATGGGTTGTTTTTGTCGGTCAGCGTGCCCCACAGCACGTTGCAGCCGATAAACTCGCGCCATTGCAGGCGGTTGATGAGCGGAATCCGGTTCAGGATCTTGCCGTTCATGTCCCAGGAGAACATCAGGGAACTGTAGCGGTCGTTCAGGAATTCCATATTGTCAATCAGGTGGAAGGTGTTGTCCTCTATGATATACGACAGGTTGGCTGCCGGCATGATCAGCAGCGGGAAGGGCACCTTGTTCCATTGTATACCCCCCTTGACATAAAAGTCCATGCGTCCCCACGAGCGCAGCCACAGGCGTTTGTACAGTGTGGCTTCCGTAAAGTTATAGGTATAGTCTCCTCCCAGCAGCGGAACGCCTGTCGTATGCTCCAGTCCCAGAATGGGGGCGTCCTGATTGGTTTGTAGACGGTGCTGCTTGGAATTGATCCAGGTGGCGCCCGGCTGGTAGGTGATTCCTACGGTGGCGTCCGTAGTGGTCAGATACCGCAGTCGTCTGAACGACGTGTTCGAAGGAGCCGTCCGTCCGTTCATCGGTTCGTAGAACAGCGCTCCCGTCGGTTCGCTGGTTTCCCGTTTCATGCGGAGATTGAAGCGGAGCCCGTTTTCCCATTCCCGGTCATAGTTCACCGCGAAGCGTTCGTAATACTGCATGTGTTCCACCGGAGTCCATTTGAAGGAGATGAACACATTGTCCTTGTCCGTAGGCAGGAACTTGTCGCTGGGCGACATGACGTCCCGGGCATAGGAGAAGGACAGGTTGTGCACCGGAAATTCCCGGGGCAGATAGTCTTTCTTGTTGAAGGAATAAGTCAGTTCTCCCATGCCTTTCCAGCGGTGGTCGCCGAATCCGTAAGCCACATAGCCCTTGCCGAACAGGTGCGGGTGCAGGTTGGCCGTGGTCTGGGCACTGGCGCGCAGACGGAGTCCTTCCACAAAATTGTGGGTGATGATCGTGTTGATCGGACCGATGTCTACCGGACTCGGTTTTTCCGGATCGGCGGTCACCTCCACATGGTTTTCGATGAACGCCTTTGCCACGAACAGCACGAAGTTGAATCCTTTGATGCTTTCCAGCTTTTTGATGAAATCATTCATTTTGCCCTCCGATGCCGTGAGCTCTTTCGGGCGCTGTTTGTTCCAGAATGCCTCGTTGCGCATCATGGCGCTGGGATCGGTCTTCTGCTTTCCCCGGAACTTGAAGGTCTTGTCGGGAATTTCAGTAAAGGCATAGTCCTGGTAGGTAGTGGTGCGTTCCACCTGGAATTTCTGTACCGACTTGATCAGGAACAGCTGCACGATCATCTTGTCGTCGGTCAGCACATATTCTCCGGTAGGCAGCCGGTTGTATTCCTGGATGATGTTCATCTGCTCAACAAAATTCACGTCCGAGCGTTTCGGGATACCCATTTCCACCCGCCGTACCTGCCAGGAAGAGTCTGCCAGAATATACAGGCTGCCCGCGAATCCGAAGTCCTGCGGGTTGTTGGGAGTGAAGTCCACACGGATGCATTTCTCGCCGTGTACCTCCAGGGTGTCGACAATGAAATAGCGGTAGAAGCGGATGGCCGAGGTGCTGGATATGGGACTGATGAAGGGAAACTGCAACAATCGGATTTCGTTGTCGTAGATATTCACGTCCGTAAAGCAGTCCTTGATCAGCGTGTTGACCACCTCTCCGGTGTTGAAGAGTTCGTTGATGCCGTTGGAACGGATGCCCGTGACGATTTCCTTTTCGCTTTTCGGTTCCTTGCGGTAGATATGCCGGGATACGGTTTCATTGACGGTCAGCGGCAGAATCAGCTTTCCGGTTTCCTCACACACTTCCACATGATCCTTGAGAAAAGGCATCCGTTTGAACTGTCCCTCTTCAAAGACCCGTTCGGTCACCTCATTCAGTCCGAAGGTCAGTTTCTGATATCGGTTGTAACTGAAAAAGTCCTTCTCGTGCAGGTCCGTTTTCTTCTTGGCGGCAATGACCTTCTGCATGAGTGCCACGGCCGGATTGTCTTTCCGGCTGTAGCGTTTCCGTTGCCGGGTGATCTCCACCTCCCGGATATCCTGTGTCCGGCTGCTCAGGCTGACGTGGATGGGCCGCAGGCGTTCTATGTTGAACGTCTGTGTCTCATAGCCCATCATGGAGAAACACAGGATTTTTCCTTTGCGGTAAGGGATGCTGTAACTGCCGTCCTCGCGGGTCGGCACTCCCGAACCTTTCTGGTCCTGGTAATATACCTGTACCCAGCCCAGCGGTTCGCCGGTTTCCTTGTCGGTCACCTTGCCGGTGATTTTCTGGGCAATGGCTGCCGGGGCAAGCAGAAGCAGGAATAAGATAAGAAGAACTGTTTTTTGCATATAAATTATTTTCTCAGCTACAAAAATACGAGCAAATCTCCATAACTGCGGTAGAATACACCTTTATATTATAGATTAATATCTTTGTTTAGCAGAAAATGAGGATTTTATTTTGTACCTTTATCCGCCGTCACGAATATTTAAAATTTGGAAATATGAAATTAGGTAAATGGATCGGAGGTGCCCTGGGCTTTGTGGCTATGGGACCTCTGGGTGCTTTGGCCGGTTATTTTATCGGCCGTCTTTTTGATACGGCTTCCGATCTGGAGTCCGGCAGTTCCTCTTCTCCCGAGGCAGAGGCCCAGGGCCAGCGCAACAGTTTTCTGTTTTCGCTGCTGGTCATGGCGTCGTATGTGATCCGGGCCGACCGCCGGATCATGCACAGCGAGATGGAGTTTGTCCGCAATTTCCTGCGCACCCGTTTTGGTGAGGGGGCCGTGGTTGAGGGAGAACAGATTCTGCTCCATCTGTTTGAGGAAGCCAAGAAGCAGGATGCCGAGAATCCCGGAGGCTATCGCCAACTGATTGCCGATTGCGGGGCTCAGATAGCCGCGAACATGAGTTACAGCCAGCGCCTGCAGCTGTTGAGCTTTCTGGTGCAGATCGCGCAGAGCGACGGTCGGGTATGTTCCGACGAAATTGCGGCTTTGCGTGAAGTGACCCAGGAGTTGGGCCTGTCTGCCGGTGAACTGGATTCATTGCTTCATCTGCGCGGTGACTCGCTCGAAGAGGCTTATCAGGTCCTGGAGCTGAGTCCGTCGGCCACCGACGAAGAGGTCAAGGCCGCTTACCGCCGTCTGGCGCTGAAGCATCATCCCGACCGGGTGGCCGCTTTGGGCGAGGATGTGCGTCGGGCTGCCGAGGAGAAATTCCAGCAGATCAACAATGCCAAGGAAAAGATTTACAAGGCGCGCGGCATGAAGTAACCGTTTCCGCGACCGTCCGAAAAACAGGGAATCCCATAATCACGGTGCATGCCGGGTTATGGGATTCCCTGTTTTTATTTGGTTCCTATCGGGAGAATTTACTGTAAATCACGTTCATCATGATGGTCTGGTTCTGTCCTTGCAGACAGACACTGTTCAGCTTCATGTCCAGCAGCCACATCTGTGAGGAACTGCTGCTGCTCTGGCTGTTCGAGGTCGTCACCGGAATCAGCACCGCCTTGTTCCAGTCCGGATTCTGCTGTTCCCATTCCGCTTCCGAGAGTCCGGTTTCGCTCATGCCCCGCATCTTTTCCTGTCTGCAGTGGGAGATCAGGCGGGCGATGTTGGAGAACGCGTACTGGTTCATGTTGAAGGAAGTGACATACGAGGTTATGTTGTCCACTTTCTTTTTTTCCTGGAAGAAGGTGTTCATGTCCTGTTTGCGCACCAGCAGCAAGGTTTGCGGAATGCCCAGGGCATAGTTGCTCGTATTGAAGTCATTATAACGGTTCAGGGTGATCTTTACGTTGTTCACACTGTCGTTCTCGTGGTTCCGGTAGATGTCGTTCACCGGCAGTTCCAGTTGCGTATACAGTCCGGCTGGCGTCTTGATATACGTATGTGAGGAGTTGAGTGCCGACTGCAACAGGCTTTCACAGCCTTTCACATCCATCCGGTTGCCTTGGATCACCTCGCCTGTAGCCGCGAAGCGGGTCATACCCGTCATGGTCGAATCCTGATCCGTGTAGGTGAAGTACACGTCCATGGCGCTGACATCCAGATAAAGCATGGTGCCGTCTCCCTGAGTCAGGTTAAAGTAGAATCCCGGGCATACATGATGGGTAAACTCGAATGAGTTCTTGAAGAAGTCCGGGTTTTCATAATACTTGTTCAGGATAAAGGAACCGTACTCGGCCGGCAGTTTGATCCGCACGTTATGATAGTAGTTGCTTCCGTCCAGCGTACCGTCATCCACGGTCATATCCCGGGGGGTGAACACCTTTTGGGCGATAGGAGCGCTGCGCAGCGGGTTGACAAACTGTTTCAGGTTCAGGTTGGTGTAGTATTCTGTTCCTTCTTTCACCACATTCAGGGTGTCCAGTTCGTAGACGCTCAGCTTCATCAGATTGGTGGAGTCTCCGTAAAAGTCGTTGAAGTAAAGGCGCACCTCTATGGAGTCGGCCACCACTTTTCCGTACTGGTCCTGATTCATCTGCTCCTTTTTGGGCAGCTTGTAATTTTCCATCGTGTGAAACTGCGTCAGAAAATCCGCCGTTATCCGTGTTCCGGTTTCCGGATCCGTTACCTGTCCCAGATAGCAGGTTCCGTTGATGGCCGGAACAGAGTCCACCAGCAGGGTGGTGGTCTTCATCTGGAACTGGCTGTAGGAGGAAGTGATCTGGTCATTCTCCTCCAGGATACCCAGGGTGGCTGTATTGTCATCGCAGGCGCCCAAGGCGGCAGCAAGGGCGATCCATAAAAATCTGGCTTTCATTGTCAAAAATATTGAGGTTTGCTGTTAGCCGTTCTTGCCCTCACTCCATACCTTATCGTAGAAGTCGGCATATGCGTCGGCATAATTCTCACCGGGATATTCCAGTATCGGAATCTGGAGGGACCGTGCGTAGTCGGCCACATTCGGATTGGCCTGGTCGCCGGCCATGATCAGACCGTCGGCATATTTCACGGCCAGTTTGTTGAGCTCCTCGAATGTGAAGTCCGCGCTGAAATCCTTCAGCACCGAGCTGTCCACATCCTTATAGGCGATGCAGTTGCCGAAGTTGCTGCCCAGATTCTGCTTCAGTTCGTCGTTGTGCAGGGCATAGACCACTTTGGAGTCGCAGAAGGAAGGCTCTTCTTTGTAGGCGGTCTTGATATACAGCGGTACCAGGGCCGACATCCATCCCTGACAGTGGATGATGTCCGGTGTCCAGCGCAGTTTCTTGACGGTTTCCAGCACACCGCGGGCGTAGAAGATGGCCCGTTCGCCGTTGTCTTCATATTCTTTGCCTTCCTCGTCGGTGGCCATCAGTCTCTTCATGAAGTAGTCGTCATTGTCAATGAAATACACCTGCATGCGGGCGGCCTGGATTGAAGCCACCTTGATGATCAGCGGATGGTCGGTATCGTCAATGATCAGGTTCATGCCCGAAAGGCGGATCACCTCATGCAGCTGGTTTCTGCGTTCGTTGATGTTGCCCCATTTCGGCATGAAGGTTCTGATTTCACGTCCTTTTTCCTGAATGCTTTGCGGTAGTTTGCGTCCCATGACCGACAGTTCGGATTCGGGAACATAAGGTAAGATTTCTTGTGTTATAAATAAGATCTTTTTTGCCTCCATTGTTTCGTTTTAATGATTTGATTTTCTTGCAAAGATACAAAAAATATCCTGAAAGTCCTAAAAAAGGGGTAATCGTTCCCCGGGTTTCACATTTATTTGGTATTTAGTTTCTGAAAAACTTCCTCATGTGGTATTTTATATGTTATTTTGCATGTTTTTTTCAGGAACGATGTATCATTAAATATAAACAATGAAGTTAGTTAGTACAATTCAGGAGTTGAAGACTCTTCTGGCTTCGGCTCGTCAGGAAGGAAAGAAAATCGGACTGGTGCCCACGATGGGTGCCTTGCATCGCGGACATGCTTCTTTGGTTGAGCGTTGTGTGGCCGAGAACGATCTGTCGGTGGTCAGTGTCTTTTTGAATCCTACTCAGTTCAACGACAAGGTGGATCTGGAGAAATACCCCAGAACCCTGGAAGCCGATTGTGCTCTGATGGAAGAGGTGGGCGCGTCCATCGTGTTTGCTCCTTCCGTTTCGGAGATGTATCCCGAAGAGGATTTGCGCCGTTTCAGTTACCCCGGAGTAGACTCCGTGATGGAGGGGGCTTTCCGTCCGGGACATTTCAACGGAGTATGTCAGATTGTAAGCAAGCTGTTTTATATCGTGGAGCCCGACCGTGCCTATTTCGGTGAGAAGGACTTCCAGCAGATTGCCGTGATCAAGGCCATGGTGGCCGATCTGAAACTGCCGGTAGAGATTATTCCCTGTCCGGTGATCCGTGAGGAAAGCGGTCTGGCCATGAGCAGCCGCAACACCCTGCTGTCCGACGAGGAGCGTCAGACAGCCGCCCAGATTTATCAGGTGCTGAAGAAGAGCAAGCTGTTTGCGGCCAACCACAGTCTGGCCGACACCCGCAGTTATGTGATCGACACCATCAATTCGGTAGTGGGACTGGAAGTGCAGTATTTTTCCATTGTCGACGGGGATACGCTGCAGGATCTCGACCGCTGGGATGAATCTGATTCTATTGTCGGCTGTATCACGGTGTTCTGTGGTGCGGCTCCGATTCGTTTGATTGACCATATCAGATATAAAGGATAAGGAAGAGCGCGTTATGATGATTGAAGTTTTGAAGTCCAAACTGCATTGCGTGCGGGTGACGGAAGCGAATCTGAACTACATGGGCAGTATCACCATCGACGAGGATCTGCTGGATGCGGCCAATATGATTGCCGGTGAGAAGGTACAGATTGTGAACAACAACAACGGAGAGCGTTTCGAGACCTATATTATCAAGGGAGAGCGCGGTTCCGGCTGTATCTGTCTGAACGGAGCGGCTGCCCGCAAGGTACAGGTCGGTGATATCTGCATTATCATTTCCTATGCGCTGATGGATTTTGAGGAGGCGCGGCATTTCACCCCTACGGTGGTGTTCCCCGACTCCACGACCAATAAGGTGGTCCGTTAACCGGCCGGCAGTGTCCGGTCCGGCAGGAACCCGTTTTAAAAAAGAGCTATATTCCGCCCGTTGTGGGGAATATAGCTCTTTTTTTTGTCTTTTTTCCGGTGTTACAGTTCCAACAGGATGCGGAAATTGATCTGTCTTCCGGTCAGATAGTTCGGCACGGCATATTGCTGGTTGGTCACGTCGGTCACCCAATAGTAGGAACTCACGTTGCTGATGTCCAGGATGTTGAATCCGTCCAGTCCCAGCCAGATGTTGCGGAAGGGGCGTGCCCATTTGTGCGGGTTCTGCCGGTCCTCGTTGTTCAGCAGGCGATAGCTCATACCGATATCCACACGCTTGTAGGCCGGAGCCCGGAACACCTGCCGTTCCAGTCCCGTATGGGGCGGTCCGAAAGGCAGTCCGCCGGCAATCGAGGCTTTCAGGTTCATCTGCCAGCGTGTGCTTCCCGGGAAGAAGTCCGTAAAGAAGAAGTTCACGTTATAGCGCTGGTCGGTAGGCTGCGGCATGCTGTGCCCGTTGATGGTCTGTTGGGCCTTCATCAGGCTCAGGCTGATCCAGGAGTCCGTGCCTTCGATGAATTCGCCGAAGAGTTTCAGATCCACTCCGGCGGTGTATCCTTTTCCGATGTTCTGTCCGTAGTACACCACCCGCACATTGTCCACATTATACGGGTTGATGCGGCTCAGTGCCTTGTAGTATACCTCGGCTGTCAGCTTGAACAGCCGTTCGCGCATCTTGAACTTGTAGTCTCCTCCCAGCACCACCTGTACGGAGCGCGGCGAGCGGATGTTGCGGTTCAGCGACACATAGGTGGTACCGTCCACGGTGGTCGTGTCCCGCAGTTCCTTGAAGAACGGTGCCTGGTAATAGATACCTGTGGCCAGACGGAAGGTGAAGTTGTCGTTCCATGCCGGCACATAACCCAGCGATACCCGCGGACTGAACAGCCATTCCCTGTTCCAGTTCCAGTAGCTCAGGCGTGCGCCGTAGTTCAGCGAGAACACGCCGCTCCGGTGCTCAAAGCGCCAGGTATCCTGGGCAAACAGTTCCATGCGGTTGCTCGTCAGGGTCAGCTCCGGGGAGCGCAGGCTGTAGATCAGTTGCAGTCGGGTGGGGTCGTGCGGGATGGAATAGCCCGAAGAGTCGCGCATCTCCCATTCCTTGGATTTCTCCCGGATGGTCTCGTTTTTCCAGGTGATGCCGCTCCGTATCTGGTGGTTACCGGCTTTTCCGTCGTACACCAGTTTCAGACTCTTCACGTTGGCGTTCAGGTAATTGCGCGCGTGTTCCAGATAGGTGCCCACGCCCAGCTGCTCGCTGGTATTCGTTTCGCTCAGCCAGTACTGTCCCTGAATGTCATAGGTCTCCCGTTCCTGGGTCAGGAATGCCGATCCCAACAGGCTCAGCTTGTGTTTTTCACCCAGATTCCGGCTCACGCTGAACGTACCGAAGAAGGTGCGGAACAGATCCTTTTCCTGTCCGTCGAAATACACCTGAAACGATTTCACGTCCTGCATGGTACCGAAGTTGGTGCTCCGGTTGGCGGGAATAAAGTTATATTTGTTCTGCGAGATATTGCCGATCACGTCTATCGACCATTTTTTGTTGGGTTGCCAGCTCAGATAGGTCTGGTAGTCCAGAAAACTCGGGTTGTATTCCCCCTTCGTTTCCAGCGATCCCAGCAGATACTGGTTGGTCTTGTAGCGGATGCCGTGGGTCATGGTCAGCTTCTTCATTTTCAGGCCCGCGTATACGCTTCCGCCCAGCAGGCTCAGGGCCGCTTTCGCCTCGTTGCGTTCCGGTTTCCGGTACGTGATGTCCAGCACCGATGACATCTTGTCGCCATACTGCGCCTCGAATCCTCCGGCCGAGAAATTGATCTTTTCCACCATATCGCTGTTGATCACACTCAGTCCTTCCTGTTGTCCCGAACTGATCAGCAGCGGGCGGTATACCTCCACGCCGTTGATGTATACACTGTTTTCGTCAAAGCTTCCTCCGCGTACATTATATTGGGAGCTCAGTTCGTTGTGCGTGCTCACGCCCGCCTGGGTGGCCACCAGCTCCTCCACGGCATTTCCGGTGGTCGAAGGCAGCTGTTTCAGCTTCGCCGCATCCAGCTGCTGGGTGGTGCCCAGCTGTCGGCGCACCTCCTTGACGGTCACTCCTTCCAGGTTCAGGCTCACCGGTTTCATCACGATATTCAGGGTGAGTTTTCCCTGCGGCCGTACCAGTTTCTTGGTGCGTTTCTGGAATCCCATCATCTGATAGGTGATCACCACCGTATCGGCGGTCTGGAATGTGAACTTATATTTTCCGTCCAGGTCGGTGGTTCCTCCTGCCAGTTGTCCTTCCACCTTGACGGTGACAAAGGCCAGCGGTGTCTGCTCCTCGTCCAGCACCCGTCCCGACAGGCTTACCTGTTCTTGGGCGTGCAGTCCGGTGGCCAGCAGCAGGAGCCATCCCCATAAGATACTTTGTAAAAAGTAGTGTCTGCTCTGTTTTTCTTTCACAATTTTAATCCGTTAATTTCTAAGAGAACGTAAAATAAGGCTTTTTTTGTATATGCTGTATGCTTTTTCGGCGGTATTTTTCAGTATTTTCTCAAAAAACCTGTGTTCTCTAAAGAATCTTTTCTATCTTTGATACGTTCTTTTGGTAAAAATAAAGCCTATATAAATATGAGTCATTTCTATGATCTGGCGGCCCGCCGCCGGAGTATACGCCGTTTTACGGAGCAGGAACTCACCCAGGATGAGGTGGCCGCTCTGATCGGTACCGCGCTGATGGCTCCTTCTTCCAAGGGCACCTGCTGCTGGCAGTTTGTCGTGATCGACGACCGTGGCCTGCTGCGGCAGCTGGCCGGCTGCAAGGAGCACGGGGCCGCCATGCTGGCCGAAGCCCGTGCCGCCGTGGCGGTGCTGGCCGATCCTTCCGTCAGCGATGTCTGGGTGGAGGACGCTTCCGTAGCCACCACTTATTTGTTGCTTCAGGCCGAGGACTGCGGTCTGGGTGCCTGTTGGGTGCAGATCCGTAACCGCCATACGGCCGGGGGCGCTTCTGCCGAGGATGAGGTGCGCCGCCTGCTGCAGATCCCCGATCATTTGCGGGTACTTTCCCTGGTCGCTCTGGGACATAAGGCCCGGGAGCGCTCTCCCTTCGATCCCGAGAGTCTGAAATGGGACAAGGTCCATCTGAATCATTATGCGTCGTCCGACGCGGAAACCGGAGTGTAGGATTATGGAGCAGAAAACAATCGTATGGATCGGTGCCGGGCGCGTCGCCACACATCTGGCACCCGCTCTGGCCGGAGCCGGACTGAAAACCCTTCAGGTATACAGCCGTACCGAAGCTTCCGCCGCGGCGCTGGCCGGTATGCTGCAAGCTTCCTTTACCACCGACCTGTCGTCCGTGGTTTCCGATGCCGACTATTATTTCTTTTCGGTCAAGGACGCCGTCCTTCCGGAACTGGTCGCCGCTCTGGCTCCCCGCTGCGGTGCCGGCGCTTTCCTGCATACGGCCGGCAGCATCCCTTTGTCTGTGTTCGAGGGACTGGGGTTGAGCCGTTATGGTGTCTTCTATCCGCTGCAGACCTTCTCGCACGGCCGTCCGCTCGATATGCGTGCGGTACCTCTTTTTCTGGAAGCCTCGTCACCGGCTTTTGCCGCCGAACTGACGGCACTGGCCTCGTCGGTGTCTGCCCGGGTATATTCCCTCACGTCGTCTGCCCGCCGCAAGCTTCATCTCTCGGCGGTCTTTGCCTGTAATTTTGTGAACCACTGCTATACGCTTGCCGGCAATCTGCTGGCCGAGGAGGGAATTCCTTTCGAGGCCCTGTTGCCTCTGATTGACGAGACGGCGGCCAAGGTGCATCGTCTGTCACCTGCCGAGGCCCAGACCGGTCCGGCCGTGCGCTACGACCGCAATGTGCTCGACGCCCAGCTGGCCCAGTTGCAGGACCGTCCGCTCTGTCACGATATTTATGAACTCATGAGCCGGAGCATTCATGAAGAGGCTCAGAAACAAAATTCCGAAAAACAGTCAATATGATCAATTACGACCTGAAGAAAATCAAGGCCCTGGCCTTTGATGTGGACGGTGTGCTGAGCGGTCAGACCATCGTGCTTCATCCCGAGGGCGAACCGATGCGTACGGTGAATATCAAGGACGGCTATGCGATTCAGCTGGCAGTCCGGATGGGGCTTCATGTGGCCATCATCACCGGGGGGCGTTCGGCGGCCGTGCGCCGGCGTTATGAGGGACTGGGTGTGCCCGATGTCTATATGGGATGCGCCGTGAAGATCAACACCTACGAGGCTTTTCTCGAGAAATACGGTCTTCGTGACGAGGAAGTGCTCTACATGGGCGATGACATTCCCGACTACGAGGTGCTGTCCCGCTGCGGCTGTCCCTGCTGCCCGTCGGACGCGGCGCCCGAAATCCGTTCCATATCCCTGTATATCTCCCATTGTGCCGGTGGGGAAGGTTGCGGGCGTGACGTCATCGAGCAGGTACTCCGTGCCCAGCACAAATGGATGAGCGATCCTGAGGCCTTCGGCTGGTGAGCCGTCCTCTGAACCGGTTTAAAAATATTGTCATTACTTCAAGAAAATCATATGTTCGCACACTTATCTGCTTACCGGATGATTCTGGCCAGCAATTCGCCCCGCCGCCGGGAACTGTTGGCGGGACTGGGGCTTACGTTCGAGACACGGGTGATTCCGGGTATCGACGAATCTTACCCCGACGGCCTTTCCGGTCCGGAAATCGCTGTCTATATCGCTTCGGCCAAGGCCCGCGCCTACCGTGCCACCCTGGCCGCGGACGAACTGCTCATCACCGCCGATACCATTGTGTATATTGACGGCCGGGTGTTTGGCAAGCCGCACGACCGGGATGAAGCCTGTGCCATGCTGCGTGCCCTGTCCGGACGCACCCATCAGGTGATCACCGGCGTGACCCTTCAGAGCCGGGAGCATCTCCGTTCCTTTTCGGTGACCACCGAAGTGACCTTTGCCGCTCTTGCTGAGGAAGAGATTGCCTATTACGTCGATCATTACCGTCCCTTTGACAAAGCCGGTTCCTACGGCATTCAGGAATGGATCGGTTTTGTGGGCGTCACCGGTATCCACGGTTCCTACTTCAATGTGATGGGACTTCCCGTACAGCGTCTGTATCAGGAACTGAAAACCTTTCCGGGGTATCCGACCCAGAACAAAACAACAAAACAAAATAAGAAAGACTATGCGTAAGAACAAGAATTTGATGCGGGGACTGCTCTCCGCGTTTGCCGGTGTTACCCTGCTGGCCGCCTTTACTTCCTGTGAGGAGAAGGATTACACCTCCCGGATGCCTACCTTTGCCGGTTTCCTGATTGATCCGGCCGCTCCGGCACCGAACGATTCCATCACGATTACGGCGAAACAGCTGTCCAAAGGTACCCTGCTCAACGGAACCTATTATCAGTGGACCATTACCGACAGCTATGATTCTGTGGTCTGCACCCAGAAGCAGGAACTCATTTACGACCATCAGCCGTCCGATCCGGTGCTGGGTTACAAGCTGGCGCCAGATGCCCGTACCGGTACTTACAAGGTGACCTTCTATGCCCGTTACAAGTTTTCCGGTCAGGGAGAGGCCTACAGCGGATCGCTGACGTCTCCCGGTCTGGGTTACAGCGGAAGCATTATCGGTAGTTCGGGTGCCACCTATGGCGAATGTAACGGAGAGTTTACTTTTACCGTACAATAAAAAAACTGATACAGATACTTTTTCATGATATTTTGGTTTTAAAATATTAGATAATCAGGTATATGTTTTGTGTCTGGATACAAAGATAAGCAATTCTTCATAAAGGTATATCGCTTCTATATGCATTTATGGGTTGTATTATCCATAAATTTGCTATTTTTGCAGCGACTGAAGTGTTATGTAAACCGAAATAATCATGAAAGATAATCATTCGTTGGATAATAACCGGAAACATAGAATCCTGTTTGTCTGTCTTGGAAATATCTGCCGTTCCGCTTCTGCCGAGGAGGTGATGCGCCAGGTGGTCCGAAAGGCCGGTCTGGAATCGGAGTTTGTGCTCGATTCGGCCGGTATCAGCAATTACCATCAGGGCGATCTGCCCGATTCCCGTATGCGTCTGCATGCCGCCCGCCGCGGTTATGAACTGACGCACCGTTCCCGCCCTGTGACCTATCAGGACTTTTTTGATTTTGATATGATCATCGGTATGGACGAGAGCAATATGGATGCCCTGCGCGACCGGGCTCCGGGAGTGGAGGAAGAGCGCAAGCTGTTCCGCATGACCGATTTCTGCCGCAACCATCCCGGTGCGGATCATGTGCCCGATCCCTATTATGGCGGCGACCAGGGTTTCGAGCGGGTGCTCGATCTGCTGGAAGATGCCTGTGCAGGCCTGCTGGAATACCTGCAGCGCTGACCAATAAAGAACGCTCCCCTCTCCGGCAGCATCCGGAGAGGGGAGCGTTCTTTATTGGTTTTCTGTATCAGGTTTCCTTTTTCAGATCTTGTGGTTTCTCAGGTCCCACATCTGCTTGAAGCTCTGGGCCAGTCCGCCCTCGCTCGTTTCCTTGTACAGCGAAGGCAGGTCATGTCCGGTCTGCTTCATCACTTCCACCACCTTGTCAAACGATACCCGGTGTGTGCCGTCGGTAAACATGGCATACGAATTGGCGTCCATGGCCCGGGCTGCCGCATATGCGTTCCGCTCGATACAAGGAATCTGCACCAGTCCGCACACCGGGTCGCAGGTCAGTCCCAGATGATGCTCCAGTCCCATCTCCGCCGCGTATTCGATCTGTGCCGGACTGCCGCCGAACAACTGGTTGGCCGCGGCTGCCGCCATGGCGCAGGCCACGCCCACTTCACCCTGACAGCCCACTTCGGCGCCGGAGATCGACGCGTTCTTCTTGACGATGTTTCCGAACAGTCCCGCTGTGGCCAGTGCCCGGATGATGCGCTTCTCGCTCATGTTGCGCGATTTGTACAGATGATAGAGCACACCCGGCAGGACACCGCACGAACCGCAGGTCGGCGCGGTGACGATGATGCCTCCGCCCGCGTTCTCCTCGCTCACGGCCAGGGCATAGGCAAAGATCAGTCCCCGGGTCTTCATGGACGACTGATAGCCTTCGGCACGTACGAAGTATGAGGCGGCCTTTCTTCTCAGGTTCAGCGGTCCCGGCAGCACTTCTTCCTTGTCCAGTCCGCATTCCACGGCCTCTTTCATGACTCTCCACACCTCGCGCAGGTAGTCCCACACATCCGGATCCTCACATTCCTGCACATATTCCCAGTAACTCTTGCCGGTACTGATACACCAGTTCATGATCTCGGTGGCCGAGTTCATCTCGTAGATTTCCGGAAAGTCCACCTGCTGCTGTCCCTCTTCGGCCAGGGCACCGCCGCCCACGCTGAACACGGTCCAGGGTTCTCCGCCTTGTCCTTCGGCATCCAGGGCACGGAATTTCATGCCGTTGGGGTGGAAGGGCAGGAATGTCTTCGGTTCCCAGGTAATTTCCGTACGCTCCTGGCCCAGCACGTCCAGAATGGCCACATCTGTCATATGTCCTTTTCCGGTAGCTGCCAGGCTGCCGTATAGGGTCACTTCAAACCGGCAGGCATCGGGATGCTTTGCCAGAAACTGTTCGGCCGCCTTGCGGGGTCCCATGGTATGACTGCTCGAGGGGCCTTGTCCTATTCTATATAGCTCTTTGATGGTAATCATAAACGCTCTTCTTGTTGGTGTTCTATTTTTCAGGCAAATATACATAATAAAATTCTCATTCGTTCTGAAAAGAAAAGCCATTTTAGGTTTTTTCCTCATAAATAGTTACATTTGCACATAAATCAGTAAAAAAACAGTTATTTACCAAACGAAACAGACAAGACAATGATGACCGCTACACGAAGAGAATGGAGTGAACTGTATACGTTTTTCACCATCCTGTCGCAAGGATATCTGGCAGCCGGTACCGCCGAAGGTACCGAAGGGGCGCGTCTGCCCGTGGCGCTGGTGCAGCGTCAGGAGCACGACGGCACACGCCGCTATGTGATCGGTGCCGAGGAGATTCACATTCAGGGCGCTGAGATCGACGAGCGCTTTCCCCGTGAGGATTTCGCTACGGTGGCCGACATGATTCTGGAAGCCCTGTCCACCGTGCACGATGAGGAGATCGAGGCTCCCGAGGGTGTGGAAGGCTTTCTGAATGCCGTGCGCATCTACGATCTGGAGGCCATGACCGACGACCGTACCGATCTGTATGTGGCTTTCTGGCATCCTGAGGCTCCGCTGGTGGGCCTGCGCATCTATTCGCGCCTCTGTGCCACCGATCCGCTGCTCGACGGCGGCCGCACGGCCAACCTGAAGATGGAGCAGACCGGTATCCGCTTCTCCCAGCCGGCCGTATACAAGATCAACTATACCGACGATCCCGACAATCCCGCCGAAGTGGCCCGCCGCATGCTGTATATCGAGAGTATGGGCGGCATCTTCAAGTACAGCGATGTGTGCGACCGTGTGTTCCGCAGCAACCTGCACATGATCGATCTGCATTTCCCCCGGGTGCTGTGTGAGATGCTGCGCATCTTCCACTTGGACCAGATTGCCCGCATTGACGAGCTGACCGCCCTGATTGAGGAGCGCAATCCTTTGAAGATCAAGACGGAGCTGATCCAGAAACACGGTTATTACCGCCATAAGATGAAGCAGTTCCTGGTGGCTCTGGCGTTGGGACTCCGTCCGGCCAAGATCTACACCGGCCGGGACAGTGCCGTATCCGGTATCCTGATGGTCGGTGCCGACGGTCGTGTGGTGGTTTATCAGAAGTCCGACAAGGATGTGTTTGCCGATTATCTGTTCACCCATACCCGTCTGGAGAAGGGGCTTCCCGACAAAGACAAGTACGGCTATCTGGAGCGTGAGAACAAGCTCTATTATTTCAAGCTCAACCTGAAGATCGGTTTTGTGCGCCGCTAAAGGCGGAACACCCTTCCGGAAAGCTTGTTTTGTAAAGAAAAATACAAGGAAAAGGTCCGGCCTTTTCCTTACCGGAAAATCGTCCCGTCGAAATGAACAAATCGACGGGACGATTTTTTCATTTGGTCCCGTCGATTTTTCAAAATGGTCCCGACGAATTTTTAAGAATTGATAAACGATTGTTTGTCAATAAAATAGCGCCACAGGTATCCGCTTCGGGTCCTGTGGCGCTATTGTCCTTATTTTTCCATATATTTCTTGATGCTTTCCTGAATATAGTCGATCAGTTCCCGATAGGCCGGGGCCCGTTCCAGCAGGACGGGGTTACCTGTCATGAAAAACTGCTTGCGTGCCCGGGTGAGCGCCACGTTCAGCTTGCGGTCTACCCACTGTCCTTCGGTCTGCACCGGTGCCGACAGCACTTCCAGCTGATACGGCTGCCGGATGGTGGTGCTGAACAGGATCACGTCCCGCTGGCTGCCCTGATAGCGTTCCACCGTGTCGATGGTGATCTGTCCGCAGTCCTCCAGTTTCCTCTCCTCCAGTTCCTTCCGGATCATGGCGATCTGTCCCCGGAAAGGCACGATGATGCCGATCTGCCGGGCCGGGTTCCAGTCCTTTTCCTGTTCGTGCAGGCGGTACAGCGCCTCCACCAGCTGTCCGATGACCGTCGCTTCCTCCCGGTTCACCTTGTTGTTCTCTCCGTATTCCGTCGGGACCACCGGAATGAAGTCCAGTCGCCGTTCGGCCACTCTCCGCTTCCACGGGTCCGTGCCTTCGTAACGGTGCGGCAGCGGTCCCTGCTGGTGTGGCAGCGGAACGACGCCCAGCTGCCGGTTATAGAAATGCCGGTTCACGAATTCGCTCAGATCCTCGTGCATCCGTCCCTGGCGGTGCAGCCAGGCCACGGTGTCCTGCTCCGTATGCAGGATCTGCTGCAGGGTGTGCAGCCGTTCGAAGAGCGAGTTGCGGCAGTTGGTCAGTCCGATGCCTTTCAGGGTCTCGCTGTATACCTCCGAGCGTGCCGGGTTCTGCAACACGACGGCCGGCAGCTGTTTGTGGTCGCCGATGAGGATGAATTTCCCGATGGCGCACGGATTGCTGCGGTAGCTCGGGTCGGGCAGGGAAGTGGTGGCGCACAGCAGCGGCAGCAGTTGCGGTTCGAGCACCTGCGAGGCCTCGTCGATGATGGCCGTGTCGAAGCGTTTCAGCTCAAACAGTTCGCTCCGTCCCGCCATGCTGCTGATGGTACCCACGAAAATCTGTACCGGTTCCAGCAGGTCGAAAATCTGTTTCCGGTTCTGCGCTTCCCGGATCTTGTATTTGATGAGGCGGTGGCGGTATGCCGGTTCGCAGTTCAGTTCCTGTCCGATGCGCACATATTCCGGCTGTTCGTCCAGTCCCTCGAGCATCTGGCAGATCTCGTCCACCGCCCGGTTGGTATAGGCCATGAGCAGCAGGTTTTTCCGTCCGCTGTCACGCAGCAGTTCCTCCACCATGGCTTTCAGGGCCACCGAGGTCTTTCCCGTTCCCGGCGGTCCCACGAGCAGGAAGTAATCCTTGGCCTGCATGGCCTTGCGCACGATGTCCCCGATTTCCGGGTTGTCGAATTTCCCCTTCAGGGCGATGCTCCGGTCCGTTACCGGTTTCCGTTGCCCCAGGATCAGGTCCCTCCGTTCCTGGGGAGCCAGCAGCAGACTGTACAGTCCCCGGTACGCCTGAGTGTAGCTGCTGTCGGCGTATCCCGCTTCCAGGGCATAGAGCGCCTGCGGGTGAAACACCTGCGCGTTCTTCTGTTTGTAGGCCAGGCGCACCCGCACATAGCGGGTGCCCATCTCCTCGATCTGGCAGCGGAATACCTGTTTGTTGACCACCGAGTCCTGTTCCGTGTTCCGCTCGTAGAGCAGCACCGAATCCCCGTTGCGGAAATTCGGCAGGAAGTCCTCCGCGTATTCCGGCATCTCCAGATCCATGCCTGTCACGGCCCCCTGCCGGTCAAAGAGCGGAGTCAGCTTCAGGTCCGTCAGGATATTGCCGTTGCCCTGTTTGGTGACGGTATCCCGGTTCCACAGTTCGGCGAATCCCCTTCCCGAATCCGGCTGGTCGTCTCCGATTTTGGAAAGGAACTGTTCGCGTTCCATGAAAGCCAGGAACGTATGAAAATATTCTTTCTCGATTTCCTTCGCGTTTTTCAGGCGTCCGATCATCTCCGTCAGGTCCTGTCTCAGATACTGTCGGTAGAATCTGCTTTCGCGCATCTCCGGTGCCACGAGCACCTGTTCGTCCAGCTCTTCCACCACCTGGCGCGAGTGTCCGTCCCGGAGCATCCGCTCCAGTCCCACGATCCGGTTACGCAGGGCCAGTGCCTGTCTGAGCTCCGTGTTCGAGTGCCGGATATGATACAGCAGCGGGTAGCGTGAGTAGAGCAGATACGTCTGTACCGCGTCGTGCGGCACCTCCATATTATAATAAAGAATCTCCTTGTAGAGCGCCATCTGCAGGGCATGCTCCTCTTTCGGTCTGATTTTCGGGAACTCGTCGGCCTTTCCGCTTTTCAGTTCCACAATCTTGCTGCTGTCGTTCACCAGCAGGTCCAGTCGTCCCTGCAGGCCCAGCGCCTCACACAGGAAAGACGGTTCCAGTTGCACGTCCTGCCGTTCGATGTCAATCTCTTCGGCGGTAAATTTCTTGCGGACCACCTCCCGGATGTGATGAAACTGCCGGCGTGCCTGTTCGAAGAACGCCTGGTTGATGTCCGGCAGGGTGGTATATTCGATCGGCGATGTCTCGAAGCTCTGGAGCAGCGCCTCCTGATAGGCTTCCGCCTCGCTTTTCTCCTCCAGTCCGTTGTCGTGCACGCACGCGTCCAGAAACTGGTTGGCCAGATTACCCAGCTGCAAGGCTGCCGAGCGGGGTGCCGGAGTAAATTTGTTGATCAGATGATTCAGCACATGACAGCCGTACGGTTTGTAGCACTGACAGATGGCCGTGATGTCGATCAGGAAGTCCGGGTCCAGGATCAGCAGTTTGGGATGCGCGGCGCGCTGTCCCTCCTCTTCGGAGAAGGTCACTGAGAGCAGGTTCAGCTGTGCCCCTTCGTAGAGCCAGTCCGTGAGGTCGTCAAAGGCCCCGTCCTCCTGCCGGTATCGGGCCCGGATCTCCTCGCCGTCCGGCTGTTCGCGGTCCGCTCCATAGACAAACGTATCGTCCCATCCCGTAACGGTGATTCTGATTTTTCGGGCAAAGTCCTCTTCCGGCGCACGTTTCCTTTCTGCCCTTTTCCCGAGAGGCAGCCGCTGTCGCAGTTCCTCCGGCACCGGTTCCCCGGTGAAGAAAGCCACCGCCTCGCACACCGCCTTCAGGTCATGCGCATACTCCTCCGGTTCCGCCGTCCGGATTCCCCGGGCCACTTCCGTGGCGTTCTTGCGGAACCGTGCCAGATCCCGGTGTTCGTATCCGGTGGTCCGGCACAGCGTGTAGAGCCGTCCCGTCATCGATGTGAATTCCACGGCAAAATCCCGGGTCATCTCCACCACCAGCCGGTCCGTCAGGGCCGCCAGTTTCCGGTATTTCCCGGTGAGTCCTTCCTGTTCCTGTTCGTTTTCCTTTATTTCCTCAAAAAATGCGTTCATCTGAATTTCTTTTTCCTTTCTCCTTTCGCTTTCTGGGGTACCCGTTCCGGCTTGGCCACCCTCCGGTATTCGTTCCACCGTTGCCGGATACTCTCCACATACTGATAGGTCTCGCTGCCCCGCATATATCCGAAGCGCACCTCCTTGCGGTTATAGTATCCCGGGTTGCTCAGGCGCAGCACGAAATGCTTCACCTCGTCCCAGCGGTTGGCGTTCTTTCCTGCCTGCCGGGCCAGTGTCCGGGCATCCTGGATATGTCCGGCTCCTCCGTTGTAGGCCGCCAGGGCAAACCACATACGTTCCGTTCTGGGTTGGATGTCGGAAAATTTGTATTCCAGCTCCCTCAGATACCGCGCGGCGGCCTGTATGTTCTTTTCCGGATGATAGATCTGCTCCATCGGCAGGTTCAGGTGCTGTGCGGTGGACGGCATGATCTGCATCAGTCCCTGTGCTCCCGCCCAGGATACCGCATTCGGGTCAAACGCCGATTCCTGGTAACACTGCGCCGCCATGAGCCGCCAGTCCCAGCCGATGGCCCCTCCGTGACGCTTGAAGTGCGCGTCATACGGCGAGATGATTCCCTGGCTGCGGGACAGGAAAGGCGCTCTCGGTTTTCGGCGCACGCTGAACTGCGGCAGGAAGCGGCGCTGTTCCTCCTCCTGTACGGCTTTCTTCAGTTCCGGCTGGTACCACTCGTCCAGGGCCGCCGCCAGTTCGTCGGCTCCCCGTGCCACGGCCCACGAGCGCCGTTTCTCCTTGCCGTTCTGTGAGTAGCTGCCACAGCCCTGCAGTACCTCGCCGTAAGGGCTCACGTCCAGCTCCACGGCAATCAGGTCCGCATCATTGTTCTCGATGCGGCGTATCAATTCGGCGGTGTCCTTCACCACCTCGATTCTCAGGCTGGCACCGATCCGTGTGGCAAAGCGTTCCGCCAGCTCATACTGCAGTCCCATCGCCTTTTCCCGGTATTCATAATACGTGTCCGGTCCGCTCAGGGTCACGGCAATCAGCTCGCCGCTTTCCAGAATCTGCGGCAGGTCATAGTCCGCCGTGATCTCCTTGTTTCCGGCGATGGTCTCATACGACACCTCCCGTTCCTGTTTCTCCGGCGAGAGGCAGGCCCCGGTCAGGAGAGCCAGGGTGCCGATTTTACAGAAAAACAGGGCATGAATCCATGCCCTGCCGTATTTATAATGTCTCATTCTTGCTTTTATGTGCGATAAAAGTCTTCAGCAGTTCAATGGCCTGCAGGTTGTTGCCCCCCTGAGGTACGATCAGGTCGGCATACCGTTTGGTCGGTTCGATAAACTCCAGGTGCATGGGTTTGAGCACCTTCTGATAACGGTCGATTACCATCTCCGCCGTGCGTCCCCGTTCGATGATGTCGCGCTGGATGACCCGGATCAGACGGTCGTCCGCGTCCGCGTCCACGAAGATCTTCACATCCATCAGGTCGCGCAGCTGGGCGTTGGCCAGGGCCATGATGCCCTCCACGATGATGACCGGCTGCGGCTCCACATGTACGGTTTCCGGCAACCGGTTACAGATCAGGTACGAATAGGTAGGCTGTTCGATGGCCTGTCCGTTCTTGAGCATACCGATCTGTTCGATCAGCAGATCCCAGTCGAAGGCGTCCGGATGGTCAAAATTGATCAGCCTTCTTTCCTCCATGGTCAGTTCACTGGTGTCGTTGTAATACGAATCCTGCGGAATGACAGCCACATGCTTTCCGTTCAGGCTTTCCACGATTTTCTTCACTACCGTTGTTTTTCCGGAGCCTGTACCTCCGGCAATACCTATGATCAGCATAAAATAATTGTTTTTATCGTTTGGAATCGGTTCTTTTCTATTATCTTTGTTCGCAGAAAACTTTTGCGTACAGATTATCGCAAAGGTAATCAATAAATAAGGAAAAACAGAAAAGAAACCACAAAAAACAAACGGTTATGGTAAAACATATTGTACTTTTTCAGCTTTCTCCGGACATGGATCCGGCATTGAAGCAGCAGGTGATGCACGATTTCAAGACAGCCATCGAGACCCTTCCGGCCACCATCCCATTCCTCCGCAGTGTGGAGGTGGGCATTAACATCAACCCTTCCGAGACCTTCGATCTGGCTCTCTACAGTGAGTTCGACAGTCTGGACGATGTCCGTGCCTATGCGGTGCATCCCGACCATGTGGCGGCGGCTTCGATCATCGGTCCCTACAAGGTGGCCCGTTCGTGTGTGGATTATGAAATGTAATGGATCAGCTTGCTAAAAGACGTTGGGTTTTCAGAATGATTCATTATCAAAATCTGGAATTTATTCTGAGGCGCGGTATTGTCAGTCGATATCGGGAAAATAATCCGGACTATATTCATATCGGTGCTCCGGATCTTATATCTTTACGTGATGAGTACGAAGTAGGCATTGATCCTCCCGGAGGAACTTTGGGAGAATTTATTCCCTTTTATTTTGCGGGACATTCTCCGATGCTGTATAAGATCAAGACGGGTAATGGAGTAAAAACATATCCTCAGGAAGATATCGTCTTTATCTGTTGTCAGATCGGGAAAATAGTGGATTATACGAATGATTGGTGTTTTACGGATGGACATGCCAAATCAAAGATTACTGAATTTTATAATGATTTGATGGATCTTCGTCTGATTGATTGGAAAGCAGTGAAGGCTCTTCATTGGAACAATACTTTTGAGGATATGGACCGGTGTCGAAAAAAGCAGGCTGAATTTCTGGTAAAAGATTTTCTTCCTGTTTCTTGTATCGGTTGCCTTGTGGTCAGGACCGAAGAGCGTAAGGAAGAAGTCGGAATTCTGTTGAAAAGTTTGAATCTGGATATTCCTGTACTTGTAGATAATGAGAATAAACTGTATTACGAATGATAAAATATATAAAAGGAAATTTGCTTTCTGCTCACACTGAGGCACTTGTAAATACGGTAAATACAGTTGGTGTGATGGGAAAGGGTATTGCTTTGCAATTCAAGGAGCGATATCCTGACAATTTTAAAGCCTATGTGATTGCCTGTAAGGAGAAACGTATTTTTCCCGGGAAGTCTCTTGTAGTGAAAGACCGTTATCAGGATGAAGATGTTTGGATTATTAATTTTCCGACAAAAGTTGATTGGCGTAAAAAGTCACAATACAGTTATATAGAGGAAGGATTAAAGGATCTGGTACAAATAATCTCATCCTATCAGATCAGGAGTATTGCTCTACCACCGTTAGGTTGCGGTAATGGCGGATTGAACTGGGAGCAAGTAAAGGAACTTATTGAGTTATATTTGCAACCTCTTTCTGATACTGTTGACATTATTGTCTATGAACCCGATGCTGAAGTTAAAGAAATCCTGAAGAAAGAATATCGGCATAAGTCGGCTGATTTGACTCCGGCACGGGCTTTGTTGCTTTATGCCTTGTTTTATTATGATGCGACGGGCGAAAAAGCCAGTCTGTTTGTGGCTAATAAACTGATTTATTTTTTTCAGCGTTTGGGAGAGCCATCTTATAAGAATCTGAATTTTCAGGCTCATTATTATGGTCCCTATTCTGTACAAGTTGGTCATTTGGTACATGTCCTGAGCGGGAAATATATTTTAGGATTGGAACAGATGGATGTGAAGCCTTTTGAGGAGATTACCTTGGTTTATGATACGATGAAGGAAGTCAGTGATTATATTCGGATTCATTTGGTCAGTGAACAAAGAAAACGATTATCCAATCTGATCAAGTTCATTGACGGTTTTCAGTCCGCTCTGGCTTTGGAAGTATTGGCTTCTGTCGATTTTATCCGGAAAGAAAATCCGGGTATTAATAAAGAGGAAACCATTCAGAGAATCAGAAATTGGACCGAAAGAAAGAAAAATTTGTTTACCGATCGGATGATTTCTGTTGCCTATGATCATTTGGATGACTATAGGGAAATCCTTGTATCCTGATTCCGTAACTGTGATTCATGGCCGGTTATTCTAAAAAAACTTTCAAAACATTTGAAAAATGCAGAGCATTTATTATCTTTGCCCTTGAACAATAAAAAAACACAGATATGATTTGTCTGAACGCTACATACCATCATCATCATCCTAACGTGTAAAACTCGGTAGGCGATGAGGCTATGCAGATAGTCCAGATCAGAATACAAGAGGCTTGCCGGGTAACCGCAAGCCTTTTTTTGTATCTGTCAGATCCGTAAACGAAAAACCTAATTAAAACGAAAGAATATGTTAAGAATTGCCGTACAATCCAAAGGCCGTCTTTTTGAAGACACCATGGCGCTCCTGAGTGAGGCCGGAATCAAAGTAAGTTCCAGCAAGCGTACCCTGCTGGTACAGTCCTCCAATTTCCCTGTCGAAGTGCTTTATCTGCGCGACGACGATATCCCGCAGTCGGTAGCCACCGGCGTGGCCGATGTCGGTATTGTGGGCCACAACGAGTTTGCCGAGCGTACCGAAGACGCCGAGATCGTGCGTCCGTTGGGTTTCAGCAAGTGCCGCCTGTCGCTGGCCATCCCCAAGGCCGAGGACTATCCCGGTCTGAGCTGGTTTGCCGGCAAGAAGATCGCCACTTCCTATCCCGGCATCCTGAAGGACTATCTGCAGCAGAATGGGGTAGAGGCCGAGATCCACGTCATCACCGGTTCGGTGGAGATTGCTCCCGGTATCGGTCTGGCCGATGCCATCTTCGATATTGTCAGCTCCGGTTCCACTTTGGTGAGCAACAACCTGAAGGAAGTGGAAGTCGTGATGCAGAGCGAGGCCCTGCTGATCGGTCACAAGGGAATGTCGGAAGAGAAACGCGCCATTCTGGACGAACTTCTGTTCCGCATCGAGGCCGTGAAGAGTGCCGAGGACAAGAAATACGTGCTGATGAACGTGCCTACCGACAAGGTGGCCGATGTGGTGGCGGTACTCCCCGGTGCCAAGAGCCCTACCGTGATGCCGCTGGCTCAGGAAGGGTGGAGCAGTGTGCACACCGTGCTCGACGAGAAACGTTTCTGGGACATCATCAGCCGTCTGAAGGAGCTTGGCGCGCAAGGCATTCTGGTACTTCCGGTAGAGAAAATGATTCTCTAGTGATTCCTCACCCGATACATGATATATATAAAGACAGAAACCATGAATATTATCCGATATCCCGATCCCTCCCAATGGGAGGAACTGCTCCGTCGTCCGGCTTTGGATGTCACCACGCTGAACGACACCGTGCGCACGGTGCTGCAGGCTGTGCGCGGCCGTGGTGACGAGGCTGTGAAAGAATACGAAGAACGGTTTGACCATGTCCGTCTGGACAGTCTGGCCGTGAGCGATGCCGAGTGGGACGAGGCTGACCGCCTGGTGTCCGACGAACTGAAGGAAGCCCTGCGTCAGGCCCATGCGAACATTGAGAAGTTCCATGCCGCCCAGCGTTTCGAGAGCCGTCCTGTGCAGGTGACCGAAGGAGTGACCTGCTGGCAGAAATACGTCCCCATCGAAAAGGTAGGACTCTATATTCCCGGCGGCACCGCCCCCCTGTTCTCTACGGTGCTGATGCTCGCCACCCCCGCCCGCATTGCCGGTTGCGGTGAGATCGTGCTCTGCACGCCGCCCAACCGTGAGGGCAAGATCCATCCCGCCATTCTCTATGCCGCCCGTGTGGCCGGCGTGAGCAAAATCTTCAAGGCCGGCGGTGTGCAGGCCATCGGCGCCATGGCCTACGGTACCGAATCCGTGCCCAAGGTCTACAAGATCTTCGGTCCCGGCAACCAGTATGTCACCGCCGCCAAGCAGCAGGTATCCCTGCACGATGTAGCCATCGACATGCCTGCCGGTCCGTCGGAAGTGGAAGTGCTGGCCGACGAGACCTCCCGTCCCGACTTTGTGGCCGCCGATCTCCTGTCCCAGGCCGAGCACGGTGTGGACAGTCAGGTGCTGCTGGTCACCACCTCCGAGGAACTGATTCCGCAGGTTGTAGCCGAAGTGGAGCGTCAGCTGGCGCAGCTGCCCCGTCAGGAAATTGCCAGCCGTGCCCTGGAGAGCAGTAAGATCATTCTGGTGCGCGACCGTGCCGAAGCCCTGGCCCTGACCAACCGCTATGCTCCCGAGCACCTCATCATCGAGACCGCCGACTATCTGGAGCTGGCGCAAGGCGTGGTCAATGCCGGCAGCGTGTTCCTCGGTTCGTGGACTCCCGAGAGTGCCGGCGACTATGCGTCCGGTACCAACCACACCCTGCCGACCAACGGCTATGCCACGGCCTACAGCGGTGTCAATCTCGACAGCTACCACCGCAAGATCACCTTCCAGGAACTCACCCCCGAAGGGGTACGCCGCATCGGTCCTACGGTAGCCGTCATGGCCGCCAACGAACATCTCGATGCCCACAAGAACGCCATGACCCTTCGTCTGAACAGTCTGTAAACCCTTAAAAAAAGATCGATATGAAAAATCTGGAACAACTTGTGCGCCCCAATATCTGGCGCCTGAAACCCTACAGTTCCGCGCGCGACGAATATAAAGGAGTGGAAGCCACGGTATTTCTCGATGCCAACGAGAATCCCTACAACGCCCCCTACAACCGTTATCCCGACCCGCTGCAGCTCCACCTGAAGCAGACCCTTTCCCGCATCAAGGAAGTGCCTGCCGCCAGCATTTTCCTGGGCAACGGCAGTGATGAAGCCATCGACCTGGTGTTCCGTGTGTTCTGTGAGCCCGGCGTGGACAATGTCGTGGCCATCTCACCCACCTATGGCATGTATGAAGTCTGTGCCGACATCAACAATGTGGCCTACCGCAAGGTATCCCTGGATGCCAGCTACTGCTTCCGTGCCGACGATCTGCTGGCCGCTTGCGACGAGCATACCAAGGCCATCTTCCTCTGTTCGCCCAACAACCCTACCGGCAACGACCTCTCCCGTCCGGAGATGGAGCGCCTGTTGGAGCAGTTTGACGGTATTGTGGTGATCGACGAAGCCTATTCCGACTTCTCCCAGCAGCGTCCCTTCCGTCTGGATCTGCAGCGCTATCCCAATCTGATTGTGCTGAACACCTTCTCCAAGGCCTGGGCCTCTGCCGCCATCCGTCTCGGCATGGCTTTTGCCTCTCCCGAGATCATCGCCCTGTTCAACAAGGTGAAATACCCCTATAATATCAGCCAGCTGACCCAGGATCAGGCGCTGAGCCAGCTCGACCACCGTTTCGAGATCGAGAAGTGGATCTCCACCCTGAAGGAAGAGCGCGGCCAGATGATGCGTGCCTTTGCCGAACTGCCTTTGTGCCGCTGTGTGTATCCCAGTGACGCCAACTTCTTCCTGGCCCGTGTGGACGGAGCCGACCGCATCTACCGCTATCTGGTGGAGCGCGGCATCATTGTGCGTAACCGCAGCAAGATCGAACTGTGCGGCGACTGCCTGCGCGTGACTATCGGAACCAAAGACGAAAACAGCGCCTTACTGGCCGCTTTACGACAATATTAATCTTATAAACAACGAAAAACATGAACAAGAAGCGATTGCTTTTTATCGACCGTGACGGCACACTGATCTGTGAGCCCGAAGATTTTCAGGTAGATTCCTTTCAGAAACTGCTTTTCAAGCCCGGCGTGATCCGGAACCTGCATTTCATCACCAAGAATCTGGATTATGACTTTATCATGGTGAGCAACCAGGACGGTCTGGGAACTCCTGCTTTCCCCTATGAGGACTTTATGCCCGTTCATACCTTGATGCTCAGTGTGTTTGCCACAGAAGGCGTTTTCTTCAAGAACGCCCATATCGACTGCACCCTGCCCGAGCAGAACGAGCCGACCCGCAAGCCCGGCACCGCCATGCTCACCGAGTATATGGACGGCAGCTACGATCTGGCCGGCAGCTATGTGATCGGTGACCGGGAGACCGATGCCCAGCTGGCCCTGAATCTCGGCTGCAAGGCCCTTATCCTGAAGGAGCGTGATGGGAATTCCTTCGATCATCCCGCCATTACCTATGTTGACAACTGGGATCAGATCGCCGAGATTCTTTATGCCGGCGAGCGCTGTGTGGAAGTGGAGCGCACCACCTCGGAGACCGATATCCGCGTGCGCCTGAATCTGGACGGACAAGGCATCTGCCACATCGATACCGGTATCGGTTTCTTCGACCATATGCTGGAGCAGATAGCCCGCCACGGCCGTCTCGACCTGGATATCCGCATGCACGGTGACCTGCAGGTAGACGAGCACCACACCATTGAAGATGTGGCCCTGGCTCTGGGAGAATGCCTGCGCAAGGCCCTGGGCGACAAGCGCGGTATCGAGCGTTACGGTTTCACCCTTCCGATGGACGACAGCCTGTGTCAGGTGGTGCTCGACTTCGGAGGCCGTCCCTGGATCGTGTGGGATGCCGAGTTCCACCGCGAGTATATCGGCAGCATGCCTACCGAGATGTTCTTCCATTTCTTCAAGAGTCTGAGCGATGCCTCCGGCATGAATCTGAATATCCAGGCCCGTGGCGACAACGAGCACCACAAGATCGAAGGCATCTTCAAGGCTTTGGGCCGCAGCATCCGCATGGCCGTGAAACGCGATATTTACCATTATGAATTACCGTCAAGCAAGGGAGTGCTGTAAAGGCACTCCTTTTTTATTCCCCCATTAAAAAAAACAAAATCCTTGTACTTTTCAAAAGAAGTATTTACCTTTAGCGGCATGCTTCGGAAAGCTTTTGGACACCGAGTTTCGGACATTATGATTTCTTAACTCAAAAAAGATTTGTAATTATTACAACTTTGAAAATAAATTCTTATCTTTGCAATGTCAAAAGAAAAATCGTAAGAAACGATTGAGATACCAATTATAAATATAAACTAATAAAAGGATATTGATTATGGAAAAGAGTTTGAAAGGAACCCGTACAGAGAAGAATCTGATGACTTCATTTGCCGGCGAATCACAGGCCCGCATGCGTTATACTTATTTTGCCAGTGTAGCCAAGAAAGAAGGTTACGAGCAGATTGCCGCCATCTTTACCGAGACAGCCGATCAGGAGAAAGAGCACGCCAAGCGTATGTTCAAGTGGCTGGAAGGCGGTATGGTAGAGATCCAGGCTTCTTTCCCGGCCGGAGTGATCGGTACTACTCTGGAGAATCTGAAGGCAGCCGCTGCCGGTGAGCACGAAGAGTGGAGTCTGGACTATCCGAAGTTTGCGGAGATTGCCGATGAGGAAGGTTTCCCGGCCATTGCTGCCATGTATCGTATGATCTCCATTGCCGAGAAGGGACATGAAGAGCGCTACCAGGCCTTCGTGAACAACATCGAGAACATGAAAGTGTTTGAGAAAGACGAAGAAGTGGTATGGCAGTGCCGTAACTGCGGTTTCACCGTAAAGGGCAAGAACGCTCCTCAGGTATGCCCGGCTTGCCAGCATCCTCAGGCTTACTTCGAAGTGAAGAAGGAAAACTATTAATTTCTGGTTCTGAAATAGAAAACGCCTCCTTTCGGGAGGCGTTTTTTTGTGTGTTATTACTGTCCGGATTCTGTCCGACCTATAAAAAGAAAGTCCTGCAAGTCAATGACTTGCAGGATTTTATGAAGGCACGGGAAGAGAGGCTCGAACTCCCGACACCCGGTTTTGGAGACCGGTGCTCTACCAACTGAGCTATTCCCGTAGGGGCCCGTCAAGGTTTGTTTTTCCTTAACGGGTGCAAAGGTAAGGAAAAAAATCGGATTTGCAAGGGCAAATGCTAATTTTCTTCTGTTTCCGGTGTATTTTCTTCGGTAGGCGGTGTCGGGTTCAGGAGATTTTTCAGGTAAGCGTTGTCGCTCCATCCGCTGGCCTGCGCCCATTCCGTGTCGGCAAAAGCCTGATTCAGATCCCCGTAGATACAGTCCGCGGCATGATCCTTGTAGCGCTGCTGCGGCACGAAAGTCGAGACGGCCGTAAATTCTCCCGGATTCAGGTACAGCCGGTCGGACGCATAATTGCTCCAGAAATTCACATACGGAGTGGCGGCGGGGTAGTGCACACACGCTTCCAGCGCCTGCAGCCAGGTCTGCCGGTCCGCTTCGTCCGTGATCAGGCGCAGCATCACCTGTTTCAGGTCATAATATTCCGGGCGGTAGAAATACTGCCACAGATAGCGGTCGTATGCCAGTACCCCGTTCAGGTCCGGTTCCTGTCCGTCCGCGTATTTTCCGATCATGCTTTTGGTGCAGGCTGCCAGCGCTTCCAGTTTTTCCGTCTTGATGGCTCCCAGGACCACACCCATATCCCCGTATTCCGGGTAAGACGAAGCCTGCTGCACATATCCTTCCGTGAACGCCTGCGGGTTCAGCGGCTGGCTGAACAGCGCCTGTTTCATCATATCCTGATATTGCGCTCCCACACCCGGGATCTGTGCCGGCGATCCGATGACCCAGTCCGTCACGTTTCTCAGGTCGTAAGCCGCCTCCACGCCCAGCATGAGGCAGGAGTCGAAGAAGATGAATTCCGGCCGTATGCCGCTGGCGCTTACCGCCTGTGCCAGATCCGTAATGTTCATCTGGTAACCCAGATTGCCGTCTGAGGTGCGGTCCGACCACGGATTTCCGTCGGCGCCCACATCCACGCCGAATCCTCTAGAGCCGGCACGCGATACATTGGTTGACGGCAGCCAACCGTCGGAGTGCGACCACAGCACCAGGCCGTAAGATTTCGACGGGAAGTTTTCCCGGGTCCATTTCAGCAGCATTTCCAGCTGTTTCGGGTTGGACGCGTTCAGGTCTTTGCCGAACTGCATCAGCAGCCGGGTGCCTGAGGCGCTGATGCGGTACAGGTACGACTTGGCGTCCTTGCATACATATAGCAGGATCCGGTCCTCCGGATTCATTTCCCGGGCTCCCAGAGCGATTTCCAGCGAGTCCGCCTGTACATTATTATAAAGCGAGTTCCGTGCGTTCATATAGACCAGCACCGTTCTTCTGCCGTTGTCGGCGGTTCCTTCGGGTGTTGTCTCTTCAGTCTGACAGGCTCCCAGAGCGAGCGCGGTTGTCAGAAAAATGATCCATTTTCCTTTGAGATGATGTAACATAATTTTTTTAATAATATGGATTTAAAAGTAAAACAAAAAACGGTAATTCAAGAATTTGGCATTTTCTATTACAGATTTTTTATGGAACGGATGTTTGATATATCTTTTTTTAAGAAAAATACCAGCCATTTGTGTTATTCCCTATTAAAGGAAGAGTACGGTGCCGAATCGCTGGATTTGTTGGTATTTATTCACAGAAGCAAGGAATTAAAAACCTATTTATGAAGAAAAAAGGTCAGGAAAATTTGTCCTTTTCTTTAATAAGTGCTACTTTTGTAGACCGGGCAGTTCTGTAAAACAGAATATTCCGGCCGCATACTGCCGCTTTCCGAAAGATGGGAGCGACGGTGGCGAAGCCGTGCCGGACGGGAATGTTTCCCGTACATTCAGAAAAGTTATTCCTTATGCTTTACGCAGTCCTTATATTTATCATTTCCTTTTTATTTACCGTCATTTCCCTACCGCAGATTCTGCTTGTATCTTACCAGAAAAAACTGTTTGACAAGCCCGAGGCCCGCAAACAGCACCGCACGCCCTCGTCCCGTCTGGGCGGCTCCTGTTTTGTGCCGGTGCTTTTCTTCAGCCTGTTCCTGGTCGGCAGCTGCATCATCAAACTGGAGTCTCTGGCGTATCTCAGCGCCTATACCGAATCCCTGTCCCACATGGGCTTTTTCGGTGCCGGTCTGGTGCTGGTCTATATCATGGGACTGCTCGACGATCTGATCGGTCTGGGTTACAAACGCAAATTCTTGGTTCAGATATTCGGAGCCTTGATGCTCTGGATGGCCGGAGTCGGTCTGAATTCTCTGGGCGGACTTTTCGGTATTACCGAAATTTCAAAATGGGTTAGTCTGCCTTTGACGATTCTTTTTGTGGTGTATATCACCAATGCCGTGAATCTGATTGACGGCATAGACGGACTCGCCTCCGGTCTGGGAGTGGTGGCGCTTCTTTTGTTTGCATATTTCAGCGCCCACCACTTCCATCTTTTAAATCTGCTTCTTTTTTCCAGCATGCTTGGCATCATGCTGCCTTTCTGGTACTATAATGTGTACCGTCGCCGTCAGCGCAACTTCAAGCTCTTTATGGGCGATGCCGGAAGTCTGAGTCTCGGCTATGTGCTTTCCTACGGACTGCTGATCTTCATGCACCGCTATCCCGATTGTGATCCTTGGGCCGAAGGCACTTCGCTGATTGCGCTGGCCGCTTTTATCGTACCTTGTTTTGATATTGTGCGGGTGATGCTGGTACGCTACCGCGCGGGCAAGGGCCTGTTTCTGCCCGACCGCAACCACATCCATCACAAACTGCTGCGGGCCGGTCTGAAGCCCCTTTGTGTGATGTATGTCCTGGTGGCCTTCTCCCTGCTGTTTGTGGGGCTGAATGCCTTTCTGGCGCCTTTGTGCGCGCCCACCTGGGTCTTTCTGGCCGATGTGGCGGTGTGGCTGCTCTTCCATGCGATTCTGAACCGACGGCTTAGCCGGATGTCAGCAAATACCAATCCGTCATAACCTGAAAAAATAAAACCGCAACTGTTTGTTTTGGCTTTTACCTTGTCGGTTTTATTTTTTTTTGTTTATCCGCTTTTCGATAAAAATATAAAAATAAAAATAATATTATGATCAAGTCTTTTCTGAATTTCATTCTGCGTTCGCGGTTTGTGAACCAGAAACTGATTCTCGGCGCCGATGTCCTGCTTTCCGGCGTGGTTACGTGGCTTACTTATCTGTTATCGAACAATCTGTTCTCCTACCATCTGGCCTTCGGGTCCTTCTGGATCTTTCTGGTGCTCAGCATGGTCTGCTCATTACTCTTCTTTTTACTGTTCCGCACTTATAAAGGCATTATCCGCCACTCTTCGTTGGCGGAATCCTTGCGCATCATGCTCGCCTGCCTGCTTTCCGCACTGGCAACGGCAGCTCTGGTCCGTTTTGTCTTTGTCGATGAATTGCCTACTTCTCTTTGGGTGTTCAATACTCTGCTGGATTTTCTTTTCACCTTTGCCTTGCTGGTTCTGGTGCGTGTGCTGCTGCTGTTGCTTTATCAGCACTCTTTTCAAACCCAAGGTGTGGATACCCGTCGCCGTTTGCTGATCTATATCGATCCCGAGAAAGAGCCGGTGACTCCTTCCTCTTTCTCTTCTTTGGTGGGCGATAATCTGCTGCTTGGTTATGTCCGTTTCGGCAGCCGGGATACCCAGCGTATCGGCGGCTTGAAACTTTATTCCATAGAGAATGAGCGGGATTTCCGGAAACTGCTGCGCCATACCCAGGCCAATGCCCTGCTTTTCCAGAACCGCAAGGATGTGGAAGCCGAGCAGGAGCGTCTGATCCGTTATGGTGAGAAAGCCAAGGTCAGCCTGCTGATGCTGCCCGAAACCGAAGAGATCCGTGACGGCAAGGTCCGTCCGCCCCGTCTGGCGGAGGTGCGCATTGAAGACCTGCTGGGCCGTGACGAGATCAAGATCAATATGGAGAATATCAAAAACGAACTTCAGGGCAAGACCGTGCTCGTAACCGGAGCTGCCGGATCCATCGGTAGCGAGATCTGCCGCCAGCTCTGCACCTTCGGTCTGAAGGAACTGCTGCTCTTCGATATGGCGGAGACCCCGATGCACAATATCCGCCTGGAACTCGAAGATACCTATCCCGATGTGAAGTTCACCCCGATTATCGGTGATATCCGGGTGGTGCCCCGCCTGCAATGGCTGATGCGCACCTATAAGCCTCAGGTGGTGTTCCATGCCGCTGCCTACAAGCATGTACCCTTGATGGAAGAAAACCCCTGTGAGGCTGTTCTGGCCAATGTGATCGGTACCCGTAACTTGGCCGATCTGGCTGTGGAATACGGAGTGGAACGCTTTGTGATGATCTCTACCGACAAGGCCGTGAACCCCACCAATGTGATGGGCGCTTCCAAACGTCTGGCCGAAATCTATGTACAGACCTTGAGTCTGGCCATTGCCCGGGGCGATATTCAGGGCAAGACCAAGTTCATTACCACCCGTTTCGGTAATGTATTGGGCAGCAACGGTTCGGTGATCCCTCGCTTCCGCGAGCAGCTGTTGAAGGGCGGTCCGCTCACCGTGACCCATCCTGATATTATTCGTTACTTTATGACCATTCCTGAGGCTGTGCGTCTGGTATTGGAAGCCGGCGTAATGGGCGAGGGTAATGAAATCTTTGTCTTCGATATGGGCAAGCCTGTGAAGATTGCCGATCTGGCGCGCCGTATGATTGAGTTGGCAGGTCTGGTTCCCGATCAGGATATCAAAATCGAATATACCGGTTTGCGCCCGGGCGAAAAGCTCTATGAGGAATTGTTGGCCACCAAGGAAAATACCCTGCCAACCCCGAATGAGAAGATTTTCCGAGCTCATGTTCGTGATTATGAGCGTGAAGAAGTGGTCAAAGCCATTGATCATCTGAAGTTGATTGCAGAGACTGTGGATCGTATGGAAACGGTGCGCTGTATGAAACAGATTGTGCCGGAATTTAAGAGTAAGAACTCGGATTTTGAGAAGTTGGATAAATAATATAAAATCAGAAAATAATAAAAATATTAGCTATGTCAATTTTTAAGGACAAAGTCCTCCTGATTACCGGAGGTACCGGTTCATTTGGTAATGCTGTTTTAAGAAGATTTTTAGATTCAGATATCAAGGAAATCCGCATCTTTAGCCGTGATGAGAAAAAACAAGATGATATGCGTCATCGTCTACAGAATCCGAAAGTTAAATTCTATATCGGAAATGTGCGCGATCGTCAATCTGTTGATGTAGCTATGCGTGGGGTGGATTATGTTTTTGCTGCCGCTGCTTTGAAACAGGTGCCTAGCTGTGAGTTCTTCCCGATGGAGGCAACCCGTACCAATGTTATCGGTACGGAGAATGTGTTGCTTTCTGCCATAGAGCATGGAGTAAAGAATGTGGTAGTACTTTCCACCGATAAGGCGGCTTATCCCATTAATGCCATGGGGATATCCAAGGCATTGATGGAAAAAGTGGCCATTGCCAAGGGCCGTGAACTGGGCGAAGGGGCGGCCACCACCATCTGCTGTACCCGTTATGGTAATGTGATGGCAAGCCGTGGTTCTGTAATTCCTTTGTGGGTAGAACAGATGATGGAAGGCCAGCCGATTACCATTACCGATCCGAATATGACCCGTTTCATGATGACTTTGGATGATGCGGTAGATTTGGTGATTTATGCCTTTGAACATGGACATAACGGAGATTTGTTTGTTCAGAAGGCTCCGGCTGCCACTTTGGATGTTCTGGCAAAAGCGTTGAAAGAAATCTATGCCAAGGTAGATCCGAAATACGGTGAAACTGAGGTGAAGATTATTGGAACCCGCCATGGAGAGAAGTTGTATGAGACACTGGTAACCCGTGAAGAAATGGCAAAGGCCATAGATATGGGTAACTATTACCGTATTCCTTGCGATAACCGTGACCTGAACTATGATAAATTCTTTGTCGAGGGTAATGAGGAGGTATCCAAGATTGATGATTATCACAGTCACAACACTGCTCGTCTGGATGTGGAAGGTATGAAGCAACAATTGATGCGTCTGCGCTTTATCCAGGAAGATCTGGGATTGATAGAGAAAGCGAAAGGTAAGGAAATCCGTTCCGAATAAATAAACTTTAGAAGATGAAAATATTAATTACCGGTGCACATGGATTCGTGGGAAAGAATCTGTGTGCCCAGCTCAATAATATCAAGGACGGAAAAGCCCGCAATTACCCGGTTACAGTGTCACAGGTCATGGAATATGACCTGGATACTGATCCGGCATTGCTGGATGACTTTTGTGCGCAGGCCGATTTCGTATTCAATCTGGCAGGCGTAAACCGTCCGAAAGACCAGTCTGAGTTTATGCAGGGCAATTTCGGTTTTGCATCCACTTTACTGGATACCTTAAAGAAACATGGCAATACCTGTCCGGTGATGCTTTCCAGCTCTATTCAGGCTACGCTGATCGGACGTTACGGCACTTCTGATTATGGCAAGTCCAAACTGGCCGGCGAGGAGCTCTTCTTTGATTATGCTCAGGAAACCGGTGCCAAAGTGCTGGTTTACCGTTTCCCGAATCTTTTTGGAAAATGGTGTCGTCCTAATTATAACAGTGTAGTGGCTACTTTCTGCCATAATATTGCGCACGATCTTCCTATTCAGGTCAATGATCCTTCTGTGCAGCTGGAAATGCTTTATATTGATGATCTGGTAGAGGAAATGATTGCTGCATTAAGCGGAAAGGAGCATCATTGTGAGTTTGACGGCGTAGAGACCGTATTGAAAGAGGAAGGCCGTTATTGTGCCGTTCCGGTGACGCATCATGTCACTTTGGGAGAGATTGTAGGCCTTTTGCATCAGTTTACCGAGCAACCTCAGAATCTGATAATTCCGGAGATTCCGGCCAATTCTTTTGCCAAGAAGCTTTATTCTACCTATCTGTCTTATCTGCCTAAGGAAAAGGTGTCTTTTCCTTTAAAGATGAATGTGGACGACCGCGGCAGTTTTACGGAAATGCTTCGTTCTGAGAAATGCGGTCAGGTCAGCATTAACATTTCCAAGCCGGGAGTAACCAAGGGACAGCACTGGCACAATACCAAATGGGAGTTCTTTATTGTGGTTAGCGGACACGGACTGATTCAGCAGCGCAAGTTGGGAACGGACGAAGTGATTGAATTCGAGGTCAGCGGAGAGAAAATAGAGGCGGTGCACATGCTGCCTGGCTATACTCACAATATTATCAATTTGAGTGAAACGGAAAATCTCGTTACGGTGATGTGGGCCAATGAGATATTTGATCCTACCCATCCGGATACATTTTTCGAACCTGTAAAATAATAGAATTATGGCATCATTTAAAAATAATGGAAAACTGAAACTGTTGATTATTGTAGGTACCCGTCCGGAGATTATCCGTCTGGCAGCTGTCATCAACAAGTGCAGAAAATATTTTGATTGCATTCTGGCACATACCGGTCAGAATTATGATTATAACCTTAACGGGGTGTTCTTCAAGGATTTGAAACTGGCTGATCCGGAAGTTTATCTGGATGCAGTGGGCGATGATCTGGGAGCCACCATGGGAAATATCATCGACAAGAGCTATAAGCTGATGGTCGAGATCAAGCCCGATGCTGTTCTGGTATTGGGAGATACAAACTCCTGTCTGAGTGTAATCGGTGCCAAGCGTTTGCATATTCCTATTTTCCACATGGAAGCCGGAAACCGTTGCTTTGACGAGTGTCTGCCGGAAGAAACCAACCGTCGTATTGTCGATATTATCAGTGACGTGAATATCTGCTATAGCGAGCATGCCCGCCGTTATCTGAATGCCAGTAATGTAGCCCCCCAGCGCACTTATGTCAGCGGTTCTCCGATGGCGGAAGTGCTGCACAACAATCTGGCAGAGATTGAGGCTAGTGATGTGCATACTCGTCTGGGACTGGAAAAAGGAAAATATATTCTGTTGAGTGCACACCGTGAAGAGAATATAGATACTGAAAAGAACTTTATTTCCTTGTTCACAGCCATTAACAAGATGGCCGAGAAGTATGATATGCCGATTCTGTACAGCTGCCATCCGAGAAGCCGTAAGCGTCTGGAAGCAAGTGGCTTTGAACTGGATAAGCGTGTTATTCGTCAGGAGCCTCTGGGATTCCATGACTATAACTGCTTGCAGATGAATGCCTATGCGGTTGTTTCTGATTCCGGTACATTGCCAGAGGAAAGTTCCTTCTTTACCAGTGTGGGACATCCGTTCCCGGCTGTTTGTATTCGTACCAGTACCGAGCGTCCGGAAGCTTTGGATAAGGGTTGCTTTATTTTGGCTGGTATTGACGAACATTCTCTGTTGCAGGCTGTAGATGTTGCCGTTGAAATGAACAATAATCATGATGACGGTATTCCGGTACCAAACTATGTGGATGAGAATGTTTCTACCAAGGTGGTGAAACTGATTCAGAGCTATACCGGTGTGGTGAACAAAATGGTGTGGAGAAAATTCTAAAGCGTTTTTAAAATGAAGATTATAGGAAAGGAAATAATCTCTCAAGTTCATAAGCAAGCCGGGGAAAGTCCCCGCTTGCGCATGAACTATAATATTCATGAGAGTTTGGAGGAAGATGTACACAAGTTGTTGAATTCTTTGCAACCTGGGACGGTTATGCCGATTCATCGACATTTGCATCCGGCAAAGAAGGAGACATTTGTTTTGCTTCAAGGTGCTTTGGAAGTCCGTAAATATAATGATGATAAGACCATTACAGAAAAATATGTGATGAGTCGTGAAAGTGGAAATATTATCTGTGAGATTATGCCTGATGAATGGCACTCTTTTGAGGTCTTAGAATCGGATACTTTGATTTTGGAGATTAAGAAAGGTCCTTATGTTCCTTACCAGAAAGTTGATTTATTAAAATGAATCTTAATATAATAAAAATATAGAAAAATGAAAAGTTGGAAAGTAGATGTTCCTGTCCTTCTTATATTTTTTGTACGAGATGAAGTTTTACAGAAAACTTTTGACTCTGTACGTGAAGCCCGTCCTAGTACTTTGTTATTATGGCAAGATGGACCAAGAAATCAGAATGATACTTTAGGGATAGAGAAATGTCGTAAGATAGTATCCAATATAGATTGGGATTGTAAAGTTTATACGTATTATCATGACAAAAATATGGGATGCGATCCATCTACCTTTCTTGCACAAAAATGGGCTTTTTCAATTGTAGATAAATGTATTATATTAGAAGACGATAGAGTACCCGTACAATCATTTTATCAATATTGTAAGGAATTATTAGATAAGTATGAGTTTGACGAAAGAATCAGTCATATATGTGGTACTAATTTGCTAGAAATTAATGATGAATGTGATAATGACTATTTTTTTGCTTCTGCAGGTTCCACTACATGGGCTTCATGGAAAAGAATAGCTAAAACATGGGATGAATGTTATTCATATTTAGATAATAAATATGTAATGAACTGCTTAAAAAGTATCACACAGAAAGCGGAATATGATATACTTTTAAAACATGCTATAGAACATCGACGTGAAGGGAAGCAATATTGGGAAACAATATTGGGTATGGGATGCATATTACAAAATAGATTAGCCATAATACCCAAAAAAAATATGGTTGTAGATTGTGGAATAACTGAAAATTCTACGCATGCAGTGCCAAATATTAAATTACTGCCAAAGTTTGCACAAAAAATGTTTTATATGAAAGCGTATGAGGTTGAGTTTCCTATAAAGCATCCACAATACGTAATAGCTGATAATATATATTATAAGAAAATTCTAAGAAATGCAGGTGTGGGGAGACCATTTTTGAAGACTTTACGAAAGATCAATTATATGATTAGATGTCTTTATTATGGCGAATATAAAAGGATTATTAAATCAATTAAGCGTAATTTATAAAATTTGGAGTATGAGTGTTAAGATGGATTTTTGGGAGCGAATAATGATTCCTGAAAGAATTCGTATACCTTTTTTAGGAGGAGTGATTTATAAAACTTTGTCAAAGTTAGCAAGAAAAAAAATTGCTTCTTTAGATACGAGTAATTTATGTTTAAATAGAAGTAAGAGGGAGCATATACTAACATGTACATTGACAACATTTCCTGATAGAATAAATACAGTTCAATATACTATAAAATCATTATTTAATCAATCATTAAAACCAGATAGAATAGTTTTGTGGTTAGCAGAAAATGAATTTCAAAATATAGAGTTGCCACAAAGTATTTTGGATTTAGAAAATCGGGGATTGGAAATTAGGTATTGTGAAAATTATTACGGCCACAAGCGTTATTATAAATTATTAGGAGAACAAAAAGACAATGAATGTTTAATAATGTTTGATGATGATATAATTTTTCCTTATCATTTAATAGAAAGACTTTACGATAAGTGGCTACAAAATAAAAAGTGTATCATTTGTGATAGAGGGCAAGTATTGACATTTCATAACAATAAGGTTGTGAATCCAGGTAGATGGTCCTGTATTTCAAAGGTAGGATTACATGAACCTTCTTTTAGAATATTAGCCTCTCCTGGTGGAGGGTGTTTAATTCCTCCAAAGGCTTTATATAAGGATGCGAGCGATGTTGAAAAAATCTCAGAATATGCATTAAAAACGGGGGATTTATGGTTAATGTTTATGGCTGCTGAGAATGATACAAAAATTTTGCGTTCATATAGATATCATCGAACTTTTATTTTAAGTGAGGATGTACAAACAGTTCAACTAGGACGTGAGGCTATTTATTTGGGACGATATCTTGATACCTTTAATCGTTTATCAAAAGCCTATCCACATGCCTATTCTAATATGCTTTCAGAGATAAATACAAAAGAGTAACATTTATGATAGCAGAAAATAAAATTGAAAGTGTAATATTTTATGTAATAAGAGGGTTTGCAATTTTTTCTGTAGCCTATGCACATTCGTTAAATTTATCTGATTTAAATTTATCTAGAATTGGTGCCCTATTGGGAATAATAGGGGTTCCTCTGTTTTTAATTTCATCTGGCTATTATTTTCGGCAAACCAAAATAGACATATCTTATCTTAAAAAAAAGTTTAAAACGCTTATATCTCCATGGCTTATTTGGGGAACCGTTGCATATATTTTGACGGTTATGAGTTCTCAAGTAAAATGTAGTTTTCTTGACTATATTCTATTCTTATCTGGTTACTATACGTGGTTATATTATGTTCCTATTTTTATTTTGATTCTGTTTTTGTTTAATATAATTAAAATAAATGATAAATCTATTTTCTTCTTAATTCTATTTTCTTTAATATCTAATATAATTACTGATAATTTTTTAATTCAACTCTATATAACTCCTTACCAGAATCCGTTAAATTGGATCATTTTTTTTGCAATAGGGGTTTTGCTAAAACGGAAAAATTACTTGTCTCAGTTTGTATGTAGAGGACCTTTGTTTATTTTCTTATTGTTGAGTTTGGCTTTATTTATTCTTTTTTTTGTAGAAAAGATTCGTTATTGGAATTTATTTTGCATTATTTTTGAATTGATTTCTTTTGTATTTATTTATATTATATCTTCTAGATATAGATCTTCTCTAAATTTTATTGAGATTCTAGGTAAAAAATCCTATATCTTATATTTTTTACATATGCAGGTTGGAATTTATTTTGCAAATAGGCTGATAGACATATTGTATTTGAGTAATGAAGTTATTTTATTACTTTTTAAACCATATATTGTTATATTGATCACTTTGTCTATTGTCTACTCTTTAGAAATAGTTTTGAAAATGTTAAAGATGAGTGAGTTTAATGTGTATTTAGGATTAAGATAGTAATCTTATTTTAAGTTTATTATAATGAATCAGATAAAAACAGCCGCTATTATTTCTTATATAGCAATAGGAATAAATATATTAATTGGTGTATTGTATACTCCTTGGATGATCAATTCTATTGGTAAAGAAGATTACGGCTTGTATATATTAGCTACTTCAGTAATTACCTTATTTGTTTTTGATTTTGGTTTAGGTAGTGCTGTTACTAGATTTATATCTAAATATATAGCAGAAGGAAAAAATGAACGTATTAAAACCTTTATAGGACAGATTGCCAAATTATATTTGTCTATTGATATCTTGATATTTATAGTTTTATTTTCTCTCTATTTTTTTATTCCTACTATTTATAAAGAGCTAACATTTGATGAAATTGAGAAATTGAAAATTGTATACTGTATAGCATCGTTTTATAGTGTTTTATCTTTTCCTTTTATTCCATTAGATGGAATAATTTCTGCATATGAAAAATTTATACAATTAAAATTATGTGATCTTTTTCATAAACTTGTTATTGTATTTATTATGACCATTAGTCTGCTATTGGGATGTGGTTTGTATACGTTGGTTGTAGTAAATGCTGTTGCTGGCATATTAACGATTATATGTAAATTATATGTAATTAACAAATATATTAAGATTTGTCCTGATTTTAATGCAAAATCAGAAGAAAATCAGATGAAAGGTATTTTTGGATATTCCTTTTGGGTTACAATTTCAGCATTATCTCAAAGATTGATTTTTAATATTGCCCCTACAATTTTAGGTATGGTTTCAGGAACTGCAGAAATTGCTGTCTTCGGAATTGCAGCCAGTTTTGAAGCTTACGTTTTTACATTTGCAAATGCAATAAATGGTTTGTTCCTTCCTAGAGTTACAAGAATGATGGCAACAGAATCTAATAATATTTTGCCATTAATGGTAAAGGTTGGAAGAATTCAGTTTTTCTTAATCGGTATAGTTTTAGTGGGCTTTGTTTCTGTTGGTAATGATTTCGTAATTTTGTGGTTAGGAAAAGATTTTGTATCTGTTTATAGCTGTGTTATTTTATTAATAATTCCTTCTTTTGTTTATTTACCACAATTAATAGCTAGCAATGCAGTTTTAGCAATGAATTTAGTAAAATATCAAGCTTTAGTTTTCTTGGTAATGGGCGCTATTAATTTGGTTTTAGGGTTTTTCTTTGCTCAGTATTGGGGGGCATTAGGTTTTTCTGTTGCTGTATGTATTTCATATTTGGTAAGAGTTTTAGGAATGAATATAATTTTTCAGAAACGATTGCATATCAGTATGTGGGGCTTTTATAAAAATTCTTTTATAAAGCTGATTCTTCCATTAACTTTAGCTTTATTGTTTATTCTTTACTTACGAGATTTTTTTCCTCCAATTAACTGGTGGGTATTTATATTAAAAGCATTATTTGTTTGTTTGATATATGTAGGTTTTATGTATTTCTTCTTTTTAAGAAAAGAAGAAAAATGTTTGTTTTTTTCAGTTTTTAAAAGCAAGAAGAATCTTTTTTAAAATATTTATGTAGCTTAAATGTATGATTAATAAGGTCGATAAAGGAATGACATCAATAGAATTGATGTTTATTATAATGCTCATTGTCATTTTTATTCATCCTTTAGTGAATATGATGTTTTCTTTTACATCAATATTGTTTGTAGAGTTGATTTATATGCTTTTTGCAATAAGGAATGATATTTTATTACGAAGAATGGTTTCTTTAAATATCGTACTTGTGATTTTAATAGCCCTTATGTATACTTTTTTTACATCTGGAGTTGTTGTATCTGATACAGTTTCTAATAAGCAATTAAAGACTTTTATAACAACATTTTCACAGTATTTTAATATCTTTTTCCCTATTGTTTTGTTTACCAGAGTAAATAATTTTGCTACACTTAAGCAAAAAAAAATTATTTACATTGTCTTTTTACTTGTTTATTTATTAGTATCTTTTTTGACATTGAAAGAGATTGCAGAGCATCCCCGTATTGCTAAAATGGAAATGGGGCAAAGTGAGGAAGCGAATGGGGCAACTGTAGGTGGATATATTTTTGTTATTTCTGTACCCTTTTTAGTTGTTACTTGTGTCTTTCTATTAAAATATGTGCGAGATCGTATTATGAATTTGTTTTTTGTTCTTTTAATATCTTTCTTCCTTTATTTCCTAATTAAAGCACAATATTCGATCTCATTCTTGGCTGCATTAATAGGTCTGCTTTCTGCTGTATATTTAAATAGTAATAAAATTTTAAGAGCTATTTTATTGCTGTTTTTTCCAATACTTCTTTTGATGATTCCTATCATGTTAAGTTATTTTGTTAATGTTTTGGATGAAGGTGATACCAAATTACGAATGCAAGAGCTTTATGTTTTTTTTACAACTGGTGATATTGGGGAAGATGATCTTAATGCAAGATTTCAGTTATACAAAATGGCAATAGAGGCTTTTCTTGAAAAACCAATATCCGGAAATTATCATCTAAATTTTAATAGTCACTCTACTATTCTTGAAATATTTGCTTCAAATGGTATTTTAGGGGGCATTGTTTTACTTGTATTATTTGTAAATTCTTTTAAGTATATACGTTATATTACTGGATTTACAACTGCTTTTACTCCATTGGTTTGGACATTTTTATTCATTGCTTTTACAAATCCCATTCATAGTTCTTTGCCAATAAATATGGCTATGTGGTTTTATTCTCCTTTAGTATATACATTGTTTATGAATGGAGGTTACAATACCTCCTTAGTAAGTGAACTTGATTTAGAATCTTATGAAAATTGTACAGATTAATTCTGTTTGTGGTCAAGGTAGTACAGGACGTCTTGTACTTGACTTAGCAATAGAAGCTGAGAAGTGTGGGCACATATGTTATGTTGCGTACGCATATGGTAGAACTTCTTATCTGCATAGTTATAAAATTGGAACTAGAATAGAACATCTATTTCATAACATCTTCTTTACACGTATATTGGGATTGCATGGATACGGTTCAATTATTTCAACGTTAAGATTTATCAAATGGATTGATAAAATTAGTCCTGATGTAGTGCATATACACAATATTCATGCAAATTATTTGAATTATAATATTTTCTTTAGTTATTTAATAAAAAAGAAAATAAAAGTCATTTTCACGCTTCACGATTGTTTTAATTTTACAGGTAAATGTACGCACTTTACAATTGCTAAATGTAACAAATGGAAATCTGAATGTGGGGATTGTCCAATATATAGAAATACAGGAGTTCCAAGTCTCTTTTTTGATAATTCTAAAAAAATTTATAATGAAAAGAGGCGTTTGTATCAGGAAATAAATAATATGTCTGTTATCGCTGTTTCAAAGTGGTTGAAAGGTGAAGCTGAGCAGTCTATTTTTGAGGGGAATGGTCATTCTATTGATTATATTTATAATTGGGTTGATTATTCGGTTTTTAAACCTGCTAACAAAGATCAGATTAATGCGTTGCATTTAAAATATCAATTAGATGAAAGTAAAAAATATTTAGTATCTGTAAGTCAGGAATGGAATCAAAAATCTACAAATTATATAGATGCAATTGGTTTAAGTCGAAAGTTACCAAATGATTACAAATTGCTTTTAGTAGGAAAAATTTCAAGAGGAACTAAAATTCCTGAGGAAATAATTCACATCCCTTATATTTCTTCAAAAGAGGAACTTTCTATTCTTTACTCTCTTGCATATGCATATATTCATTTTTCAATACAAGATACTTTCGGATTAGTGATAGCTGAAGCCATGGCTTGTGGAACAATTCCTATAACATACAATAGTACAGCGTGTGCGGAAACCCCTTCAGAATATGGAATCGTGGTTCCTCCTAGAGATATAGATTCTATTGTTCAATCATTGCCTTTAATTAGTTTATTTCTTGAAAAAAGGACTGAAATGATAGAATATGTAAAGTTGAACTTTGATAAAGAAATAAATATTAGAAAATACTTGAGCGTTTATGAATGTACAGCTTTAAAAGATAGGTTTGGTAAGAATGTTTTGTAACGTATGTGTATATTTTATTAAAGTATTTTTTATTTTTGTAATTGTGTTTGTTTTTAATTTTATTAAAAAATGACTTTTAGTATTATAGTTCCTGTATATAATGTTGAGACTTATCTAAGAGAATGTATAAATAGCATTTTATCTCAAAATTTTAGAGATTTTGAACTAATCTTGGTTGATGATGGTTCTACAGACTCTTCACCTTTAATATGTGAGGAATATAAAATGCAAGATCCAAGAGTTAAGGTTGTTCATCAACAAAACTCAGGCCAAGCTGCAGCAAGAAATTCTGGAACTGCATTAGCGAAAGGTGATTATATTTGCTATGTTGATAGTGATGATTTTTTGATGGATAATACAGTCTTGGAGAAATTGTCAGAAAAAATAATAAATCAGCCAGATATTGTACATTATAAATTTGTCGAATGGTTTGAAGAAAAACAGTGTATTATGCAATGTCATTTTAGTTATGATATTTGCGTTGAAAATCGTACTCTATCGGATATTTATTGTGAGTTAATTAATAAAGATGCTTATTATAATAGTGCATGGAGTAAAATTATTAGGCGTAAATTTTTAGAAGATAATAAAATTCAATTTTGCGAAGGGATATATGGAGAAGATAATGAATGGTATTACCATGTCGTGATGGTCGCTAATTCATTGGTGTTGGTTGATGAGCCTTTATACGTTTATCGTAGAAGAAAAGGTTCTACAACAAAATCTATTAAAAGAAAAAATTTGGAGGATCAAATTTTTGTGTTGAATAAATGGCAAAATATTTTAATTGGTAATAAACAAAGGGCTAGTAGAGTTGTTTGGTGGAGTTTAGCTAAGCAATATTGTAGTGCTTTAATAATGTATGCTCAATTAGTTGGTGTTTCAGATCTTTTTCCAATAATTAAAGAGAAAGCGTTTTTATTAAATTATAGTGATAATAAGCGTGTTCGTATTTTTCGTATCTTAAAAAGAATAGTAGGTTTACGTGGTATTGTTTTTATATTAAAAACAATAAATAAATTTAAATAAACTATGGAAATAATTTTATGTTCTGATATAAGAAAGTGCCCTGTACAAGAAAATGTTCAAGTAGTAAATGCACAATCGATAAAAAAATTTGAAGGTTGTGAAGATGTTGTTGCATTAGTTTGCTCTCGTGCTGTTGCACAGGTCGCGCAAACTTTGAATTTTCCTAATTTAAAATTGATCCAACTTTTTAGTGCTGGATTTGATAATATAAATCTTCAGTTATTAAAATCTAAGGGGGTTCATTTATGCAATGCTGCAAATGTTTATAATGTAGGAATGGCAGAGTTTGTTGTATATGCTATGCTAATGCATGCCAAACGTTATAATCATAGTATTAAAAATAGGTGTATACGACCTTTTAGAAATTATAAATATATTACTGAGTTAGCAAATAAGACTGTCGGAATATTGGGTGCAGGTAATATTGGAATTCAAATTGCGAAACGATTAGAGGCTTTTGATATGCATGTGTTAGGATATGATTTGAAAAATGATCCTAAACCATATTTTTCTAAAATATATACGGAAGATTCTTTAAAAGACTTCTTGCCTTTATGTGATTATGTTATAAATTGTATGCCTCTTTTTAAATCTACGGAAGGTTTATTAAATAACAAATGGTTTAGTTTGATGAAAGAGAACGTTACAATAGTAAATATTGGACGAAAGAAGATAATTAATGACAATGATTTTATTAAATTCCTACAAAAACACAAAGATTCTACAGCTATATTGGATTTGTTTGAAGTTTTACCGAATCCATTAACAAATCCATACAGAAGGTTGTCAAATGTTTTGGTCTTACCTGGAGTTACTGCTATTTCTCAGGAAATAAATGAAAAATTATTAGCACTAATAGAAGAAAACCTTAAACGTTTGCAGAACGGTGATTTTTTATTAAATCAAATAGTTTAAAATATGAATGAAAGAAAGATTTATCCGATATTAGATATTGCAAAATTTATTATGGCAATTTTAATATTGATGCAGCATACTTGTAATGAATGGGCTCATTCAACAGGTTTGCTCCATTATTTTTGGGGACTAGGAAATTTTGCAGTACCTTTCTTTTTTGCATGTTCTGGTTTTTTGTTTTTTTCAAAACTGAGCCTTTTAAATGTAAAGGAAAAAAAAATATATTATAAACAATGGTCTATGCGGATCGGTAAGATGTATTTAGTATGGTCTTTTGTTTATTTTATTTTTGTTTTTTATAATTGGTGGCAAAATGGTTTTATTTTAGAAAAAATTATTAGTTATATTCATAGGGCATTGGTCTTTTCTACTTTTTCTACAATTTGGTTTTTACCAGCACTATGGCTGGGTGTAAGTATTTGTTGTTTATTGACAAAATATTTTTCTACGCGAATTGCATTCATAATAGTAATGGTTTTGCTAATAATCGGAAATATATTTGGAAGTTATTCACATGTTGTATTATACTATTTGCCGATAGAGTCTTTTTATGATTTGTATATGGATGTATTTATTACGTGGAGAAATGGTATTTTTAATGGTGCTCCTTATGTATTTTTAGGTACGTTAATAGCTAAAGGAGTTGGCTGTAAACTTTCTTTTAATAGCTCAGTTATGTTAGCCTTCTTTTTTTGTGTATTATTTTGTTTAGAGGCCTTCTTAATTGTTAAGAATAATTACAGTAATATGACAGACATGGGGTTTATAATGTTTCCTGCAACTTATTTTGTGTTGTTGGCTTTAGTAAAGTGTAAATGGGGGATTAAAAAAAACTTCATTCATTTTAGGAATCTCAGTATGTTGATTTTCTTAGATCAAAGATTGTTCTTGACTGCAATTCCTATGGTTTTGTCAGAAGATGTAAAAGTGGCACTCAAAACTTGTCCTGAGCCAATAATTTATCTTCTATTTTTTAGTGTTGTGCTTGGTTTTTCATTATTCGTTGAATCTCAGTCAAAAAAATATAAGTGTTTAAAAAATTTGTGGTAAGATGAAAAATGATAGAAATATGCCAAAAGTATTAGTTATTGGTATAAATGCATGGAGAGTTGAAGGAACTACACATACTTTAATGGATATTTTTTCAAACTGGGATCCAGAAAAGCTTGCTTTAATTTATACTCGTTCTGATTATCCAAATACAAGTGTGTGCAATCATTTTTTTCAGATTAGTGAAGAGCAGATTATTAAAAGTGTGTTTAAACCATGGATCAAAGTCGGAAAAGTAGTCAGTAATCAATTAGTAGATAAATATGATAAAGATGTTAGTGTTGAACATAAGCGTTATTCACTTGCGCATAAAAAGAAATCTTCATTGTTGCCATTATTTCGTGAAATAGTTTGGAAGTTTGGGAAATGGAAAACAAAAGCATTAAAAGATTTTGTTTTAGATTTTGAGCCGGATATTATTTTTATTCCTATATATCCAACTGTTTATATGGGACGTATTCAGCAGTATATTGCGAATTTAACGAAAAAGCCTACTGTGTGCTATTTGGCTGATGACAATTATAGTTATGATGCATGTAACAATGTATGTGACTATATTCATCGATTTTGGTTGCGTAAAAAAGTGGCCCCTTTAGCTAAAGGGTGTAAGGAGATGTTTGTTATAGTTGATAAAGAAAAAGAAGAAACCGATAACCTTTTTGGTACAAATAGTGTTATCCTTACAAAAAGTATAGATTTTTCGAATTTAAAATATGAATATAAAAAACCAAATAATCCTTTGAGGTTTGTTTATACTGGTAGTTTAATTATTGGCAGAGATAAGACACTTGCACTTTTGGCTAATTCTATTAACAGCTTGAATAAAAATGAAATTAAGGCTGAGTTGTATATATATTCACAGACGACTCCAACGAATTCTGTTTTAAAGCAAATAAATAGTGGTTCTTCATATTTTTGTGGAAAGGTTGAGCGTGCAAAAATACAGGATATTATAAGAGATGCGGATGTTGTAGTTTTTGCTGAAGCTCTTGAAGGAAAAAGTGCAAATGTTGCTAGATTGTCTTTTTCTACAAAAATAACAGATTATCTTTCTGGTGGAAAATGTATTTTGGCAATTGGGAATGATTATATAGCTCCAATTGATTATTTTCAACGAAACGATGCAGCAATAATTGCTCATAATTCACAGGAAATAAAAGATCGAATTTCTGATATTGTAAATAATCCTTCTTTATTGGATGAATATGGTAAAAAAGCTTTTTCTTGTGCCATGAGAAATCATGATAAAAAACTTGTTTCCAAAAGGTTTATTTCAACTATGTTGAAAGCTATAGATTAATGTGCCCTATGAGAAAACTTTGTGCTATTACAACGGTAGATGTAACAATGTCTAATTTTGTTATACCTGCTATGAGAGAAATGAAGAAATTAGGATATGATGTAACTCTAATATGTAATATGTCAGAACCTTTTTATTCTCAATTTGCTGATGAGTTTCATTGTATTGATATAAAAATGAAAAGGGGAATTTCTCTTATTGATTGTATAACGATACCCTTTTTGTTTAAGAAGATTTTTAAAAGAGAAAAATTTGATTATATTCAATATGCAACGCCAAATGCTTCATTATATGCTTCTATTGGTGCCAAATTAGCTCAAATGCCTGTACGTGTATATTGCCAATGGGGGATTCGTTACGTTGGTATGAAGGGAATAATAAGAATTTTTTTTAAGGCGATAGAAAAATATATATGTAAGTGTTCTACTAATATATATTCGGCAAGTTGGAAAAATTTACAATTTGCAGTAGAAGAAAGATTATATCAAAAAGAAAAAGCGATTGTTTTAGGGGATGGTGGTACTGTAGGAGTTGATTTGAAACGCTTTGATATACATAGAAAGCCTTTGTTAAAAAGAGAACTTTTGACTGAAATCCCAATATTGGAAAATAAGTTTGTTTTTACTTTTATTGGAAGGATAAATAAGGATAAAGGTATTTGTGAACTTTTAGAGGCATTTTGTAAATTAAGTCAAGAGTATCAGAATGTAGTTTTGTTACTTGTTGGCAAAATGGAATCCGAAATACTTTCTGATGATGTAAAAAATAATAAAAGAATAATCTTTATCGGTTATACAAATGAAGTTGAAAAATACCTTTCTTTATCGACTGTTTTAGTTCATCCTAGTTATCGAGAGGGATTTAGCATGGTTATTCAGCAAGCAATGGCATTTGAACTTCCTATTATAACAACTGATATTCCAGGTCCATCTGAGATTATAGAAGATAGAGTGTCTGGAATATTAGTTCAACCTAAAAGTTGTGATCATTTGTACAAAGGAATGAAATGGATGATTGAACATCCTAGTGAAAGAGAAAAGATGGGGAAGAACGGAAGACAAAGATGTCTTGAGAAGTTTACAAGACAAAGAATGTTAAAATTAACCATTAATAATATAGAACGAATACTGAATTTATGAAACAGTTTAATTTAATGATTTTAGTAGATGATCCTGAAATGGCTATCCAGGCTCAAGATGCCGGCGTTGATAGGGTATTCTATGATTTAGAATATATAAATAAAGCAGAACGTCAGCATGGTAGAAATACAGTTATTTCGCAAAATGATATTGAAAAGTTGCCAAATATAAGAAAAGTGTTAACAAAGTCTCAGCTGTTGGTGCGTACTAATCCTATTCATGCATATACAGCTATGGAAGTTCAAAAGGCGATAAATTATGGAGCAGATATTTTAATGTTACCAATGGTACAAGATCATCATGACGTTGAAGCTTATGTTAAATTAGTTAATGGACGAGCAAAAGTTTGCATCATGATTGAAACAGCTGCTGCATTAGCCCGATTGGATAAAATATTGGCTGTTTCTGGAGTTGACGAATTATTCATAGGGTTGAATGATTTGCATATAAGTATGGGATTGACTTTTATGTTTGAATTAGTTAGTGATGGAATTGTGGAATACATTGCAAAAAAATGTATGAATGCCCATATGCCTTTTGGTTTTGGGGGAATTGCTAGAATTGGAGAAGGCTTGTTAGCATCTGATAATATTTTAGGAGAACATATTAGGCTTGGTTCTACCTCAGTAATTCTTTCTAGAACCTTTAAAGGAATAATTGGAGTAGACGCTAATGCACGTGATGTTGACCTCAAAGAAGAAGTTTTAAAGGTTAGAAATAAATTGGATGAGATTAGTAAATGGAGTCCTGAAGATTTTGCTAATAATAGAGTTATTATAGGAAATGCAGTAGATAAAGTAGTTGAAAAAATGTCCAATAATGTATAGTTGTGTTTTTAAACGTTTTTTTGATTTTATTATTGTTTTGGTTTTATTATTGATTATTTGGCCTTTTTTGTTAATCATTACTCTGTGGCTTCATTTTGCTAATAAAGGAGCAGGGGCTTTCTTTACTCAGGAACGGCCAGGTAAAAACGGTAAAATTTTTAAGGTAATTAAATATAAAACTATGACGGATGAACGGGATGCAAAAGGAAATTTGTTACCGGATGCAGATCGTTTGACAAAAGTGGGTAAATTTGTACGTTCTACTTCTATTGATGAATTGCCACAGTTAATTAATGTCTTGAAAGGAGATATGGCATTGATCGGACCACGTCCACTATTGCCCCAATATTTATCCTTGTACAATAAGGAACAAGCACGTCGTCATGAAGTGCGTCCTGGTATCACCGGTTGGGCACAGGTAAATGGGCGTAATGCCATAAGTTGGACTAAGAAATTTGAATTGGATGTATGGTATGTTGATCATTGTTCTTTTTGGTTAGACCTGAAGATCATTTTTCTTACAATCAAAAAGGTGTTTATCCGTGAAGGAATTTCTCAGGAAGGACAAGCTACCATAGAACCGTTTAATGGGCATAACTAAATAAAAATCGATAATGTATTTATATGGAGCAAGTGGCCATGCCATGGTCATTATGGATATATTAAAGGCTAATGGGATCAGTATAGAAGGACTGGTGGATGATAATTTGGAAAGAAAGGATCTGTTGGGACATCCGGTTTTTCATGGAAAAACAGATGCATCACCTTTAATTATCAGTATTGGTAATAATAAAGTCAGAAAGAAGATTTCGGAAAATTATCCAGCGGAGTTCGGTACGGCCATTCATCCTTTAGCCATTGTTTCGGAACATGCCCAAATAGGAGAAGGAACGGTGGTGATGCAAGGGGCTATTATACAGACTTGTGCAGAAATAGGAAAACATTGTATCATCAATACCGGAGCTTCTGTAGATCATGAATGTCTGATTGGGGATTATGTACATATTTCACCACATGCTACTCTTTGTGGGAATGTGCGCGTAGGAGAAGGAACTTGGATTGGTGCCGGAACTACAGTGATTCAGGGAGTAAAAATAGGAAAGTGGTGTATGATAGGTGCCGGTTCGGTAGTTACGAAAGATATTCCGGATGGAGTATTAGCTGTGGGAAATAGATGTAAAATTATTAAAAAAATAGAAAATGAATAAGAGAATCTACCTTTGTTTAGCTCATATGAGCGGCAATGAAATGAAATATATTCAGGAAGCCTTTGATACTAATTGGGTGGTGCCTCTCGGACCGAATGTAAATGGATTTGAGCAGGATCTGAAGGATTTCTGCGGAGTGGAAGGAAAAGAAGTGGTAGCTCTTTCTGCCGGAACGGCAGCCGTTCATCTGGCCTTGCTGAACTGTGGAGTCGGTCCGGGCGATGAAGTCTTGGTGCAGACCTTTACCTTCTGCGCTTCTTCGCATCCCGCAACCTATCTGGGAGCTACTCCGGTTTTCGTGGATTCGGAAGAGGATACTTGGAACATGGATCCGGAACTGTTGGAACAGGCTATTGTTGATCGTATTGAAAAAACTGGCAAAAAACCGAAATCCATTGTTCCCGTATATCTGTATGGTATGCCGGCCAAGATTGATGAAATCATGGCCATAGCTAATAAATATGAGATTCCGGTCATCGAGGACGCTGCCGAAGGTTTGGGAAGCCGTTATAAAGGACAGGTGTGTGGTACCTTCGGCCGTTATGGAGTCTTGTCTTTTAACGGTAACAAGATGATTACTACCTCAGGGGGTGGTGCTTTGATTTGTCCGGATACAGCAGCCAAGCAGGAAATCATGTATTATGCCACTCAAGCACGTGAGGCCTATCCTTATTACCAGCATAGTCATATCGGTTATAATTATCGTATGAGTAATATCTGTGCGGGCATCGGACGCGGACAGATGACTGTGCTGAATGAGCATATCCAGCATCACCAGCATGTCTTTGCCTTATATAAGGAATTGCTAAAAGATGTTCCGGGCATCACTTTGCATGAAAATCCGTCTGCGGATTATGACAGTAACTTCTGGTTGAATACCATCTTACTTGATGAGAATCTGAAGGTGAAAGGACAGGAGCATGCTTATGAAGCCAAGATTGAAGGGGCTGTAGGTGGAGCTGCCGGTGTGACGCATGCCGCAAAGACTTTGCATACAGACTGTGAGCCAAATACGAATGTAGAAGCTATGCGTCTGGCTCTGGATGCTGCTGGTATAGAATCACGTCCATTATGGAAACCGATGCACAAGCAGCCGATTTATGCTCAGAATCCGGCTTATGTGAATGGAGTCAGTGAAACTCTCTTCAAGAAAGGTTTGTGTCTGCCTAGTGGTCCTTGTGTAACGGATGAGGATGTAAAATATATTGTAGAGCAGATAAAACAAGCTATTTCTTTCTAAAGATACCTTAAAAAAGAGATTTTGTTTTTATTATTTGGGGAAAAGAGAAGGTTTCTTTATTTTTGCAGACATAATTTAAAGAAAAAAATGTACATGAAAAAAACAAAATGGACCAGTTGGTTACTTTTGATTTTGGTATTAACCAGCTGTGCTGCTCCCGAGAGAGTCCTCTATTTCCAGGATTTAGATAAAGGATTGCAGCTGAATATGGAGCAGAGTTATGAAATAAAAATCCGAAAGGATGATTTGCTGGGGATTACTGTATCCGCAAGAAATCCAGAACTGGCAATCCCTTTTAATTTGCCGGCTACGGCTTATACTTTAGAAGCAAAGAGTGGTTCGGCAAATTCTCAATTGGGATATCAAGTAGATGCGGAAGGAGCTATTAATTTTCCACAGTTAGGGCGAATTTCTGTGGAAGGAAAAACTCGCAAAGAATTGGCTGACTATATTACGAAGGAATTGGAACAGAAGAACTATTTACAGGATCCGGTTGTAACAGTTACTTTCCAAAATTTTAAAGTTTCCGTTTTGGGAGAGGTTAAGACTCCGAAAGTAATTAATGTAAAATCTGATCGTATTACGGTGCTGGAAGCGTTGGCGGAAGCCGGTGATCTAGGGATTCAGGCGAAGCGGGATCGGGTTGCGGTAATCCGTGAAGCTGATGGAAAGCGTACGGTGCATTATCTGGATTTACGTTCTTCGGATTTGCTGCAGTCTCCGTATTATTATTTGCAGCAAAATGATGTGATTTATGTCGAGCCGAATAATGCCCGGACCATTCAGAATCGAAGTACTCAAGTGACTTCAGTAGGAACATGGGTTTCGGTATTCAGTTCAATCATGTCGGTAACAACTTTAATAGTGACATTGTTAAGATAGAGTTTTATGGAAAATCGGAATATACAGACAAATAAATCTACTCCAAAGTCAGGACCAACGACTACCGGATTAGAGGTTGAGATGATGGATTTGGCACGTTTAGGCTTGAAGCGATGGTATTATTATGTTGGAACCGTAATTCTCTGCTTGGTAGTGGCTTTTGTCTATGTGCACCGGACGGCGCCCCAATACCAGAGAGTAGCTACGGTGTTGATTAAAGATAAGAACAGTGGTACAAGAACTCCTACTGAAGCGCAAATCTTCAAGGAAGTGGGTTTTATGGATCTGAGTGGAAATGTAGAAAACGAAATTCTGATTTTCAAGTCCTTACATCTGGCCCAAATGGTGGTGGAACAACTGAATCTGGAAGTCGGCTATCAGGCGGAAACTTTCTGGAGACCGGTGGATTTGTATGGAAAAACACCGATAACGGTCGGTTTTGCGGATGATACGGATTTGGCTTGTCGTTTTCGTTTGGCTTTGTTGCCAAATAAAAAGGTGGAACTGAAAGAACTTTTTTATAAAGGGGAAAAGCTGGATTTTCAGAAGACATTTGCCTTGAATGAAACGGTGCAGACACCTGTGGGGAATATAGTGGTAAAGCCGACTTCCTTTTATTCCGAAGATTATATCGGGCAAGATCTGATTGTAACCAAGAATACGGTAACAGCTGTCGGGAATGCGTTGAGTGCCCGAATAACGGCAGCCAAAGCTTCCAAGGAATCCAGCATGATCCAGTTGGCCATTACGGATGAAGTGCCCCAAAGGGCTACGGATATCCTGAACGCATTGATAGATGCCTATAAAAAGGATATTGTGAATGATAAGAACACCGTGGCGCGTAATACAGAGCGCTTTGTGGTGGAGCGTCTGGCTATATTGGAAAAGGAATTGGGAAATGTAGACAGCCAGATTGCATCTTATCGAAGTGAAAACCAATTGGTGGATGCTACTCAAGGCGGGCTTTATCTGCAAAAAGCAGACCAGTTCCAGAATGAGGCAGTACAATTACAAACAGAAATAGAACTGACGCGTTATCTGAAAGAGTTTTTGTTACAGCCCAAGAATGATGAATCCCTGATTCCACTCAGTACCGGAGTTTCCGAAGCTAATCTGGTGAGTCAGATCAATGAGTACAATAAGTTGCGTCTGCAGTGTAATAAACTGGAAGGTCCTTCGGCAGGGGATAATCCGGTGGTGCAGGATTTGCGACAGGCAATGAATTCCTTGCGGGAAAGTATTCTGTATACCATGGACAATCATATGGAGGCCTTGCAATTGCGCTTGAACAGTACGTTAAAACAGGAAGCACGAAGCACCGGGCAGGCTGCCAGAATTCCGAACCACCAGAAGACGGTATTGAGCGCCGAGCGACAGCAAAAGGTAAAAGAACAACTGTATGTGTATCTATTGCAGAAGCGGGAAGAAAATGCCTTGGCTGAATATATCGCCGAAAGTAATGCACGTGTAATCGATCAGGCCAAAGGCTCTAATTCTCCGGTAACTCCTAAAGTACAAATGATTTATCTGGGTGCTTTGATTTTGGGACTGGGATTACCGACCGGTATTTTATTTTTAATGCTTTTGCTGGACAATAAAGTTCGTAACCGGAAGGATATTGAAGGAAAACTTTCGTTACCTTTCTTGGGGGATATTCCTTATAAAAAAGGAAATGAGGGCATGCTGGCCGTACGTGTGGACGGTACGGATTCCGTTACGGAATCATTCCGTATGCTGCGTACAAATCTTTCCTTTATGAAAGAGGACGGACATCCCGTGCAGGTGCTGATGACCACCTCCATGAATGAGGGAGCCGGAAAGACCTTTGTGGGATCGAACTTGGCAGCGATGATGGCCTTTGCGGGCAAACGGGTGTTGATGGTGGATCTGGATATCCGAAAGGCCAGTCTGACCCGCCTGTTCGGCGGCAAGCGCCAGAAGGGCGTGACACACTATCTGATCGGGCAGGTGGAACAGGCGGACGAACTGATCCATCCGGTAAACGGTTGTTCGGGATTGGACATTATCTATAGCGGAGCGATACCGCCGAATCCGGCCGAGTTGCTGCTGAGCGATAAGCTGGACGAGCTGATCGGAGCCGTGAAAGACCGGTATGACCTGGTTCTGCTGGATGGTGTGCCAACCGGCGTGGTGGCCGACGCGGCGATTGTGGCCCGACTGGCAGACCTGACGCTCTTTGTGGCCCGAGCGGGTGTGTTGGACCGCCGCCAGTTGCCGGACATCGAGCAGATCTATCAGAGCGGCAAGCTGAAGAAAATGGCGGTGGTGCTGAACAGCGTGAAGGAAGAGCAGCTGGGCTACGGACATTATGGCTATGCAGGCTATAGCTATGGTTACGGTTATGGCAACGACAAGAAAAAGAAGAAATTCCTCGGTTTATTTTGATCATATAAAAAAATCTGATTATGAAGAAAATGTTATTCGGCCTGATGTTGCTGGGAGCGACATCGGCCATGGCGCAGAATCAGGAAACCACCGAAATAGCACCGGTGGATAAGTACAGCGTGGCAACCAACCGATTTTGGGCGAATTGGTTTGTGACTGCCGGCGGTGATTATGTGAGCAGCTACTCCAATCAGGAGCGTGGCATGGGGTTGTCCAAGAACCCGTTTGAGAGCTTCCGTCGCAGCTGGAACGGTGACATTACGGTGGGTAAGTGGTTTACGCCGGTAATCGGTGTGCGCGCCAAAGCCCAGATGATGCAGTTGCAGTGTGTAGACGGACGCGAGAACCCAAGCTTTGACATGCTGAATGTCAATATGCAGGGTATGATCAACCTGCGCAATCTGTTTGCGGGTTATCAGCCGGGCAGAGTGTGGAACATTTCACTCTATGCCGGTACGGGATTCTACCGGAATTTTGATGCGCAGCATTATGCGTTTATGTACACCGGCGGTATCCTGAATACCTTTAATGTGACGAAGCGCCTGTTTATCAATCTGGACATCTACTCCAATACGGCGCTGAACGAACTGGATAACGGTGCCGGATATAAAGGTGGAGGTAACTTCTTTACCAGCAAGGACCGCCAGTTCGGCGTATCTCTGGGACTCGGTGTGAACTTGGGCAAGGTAGGCTGGAGCAAGACTCCGGATCTGGAGGCGATCAACGCCATGCACAAGGCACAGACCGACGCGCTCAACGCTTCACTGGCTGAGCAGCAGAGCGAAAACGACAAGCTGAAGGGCTTACTGGCCAAACGTCCGGAAACAAGCACTTCTACCGTAACCAAGGAAGTGGCTGTCACCACTCCGGTATCTGTATTCTTCAACCTGAACTCTTCACGCATCGCTTCGAAGAAGGATCTCGTGAACGTACAGGCTCTGGTAGACCAGCTGAACGGTGGCAAGGTAGAGGTTTACGGTTATGCGGACAGCAAGACCGGTTCGGCTGACTACAACAAGCAGCTGAGCGAGCGTCGTGCCGAGGCTGTAGCCAAGGAACTGAAGAAGATGGGCTTGAAGGATGAGCAGATCATCATCAAACCTATGGGTGGTGTGAACGAGCTGACTCCGGCTTCATACAACCGTCGTGTAATTGTAAAAGTAGTGAAATAAACAGCATGTCTGATTGAGGAATAAGACATCTGTTTGATTCATCAAATAAAAAAACCGATCCCTTGCGGGGTCGGTTTTTTTATTTCCGATGCAGCATGCGCCAAGTGCGCCGGATCTGATGGGGGATGCTGGCCCAGACATAGCGGGGCCAGAAGGCGGAGAGACTGAGCTCGCGCAGAAAAGAATTGAGATAGAACCACACCAGAGGGACATGTTTCTTTTGGGCCAGATGGGTCTTGCCGAGATTGCCCTGCAGGAGCATTTCCCGGAGCAGACGCTCACGACGGGTTTCCCGGCTGAAACGGATCAGGCTTTCGGCATCGGTAGATTCCAACCCCAGCAGATAAACGGCCAGGGCCGTAAATTCCGTGAGGAAGACACCGGCACCCAGACGGCGGATTTCCGTCAATCCCCGCTGTACCTCGGGAGTGTGCCCATAGCGGTGGAGCCAGACAGCCCAGTCGCACAGATGGCGTAGTCCCAGTCCGGTTTCGATAAAGTGATGGGCGGCATGGGTGAGCACCATCACGGTGTTGGCTTCGGGATTGAGCTGCAGACCTGTATAGACGGGATGTTTCGTGGAAACCAGGGTGTGTGGCACACGGGATTTGAAGGGAAGGTTGAGAAAGTCGTGGTGCATTTCGAAGGACAAACCTTTGTATTCCAGTACAAGGTGATGATTTCCCGGGTCTGTAACCTGCAATCCCTGTTTACGGAGAAGTTGCAGAGCCTGTGTCACTCCGTCGGGATCGGGGAACCAGAGGTCGACATCACCGCACATGCGCAGGCCGGGAATGGGGTAGAGGGCATTGAAGGTATCACCCTTGAAGACGGCACAGCGGATGCCGGCCTCGAGAAACCAGGAAAGCACCTCCTGGCGTGCCTCGCCATACTGGCGCTGCTGATGGCGTATGGCCTGCTGATAGCCGAACCACTGGAGGCGCAGGTCGAGCGGGGGCTGGCTGTCCTCGGGAAGGCGCTGCACGCCTTCGGACATCAGGCCCAGAATGCTCTGCTGCTGGCCCTGCAGCAACAGGGAGAGCCACTGGTCGTGGGTGAGTCCGCGGAAAAGGGCGGCATCGGGCTGCCGGTCCCACAGACCGCAGCGCAGCAGTTCGAGCAGCTGCGGAAACAGAGGGGGATAGGAGGGGGATGTTTTCATAAGGATAAAAGCAAGGCGCCAGTTATAAATAGCGGGTTTTGCGCATGTCGCCTTCCTCGGCAAAGGTCTGATGCATGCGGAACGCGTTCTGCAGGGAGAACGGGATGTGGCCCGTGCGGTTCTCGGAGAGTTTGAGATAATCCCAAAGCAGTTCCTTATAGTCGGGATGGGCACAGTTCTCGATGATGCAGACGGCACGCTGGCGCGGGGATTTGCCACGCAGGTCGGCCACGCCCTGCTCAGTGACGAGAATACGTACATCGTGCTCGGTGCTGTCGACATGGGACACATTGGGCACAATGGACGAGATGAGGCCGTCCTTGGCTGTGGACGGGGTGGTGAACACGGACAGATAGGCGTTGCGGGCAAAGTCGGCCGAACCGCCGATGCCGTTCATGATCTTGCTGCCCATGACGTGGGTACTGTTGATATTGCCGAAGAGGTCGGCCTCGAGCGCCGTGTTGATGGTGATGACACCCAGACGGCGGATCATCTCGGGATGGTTGGTGATCTCTTGCGGGCGCAGCAGAATGCGGTCGCGGAAGACGTCGAGATGGTCGTACATCAGATCGAGATGGTCTTCGGAGAGGGTGAGCGAGCTGCCGGTGGCAAAGCGGATGCGTCCCTCGAGCATGAGGTCGATCACGGAGTTCTGGATCACCTCGGTGAACATGGAGAAGGCCGGAAGCTGCGGATCGGCACCCAGAGCGCCGAGCACGGCATTGGCAATGTTACCCACACCGGACTGCAGGGGCAGGAACTGGCGGGGGATGCCGCCCTTCTGCCATTCCTGAAGGAGGAAGGACGCCACGTTCTCGCCGATGCGGCGGGTGGTGTCGTTCATCGGGGTGAAGGGGGATATGTGGTCGCGCTCATTGGTGTAGACCACTCCGGCGATCTTGGACGGATCGACATCGAGATAGGGACTGCCTGTGCGGTCGTTGACATGGAAAATAGGAATGTGCTGCCGGTAGGGGGGCGTCTCGAGGGTGTAGAGGTCGTGCATGCCTTCCAGACGGTCGCCGTGGCTCTGGTTCAGCTCCACGATGATCTGCTCGGCCGCCCGTACAATGGTGGGGGTGATGCCCACGGAGGTGCTCAGGATGATGCGTCCCTCGGGGGTGATGGCCGACGCCTCGATGATGGCGGTGTGGATGCGGCCCAGAAAGCCGTAGTTCACGTCCTGGCCGATGTGGGAGAGGTGCAGGTCAAAATATTCCACCTCGCCGGCGTTGATGGACCGGCGCATGTCGGGGTTGGACTGGAAGGGGGTGCGGAAACGCACGGCACGGGCGCGTGCCAGCGCACTGTCGATCTGACTGCCGGTAGCACCACCGGTGACCAGACCGATCTGAAAGGTTATCTGATCGCGGTTGGCTTCCGCGGCATAGGCGGCCAGCGCCGCCGGAACGGCCTTGGGGGTTCCCACGGAAGAGAATCCGCCAATGGCTACCGTGTCTCCATTATGAATCAGGCCGATGGCTTCCTCGGCTGTAAGCACAGGATATCGCATATCTGTTCTTTTTGTTTTAAATAATCATGATTTGCTGCAAAGTTAGCACATTATTTAAATCAGACCTAGCTTTTTACTTATAAAAAGATGTCCGGCGGCGGGAATGGTTCCGGCGGCGGGCCTCGTGCTCGTCGGATACCACATACTCGTCGGGGTAGCACTCGTGGACCATGCGCCGGTAGAGCGCCAGATCGAAACGCTCGTCCTCGACGAGGGCGTGCGGCAGATTGTGCAGATCGATCTGGCCGAAGGCCCGGATGAGCAGGCGCAGCATACGCAGGGGCGGGGTGCTGGGCTGATAGGAAAAGACCTGGTCGGTGAATAGCAGATAGGTGCGCTGCTGGAAGTGGCAGTCGCGGTGAATGATGCCCCGGATGCAGTTGCCCGTGGGCTCGAGCGCCGACATGGAGTAGCTGCTGTAGCGGTAGAAGATCATGCAGAGAAAACTGTTGATGAACTGATGGTCTTGCAGACGGCTGTACTTGCAGCCGCTGTTGGGGGTGGGAGGCAAAGCCCGGAATTCACGGTCGGTCATGTAGGGAAAATGAAGCAGACGGGCAAGCATTTCCCGGCCGATATAGGTGTTGAAACGTTTGGTTACCATAGGTTTACAGAACCGTAGTTGGGGTTTTAGGTTAATTTTGATGTATAAAATTAATTAAAATCACCCAAAAGTGAAAGTTTATTCACTTAAAAAAAGGAAACGCAACCTACTTTCGCGTCACATTTCTTAAAAATAAGTTATATGAGTTTTTTAAATCGCTACAACATCACCTTGCTGGCACAGGCCTATTGCGGTGATCAGGATCCGGCCAACGCACGCCGAAAAATGAACTATCTGTTGCACTCTTGTCCCGAACTGTGGGAGGAACTGGCCGGGGCACATTACCGGAGCCGGCAGAGATTCTTTACGCCCAAACAGTATGAAATCGTGACGCGTTACCTGGGAGAGCCCGAATAAATCCGCGCATTAAAACGATTAACCTGCTTTTTGGCGGAATTCGGAAGATAAACGACGAAGCGCCCGATGGGGCTGTCTTATCTTTGCAGTGTTGATCAACGGGGAGAACACTCCGGTCCTACAGAAAACACGGAGTGAAAACATTTTTAAAATTACTACTTATATGATTAACTACAAAATCCAAGGAAAGCAGAAACCCGGTACAGACGAACCCCAGTATCTGAAATATTATGCGTGCATCGTGAGCCCGGGCGTGATCAATATGGAGGGACTGGCCAAACGCATCAGTACCATGTGTACCGTGACCCGGGCCGACTGTCTGGCGGTGCTCGCCGCCCTGCAACAGGAGATTGTCTATGCCCTGCAGAGCGGAATGAAGGTACACATGGGCGATGTGGGCTCCTTCCGACTGAGCTGCCAGAGCGAAGGGGCCGCCACCGCCAAGGAGTTTGAGGTGAAGAACATCAAGAAACTGAAGGTGATCTATAACCCGAGCAAGGTGCTGCGCAACGCCATCCAGCTGGACAACGAGGACATCAACTTCTATAATCTGGAGAAGAGCGTGCAGACCGAAACGGAGGAAGACGGACTGGAAGAAGGAGGTGTATAACGGATAAGGATGAAACATGATGACGATGGAAAACAAGAAGAAAATGTTGCCCAGAGGGTTGCGGAACAACAACCCTCTGAATATCCGGCGGACCGCCAATCTGTGGCAAGGGCTGAGCAAGGAACAGAACGACCCGGATTTCTTTCAGTTTGAATCCATGGCCTGGGGATACCGGGCGGCCTTTGTGGTGCTGCGCACGTACCGGAACCGGTATGGTATCAATACCGTGGAACGCATCGTGCGGCGGTGGGCTCCGGAAAAGGACGGTAACGACACGGAGTATTATATCCGCAAGGTGACCGTGCTGACCGGCCTGGAACGGACGCAGATCGTGGACGACCAGGACCCCAGAACCATGATGAATCTGGTGGCGGCCATGAGCCGGGTGGAAAACGGGGTGCCGGCCAGACAGGTGGAAGTCTGCAAAGGATGGAAACTGTATCAGGGATGACGGATTAATGGTAAAACAAATCTTAAAATTCAAGAACATGATGAAAAACAAGAATGCCTGGAACCTGTTGCTGAATCTGATTGTGGCTGTGGCCAGCGCCATTGCCGGTGTGATCGGAGGAGCCAATATGTAACGGGTTCGTAACAAACGGCCGGGGGCCGGATGACGTGTAGGGGGGCAAAATGCTCCCCTACACCTATTTTATATAGCAGGGTAACAAAATTCACAGGATTTTTAAGAACTTGAAATATCTATGTAACATTTTATCGGGACATTTGCAGTGTCGGAAATAAAGAACGGATAAAGGAATTTATAGAATAAAAGAAAAAAAGCATGAAGAAAAGAACAGGAATGGCTTGCGCACTGGTACTGATGGCCGCACAGCACACCGTAGCCCAGAACAGCGAGAAGGGACAGGGAAAGGTGATCCTGACGACCTTCGCCAATATGTATTCGGGATTCGGCGAGCAGAATGACGCAAGAGGTTTCGAACTGGAACGTGCGTATATCGGTTACCAGTACAGCTTTAACAACGGACTGAGCATGCAGGCTGTGGCCGACTTCGGAAGATCAAAGGAGGTGCAGGACATGCAGCGTATCGGATTTATCAAGAACGCATGGGTACGCTGGCAGAAAAACGGATGGGACCTGTACGGAGGACTGATCAGCACGACCCAGTTCAAGACTCAGGAGGATTTCTGGGGAAAGCGTTATGTGATGAAGTCATTTCAGGATGAATATAAGTTCGGAAGCAGTGCCGATGTGGGTATGTCGGTGGCTTACAGATTCTGTGACCAGGTGAGCGCGGACGTGATCGTGGTGAACGGCGAAGGCTACAAGAAGATTCAGTTTGAACACGGACTGCAGTATGGCGCCGGACTGACCCTGAAACCGGCGGACGGACTGATGGTGCGCCTGTACGGTTCGTATGACGAGGCTACCGACGAGGGGCTGAAGGGTAAGGTGAACCTGGCGTCGTTCCTGGGATATGCCCGAAACGGATATTCGTTCGGAGCGGAATACAACTACCAGATGAATACGGCCTATCACGAGGGAGACCACCAGAACGGTGTGTCGGTATATGCGACCGTGCCGGCCGGAAAGAAGGTGAACGTGTTTGCCCGCTGGGACCGTCTGGACTCGAACAACGGATGGAATCTGGACGCCGACGGCATGAACGTGATGGCCGGTGCCGAGGTGAAGCTCGGAAAACATGTGAACCTGGCTCCGAACCTGCGCCTGAACATGCCGGAAGACAAGAATCTGAAAGAGGCCTTCCAGCTGATGGTGAACGCTTCGTTCAAACTTTAAAAACAGACTTAATTTAGAAAAAGTATAAAGAACAATTCAAATAAGAAGATTATGAAAAAATTATTTGTATCAATGGCTGTTGTGGCCATGGGATGGATGATGGCCTCTTGTGCCGGAAACAGTAAAGGCGGAGCAAAGGAAGAAACAGTGGAACTGAGCGGTGCCGGTGCCACATTCCCACTTCCTTTCTATAATATGTCGTTCGAGGGATTTGCTACCCAGACCGGTAATACCGTGTCTTACGGAGGTATCGGCAGCGGCGGCGGTGTGCGTAACCTGAAAGACGGTATCGTGGACTTTGCCGGCAGCGACGCTTTCCTGAGCGACGAGGAGATGAAGGACATGCATCCGGTGGTACACATCCCGACCTGTATGGGTGCCGTAGTGATGGCTTACAACCTGCCGGAAGTGAAGGCGCTGAACCTGTCCGGAGAAGTAATCGCCGACATCTTTGCCGGTAACATCAAGAAATGGAATGATCCGAAGATCGTGGCCCTGAACGCAGGTACACAGATGCCGGACAAGGACATTATCCCGGCTTACCGTTCTGACGGCAGCGGTACGACTTTCGTGTTCACCGACTATCTGACCAAGGTGAGCCAGAACTGGAAAGACAAATACGGAAGCGGCAAGAACGTGGACTTCCCGGTTGGTCTGGCCGCAAAAGGCAATCCGGGTGTGGCCGGCGTCATCGCACAGACTCCGTACTCTATCGGTTATATCGGTTCTGAATATGCCTTCGCCCAGAATATTCCGTATGCCAGTGTGCAGAACGCACGCGGCGAGATGGTGAAGCCTTCTACCGAGAGTATCTCGGCTGCCGCTTCGGGCGAGATGCCACAGGATACACGCTGCTCCATCACCAACGCGGACGCTGCCGGAGCCTATCCGATCAGCTGCTTCACCTGGCTGATTATCTACAAGGAGCAGAACTATGCCGGAAGAAGCGCACAGGAAGCCAAGGTAACTTTGGACCTGCTGCAGTATATGCTGAGCGACTCTATCCAGCAGACAACCGCTACCGTGCACTACGCACCGCTGCCTGAAAAGGCTGTGAAACTGTCTTTGGAGAACCTGAAAGGGGTGACCTATGACGGCAAGAGTGTGATCCAATAAAGGAAAACTGACAAATCCAACAAAATGCAAGATAAGATATTCAAGGCCTTGCTCATCGTTTCGGCGATTGTAATTCCGGTCATCGGCGGAGGGATCATCTACTCCCTTACGCTCGATGCCTCGGGAGCCTTTGAACACTTCGGCTTCTGGAATTTCATCTTCTCGGACGACTGGGTGACTACGGCCGGAAAAGAAAAATACGGCGCACTGCCCTTCATAACGGGTACGATGCTGACGACCGGACTGGCGCTGCTGATCTGTATCCCTTTCTCCCTGCCGGTGGCTCTCTTTACGGGTGAGTATTTCCGGGGAAAGAAAATCGCTACGGCGCTGGCTACCGTGACTGACCTGCTGGCCGGTATCCCTTCCATCATCTATGGTCTGTGGGGATTCTACGCGCTGCGTCCGATCTTTATGTTCCTGAACCTGTCGCCGCAGGGATCGGGCATCCTGACCGCCGCCTTCGTGCTGGCCATCATGATTGTGCCTTATGCCGCTTCGCTGAGTTCGGAGTTTATCAAAATGGTGCCGGCCGACCTGAAAGAGGCTGCCTACGGACTGGGAGCCACCCGGGCGGAGGTGATCCGCAGAGTGATCTTCCCGACAGCGGGATCGGGTATCTTCTCGGCTTATATCCTGGCTATCGGACGTGCTCTGGGAGAGACGATGACGGTGACGATGCTGATCGGTAATACCAACCAGATGCCGGAGACGCTGCGTACCACCGGTAACACGATGGCGAGTATCATTGCCAACCAGTTTGGCGAAGCGGACGGACTGAAACTGTCGTCGCTCATTGCCATCGGTCTGATCCTGTTCCTGATTACGGCCATCATCAACCTGATCGGAAAGATCATGATCCGCAGAGCACAACATGTATAAAAGAAGAGAAGAGGTATGAAAAAGGATTCGAATGTAAAAGCCAGAATATTCAAGAATAATCTGCTCTATGTCGTGGTGTGCGTCATGTCGGCACTGACGGCGATTCCCCTGCTCGCCATTCTGGGCGAGGTGCTGGTGAAGGGATGGCAGCAACTGGGATGGTCGTTCCTGACCGAAGCGACACCCAACGCCTTCAAGGCCATGATGGCCGCTCAGAAGGGAGAACCGATTCCGGGCGGTATCGCCAACGGTATCGTGGGTACGCTGATGATGCTGTTTACGGCTGCCGTGGTGGCCATTCCCGTGGGTATCCTCTGCGGTATCTGTCTGTCGGAGTTCCGCAAGAACTGGTTCGCCAAGACGGTGAGCTACATCACCGACCTGTTGCAGGGTACGCCTTCGATCATTATCGGTATCATCGTGTATATCTGGGTGGTGGTGCCCATGAAAGGCTATTCGGGATTCGCGGGTAGCGTGGCACTGTTCATCATGATGCTGCCGCTGATTATCCGTTCGACCGAGGAAACCATGAAGATCCTGCCGGAAAGTCTGAAAGAAGCCGGACTGGCACTGGGAGGAAATTACTGGAGAGTGATGCTGAAGGTGATGCTGCCCGCTTCGTTCGGAAGTATCTTTACGGGTATCCTGCTGGCCGTGTCGCGTGTGGTGGGAGAGACCGCTCCGCTGATGTTCACCGCCCTGGGAGGTGCCGTGATCAGCTATGACCTGGGACGACCGATGTCGGCCGTGCCGCTCATGATCTGGGAGTTCTTTAACGACCCGAACCTGCAGGACCTGATCTGGGGCGCTTCGCTCTTCCTGCTTACTTTGGTACTTTGTTTGAATTTATTGGCTAAAAGAATTGCAAAAAAATGGAAAATATAGTCGATCCGATTTTGGAGATCAAGGATGTGTCCATATCCTACGATAAGAATGTGACTGCCGTGAAGAATGTGTCGGCCTGCGTGGAGCGCAATACGATCACTGCCATCATGGGACCTTCGGGATGCGGAAAGAGTACGCTGCTGCGTGCCGTGAACCGCATGCACGAACTGTATAAGAATATCACGGTGACGGGAGAGATCCTGCTCAACGGGGAGAATATCCTGACCAGGGACCCGATTGAGGTACGCCGGAATATCGGTATGGTGTTCCAAAGACCGAACCCGTTTCCGACCATGAGTATCTATGACAATGTGCTGGCGGGATATACGCTGAACGGCATTTCCCTGTCGAAGCACAAACGCGACGACCTGGTGGAGAAATGCCTGCGCAATGTGGCGCTGTGGGACGAGGTGAAGGATGTGCTCAACAAGCGCGGTACCTTCCTTTCGGGAGGACAGCAGCAACGTCTGTGCATCGCCCGTTCGCTGGCCCTGCAGCCGGAAATCCTGCTGATGGACGAGCCTACTTCGGCCCTGGACCCGATTGCCACGAAGCATATCGAGGACCTGCTGGTGAAACTGAAGAAGGAGGTGACGATTCTGATCGTGACACACAATATGTCGCAGGCCATGCGTATCTCGGACCGCTCGATGTTCATGTTCCTGGGAGAACTGATTGAATATGATGATACGAAGAGAATGTTCGAAAGTCCGAAGGATGATCGGACAAGAGCCTATCTGACGGGTCAGATGGGATAATAATTGATTATTAATGTGGGGAATCCGGCTTTGCGAAAAGCCGGATTTTTTTGTATGGGGCCCGAGGATGTGCATGTTTTTTACCTTGTTCTTTTGGGTTTATTGTTTATTTTTGCATCTTTGGATAGTTTTTTTAAAAAAAAAAGAACAAGAAGAGAGATATGTATGAATATTTTTATTAAATTGCCCGCGTTCCTCTTCATTCTGCTCTTTTGCGGATGCGGGGAAAGGATGGTCCGAAACGAAGCAGGAACGGTATTTGTGGATACCACCTGTCTGCGTGACGGAGATCTGCTGTTTCGCATGGGACTGGAAGGAGCCAGCCGGGTGGTGACTACGGTGGGTGGCGGAAATTTCTCGCATGTGGGACTTGCCTGGCGGAAAGACGGGCGTTGGATGGTGATTCATGCCGTACCCAATGAGGTGCCGCCGGGAGAGGAGGACCGTGTGAAATGTGAACCTCTGGACAGTTTCTTTTCATCGGAAAGAGCCTGTCGGGGAGCCTGGAGACAAGTGGACTGCACGGACAGTGTCGCGGCACGTGTGGCGCAGGCCGCATATGAAAAGTTCCGACAGAGAGTTTGTTTTGACCATGATTACGATCTTCGGGATACTACCCGTCTTTATTGTACGGAACTGGTGTGGCTTCTGTACCGCAGAGAGGGAATTGATCTGGCCGAAGAACGGAGACACCAGCTGGTAATTCCCGGAAAGACTTCCAATTTCCTGTTTCCGGAAGATCTGTGGGTGAGTGGCCGGCTGAAACCCATCCAAAATAATAATAACCCTTAAAACGATTGATTATGAGAATGAAAAGTTTTTATGCCCTGATGGGCGGATTGCTGCTGATGGCCTGCGGAGGCGGCAGTGGTGCCAAGGATGCTTTGCAGGACTATATGGATGCCATGCAGAACAAGGACTATGAGGCTTTTGTTGACGGTATGAATTTCAAGGAAGAGCCGACAGACGACCAGAAGAAGGTCTTTGCCGCCATGATAGCCGAAAAGGCCAAGGAAAAGGAAGATGTAAAAGAGTATAAGGTTTTGAGAGACAGTGTTCTGGTAGAGGATTCTCTGGCCGTGGTCTTTTACGAGGTGATTTATAACGACGGAAAGACGGATACGGAAAAGCAGCGTATGGTCAAGAAGGACGGAAAATGGCTGATGGAGGTCGGCAAATGATTTTTTGAAAAAAGAGTGCCAAAAAAGTGGGAGGTATGATTTTTTTTACTAATTTGGCGCTCGGAAAAACACCTGGATTTCAGAAGGTGTATTGAATTGAATGATAGTAATGAAAAAAGAGCCCTCTCCTGGGGCTCTTTTTGTTTCAGGGCACAATGACCCGTTTTATGGACGGAAATATGTTTTATTTATGGAGCAGAATGGAATCTATCTGGAAGAACTCAGGACGGAAAAAGAGGAATTCGCTCTTTGGGAATATCAGTTGAAATAGGGAACGGCATAATTTTATTCTGTTATGGAAGAGAATAATATAACCGGCAAGCGCGGCAATGGGGTGAAGGATTATTTTGATCCTGTCACTAATACTATGGACATTCGATCTGACGGCCTGTATCCTTCGAATGTCTTAAGTAATCTGTGTAGCAATGGATTCCGGTTTGAAGGAATGGTGTGTGGCAGTATGGAAGGTTTTCTGCAGTCGTTGAAATATAAGGATAGAGATAAGCAGAGACAGATTTGCAGCATGAAAGGCGGTAATGCCAGAAAACGCAGTATCACGTCATGGCAAACAGATCAGATAGTATGGTGGAAAGAATATGCTATTGACAGGCAAGGTGAAGAATTCCAACAACTGTTAAGACGTGCTTATCAGGCTATGTTTGATCAAAGTCAGCGATTTCGTGACGCGTTGATGCAGACACGCGGAATGACTTTGGTTCATTCAATAGGTGAAATGAATCCTTATAAGACCATTCTGACTTCACAAGAGTTTTGTGGTATATTGACAGAAATCAGAGATGCCTATGACAGGCGTGACAAAAATCTGCCGAAGCGTAGAAAACGTATTTTCATAGATATAGACTGTATACGGGCTGATTTTCATGTAGCAGAAGAAATTCAAGTTCATGCCTTTGGGATGCACGAAGACGGGGTTGATGAAATATCAGGGACAATTAATGTCATTTCTGAACTTCATAAGTATTTTGATTTGTACATTCTGATTAGCACTTCATGGGATAATCTTTCCATTTTGGCAAACAAGATAGAGTGGGTTACGCATAAATTGGGTAACCTGTCAAAAGAGCAGATCATCATAACCTGTAGAAAAGACCTTTGTAAAGGTGATTATCTAATAGTGCTAGGAGATTATGAAACATTAGAATTTGACGGTGAGTGTATCTGTTTCGGGAGCGAATGTTTTCCTGACTGGAATTCCATTACTTTATATTTATGTCATAAAGAAAAAAAGCTCTGATTCAAAACTGAGTCAGAGCTTTTTTAAGAACTTATCTTTCAAATGTTGGCGGTGCGTACGGGACTCGAACCCGTGACCCCATGCGTGACAGGCATGTATTCTAACCAACTGAACTAACGC